>CACAIR010000033.1 GCA_902532565.1 uncultured Pelagibacteraceae bacterium | reverse complement strand
AGTAAATTTGGATATTGTGATGGTAAAACAGTTGGTTCTTTTTCTGTTTCATCATAGTTACTTTTAAATTCTACAGTATTTTTTTCTATATCATCTATTAGATATTGAGAAACTTTTGATAGTCTTGTTTCAGTATATCTCATTGCTGCGGCAGGATCTCCATCTATAGAACCAAAATTACCCTGACCATCTACTAATGGAAGACTCATTGAAAAATCTTGAACCATTCTAACTAGTGCATCATAAACTGATTGATCACCATGTGGATGATATTTACCAATAACATCTCCTACTATTCTTGCAGATTTTCTAAATTGTTTTGACCAGTCATAGCCACCTTTGTACATTGCATATAATATTCTTCTATGTACTGGTTTAAGACCATCTCTGATATCAGGAAGTGCTCTACTAACAATTACGCTCATTGCATATGATAAATACGATGAGCTCATTTCATCGTGCATTGAAATGAGTTTAATATTTTTATTTTTTAGTATTTCAGTTTTTTCCATGAAAATTAAAATGGAATTTCATCATCCAAGTCATTTGATAATTTGGAATTATCGTCAGGTGAACTTGATGGTTGGTTATCATCATATTGTATTCCACCTCCTGAATTTCCACTTCCTAACATAGTTAGTGAGGAATTATAACCTTGAATAACTATTTCAGTTGAATATTTATCCTGTCCTGATTGTTCGTCTTTCCATTTTCTGGTGGTAAGTTGTCCATCAATATAAATTTGAGCACCTTTTTTTAAATATTGTTGAACTACATTTACTAACCCTTCATTAAATACAACTATACGGTGCCATTCAGTTTTTTCTTTTTTTTCACCGGTGTTTTTATCTTTCCAGGATTGACTTGTTGCAAGGCTAAGACGTGCAACACTTTTACCATTTACCATTTGTTTAATTTCAGGGTCTGCGCCTAATCGACCAATTAAAAGTACTTTATTTAAACTTCCAGCCATAATATTTTAAAATTTGAATGTTAATTAATTTATATTTATACCACATAATGCTCTGAATATTAATTATATTAATCTATAGCAAGAAAATTTATGATCAAAAAGATAGTTATTAAGGGTGCTAAAGAGCATAATTTAAAAAATATTTCTCTAGAGATACCGAAGGATAAATTTATAGTCATAACTGGGTTATCAGGTTCAGGAAAATCTTCATTGGCTTTTGACACTGTTTATGCAGAGGGACAAAGAAGATATGTTGAAAGTTTATCAGCATATGCAAGACAATTTCTTGATAAAATGAAAAAACCAAATGTCGATTTAATAGAGGGTCTTAGCCCAGCTATATCAATTGAACAAAAAAATACTTCAAAAAATCCAAGATCTACAGTTGCTACTGTTACTGAGATTTATGATTATATGAGAGTCTTGTATGCTAGAGCTGGCATACCTTACTCGCCATTTACTGGCAAACCAATTTCTTCACAAACTGTGACACAAATCGTTGATAAAATTAAAGGTCTACCAAAAAAAGCTACTATCTATTTATATGCTCCAATTGTTAGAGGTAGAAAAGGTGAATATAGAAAAGAAATATTAAATTTTAAAAAAAGAGGGTTTAGAAAAATAAAAGTTGATGACATCTTATATGATATAGAAAATGTTCCAGAACTTAACAAAAAAGTTAAACATGATATTTCAATTTTAGTTGATAGAATCGTACTAAATTCATCTTTAGGGAATCGATTAGCTGAAGGTATTGAAACATCTATTAATTTAGCAAATGGTTTAGTTTTTGTTGAATTTGAAGATGAAACATTACCAAAGAAGTTTAGAAAAATTGAAAAATTAATTTTTTCTACAAAATTTGCGTGTCCGGAAAGTGGTTTTACAATTGAAGAAATTGAACCAAGATTGTTTTCTTTTAATAGTCCTTTTGGTGCTTGTGAAGAATGTGAGGGTATTGGAATTAAATTAAATGTTGATCCTAACTTAGTAGTTCCAAATGAAAAAAAAAGTATTTCTGATGGAGCAATCGAGCCGTGGGCTAAAACTACAACGCTATATTATGCACAAACTTTATCGTCACTAGCAAAACATTATAATTTTTCTCTTGACGATAAATGGAATAAACTCCCAAAGAAAATTAAAGACGTTATACTTTATGGTTCTGATGATGAAGAAATCAAATTTTCCTATGATGACGGATATGAAAAATATTCACATAAGAAAACCTTCGAAGGAGTAATTAATAATTT
>CACAIR010000032.1 GCA_902532565.1 uncultured Pelagibacteraceae bacterium | reverse complement strand
ATGATGAAATTATTGGATTAAAATCAACATCAATAAAATTTAAGGATAATCCAATAAAATTTATTACTTTATGCTATTTTACTTTTTTAATAAGTCTTTTAATTGTAGGAATTTATTTAGAGTTAAATAATTTTTTTTATTTTGTGTTCTTATTAACAATATTACAAATGATTTTTTTTCAACTTAAAAGGATTGATATAAAAAATAGTAACAAATGTTTGGAAGTATTTAAATCAAACAATTTTTTTGGTTTTTTAGTTTTTATAAGTTTGCTTATTGGTAAAATATAAATGACAGATAACATTCAAATTTTAAAAAGATTATATAATGACTATACAAAAAAATATGTAAAAAAAATTATTCTAGCAGTTTTTTTTACAATACTATTAGCTGTAAGCACTTCTTCTGTAGCTTACCTATTAGACCCAGCTATCAAACAATTATTTATTGAACAGAAAAAAAATTTAATTTTGGTCATACCAGGTCTTATTATTTTAGCATTTGTAGTTAAAGGTGCATCTTTATATTTAGCTAAAGTGATTATGATTGGTGTATCAGTTGATGTTACTAGAGATATTCAGATTGATGCATTTAACTCATTACTAAACGCAGACACTAAATTAATTGAAAGCAAACATTCTGGAAAATTTATAACTAATCTTACAAATGATATTGGCATGATTACAAATCTTGTGAGTACTGTGATTCTTAATTTTTTTAAAGACTCGCTTACTCTAATCGGATTATTATCTGTCATGTTTTATCAAAATTGGAAACTATCATTATTTGCAATAATAATGATACCTATAGCCTCATTAGCAGCAAAAACTTTAGGTAAAAGAATTGGAAAAGTAACTATGCAACAAATGAAACATGCTGGTATTCTTAATTCATACTTCATGGAAATTTTAAAAAATCATAAAATTGCAAAAATTTTTCAAAAAGAAAATTTTGAAAAAAAAAGAGCTCTTGGGTTCATTGAAAATGCCAAAGAGACTTCAAGAAAAATAACAGTGGTATTTGTGAGAGCATCCCCAATAATGGAGATACTTACTGGGGTCATGATAGCATTACTGATTTATATATCTGCAATATTAATTTCTAAAAATGAATTAGAAGTAAGCAATTTTTTTTCATTTTTAGCAGCCATGATGTTAGCTTACCAACCAGTGAGATCTTTGGCTACATTAAATATTGCTATACAGCAAGGTTTGGTTGGGGCTAAAAATGTATTACCTATAATTGATTATATTCCTGAAGTTAGAGATATAGAAAACTTTAAAGAATTAAAAATTGATAATGGAGAAATTACTTTTGATGAAATAAATTTTAGTTACGTTAAAAAAGACTCTATAATTTTAAAATCACTAAACCTAAAAATCCCAGGAAAAAAAATGACAGCATTAGTTGGACATAGTGGTGCTGGTAAATCTACTATATTAAATCTAATTCCTAGATTTTATGATCCTGAGTCAGGAAATATTAAAATAGATAATCAATCAATATACGAATCTTCGATTTATTCATTAAGGAAAAATATTTCTTTAGTTAGCCAAGATACAACTTTATTTGATGATACTATCTTTAACAACATTGCTTACGCAAATAAAGATGCATCTTTAAACGAAGTTAAGGAGGCAGCTAAATATTCTTTTGCAAGTGAATTTATTGAAAAATTACCAAACAAATATGACACTCTAATTGGCGAAAATGGTATCAGACTATCTGGTGGTGAAAAACAAAGGTTATCTATTGCTAGAGCTATATTAAAGAAAAGTCCGATAATACTATTAGATGAAGCAACATCTTCTCTCGACTCTGATACAGAGAGCAAAATACAAAAAGCAATAAATTTCCTTACCAAGGGGAGGACTACAATTGTAATTGCTCATAGACTTTCAACTATCTTAAATTCAGATGTAATTTATGTAATTGATCAAGGGAAAGTTATAGATCATGGAAAACATGATGAATTGATAAATACTTCTGCAACTTATAAAAATTTTTACCAAAAACAGTTAAAAAGATCTTAATGATTTTTTTTTACAGAATATTCATTAATCTAATATTATTATTATCACCAATAATTATTTTAATAAGATTATTAATAAAAAAAGAGAATATAAATAGATTTAAAGAAAAAATTGGGTTCTTCAAAGATAATAACAACAAAGGAAGATTGATATGGTTTCATGGAGCAAGTGTTGGTGAATTTCAAAGTATAGTTCCTATGTTAGAAAAATTAGAAAAAAAAAATCAAATCA
>CACAIR010000031.1 GCA_902532565.1 uncultured Pelagibacteraceae bacterium | reverse complement strand
TAAACTACGTTTAGTGTGTTAGCATCTACTCCACCAGTTAGGTAACCAAATACATAACCTAATGGGTAAATTGCCCAACCTACTGTTACGATCATTCTCATCGCACTAAATGCAGTTACAAGAGCTTTGTTTCCACTCTTATTAGCAGCTTTACCAGCTTCACCTGAGAATATTTCATAAAGAATGTATACCCAACCTGCCATACCGATTATAAAACCAAGTGTAGCGTTGATGTATCCAGCTTCTCCTAAATATCCACCGATCAACATTACTAATGAACCAATTAACAATCTCCAGAAAATTCCAGAGTTTGCTTTTCTTACAGCTACTAGAATTAAATAGAATTCTATCATCTGTAATGGCACAGTAATTAACCAGTCAATATATCTATATACTGTTGGTGAATCACCAGTACTTACCCATACATCTCTCATGTACATGTAATGGATAAATGCAATACCAGTTACTAGACCTGCTACTGTTACAGATGTCTTCCACGCTGGATTAACAGTGCTTCTTTCCATAAAGAAAAAAGCTGTTGCAGCCAACATACCCATTGAAATTATCCAAAAAGATATTCCAACAAAGTCATCTTGAGCTAACATAGCGGTCGCAGCGTTTGCTACAGTTGTAATACCCATTAGGGCAACAGCTGTAAGAGCAAACAGTTTAAGTTTTTTCATAAAAAACTCCCTCTTTAGTTAGTTTTTACTTTTTAGTTTATATAAACTAGGCTTAAGCTTCCCTAAGCCAAAGTTGGAGGTTAAATACCAAATTAAAACACTTAATTGAAGGTTTAAATGTCATTTATTTACATTGATTTTACTTGTTTTTTAAATTTAAATACAATTTGTGATTTAAAAACCACAAAAAATAAGGAAATCGAATCAAATTTTTATGTCAAATAAATTTCAAGAAATTTATGATAGTTCTATAAAAAATCCTGAAAAATTTTGGCTAGAAGCATCAGAAAATATTTTTTGGTTTAAAAAACCAACCAAAATATTAAATAAATCCAACCCTCCTTTCTTTAAATGGTATGAAGATGGTATAACTAACACATGTTATAATGCTTTAGATATTCACATTGATCAGGGAAGAGGTCAAAAAACTGCATTGATCTATGACAGTCCCATCACAAGTAACAAGAAAAAATTTACTTATGATGAATTAAAATTAAAAGTTTCAAAATTTGCAGGAGCTCTTAGAGCCCAAGGAGCACATAAAGGTGATAGAGTAATAATTTATATGCCAATGATACCTGAGGCAGTTATTGCAATGCTTGCTTGCGCACGAATTGGTGCAATTCACTCTGTTGTTTTTGGAGGATTTGCTTCAAATGAGCTTGCAAGTAGAATAGATGACAGTAAAGCAAAATTATTAGTTACTGCCTCATGTGGTTTTGAGCCTGGAAGAACAGTAGAATACAAACCTTTAGTCGATGAAGCAATTAAAATAGCAAATCACAAAATTGAAAAAATGATTTTATTTCAAAGACCTGGTCATGAAGTAAAATTAAATGAGCCGAGAGAGGTTAGTTGGGAAGAAGTAATAACTAATGCTAGCGATACAGATTGTGTAGAAATGAATTCTAATGAGTTTGCTTATATCTTATACACCTCTGGTACTACTGGAACTCCAAAGGGCATAGTAAGAGACATTGGTGGTCATATAGTTGCTCTAAAATGGACTATGAAAAATATATACAATATTGATACTGATGATATTTGGTGGTCAGCAAGTGATATTGGCTGGATTGTTGGACACTCATATATTGTCTATGCTCCACTGTTTAAAGGTTGCACTACTGTACTATTTGAAGGTAAGCCTGTTGGAACACCAGATGCTGGTGCCTTTTGGAAAATTATTTCAGATTATAAAGTTAAATCTCTATTCACAGCTCCTACAGCTTTTAGAGCAATTAAAAAAGAAGATCCTGAGGGAAAATTTTTCTCAAAATATGATTTAAGTAACTTTGAAAGTTTGTTTCTTGCAGGTGAGCGGGCAGACCCAGATACTATAAAGTGGGCTGAAAATTTACTTAAAGTACCAGTGATTGATCATTGGTGGCAAACAGAGACTAGTTGGGCAATAAGTTCTAATTGCACTGGTATCGAAATGATGAAAACAAAATATGGTTCAGCTTGTAAAGCTGTTCCTGGTTATGATGTAAAGATCATTAAACCAGATCAGTCCTTGGCCAAACCAAATGAAATGGGAGATATAGTAGTGAAGCTTCCTTTGCCTCCTGGAACATTTCCAACATTATGGAATGCTGATCAGAGATACAAAGAAAATTATATGTCTAATTACAAAGGATATTATCAA
>CACAIR010000030.1 GCA_902532565.1 uncultured Pelagibacteraceae bacterium | reverse complement strand
TACAATATACGCTGGATGAAGTTTTTCTGCATCTGGTATAATATCTTTATCAGGTGTTATAATTGCTGAAACTTGATTGTCGTCTAAAAAATTTAATTCTGTGTAATTTTTTATATATTTCTTAAAAAAACTAACTTTTTTTTTATTATGTATTTTTTTTGCAGAAATGTTTAAATATTTTTTTGGAATTTTTTTATTTAATATTATTGGGTAAAAACAAGGTTTGTTTTTTTTCCAACCAATTTTTTTAAGATAATTAGCTGCAGATGGGTATGCATCTTCATTATCTTTGAGATTGATATTATTATCTTTATTAAAATCAATTGCATAATTTGTAATTGTGCTTGGCATAAATTGAAAAAAACCAAAAGCACCTGCCCACGAACCGTATAAACTTTCATAATCAATTTTATTTGATTCTATTAATTTTAATAAAGTAATAAGTTCTTTTGTAAAAAATTCCGTTCTTCTTTTGTCATAACTTAAAGTTGCTAGAGAAGAAAGTATATCCATTTTACCTACATATTTTCCAAAATTTGTCTCTATACCCATTAAAGCAAGCAAAAGCTCTTTTTCAATATCAAATTCATTTTCAACTAAATTTATAAGTTTTCTATTTTTTTTATAAAAATCAATTCCATTATTTTGTTTTTGTTTAGAAGTTCTTTTTCCAATATAAGTTTTTGTATCTTCATAAAACTCGGGTTGAAAACGATCATATTCAATTACTTTTGGTAAATATTTTACATTTCCCATTGCTAAATTGAATGTTTCCTCCGAAATATTATTTTTTAAAGCTATTTTTTTAAAATTTAACTTCCATTTTTCAAAATCAACAACATCATAGGCATTTACAGATTTTAAGCCTATCAATAAAAAAAAAATTAAAAGTTTAATTAATTTCATACAAATCTTTTAGATATATTATTACTGCAATCCAAATTAAAATAAAACTAACTAATTTTATAGAAGAAAAAGCCTCCCCATAATAAAAGTAACCCAATAAAAATTGCAATGTTGGAGTGATATAAAAGATCATACCCGCTGGACCTAAACCACTCAACTCTACTCCTCTTACATATAAAAATAACGGGATTACTGTCATTGGTCCTGCTAATAATATAAATAACGATAATCCAGGATTACTAAATGAAAAATCATTTAAACCATTTGTATAAACAAAGTAAAATGAAATTAATGCAAATGGTAGTATAAATAAACTTTCAACTAATAAACCAATATCTGTATCAACATCTATTTTCTTTCTTATTAAATTATAAAATGCCCAACTTACTCCAACAATAATACCAACCCATGGTAAAGTTTTAATACTAAAAAAAAGTAATATAAAAATAGATAATAATACAAGTGAGATAGCAAATATTCTTTTTCTATTTAATTCTTCTTTAAAAAATATATATCCAAGAAATACACTTAAAATCGGCATTATAAAATATCCAAAACTAGCATCAATTATACGATTAGTAGAAATTGCATAAATCCACACTGCCCAATTTATAAATATTAATAAACCAGAAAAAAATAATGCTAATAAATTCGTTTTATTAGAAATAATAAAAAGAAATATTTTCCATTTTGAAAAAAAGAATGTTGAAATGATTAATGTTACTGTGGTCCAAACACAGCGATGAATAATAACTTCAATATAGCCTATAAACTCAATATATTTAAAATATATCACACCAATAAATCCCCACCAAAAAGATCCGAAAGATGTTAATAAAAGTCCCTGATATAAATCTTTTTTCATAATTCAATCAATCATAAATTAAAATAATCTTATTGGGGTGCAAAATTAAAAAAGTTTAGTAACTAAAAAAAATTAATATTAGATTCGTAGTAACTTAATGCTATTTCAAACCTTTTTACAAATTAAAACTTTTTATATATTAATCAAGTCATTAGTTATTTTAATAAAATTTTTAAAATAATAAATGCTGTTTTTTGTTGAATTAAATTATTTTACTTATAAAACCTTGCTAACGGAGAGATGGCTGAGCGGTTGAAAGCACCGGTCTTGAAATTCCAAGTAACCCCTACCCCCTTTAAGACGATTCACATACTTATTAAGTCATTGCTTACTTTTTTAAATTTAGCTTTTACGAAAAACGCATCATTCTTAGCTTACCTAAGCTACAAAACTATAACGAAACTATAACGAAATTTATTAATTAATTTCAGCAACTTTTACATCACATAAATAATGATCTAAAAATTTATCGTTTATATAATCATATTTTGACATAGACATAATTGGATTTTTTTTTCCCTCAAATTCATTTATTTGAAAACCTAGTTCATAATTAGGAAATTTAGCTGCAAAGAAATCTTTTTTTATCGTTAGATCTTTATTTGGCACTTTTACATATTTATTTTTTTCA
>CACAIR010000029.1 GCA_902532565.1 uncultured Pelagibacteraceae bacterium | reverse complement strand
TTAGCTAGAGATTTAGGGTCTAAAGGAGTGAGAGTGAATGCGATTAGTGCAGGACCTATCAAAACATTAGCAGCTTCTGCTATTGGAGATGCAAAATTCCTTTACAAATGGAATGAGGACCATTCTTTTCTCAAAAGAAACGTAGATATTAACGATGTTGGAAATTCAGCATTATATCTTCTAAGTGAACTTGCAAATGGTGTTACTGGTGAAATTCACTACGTAGATGCTGGTTATAACAAGGTTGGAATGCCAGATCCTAAAAATTTTACTTAATTTTACTTTAGTTTATGGAATTATTAATAATACTAGTTTCTATAATATTTGTAATTATCTATTTATTTAGACCCACTTCTAAAAAAGAAAAAGATCAATTTGAAGATAAAGATAATTGGAGAGGTGGATTTTAATTTATATTTTTCTATTCGTAAGAGTTCCAAATAACATTTAAGTTAACAGCTTGTTGTTAAATATTAATATTGTGAAACAATTTATTAAAGATCCAATTTTATCGACATATTAAAAAAAATTATGCATTCCTAAACCCAAAAAAATAAAAATTCCCAACCAAACTAAACCTTTAATTAAAAAGAAAGTAAAACTCCCAATTAGTAAATATCTACCAAATTTATTTTTTAGTAAGCTTTGTTTAAATCTTGTTAGATGAGTTGTCATTTTATGCTACTGCTTGTTTAATTGACAACTTGACTTTACCTCTATCGAAACCAATCACCTTAACTTTAACTTCATCACCTTCTTTAACGACGTCAGTGACTTTGGCAACTCTTTTATCTGCAAGTTCAGAAATATGAACTAATCCATCTTGCTTTCCTAAGAAATTTACAAATGCACCGAATTCCATAATCTTCATTACTTTGCCTGAATAAATTTTATTAAGTTCAGCTTTAGCAGTAATATCTTTAATCATTTGCAAAGCAATGTTCCTAGCTTCTTCATCAGGAGCAGCAACAGTCACAACTCCTTCATCGTTCACATCTACTTTTGCTCCAGATTTTTCAACAATTTCTCTTATAGTTGCACCACCTTTTCCAATCACAGCAGCAATGTCTTTTTTATCAACATTAACTTGTTCCATTTTTGGAGTATGTTTTCCGACATTTTCTCTTGAAGCTGATAAAGCTTTATTCATTTCTCCTAATATATGAACTCTTCCATCTTTTGCTTGGATTAATGCTTTTTCCATAATTTCAAATGTAATACCAGTAATTTTGATATCCATTTGAAGTGAGGTAATTCCGTCTTTAGTTCCAGCAACTTTAAAATCCATATCTCCCAGATGATCTTCATCACCTAAAATATCTGATAAGACACTAAAATCATCTCCTTCTTTAATTAAACCCATTGCAATACCTGCTACCGGTTCTTTAATTGGCACACCAGCATCCATTAATGCTAAAGATGTTCCACAAACTGTTGCCATTGAAGAGGACCCATTAGACTCAGTGATTTCTGAAACTATTCTAAAAGTATATGGAAACGCTTCTTTTGACGGCAATGACGAATTAATTGCTCTCCATGCTAATTTACCGTGACCAATTTCACGTCTGCCAGTCCCAATTCTTCCCGTTTCACCAACTGAAAAAGGAGGAAAATTGTAATGAAGCATAAATCTTTCTCTTTGTTGACCATCTAAACTTTCGAGCCTTTGTTCATCATCAGAGGTACCAAGAGTAGCAACAACAATAGCTTGAGTTTCTCCTCTAGTAAATAAAGCTGATCCATGAGTTCTTGGTAAAACACCAACCTCACATAAAATTGGCCTCACATCAGATAGCCCCCTTCCATCAATTCTATTTTTGTTTTTAAGGATATCTGTTCTAACAATTGATTTTTCAAGATTTTTTAATTGACTGTTTACATCAAGATCAGTGTAATTTTCATCTTCTTCATAAAGTTTTTTAGCTTTGTCACTTATTTCTGAAATTTGATTAGACCTATCTTGCTTGTCTCTTGTTGCAAAAGCTTTCCTTAGATCTTCAGTGAACATTTCCTCAAGTTTTTTCTTAACTTTAGATAAATCTTTTTTCTCAACAGTCCATTCAGGTTTTTGACATTCTTTAGCAAGTTCCTCTATCATCTTGATAACTGGAACAAATCCTTCGTGACCAAATTTAACTGCATTTAACATTTCTTCTTCAGTCAAACCGTTTGCTTCAGATTCAACCATTAGAACAGCATCTTTTGTACCTGCTACAACTAAGTCTAAACTTGAATTTTCCAATTCAGCTTTTGACGGATTAAGAATGTACTTACCATCAACAAAACCTACTCTTGAAGCTCCCACGGGACCCTTAAACGGCATTCCCGAGATTGCTAGTGCTGCAGATGAGGCTGTTATAGCTAAAATATCTGGTTGATTTTCTTTGTCATACGAAATGACTGTTGGTAACAACTGTAGCTCATTTTTAAATTCGTCAGGAAACAAAGGTCTGATTGGTCTATCAATTAATCTTGAGATTAATGTTTCACTTTCAGTTGGCCTTGCTTCTCTTTTAAAATATCCACCAGGTATTTTTCCACCTGCATAATATTTTTCCTGGTAGTTGACAGATAGTGGAAAATAATCCATATCTGGATTTACTTTTTTTGCTCCAACCACTGTTGCT
>CACAIR010000028.1 GCA_902532565.1 uncultured Pelagibacteraceae bacterium | reverse complement strand
GTTTAGTGATATATATCCAACTCTTTTTTTTTTCCATAATTTCTAAGGTTTTCATTGCAGCAGTAGGTCCACTACTATCTGTCCAAAATGTGCTACTTATAAAAGTCTTATTTATTGAAGACATGGTTCTTCGATTTCCTAAAACCGCAGTAATTGGGTAACCATTTCCAAGAGCCTTACCTAACATCAACATGTCTGGATTAACGCTAAATTTTTTGTGTATTCCTCCAAAGCATTCCCTGAATCCTGAGGTGCATTCGTCAAAAATCAAGATTATTTTTTTTTCGTTAGATAATTTTCTGACTTTTTTTAAAAAATTATTTTTTGGAAGAACATCTCTTATTACTTCCATTTTAATAATTCCTATATTATGGTTCTCAATTATTTTTTTTAAGCTTTCAAAATCGTTATATCTAAAAGGGTAAATTGTTCCTTTTAAATTTCTGTTAACACCTCCAATTTTTAATCCTTCGATTAAATGGCTATCAAGGTTTTTTTTACTCTTTAAATTTGCCGCTAAATACCAATCGTGCCAACCATGATAACCACAAAATGCAATATTTTGTTTTTTTGTTGATGCTCTTGCAAGTCTAATTGCAATTGAATTTGCTTCACCACCAGATCTTGCAAATCTAACTTTGTCAGCCCAAGGATGCATGTTAATTAATTTTTTTGCCAAATCTACTTCTTCTGTACAATTTAAAGTGGTCATATTTCCCTTTTTAATTCTTTCTGATACAGCATTATCTACAAATTTATTTGCATATCCAAGAATGTTTGTCCCTACTCCCATTATTGTCATGTCGGTATATTTATTATTATCCAAGTCATAAACATGACAACCCTTTGCTTTCTTAAAATATCCTGGCCATCTTTCTGGTAAAAAACGATCTGGTCTTTTAGAAAAAAGCATATTTCCACCAGCAATATATTTTTTGGCTTCTATCCATTTCAATTGACCTGAGTTAAGTTTTAGTGATGGTATTCCAGTTGAAAGTTTTTGATTTATATTAAAAAAATTTTTATTTCTACTATAATAAGAAATTATGTCTGATAAGCTAAAATCGGTCTTTAGTTTTTTTACTAACTTTTGAAATAAAATAAGATCTTCTTTTTCATCAAGTGTTAATCTAATTTTTTGATAATTTCCTTTTTTATAAGAAAAATTTTTTTTTCTAATTTTTTCACTTCTTAAAAAATACTTAGTAACATGCTCTTTATCTTCTATGTTATGAAGATTCTTGTTAGCAAATTCAAGTGATTTGAAATTAAAGACCTCTGTATCCATTCCATCTGGAAAAGATCTATGTATTACATTAGAAACATAATCATAATTTCCTTTTTGATAAACGTTAATTATACTATCGACTGTACCCGGATCGATAAATGGACAATCAGATGTTAATCTTAAGATATGTTTTTTGTTATTTTTTTTTGCACAATCATAATATCTTTTTAAAACATTTTTTTCAGAGCCTCTAAAAATATTATAACCTTTTTTTATTAAAAATTCATAAAGTTTGTTATCAGATTTATTTTTAGGTATTAAGATAATAATATCATCTATTTTTTTACATTTTTTTAATCTATTGATCATAAACACTATCGCTTCTGTGCCATCTATTTTTTTAAGAATTTTTCCAGGCAATCTTGTAGATCTCAATCTTGCTTGAATAAATGCAGAAACTTTTTTTATTTTCATGAGATAAATTTAGTTTATATTTAAAAATTGCTATACTATAAAAATATTGTATTTAATATTAAATTAATACCAAAAAACAAATAATTTTTAAAAAGATTAATGTCTATTCGTAAAACTAATATTATTTTTGGAAAACCAAACATTGGTGCCGAAGAAATTAGATATGTTAAAGAAGTTATAAATTCAAAATGGATAGGAACAGGGCCTATTACGGAAAAATTTGAACGCAATTTTAAAATTTATAAACGGACGAAATTTGCTTTATCGGTAAACTCTTGTACTGCGGCATTACATTTATCATTATTATGCCTTAATTTAAAGAGAGGTGATGAGGTAATAACTACACCAATGACATTTGCATCGACAATCAATTCCATAATACTCGCTGGTGGCAAGCCTGTTTTAGCAGATATAAATAAAGAAACTTTTAATATTGATCCAGAAAAAATACTAAAGAAAATTACAAAAAAAACAAAAGCAATAATTTTAGTACATTTGGCAGGGCTTCCATGTGAAATAAAAAAGATTAAAAAGATAGTCAATAAGCATAAACTATTTTTAATTGAGGATTGTGCTCATAGCATAGAGTCAAAATATAATGGTAAACACTTAGGTAATTTTGGAGACACAGGTTGTTTTAGTTTTTATTCAACAAAAAATTTAACAACAGGCGAAGGTGGCATGATTATCACACACAAAAAAAAAATTGCTGAAAAAATAAGAGTATTAAGATTGCATGGCTTATCTAAAGATGCCTGGAAAAGACATTTACCAAACTCTGTTAAATTTTCAGCTAAATTTGATCATTATGACGTCAAAGAAGTGGGCCTTAAATATAATATGATAGATATTAATTCTGCAATTGGAATTATCCAATTAAAGAAAATTGAAAAAAATTTAAAAATTAGAAAAAAAATATTTAATGCCTATAAAAAAAAATTATCAAACCTCCCTTTAGAATTTCAAAAATTTAAGACAGATACAAAAAATTTTAAACATGCTTATCATTTGTGTATAATTAAACTAATTAATAAAGAAGGAATAAAAAATTTACGGGATAAACTTGTGATTTATTTGAGAAACAGAAAAATTAGCACTGGTATCACTTATAGAAGTGTAACTGATATGACTATTTTTAAACAAAAATTTGGATGGAATAAGAAAACTTGCATCAATTCTAAAGAATTAGGTGATAGTTTAATTAGTTTACCAATTTATCCAAATTTAAAAAATGAAGAACTAAATTATATTTGTGAAAATATTCAAAAATTCTTTAAAAAATAAAGTAGTTTTTCGTTGTGATGCTGCAAATAGCCCAAGAGTTGGAACTGGGCATTTAATACGA
>CACAIR010000027.1 GCA_902532565.1 uncultured Pelagibacteraceae bacterium | reverse complement strand
GATTTAATCCTTTTTGGTAAAATTTTATAAATTATCTAATAGTCAAAAAAAATTGACAATATTGATTTTAATTTGATATTTAATATTTAATAAAAAATAAATCTTCAATAATTTCATGCTTAAATTTAAGCTAATTGAGTTTTTTTTAAGTTTTAAAATAATTTTATTAATGTATAAGAACGTCAAATTATGAGCCAAGAAATACGAAACATTACAATTATTGCTCACGTTGATCACGGCAAAACCACGTTAATAGACAATCTAATGAAACAATGTGGTTCATTTAGAGATAATGAAGTTGTGGACGAAAGATTAATGGACTCTGGTGAGTTAGAAAAGGAAAGAGGAATAACAATTCTTGCAAAACCTGCATCAATTAATTGGAAAAATTCTAGAATAAATATTATTGACACTCCAGGTCACAGAGATTTTGCTGCAGAAGTTGAAAGAGTATTGGGAATGGCTGATGGAGCTTTATTGTTAATTGACTCTTCTGAAGGAGTAATGCCACAAACAAAATTTGTTTTAGCTAAAGCTTTAAAACAGGGTTTAAAACCAATAGTGGTTATTAATAAATTAGATAAATCAGATCAAAGAGCTAATGAAGTTTTAGATGAAACTTTTGATTTATTTGTCAGTTTGGATGCAAATGAAGAACAGCTAGATTTTCCTGTTTTATATGCAAGTGGAAGATCAGGCTGGGCAGATAAAGAAGTGGATGGACCAAGAGAAAATTTAAATCCATTATTGGATCAAATTATAGATCATGTAAAACCTGCAGAATTAGATAAATCAAAACCATTTGCCATGTTATCTACATTATTATACGCAGACAGTTTTTTGGGCAGAAGTTTAGTTGGAAGAATTAATCAAGGAACTGCTAAAGCTAATCAATCAATTAAAGCAATAGACTTAAAAGGAAATAAAGTTGATGAGGGAAGGTTAACAAAAATATTTAGATACGAGGGAACTAAGAAAATACCTATTGAAATTGGAGAGGCAGGAGACATTGTTGTAATTGCAGGATTAGAAAAAGCTAATGTTGCAGATACAATTTGTGATTTAGAGGTCGAAAATCCTATTGCAGCAACGCCTATTGACCCACCAACTATGTCTATAACAATTACAGTTAATACTTCTCCTCTTGCAGGTACAGAAGGTAAAAAGCTTACGAGTACACAAATTAGAGACAGGTTGCTTCAAGAAGCACAAAATAACGTTGGTATCACATTTTCTGAAAATGAGGAAAATGAGTCTTATGTAGTAAGTGGAAGAGGAGAATTAATGCTGGAAATCTTACTTACTCAAATGAGGAGAGAAGGATTCGAAATGACAGTTAGTCCTCCAAAAGTATTATACAAAAAAAATAAAAATGGTAACAAGCTTGAACCAATAGAAGAAATTACTATGGATCTAGATGAAGAATATTCCTCAAAAGTAATAGACTCTATGAATAGAAGAAAAGGTAAATTAGTTGAATTAAAAGATACTGGTAAAAATAAAAAAAGATTAATATTCCATGCTCCAACAAGAGGCTTAATGGGATATACAAGTAGATTTCTAACTATTACAAAAGGTAATGGTGTTATAAATAGAATTTTTCATACTTACGGACCATTCGAAGGTGATATGGAAGGAAGAAGAAATGGAGCACTTATTTCAATGGAAAAAGGTAAGGCAGTTGCATTTGCAATATTTAATTTACAAGCTAGAGGTGAGATGTTTGTAACTCATAATGATCCAGTTTATCCTGGTATGATTGTAGGTTTATCCCCTAAACCAGGAGATATGATTATAAATGTTATGAAAGGTAAGAAATTAACGAATATGAGGACACAGGGCACTGATGAAAATGTTGTTCTCACACCTGTAAGAAAAATGTCCATTGCAGAACAATTAAGCATGTTAAATACCGATGAAGCCCTAGAAATTACTCCTGAGTCTTGCAGATTAAGAAAAGCTATTCTAGATCCTCACCAAAGAAAAAAAATTGAAAAGTCAAACGCTACAGCCTAATTGAAAATTTTATCAACTAAATACAAACCTAAAGCAACACAAGGTCCAATTCCAAAAGCAAATAATAAGGTTCCCACTCCAACGGTTCCACCTAAGTACCATCCAATACTTACAACAGCAATCTCTAAAAATGCTCTTACAGCAGCAACTGGTAAGTTTGTTTTTTTTTGTAAACCTATCATCAAACCATCTCTTGGTCCTGCTCCAAGATTGGATACTAAATAAATACCTCCACCAATCCCGACTGTAATTACTGAAATTATTGCTAGAGTTAATTGATACAGGTAGTTAGATGGAGTTGGAACAAATTTTATACAAAGATCGATCATTAATGCAATAATGAATGCATTTAATATTGTTCCCATACCTGGTTTTTGTCCAAGCGGTATCCACAAAATTAAAACTGTAATACTGATCAAAAATGTTGTTGTTCCTATACTCAAGTCAACATTTAAAGAAATACCTTGTGCTAAAACACTCCATGGAGAAGCACCAGTAAAAGATACAATTAATAAACCTTCTCCAAGACCAAATAACATCAGACCAAAAGATAAAAAAAAGAATGTAGAGAGTTTTGGTTTAAAATTATAAGGCTTATCTGAACTCCAATTGACCCTGGGTATTTTTTTAATTTTTAAAAACATTTTAATAAGGTATTTCTATTGTTAATAAAGTCTATTAAACTAGTTTTTAAATGAAAAAAATTATAGTCATTTTATTTCTCTTGATTTATCCTATAAATTCAATTGCTCATATCGGACATTACATTAAATACAAGAAAATTGAGATGGAGATTTTTAGAAATGGGGAGCTTATTGGCTATAATCATTATTTTTTTAAGAGAAACGGCGAAGAAACTATTGTTACTAATCAAATTAAGTTTGTAGTTAAACTTTTAGGAGCGACAGTTTTCCAAGTTGAGGGCTATAGTGAGGAAAAATATCTCAGAGATCAATTAGTTTCTTATCATTCTAAAACTTTACAAAATGATAAAAAAAAGTTTGTAAATTTAAAATTTAATCAAAAGAATAAAAAATTTAATATAAAAGGCTCTTCGTATAATGGAGAAGCCTCAACTAACAATGTAATTGGAAATTGGTGGAATCACAAAGTTTTACAAGCAAGTTCTCAAATAAGTCCTATCTCGGGGAGTATTAAGGATCAAGTAGTAACTTTTTTAGGTAAAGAAAAAATAGATCTTTA
>CACAIR010000026.1 GCA_902532565.1 uncultured Pelagibacteraceae bacterium | reverse complement strand
CTTTAATTGCAGCTCTTGGAAGCTCAATCATAGTTCCAACAATATAATCTATTCTAGTTTTATTTTCTTCTTGAACTTTTTTTGCAATTTTTATTACTAAATCTTTCATTATTTTTATTTCTGCTTCTGTTGACACCAAAGGTATCATGATTTCTGGAAATGCTGATTTTACTTTATTATTTTTTAATTCAACTAAAGCTTCAAAAATTGCCCTACATTGCATTTCATAAATTTCTGGATAAGAAATACCTAATCTACACCCCCTATGACCAAGCATAGGGTTTTGCTCATGTAATTCAGAAATCCTCGAATTTAATTCTTTTGGGTCTACACTCAAAACTTTTGCAACTTCAAAAATTTCTTTTTCTGAGTTTGGTAAAAACTCATGTAATGGAGGATCTAATAACCTTACAGTTACAGGTAACCCACTCATAATATTAAAAATTTTCATAAAATCTTTTTTCTGATGAGGTAATAATTTTTTAAGTGCATTTGCCCTATCCTCTTTTGTCTTAGATAAAATCATTTCTCTAACTGACAAGATTCTCTCTTCATCAAAAAACATATGTTCTGTTCTACACAATCCAATACCCTCAGCACCAAAATCTCTCGCTATTTTTGTGTCTGCAGGTGTTTCTGAATTCGTTCTGACCTTAAGTTTTCTTATATCATCAGCCCATTTCATTAGCTTAGAAAAGTCACCAGAAATTTCTGGTTTGATTGTTGGTACTTTTCCTAAAATTATTCTACCAGTAGAACCATCTATTGTAATTACATCTCCTTCTTTGATTTCTAGGTTAGAAGTTTTAAACATTTTTTTTTCATAATTAATATCAATCTCACTTGATCCTGAAACACATGGTCTTCCCATTCCCCTAGCAACTACAGCAGCATGACTAGTCATTCCACCTCTCGCCGTCAAAATACCTTTAGCTGCATGCATACCTTGTATGTCCTCAGGTGAAGTTTCAACTCTAACTAATATTGTATCCTGCATTAAATTATTCAATCGTTCAGCTTCTTCAGATGTAAATACTACTTTTCCACTTGCTGCTCCTGGTGAAGCTGGAAGTCCATTCGCTAAAACTTTTATATCGCTTTTTTCATCTAAAGTTGGGTGCAGTAAAGTATCTAAAGAACTTGGCTCTACTCTTAAGATAGCTTCTTGTTTGGAAATTAATTTTTCTTTAACCATATCAACAGCTATTTTAACTGCTGATTTAGAGGTTCTTTTTCCTGATCTTGTTTGCAAAATCCACAATTTATTATTTTCAACTGTAAACTCAACATCTTGCATGTCTTTATAATGGATTTCTAGTTTATTTAAAATTTTCTCTAACTTTTTATAAACTTTTGGCATTGATTCTTCCATCGATGCTTCATTTACTTTTGCATCATTGCGAGCTTTTTTAGTTATGTATTGTGGCGTTCTTGTTCCAGCAACCACATCTTCACCTTGAGCATTTATCAAATATTCTCCATAAATATTATTAGTTCCATCAGATGGATTTCTTGTAAATACAACACCAGTGGCACAATCATTACCCTTATTGCCAAAAACCATTGACTGAACATTAACTGCTGTGCCCCATTCAGAGGGTATTTGATTCAATTTTCTGTAAATTTTTGCTCTATTGCTTTCCCAAGATAAAAATACTGCACTTATTGCACCCAACAGTTGTTCAAATACATCTTGAGGAAATTCTTTTTTTGTTTTCTCTTTAACAACTTTTTTAAAATCATTTATTAATCCATCCCAATCATTTTCATCAAGTTCAGTATCTAAAAGGACGCCTTTAGTTAATTTATAGTTTTCAATTAATTCCTCAAAATGATGACTTTCAATTCCAAGCACAACATTTCCATACATTTGTATAAATCTTCTGTAACTATCTTTTGCAAATCTTTTATTTTTGGTTTTATTTGATAAAGCATTCACTGTTTTATCATTTAAACCAAGGTTCAAAATTGTATCCATCATACCTGGCATTGAAACCCGGGCTCCAGATCTCACAGATAATAAAAGTGGGTTCTTTAAATCTCCAAATTTATTTTTTACTGTTTTTTCTATGATTTTAAGCTGTAATTTAATTTGATTAATAATATTAGAACTTAGTTTTTTTTTATTTTTATAAAATAGTTCACAAGCCCCAGTGGTAATTGTGAAGCCTGGTGGCACAGGAAGCCCTATTCTTCCCATTTCAGATAAATTTGCACCTTTTCCACCCAAAATATTTTTAGGATTTTTAATTTTTTTAACTTCTTTAGAATTAAAATTGAAAATTATTTTACTCATTAATGTCTTTGATAAATTGAAAATCTATAAAATTTTCATAGGTTTTACAGAAGAAATTTAATAGTTCCAATCTATTTTTTTTAACGATTTCACTGTCATCGTTAACCTTTACATTGTCAAAAAAATCAAAAACCTCTTTTTTAGAAGAGGCAAGAAAAACTAGTGTTTCGTCATAATTTTCTTTATTTGATACTCCAGAAAAATATTCTTTTAATTGTTTTGTTTTTTTGAATAGAGTTTTTTCAAAATCATTTTTGAAAATTCCAGGATCAGTTGTATTTGAAAGATTTTCATTAATATTTTTTATTTCTGAATTTAAAATGTTTGATGCTCTTTTATAAGAAGAAACTATATCTTCACCAATAGGTTTGTTAATTATCTTATTTAGACTTTTTGCTTTCTCAAAATTAGTAGAAATTTTATTCAAGTCAAATGAATTGGTTACTGCTTCGATAATGTCATGCCTTAAATTTTTTTCTTTACAATAGTATCTAAATCTATCAATTAAAAAATTCGAAATGTCCTTAATTATATTATCTTTTGAAAATTCAAGATCTTGATTTGAATAAATATTTAATGAATTTATAAATAAATTATTAATTTTTATATCCTTTTTATTTTCAATTAAAATTCTTATAATTCCAAGAGCAACCCTTCTCAAAGCGTATGGATCTTTTGAACTAGAAGGTTTTTCATCTATACCAAAAAAACCTGTTAAAGTATCAATCTTATCAGCTAACGAAAGAGAAATACTATATGGTTTTTTTGGAATAACCGAATTAATACCTAATGGTAAATATTGTTCTTTTATGGCATTTACAACTTCTTTGTCAAAGCCTTGGGCGTGTGAAAGATGGCCACCCATAATTCCCTGGAGCTCTGGAAATTCTCTTACTATTTCAGAAATCAGATCTGTCTTACATAAAGTCGCTGATAATTCAACTTTTTCTTTACTAATTAACAACTCATCTGAAATTAGACCTCCCAATTTTCTCACTCTTTGAACTTTGTCAAAATAAGTTCCAAGCCCTTTAAAGAAATTCATGGATTTTAATTCGGAAACTTTTTTTACCAAATTTTGAGATTTATCTTTATTCCAAAAAAATTCTGCATCACTTAATCTTGCATCAACAACTCTCTCATTACCTATTTTAATGAGTCCTTTTTTGTCTTTTTTATTTGTTACAATTAAAAATTCATTCGTAATTTCGTTTTTATTATTAAAAGTTGGAAAATATTTTTGTTGGGACTCCATTGTTAAGGTCAAAATCTCTCTAGGAATTGATAAAAATTTTTTATCAAATTTGCACAATAAAACATTTGGGCTATCCACTAAATTTACTACCTCATCCATTAATTTAGGATTTTCATTAATTTTTAAGCCTTTTTTTCCTAATATCTTTAAAAAAGATTTATTAATTATCTTTAATCTTTTATTTTGATTAATAATAACTTCATTATTTTCGAAAAATTTTTCATATTTCTTGAAATTTTCAAAAGTTTTTTTTTTATCTTCAAAATCTTTATCTAAAAAAGTCGAATTAGAAGAGGCCAAATGATGAAATTTAAAACTTACAATTTTTTTA
>CACAIR010000025.1 GCA_902532565.1 uncultured Pelagibacteraceae bacterium | reverse complement strand
TCGCTAACAAACATTAGATTAGCTTGGTTCCAGTTTTGATACCAATCGATTGCTTGAACTTCTGCAATTGATTTACCGATAATACCTGTTGGTAAGTTCGGATCAATTAATGCAAGCTTAGATAGTGTCGCTAACATCGGTGCAGAAGAATAAAGTAGGAAGATAAAGAATACTGACCAACCTACTGATTTTCTAGCTGCTTTTACACTTGGAGTTGTGAAGAACCTCATCATTACGTGTGGCAATGAAGCTGTTCCCATCATCATAGCTAACGCTAATGAGATGAAAGCCCAAGGTGTTGCGTTTACTTCAGAGTGAGCTTTAGTGATACCAGCTAACCCTTTAGGTACAGTTTTTAGATCAGCAGCAGCGTTCTTAACAAAACCAAACTGTTGTTCTAATTCACCAATTCTAGCTACTTCATCAGCTAACATGAAGTGAGGAAAGAAACCTGCACCTATATTGTTACTGATCCAGAATACTGGAAGCAAGTATGCTATAATTAGTACTATATATTGTGCAACCTGTGTCCAAGTTACCCCTCTCATACCACCTAACATTGAACATAGTAAGATACTTACTAATCCAACATAAACTGCGTATTGGAATGGGATATCAAGTGCAACAGACGCAATTGTACCTGTAGCATTAATTTGTGCAGTTACATAAGTAAATGAAGCAACAGTTAAAACTATTACTGCCATTAATCTTGCTGTATTACCACCGTATCGAGTACCAACAAAATCTGGAACTGTATAACAACCAAATTTTCTTAAGTAAGGTGCTAATAAAGTTGCAACTAACACGTAACCACCTGTCCAACCAACAAGCAAAGCCATGTATCCGTAGCCTTTAAAATAAATACCACCTGCCATTGCAACGAATGATGCACCAGACATCCAGTCTGCTGCTGTCGCCATTCCATTGAATACAGTTGGTACTGATCTTCCAGCTACATAATAGTTACTTGCTTGAGCTGTTCTAGATAGCCAACCAATTATTGCATAGATGGCTACTGTGAAGGCAACAAAAGAAATACCTATTGCTTTTGCTGTCATACCCATCTGTTCACCAATTGCCATTATAATTATGAAAGCTATGAATCCTCCCGTATAGATTCCATAAATTTTTGGCAAGTTGTCTATAAAATTACCTTTAATCATTAATCTTCTCCTCTTTCTGCAAAACCGAATTCTTCATCAATTTTTTCTTGTCTGCCTGCAAACCAAAAAATAAGGATTACAAAGAAGCCAAGAGAACCTTGACATGTGAACCAATAAGTTAATGGATATCCAAACGGACCCGTAACTGAGTTCATTTCAGCGCCAAAAAGGAATATACCCATTGAGAATATAGCCCAAAGTACTAACGTAATTATCAGCAAACCTTTGGTCTTTTCCCAGTGTTGTGCATTTTTTGCCATGTATACCTCTCTCTTTAAGTTATAACTTGCAAAACCATACCCATTCTGAGGTAGATTAAAAGTGTAAAAAATGCACATATTAAGTTAGTTTTTACCTAATTTTCTACTTAAAATAGAATTTTATGACAAAAAAAAAATTTTCCTGGAGAGATTTATCTTTAAATGATTTTAAAGTTTATTTATTTTCATTATTCAAAGCTGTAATTCCTAAGAAAAAAATAAGAAATTTAGATGAATTAGAAAATTTTATTCAAACAAAATCTGCATGGGTATCACAAGTCACACTTTATAATTATCTAAAAACTAGGATGGGCACAAGATACGTTCTTCATTTTGATAATGATGAATTTATGAAATCAGTTAATCAAGCTAAATGGAATATTTATGCTGTTGCGTTACAAGACTTAAATTTTTTTACTTTTTCTTATTTAAAAGAAAATTTTAATTTTAAAGATGTTTATAAAGCAAAGGAAATTTACTTAAATATTTTAGATGATGAAATAAAAAACGATATGCCACTAGAAATTATTGAAGACGCCAAAAAAAATTTTGAAAAAAGGTTTCATCAAATTAATTGGGACAATTATCATAATGACCTCCCTTTCAATCTAAGTGCTCTATCTTTATATAAATGGGCACCAATATCTGAAGAACTAAAAGTTCTAGATAGAAAAATTGTTTTAAATTCAGTTATTTTAAAATGGGATGTAATTAAAAAAGAATTTAGAGATCGAATCCAATTTTAATTATTCTTTCTATTATCAACCAAACTTTGTACAACACTAGGATCTGCTAAAGTTGTAGTATCTCCCAGTTGACTATGCTCATTAGCAGCAATTTTTCTCAAAATCCTTCTCATAATTTTACCTGACCTTGTTTTTGGTAAGCCCGGAGTAAAATGAATTAAATCAGGTGTAGCTAACGGACCTATTTGTTTTCTTACCCAAAGTTTTAAATCCCTCTCAAGTTCACCTGTTTCAGTCTCTCCTGCGTTTAAGGTTACATAACAATACAAACCATTTCCCTTTATGTCATGAGGGTATCCAACAACTGCAGCTTCAGCCACTTTTGGATGAGCAACAAAAGCACTTTCAATTTCTGCTGTTCCAAGATTGTGACCTGACACAATAATTACATCATCAACTCTTCCTGTTATCCAGTAGTAACCATCTTTATCTCTTTTGCATCCATCACCCGTAAAATATTTTCCATCAAATTGAGAAAAATATGTGTCTATAAATCTTTGATGATCACCATAAACAGTTCTCATTTGTCCAGGCCAAGATTGAGAAATACACAGTCTACCTTCCCCAGGCCCTTTTATTTCTTTTCCATCTTTATTTAATAAAACAGGCTTAATTCCATAAAATGGTTTAGTAGCAGATCCAGGTTTTAAAGGTATAGCACCTGTTTGGGGAGCAATCATTATTCCACCAGTTTCGGTCTGCCACCAAGTGTCAACTATAGGGCATTTTGAATTTCCCACAGTATTATAATACCACATCCAAGCCTCTGGATTTATAGGCTCACCAACCGTACCAAGAAGTTTTAGTGATTTTCTTGAGGTTTTTTTTACTGGTCCATTTCCTTCCCTCATTAAAGCTCTAATGGCAGTTGGAGCTGTATAAAAAGTATTTACTTTATACTTATCAATTATTTGCCACCATCTGGAACTATCTGGATAATTCGGTATTCCCTCAAACATCATAGTCGTAGCTCCATTAGCAAGTGGACCATATATAATATAACTGTGACCTGTTACCCAGCCAATGTCGGCGGTACACCAATAAATATCCTTTGGTTTGTAATTAAATATATATTGATGAGTCATAGATGCATAAACCATATAGCCACCTGTGGTGTGTAAAACTCCTTTTGGTTTGCCAGTTGAACCAGATGTATAAAGGATAAATAGAGGATCTTCTGCATTCATTTCCTCTGGTTCACAATTCGTAGAAACATCTTTTATTAAATCGTGGTACCAGACATCTCTATTTTCATTCCAACCGACCTCATTTCCTGTTCGTTTCACAACAATGCATTTTTTTACATTTGGACAACTTAATAATGCTTCATCTGTTGTTGCTTTAAGGGGAATAGTTTTTCCACCTCTAAGCCCTTCATCAGCAGTAATAATATATTCTGACTCACAATCATTAACTCTTCCCGAAATAGATTCTGCAGAAAATCCTCCAAAAATGATTGAATGTATAGCCCCTATTCTTGCACAAGCTAACATCAAAATCGCAAGCTCAGGTATCATTGTTAAATAAATTGTAACTCTGTCACCTTTTTGAATTCCGATTTTTTTTAAACCATTTGCCGCCCTCGAAACTTTTTGATGCAATTGTTTATATGAAATTTTTTGACTTTCTTTAGGATCATCACCAACCCAAATTATTGCAGTTTTGTCTTTTTTATCTTTTAAATGACGATCAATACAATTGGCAGAAGCATTTAAACTTCCATCATGAAACCACTTAATTTTTACTTCCTTTGAACTATATTTTACTTCTTTAATTTTTTTATATGGTTTTATCCAAGTTAT
>CACAIR010000024.1 GCA_902532565.1 uncultured Pelagibacteraceae bacterium | reverse complement strand
CTTCTGATCCCAATAGTGCTAACAGTCAATTTTTTATATGTTTTAAACCTGCTCCATTTTTAGATAGAGAATATACTGTATTTGGAAAAGTAATAGAAGGTATGGAATTTGTTGATAAAATAAAAAGAGGCGATGATAATAAAAATGGTGCTGTCTCAGATCCAGATAAAATTATTAGCTTTAAATCTTTGTAATTTTTAAATGGCATTAAAAGATTTTGCCTTTAAAATTTTAAAAACAGATAATTTTGCAAGATGTGGTTTGATTGAAACTCACAGAGGTAATATTCAAACACCGGCTTTTATGCCTGTTGGAACTCAAGCTACAATAAAAGCATGTAGAATCGAAGATATTAAAAAAACAGGTTCTGAGATAATTTTATCCAATACTTATCATCTGATGGTTAGACCCGGAGTTGAACGTATTCAAACCGCAGGCGGTTTACATGAATTTATGAATTGCGATTTACCGATTTTGACAGATTCTGGAGGATTCCAAGTAATGTCTCTTTCAAAATTAAATAAAATAGATAAAGAAAAAGGTGCTATTTTTAACTCACACATCGATGGAAAAAAATTTTATTTAAGTCCTGAAGAAAGTATTCGAATACAATTGGGGCTTAATTCAGATATTTTAATGATCATGGATGAGTGTCCAAAAAATATATCAAATTATGAGGTTATAAGAAAATCTATGGAATTATCTTTATATTGGGCTAAAAGATCAAAAAAAGCTTATGGAAAAAATTCACATAAAGCTTTATTTGGAATTATTCAAGGAGGTTTGTTTAAGGATCTAAGACTAAAATCATTAAATGAACTTATTAAAATAGATTTTGATGGCTATGCTTTAGGAGGATTAGCTGTAGGCGAAAGTCAAGATGAAATGTTTAAAGTTTTAGATGATATAAAGTCTGACTTACCTTTAAATAAACCTCATTATCTCATGGGTGTTGGAACGCCTTCAGATATATTAGGAGCAGTAAAAAGAGGCATTGATATGTTTGATTGTGTTTTACCGACAAGATCTGGAAGAACAGGTTTAGCTTATACCTGGCATGGTAGAATAAATATAAAAAATAATAAATATAAAACAGATAATTCACCAATTGATCCAGAATGTGACAATTTTAACTTAAATAAATATTCTAAAAATTATTTGAATCATTTGTTCAACACGAATGAGATGCTTGCCTCAATGTTACTAACACTTCACAATGTCAATTTTTATCAAGAATTAATGACCGCTATACGTAAAAATATTGATAATGGTACATTTGATGATTTTCATGATAAATACATAAATAAGTTGTAATTTTTAGAATTTTAAAGATTTCGGGTTTGAATTATCAAAATAATTCTATATATACAATTTTTGTTTACTAAATGATTTGGGCCGTTAGCTCAGTTGGTAGAGCAATTCCCTTTTAAGGAATGGGTCGATGGTTCGAGTCCATCACGGCTCACCATTTAAAGTTTACACTTTAATTGGAGGATAATCTAAAATTATTTCAGTAGACCACTCTGTAATTTTTTTAATTCTATTATCTGCTGATGGATGAGTGCTCATGAATTCGGGGGGCTCTTTCCCTTTGTTAAATTCTTTCATTCTTTCCCAAATTTTTACTGTCTCTCTGATATCATATCCAGATAATGATGAGAAAATCATTCCCAAATAATCTGCTTCGCTTTCTTGTTTTCTATTAAATGGATTCATTATTCCCAATTGAGAGAGTAGACCTACAGTATCCATACCTGTGGCTCTATTAACTTGAGATAATTTACCTCCACTAAAAATATCAATCAATTGAGTGCTCGTATTTAATAACATTCCTCTACTTGCTCTTTCTACAGAATGTTTAGCAACTGCATGTGCTATTTCATGCCCCATAACTGCAGCAAGACCGTGAGTATTTTTTGTTACATCTAGAATTCCGCTATATACAGCAATTTTACCACCAGGCATACACCAAGCGTTTCTAACCTTTGGGTTATCAATCAAAATATATTCCCAATCAAAATTCACTGTAGGATCATTTAAATTTTCTTTATAAAAGTATTCCGCTATAGAATTTTCCATTTTTTTTCCAATTTCTTTAATTTCATTTAATTTTTTATTATCACCACTAAGTTTTTCTTTTTCTTTAACTTTTTCATAAATTTGAGCAGCTTGTGCATTTAGTTTAGCTTCAGGAATTATCTTTAATTGTCGTCTTTCCGTTATAGGTGCCGTTGTACATGCATTTAATACAAATCCACAACATCCACATCCCACATATGATAAGAATTTTCTTCTATTCATTTTAAATAACATTGATAATATATACAATAATCATGAATCTTAATAATAAAATTTTAATTGTATTATTTATTATTGCAATTATTTTTGTAGTATATTCAAGTTTTAAGTAAATGGCAAAAAAACAAAAAAAAAAATCAATAGCATTAATTCTTAGAAATTATTTTATAACTGGAGTTGTTGTATTAATTCCTATTGGTTTTACTTTATATTTAAGTAAAATTTTAATTGGTATTTCCTCTAAAATTCTTCCTCAGAATATTAATCCCAATAGCTATCTTCCATTTGCCATTCCAGGTATTGAAATAATTATTTCAATAATTTTTATCACAATCGTTGGGGGTTTATCTCTATCTTTTTTAGGTAAAAAAATACTAAAATTAATTGATGATTTGTTTAAAAGAATTCCCTTTTTAAGAACAGTCTATTCTGCTATTTTACAAATGACAGAAACTTTTTCAAAAAAAGATGATGATAAAAAAAGTGTAGTTCTTGTTGAATATCCTAGAAAAGGTGTATGGGCTGTTGGTTTTGCCACAAGAGAAAATACTACTGAAATGGCCACTAAAACAAATCGTAAACTAATTAATGTTTTCATTCCAACTACACCCAATCCAACAAGTGGCTTTTTATTAATGTTTCCTATAGAGGAAATTATTTACTTAAATATGACTTTTGAAGAAGCTTCTAAATTTATAGTTTCTGCTGGCACATCTTCTGGAAATAGCTAAATTATATCGTTGATCACATCAGCTTGATCATAAAGTTTCATTAATGTTTTATATTTATTCAACTTAATTTTATTTTTTTCAATATGATTTATTTCATTTATAGCTAACTCAAAAAGATCGTTATTGTGAACTGGATCTGCTAATTTGAAAATCTTTATTCCACTCTGTTTAAAACCAAGTATATCACCATAACCTCTCAACTTCATGTCTTCTTCTGAAATTACAAATCCATCGTTGGAAGATTTTAATATATTCAACCTTTTCTTAGCATTTTCAGTTAAAGAAGATTTAAACATAAGGATACAGGTCGATTCTTTTACACCTCTACCAACTCTTCCCCTAAGCTGATGAAGTTGTGATAATCCAAATTTATTTGCATTTTCAATTATAATCACATTTGCATTAGGAAAATCAATTCCAACTTCAATAATAGTTGTCGAAACTAATATTTTTGTTTTTTGATTAAGAAAATCTTCTAATATTTTCTCTTTATCTTGAGGCAAAGTTTTTCCATGAAGTAGCGCAACTTTATTTGGAAATTTTTTTTGTAAAAATTCATATTTTTTGACAGCTGAAGTATGATCGAGTTTTTTTGACTCATCTATTAAAGGACATACCCAAAATATTTGATTGCCATAATCAATTTCTTTTTTAACAAATTTAATGACCTCATCAATTTTACTTTCAAGTTTACTATAAGTTTTGACTTCCTTTCTTTGTTTAGGTTTTTCTTTTATGATTGATAAGTCCATATCTCCGTATATGGTCATTGTTAATGTTCTTGGAATTGGTGTAGCTGACATTAATAATAAATCACAATTATCACCACCTTTATCTGATAATTTTTTTCTTTGATTAACACCGAACTTGTGTTGTTCATCTATTATGATTAATCCTAGTTTATTAAATAATATTTTTTTTTGAAATAATGCATGAGTACCAAAAATTATATCGATTTGTTTTTCTTTTAGTTTTTCAATTATGATTTTTCTTTTTTTGGTTTCGGTCCTGCTTGAGAGAATTTCTAAATTAATATTCTTATCTAAAATTTTTTTTCCAAAATTATAATGTTGTCTTGCTAATATTTCTGTAGGTGTCATTATAGCAACTTGGAACCCTGAATTTACAACATTTGCAGCAGCACATAATGAAACAATAGTTTTA
>CACAIR010000023.1 GCA_902532565.1 uncultured Pelagibacteraceae bacterium | reverse complement strand
ATTTGCGTTATCTTTTATGTTCTTGGGTATTATATGAAATGGTATGTAAACTTTCTTTTTTTCTTGACCATATTCTACAAAAAATGCGTCTTCTAAATAAATAAACGCACCCTTAATTGCTTTGTCAAATTTAATTACACCATTAACTGTACTGCCTACAAGAGCACGTTTTTCTCCTTTTAATTTTAAAGACTCATACTTAGAACATGCATCAGTGAGATTATCATGCATTTGGTTTACTTCTACTTCTTCTTTTCCACCTCTATAATATTCTTTTAATTTGTTAAATATATAAGTAGACTTTTTAAGTCTTGATAAGGTAAAACCATCTACCAGGTTTTTTTCTTCAAGGTATGCAAATTTCTGATATGCGACTTTCAAAGCCTCTAAACACTTTTCATAATTATTTTTAGATAAAAAATAATCACTTTTACTTACGTGATATCTTATTAATTGCATACCAATTTTTCTTCTAACTTTGAGAAAAGTACGAGCTTCCTTTAAGTATTGATCAACTTTATTATAGATAATTTCCATTTGATCATCATCAAACTCTCTCAAAAATATCTTTATTATTAATAAATTTTGTTGAGCATCTCCATGATCTGGAAAAAGCTGTGCAGCTTTTAAAGCATTTTCTTTACATGCTTTCAAATCTTGCATTTTTCTTAAAGAAACAGAATAATAATTATAGATATTTGGATAATCAGGTTGAAGTGATATTGCTATATCAAAAGCTTTTTTTGTTTCCTCTATTTTATTTTGTGAAGCATAATATAATCCTTCAATTCTATAAACTTCACAAAAATCTTTATGTGAAACTTTTAAATTATTTATGATCTCTAATATATCTTTCTCAAGTTTATCTTTATTTTTACCTGTATCCTTATATTTTCCGTAAACAACATTTTCTGATTTATTCAATAATTGAATCATATTAGAAGCTCTTTTTAATTTATAAATAGCAGATCTGTCAGAAGCTTTTCTACACAAAAAATTAGTCCATCCCTCAGGTATTTCGTGCATTTCTTTTAAATTAATTTCTAGATTAGACTCTAAAACATTAAGGTTAGTATGATCTTTTTGAATTTTAGAATTTCTTTTTTTATCAGAATATAAATCATTTTTTTCTATGAAAGGTATTACCTCTTTTCTTAAACTATAATATTCTGCTTCAGTTTTTTTAAAGCTAATAATTAGAATATTTTTTCTTACTAAATCTCTGATAGATTTTGATATAAGGCCAGGATCTTGATTTTCTAATAAATCACAAATAGATGCTAACGCTAATTCTTTTTTAATAGTGAATAAAATTTCAATAACTAATTTTGATAAATCTGATAAATTTTTGTAAATTGTTAAATAAGAAAAATTTAATAAATCTTTATGATTTTCAAATGCTTTTTCTAATGGAACCCCATCAGCAACAGCATTTAATGCTAATTTGATATACAAAGGGTTGTGCATTCTCTGACTTATTAATTTCTTTTTAGTAACTTCATTTAGTTTTCTAGTAATATTTTCTATTTGATGAACTTTGCTAAGTCTTTCAAAGAAATCTAAGGCCTCCTTATCATTAAAAGGACCAACTTTGATTGGTATATCTCCATGCCCAATAGGTATTCTTGAGGTAATAAAAATTTTACTTTTATGGTCAGCTTCAGAAAATTGCTCTAAAAAGTTAATTATATTGTTATCCAAAACATTTTCCAAATTATCTAATAATAATAAAACTTTATGATCTTCTAAATGCTTAATTAAATTTCTAATTGGATCATCAAAATGATTTATTATTCCAAGAGATTGAAAAAATTTATCAGTTGTATTGACTTCATTTTCTAAATCTACAATCTCGCCTTTTGAAAATTTTTCTGTTTTAAAAGAGTGATAAATTATTTGCTCAAAGTCATTTTCTATATGACCACTTAAATATTCATAACACTTTTTTACTGCAAGGGCGGTTTTTCCACTACCAGCGTCACCTATGAAAGAAATAACATTACTATTTTTAAGTTTCTTTTTTAATTGAATATTTAAATCTTTTCTATCTACCCAGCCTGTATCTTCATATTCTGGATTTGGTAAATTATGAATATCTTCTCTTCCATCAATATAATCATCTGCATAACTATCAAATAAAAGACCTTTTTCTAAATCTTCAATTTCTTTGGCGGTTCTGCTAAATAAATCCTCTTTTCGTATAATTTTATCACAAAATTTTTTAAATTCATTTTCTTCATTTGGAGTAACTATTCTTCCATGTTCTGCTGTATTTCTAATTTCTTTTGCAAAAACAAATCCATCATAATTTTCATCTAATAATTTTTGGGAGTCAACGTCTAATAAATTTTTGTTTTTTTTGAGAATTTCTAACGAAGTAGAAAAATTTATAAATTCAAGAATTTCATCATCGTGTATTTGATCCTTAATGATTAATTCATCTAAAGATTTTTTTCTTTTAATGCAATAATCTAAACAAACATTAAAAGTTTGATCATCCACTAAATCTTTAAATTTTTTTTTAACTAATAATTCTTTTTGAATCCATCTTCTCAAATCTACTTCAATTTGAGTAGCGATAAGTCTTGTTTTTCTGTCTGGTGTTAAAATATCACTCATTAATTTAAATCATAATAATAACTAATAGGAGTTAATTTCTCACTATTAATTTTCCAATTATATATTTCTCTTATCTTTCCTAACGATGCTTTAGGTGGAGTCGAAGATCTATCTAGATAAATACCCGAAACTATAAACAATGCTCCATTAGGATAATTTGCTTTTGCTGCAATTACCTCATTTTTTGTTAGAATTACTCTTATATCACTTCCTGTAGTACCCTTTACCTCAGCTAGAATTTTTTCATTGTTCTTTTCCATATAAAGATCATAACCTTTATCTCTGTAGCTACTAACATCTTTGACTTTCCAATTATTTTTTTCCATTTTCTTTCTCACAAGAGACATTGCGTAATTTTCAATTGATTTTCTTTCAGCAAAACTTAATCCAAAACCCTGTCCGTAAGACTTTCTTTTTTTATTCTTAATTTCACTAAGAGCTACCTCTTTATTTTCATCAAAATTTTGAATATCCTCAATAGATATTTTCTGATTTTTTTTAATTATATCTAAAAAAATTTTTGCTACTTGAAGTGGGATTGGTAATAAATAAATTTCATTATGTTTAAAATTTCTATTATAAATCCAATTTTTATCAGTTTTATATTTATTAATTTGAGAAATCAGTTGCTTCGTAATTTTTAAAGGTTCAATATCAATATACTTTGTGTCAACTTTTCTTCCCTTATTCATCCATGGAAGTGATTTAGAAAATTCTTTTGGTCTTTCAAAATTTTCATCTGCAATTTTTTGAATCACAGATATACATGGTATTGTTCCACGAAAATGAGAAAATACGACATCACCTTTTCTCAAATTTTTAAGAGAACTCCAATGAAACAACTCGTTTTTATTTTTATTTACGTAAGGGGCCCATAAATATCCATCTCTTCTTTCAACTTTAAAAGTTCTATTTTGTGAAACCCAATAAAATTTATTTCTATAATCTCTTAATCCCCAAACACCTTTCCCTTTTCCCTCGACCATATAAAAAATATCTTCTTTTTTATTAAAAGCCTCTGAGTCTGATGAATTCGTTTCTAACTCTCTTTGAATAGTTTTATCAAAAGTTGGGTTTAAGTTTTCTTTTCGAATCTTTTTAATTTCTTTATAAATATCAGATAAATGAGCACAGCCATTAAGGTTTTTTAAAGCTAAGATTATATCTTCTTTCCAAGTACTCATTATTCTTAAAGTAAAATTTTATTCTATCAGAATATAGGATTTTGTTTGATTACTCTAACGAAACTATAACGAAGGACAAAATTTTCAAAAAAAAATTGTTCTGTTTTTATGTTGAATTTTAATTTTATACTTATAAAACCTTGCTAACGGAGAGATGGCTGAGTGGTTGAAAGCACCGGTCTTGAAAACCGGCAAAGGGGCAACTCTTTCCTGGGTTCGAATCCCAGTCTCTCCGCCATCATTCTTTATAAATATGAGATTTATACATTTGAATAAATTTGGTGCTAATATTTTCTATTTTAAAAGTTTTGATTTGATCATTATAGATTCTATATAAAGTATCATCATCTATTGATAAAAAAGTTTCTAATTCTTTTAATTGATTCATATTAAAATCATTTATCCTCTCTTTTACAAAGCTTCCAATTAATTTATCCATTTCTTTCGTCCCTCTGTATAGAGATCTATAAATTAATCTTTTTTTTAAGTTTTTTATATCGTTATTCATTTTTTATTTATATTAATTATAAATGGTAAATAATACATACAATTATCTATTAACAGATCTTAAAAAATTAAAAGGCGTTGGAATTAAAACTTATAATATATTAAAGAAAAAAAAAATTAATAATATTTTTGACCTATTGTGGAGATTGCCTAAATCTTATACCGATAGAAGTAAATCTACTAAAATTAAAGATCTCAAAATTGGTGAAATTCAAACTATTACACTCACCCCATATAAATACAATTTTCCAAGAATAAGAAATTTACCAAATAAGATTAATTGTAAAGATGAAACTGGTGAGATAGATTGTATTTTTTTTAATAGCTACGAAGGATATATCAAAAAGATTTTGCCATTAAATAAAAAAGTAATTGTAAGTGGTAAAATTGGACAATTTAGAAACAGATATCAAATAACAAATCCTAAATATGTCTCTGAGGATGCTTCTATAATAAGACATAAGCACAACAAATATTCTCTGACAGAAGGAATTTCGGAAAAATTTTATAACAAAATTATAAATCAAATTTTAACTGATTTGC
>CACAIR010000022.1 GCA_902532565.1 uncultured Pelagibacteraceae bacterium | reverse complement strand
GATGATGTAAGAAAAAATAAATTAGTAAAACCAGTAGCACTTGACTCATTTCCTCGAGAAATTAAAATGATTGAGAATGTCAAAAAAAGGAAAGAGTTATTTTTACAGATTGTATTACCTCTAGTTCTTCAGGAAAATAATAATATAAGATTAGATAGAAAAAGGCTTTTTAGTATTATTAATAAAAACAACAATACAAAATTAGAAAAAAAATGGTTAGATAAAAAGTACAAACAATATGGCATCCCATCTAAAGACCTTTCTACACTCAAAATTAGAATGGATGAGATTCCAGTTTCATTAGCTCTTGCTCAAGCGGCAAAAGAAACAGGGTGGGGTACCTCAAGATTTGCGCAGGAGGGCAATGCATTATTTGGTCAATGGACGTGGTCAGGAGACGGTCTGAAACCAAAGGAAGCTGATGAAAATGAAGGACATAAAGTCATGAAATTTAATATTTTACAAGCTTCTGTTAGAGCTTATCAAAGAAATTTAAACACTCATAAAACATATAGAGAATTTAGATTAGTAAGAGCGCAATTAAGAGACGAAGGTAAGGAGCTAGACAGCATTATTCTTTCCCAGTATTTAGACGAGTATGCTGAGACTGGTCACGAGTATGTAAAAATTTTAAGAAAAATTATTGATCAAAACAATTTAAAAGATTTTGACAATGCAAAACTTTTACCTTCTAGCCTTGAGTTAGAGAGTTTAATTTAATTATTTGAAATTATAAATTGAGTGCCAAACCATCTCCATTTTCCATCATCGTTCAGTGAGCAGTTTATTCTCCCTCTTCTAGGAAGGAAAGCTTCTCTGAATTTTATAGTTAAGATGAAATTGGTAAATTCTGTGTTTGATTTTTTCCATTCATCCCCTTCATTTGAGTAGCAAATTATATTTTTGATTTTTTTTTGATTTTCAAAAAACTCTACAGAAAATTGTGGAGGATTATTTGATATATTTATTTTTTTTTCTACTGGTAACAATTTTTTGTATTCAAGAGGGTATGTTTTTATAATTGATGTAAATCTTTTAATTTCACCATAATTTTCATTTATTGGAAATCGTGGTAATTGAAATTTTTCTTTATTAACATCAATCACACCTGAATGTTGCCCAAATGCAAGTGTAAAGTGTTTTGAAATATATTTTCTCATAAATTCAGAATATTCTCCAAAAGGATAAGAAAATAAATTTGGAATATATCCAATTTTTTTATTAAAAATTTGATTAGCAGTTTCTATATCACTTATGAAATTTTGGTCACTGATATCTATTAGATATTCATGTGAATGTGAATGATGTCCTATTACAGCAAAGTCTTCATTTTCTATTTCTTTAATTTGATCCCAGGTCATATATCCTCTATTTCCGACTGGCTCCGTTGAAACAAATAGTATAAACGGAATTTTATTTTTTTTTAAATATGGCCAAGCAACTTGATAAAAAGACAGAAATGCATCATCGATAGTTAATAATATTTTTTTTTGTTTTTTTGGAACATTAAAATCTTTTTCAAATTCTTTGGGATGAATAAACTCATAATTTAAATTTTTAATTAATTGAATCTGCTTTAAAAAAATATCCATTCTAATATTTGTAGATGGATACTTATTTTCATCAAATCGATGATACATGATAGATAAAACACCCTGATCATTTGAATATTGTTTGAAATTATTTTCTTCTGATTTAGAATTGTGAATTAATAAAAATGATATTATGAACAATTTAATAATAGACGCTGCAAAGGATAAAATAAATTTAACTCTCATCAAAAATGAAAATATTTATAATATTTGTCATGAAAATAGTAAAACTAATTATGAAAAATTAACTGTTTTAATTAACAATTTTCTCAAAGTATATGGTTTGACTATTGATAAAATTTCAAAATTATACGTAAATCGTGGGCCCGGAAGTTTTGCTGGCATAAGAAATTCCTTCGCTGTAGTTAAAGGTATATTTGTCGCAAAAAACATTGATTATTATTGTTTTAGTTTTGATGATTTTGGTGTTTTAAACGAATATAAGTATGAGAATGTGCCAAATCTATGTAAAAAATTTAAGATAAAAAAAAATTTGCTTAAACCGATTTATATAAGTTAAAATTGATTATGTCAGAAACAATTGAAGAAAAATGTATATCTAAGGGAGTTAAATTAACTGATCAAAGAAGAGTAATAGTTAGGGTTCTTTCAGAATCAAAAGAAAAATATGGTGACTCTGATCACCCAGATGTAGATGAACTTTATAATAGAGTATCAAAAATAGACTCCAAAATTAGTATTGCCACAGTATACCGTACTGTAAAAGTCTTAGAAGAGGCAGGGATATTAGTTAAACATGACTTTAAGGCAGGTAAAGCAAGATATGAACAAATAAGAGAAAGCCATCACGATCATTTAATAGACGTCAAGTCTGGTGAAATAATTGAATTTGTAGATGAAGAAATAGAAAAACTACAAATAAAAGTAGCAGATAAATATGGATATACTTTGGTTGATCATAAACTAGAGCTTTATGGTGTAAAAAAATCAAAAAAATAATAATGGATCAAAAAATTTTTATTAAGACATTTGGCTGTCAGATGAATGAGTATGACTCAAATCGAATATACGATGCGGTTAAAAAAATAGGTTATGAAAAAACAGATAAATATGAGAATGCTCATTGTTATCTATTGAATACTTGTCATATTAGAGATAAAGCAAAAGAAAAAGTTTATCATGAGATTGGTAGAGTAAAAAAAATATTCAGGTCAAAAAATAAACCCCTAGTAATTGTAGCTGGCTGTGTGGCTCAAGCAGAGCATGAGGAAATGTTAAAAAGAGAACCTTATATTGATTTAGTATTAGGACCTCAGGCTTATCATAAAATTAATGATACAATCTTGAATTATCAAAATGAGAAGAACAAGCAAGAAGAAACCGAGTTTGATGCAATAACTAAATTTGAATATTTAAGTAAAATTAAAAATCAAACATCAAAAATCTCCTCATTTTTAACAATTCAAGAGGGCTGTGATAAGTTTTGCCATTTCTGTGTTGTTCCATATACAAGAGGACCTGAGTACTCTAGACCTTTCGATCAAATTGTAAATGAGGCTAAACAATTAGTCAAAAATGGCTCAAAAGAAATCATACTTCTTGGACAAAATGTTAATGCTTATAATTTTGAAAATTTTCGATTATCAAACTTAATTTTAGAACTTGAAAAACTTTCTGGAATTGAACGTATTCGTTACACAACTTCTCACCCAAAAGATATGACAGATGATATAATTAATGTTTATAAAAGTTCCAAAAAATTAATGCCATTAGTGCATTTACCTGTTCAAAGTGGCTCAGACAAAGTGTTAAACTTAATGAATAGAAATCATACAATTAAAACTTATTTAGAAATTTTTTATAAGTTGAAAAAAATTAATCCAAATATAGAGTTCTCTAGTGATTTTATTATTGCATATCCAGGTGAGGATGAAAATGATTTTGAGGAAACTATTAAACTAATTGATGAAGTTAAATTTATTAATTCATTTTCATTTATTTTTAGCCCAAGACCTGGAACAGTTGCTGCAAATTTTCCGTTAATCGATAAAAAAAAATCAATGGAAAGACTAGAAATTATTCAACAAAAACTATTTAATAATCAAATAAATATGAACAAAAAATTAGAAAATAAAACAATAAAGGCTCTTGTTGAGAATCGAACAGATGATAAGACAAAACTTTTTGCAAGATCTGAATACATGACTTCAGTTTTATTTAATGGTAGTGATGATTTAATTGGGAAAGTTGTGAAAGTAAAAATTAAAAATAGCAATCGAAATACTTTATTTGGTGAGGCTATAGAAAATCAAAATCAAAAGGTAGCTTAAAAATTTGAGTATAAGTTCAAAGAAAAATTTTGATAGCAATTTAAAATTTGTATATTCTGATAACAACACCTTAAGTGTAATTTTTCTTGATAATAATCTGCTAATGGGAGTTGTTGGAGAATTTAATAAAAATCTCAAACAGCTAGAAAGAATAACTAAGTCAAATTTGTACTCTAGAGGAAATTCTATTTTGATTAAATCAACACCAGATAAAAATGAAATAGTCAAAAATGCAATACAATTTTTAGCTAATCAATTTATTAATAATGGAAATATTGAAAACAAAGATATATTATCATCTATTGACAAATTTATGATAAATGAAAAAGTTAAAAATCAAAATGTTACTGATATTATCAAAACTCCAAAAAAATCTATAATACCAAGATCGGAAAAACAAAAAGAATATGTAAGGGCATTAAGACAGAGTGATATAGTAATTTCTGCAGGACCAGCGGGTACAGGAAAAACATTTTTAGCTGTAGCAGTTGGTTTAACAATGTTGCTTGAAAAAAAAATTGAAAGAATAATTTTATCAAGACCTGCAGTCGAAGCAGGAGAAAGATTAGGATTTTTACCTGGTGACATGAAAGAGAAAGTAGACCCGTATTTACGACCTCTTTATGATTCTCTATATGATTTATTTCATTTTGAAAAGATACAGAGAATGATTGAAATTGGAGATATTGAAATTGCACCTTTAGCATTTATGCGAGGTAGAACTTTAAAAAATTCATTTGCTATTTTAGACGAAGCTCAAAATGCAACTGATACGCAAATAAAGATGTTTCTTACTAGAATTGGGGAAAATTCTAAAATAGTCGTAAATGGGGATCCTTCTCAAATAGATTTACCTAATAAGAGTTTATCTGGCCTTGATAGATCTAAAAAATTATTATCTCATTTAAACGAAATCTCTATAATTGATTTTGATCATTCTGATGTTGTCAGACATCCGCTGGTTTCAAAGATTGTTAAAGCTTATAGCAATCATAATGATTAATATAGAAGTTTTATCTGAAGAAAAAAAATGGTCAAAAAAAATAAAACAGAAAGAATTTTTTTTTAAATCTATATGTAATTCTTTTCCAAAAAAATATCGATTTTTAAATAAAAAATTTTCACTTACATTATTATTATCTAACAATAAGAGCATTAAAAAATTGAATAAAAAATTCAGG
>CACAIR010000021.1 GCA_902532565.1 uncultured Pelagibacteraceae bacterium | reverse complement strand
TCGACAGCACATTTTTATAAGAGTCCATTTTATTTTTTTTTAAGTACTCTAACAACTTCTTTCTTCTATTTACCGCTCTTAACAATCCAACTGAAGAATGCTTATCCTTTTTAAATTCTTTGATATGTTTGGAGAGACTTTCTATTTTCTCAGTTAGCAATGCGATTTGGATCTCCGAAGATCCCGTGTCTTTATCGTGAATTGCCAATTCTTTTGCCTTATTGTTCATAATTCCTTTTCCTCACTTGTTAGTTTGTTTTATTAAGTTTTCTATTTTTTCAGCATACTCAAAAGATTCATCTTTTCTAAAGAGTAATTTTGGTAAAAACTTCATAAATACTTTTTTAGATAAAATTTTTCTTATCAAAAAAGAATATTCTTTTAGATGATTGATTACCTCATCAGCATTTTTTCCACCTAATGGCATAACATACGCTTTTGCTATTTTTAAATCTTGACTCATTTTTACTTCTGTCACCGTAATAGTGTTAGTTTCTAAATTAGGTATTTTTGCCTCATTTTTTATAAAAATCATACTCAAAGATTGTTTAATCATTTCACCAACTCTTAGCTGTCTTTGAGATATTGGTTTTCCTATTCTGTCAGCCATTAAATTGTTCTCTCTTTTGAGGTCACATTAAATCCCTCTATTATGTCATCTTTTTGAAAATCCATATAATCTTTTATCGTAATTCCACATTCCTGACCATTGCTCACCTGTTTCACTTGATTCTTCTCTCTAAATAAAGAACCAACTTTTCCAGTAAAAATTATTGCCCCATCTCTAATCAATCTTACATCTGAGGTTCCACTGATTTCGCCTTCAGTTATCTTACAACCGGCAACTTTTCCAGCCCCTGAAACTTTAAAAATTTCTAAAATCTGAGCTGTGCCTGTAATTGTTTCTTTAAGATCTGGTGTAAGAAGCCCAGACATTCTTTGTTTAATGTAATCTAAGACTTCATAAATAATATTATAAGATGAAATTTTAATATTTTCATTTTCAGCAAGTTTTTTTGCTTCCTTACTTGGTTTAACGTTAAAAGCAATCAAAACTGCATTTGATGCTTTTGCTAGGGTTACATCCGTTTCAGTCACCATTCCAATATCTGCTAAAATAATTTTTGGTTTTACTTCATCATGTTTGATTTGACTTATTGCATTTTTAATAGCCTCTGATGACCCATGAACGTCTGATTTAATAATTAAATTCAGCTCTTCTGAAGATTTATCTGAAAAAGCAGATTCTTGAGTTGCAAAGGATAATGGATTTTTTCCAACTTTTGCCTCTTCTGCTCTATTTTGACTTAATGTTTTAGCTTCTTTTTCATTATCTAAAACAATAAAATCATCACCAGATTTTGCTGCACCATTAATTCCTAATATTTCAACTGGAGTTGATGGAGCCGCCTCATCAACGTTTTTTCCTTTATCATTAATAATTGCTCTAACTTTTCCCCACTTCAATCCACTTACAAAAAAATCACCTTTTTTAAGAGTACCTGTTGTTATAATAATTGTTGCTACAGGTCCTCTTCCTACATCAATTTTCGACTCTAAAACTACTCCTGTTGCTTTTGAATCAAAATCAGTTTTTAAATCTAGAATTTCTGCTTGAAGTATAATTGCTTCAACTAATTTATCTAAATTTAGTTTCGTCTTAGCTGAGATTTCAACCATTAGTGTTTCACCTGACAAATCTTCTGCAATCAATTCATATTCTAATAATTGATTTTTTATTTTTTGTGGTTCTGCTTCTGGTAAATCACATTTATTTATAGCTACAACAATTGGAACGTTTGCTGCTTTTGCATGTTTAATAGATTCTACAGTTTGAGGTTTCACTCCATCGTCAGCTGCAACAACTAAAACTACAACATCTGTCAATTTAGAACCTCTAGCTCTCATTTCTGTAAATGCAGCATGACCTGGAGTATCGATAAATGTTAATTTATTAGACTTATTTTCAATCTGATAAGCTCCTATATGTTGAGTAATTCCTCCAAACTCACCAGAGACAACATTGGCGCTTCTTAACACATCAAGAACTGAAGTTTTTCCATGATCAACATGGCCCATGACTGTTACTATAGGAGGTCTATTTTTTAAATTTTCTACTCTAGTAGCTTTTATTTTTTGAATTATTTCTTCAGCTTTTTCTTCTCGGATTGGATTATGTCCAAATTCTTTAACTAAAAATTCTGCTGTATCTGCTGCTAAAGTCTGATTAATTGTTACTGTAACACCCATTCCAAAAAGATATTTAATTACATTGCTTGATTGTTCTGCCATTCTATTAGCGAGCTCTCTTACGGTAATTGCCTCTGGTATATTAATATCTCTTTTGACAGGCTTAAGACTTTCTTTATTATCATTTTTATTTAAATTTTTCTGCTCTTTCTCTCTTGCTCTTTTAACTGACGCTAAACTTCTTTCTCTTGCCTCAATTTCATCACTTAAAGCTCTTGATACTGTTAACTTGGTTTCTCTTTTTTTTGCCCCGAGTTTATTTTTTTTACTATCACTATCTCCTTTTAATCTTTTAGTCGCTCTTTGCTCCGCAAGTTTTCGTTTTTCAAAATTACTTGTTGTTGAGGATGATTTTGTTCCAAATGCTGCTTTCAAAGGTCCGCCGCGATTGAAAGATGAAGTTGGCTTTGATCTTGTGTTATTCCCAGTAGATTTGAATGAACTACCTTTTTTTACGAAGTTATTTTTTGATTTTTCAATTACTACTGAACTTTTTCCTTGAGTTTTTGCAATCTCAATATTTCTTATTGATTTTTTGGCTGTACCAGAAATTGTTAATTTTGTTTTTTTGCTTTCCATAACTCATCACTCAATCTTTATAAACAATATTTCTTGCAGACATAATAAGCTCATCTGCCTCTTCTTTCGATAGAGCAAAATCCTCTAAATATCCCTGGATTTTTACTTTTTCTCCTTTAACTACATCAAATCCACCTGTTAATTCATCAGATGCAAGATCAGCAAAATCTTCAAGTGTTAAAATTTTTTGTTCTCCTAATGTAACCAACATTCCTGGAGTTAAGCTTTTTAAATTAATCAAGCTCTCTTCAAGACCAAGATCTTTAATTCTTTGAGAAATATCTTCTTGATCCTTTTCATAAAATTCTTTTGCTCTCTCTATTAAGGCTTTTGCAGTATCTTCTTCTATTCCCTCAATCTTTATTAAATCCTCAACATTACTGTCTTTAATATCATCAATTGATGAAAAACCTTCGGCAACAAGTAGCTGACCAAGTGTTTCATCTAATTCTAAATTTTTGACAAAGTTTTCGGTTTTCTCTTTAAACTCTAATTGTCTTCTTTCAGAGTCTTCTGCATCGGTCATTATATTAATTTCGTAATTTAATAACTTTGTAGCTAATCTGACATTTTGTCCTCTTCTACCAATTGCTTTACTTAAATTATCTTCAGTAAGTATTACATCTAATTTTTTTCTATCTGAATCCACATTCACTCTTTGTACTTCAGCCGGTGAAAGTGCGTTCGAGACTAATATTGCTGGATCCTCTGACCAATTTACTATATCAATTTTTTCACCTTGAAGTTCATTTACCACTGCTTGGACTCTTGAACCCCTCATACCTACACATGCTCCAACTGGGTCTAGAGAAGTATCTACAGCTTTAACACAAATTTTAGCTCTGCTTCCGGGGTCTCTAGATGAAGATTTAATTTCAATTAATCCGTCGTAAATCTCGGGAACTTCTTGAACAAATAATTTTTCCATAAATTTAGGATGTGCTCTAGATAAAAAAATTTGTTGGCCTCTTGGCTCTCTTCTAACATCACTACAATATGCTTTTATTCTATCTCCAGCTTTAATATTTTCTCTTGGAATCATTTCATTTTTTTGAATAATTGCTTCAGTTCTTCCAAGATCAACAATCACATTTCCAAATTCTAATCTCTTTACAATTCCACTTAAAATTGTATCTTTTTTATCTATAAAATCATTAAATTGTCTTTCTCTCTCAGCTTCTCTTACGTTTGTGCTAATTACTTGTTTTGCAGTTTGCGCTGCAATTCTTCCAAAATCAAAAGAAGGAAGCGGTTGTAAAACTTCATCTCCAATTTTTTTTTCTTTATTTATTTCATTTAAAGAAATCGCATCTTCAAGATTAATTTCTGTATTAATATTTTCAGGATTTTCAGAAATTATCAATTTTCTGAAAAGTTCAATGTCTCCATTTTCTCTATTTATTAAAACCTTAATTTCATTGTCTTGACCAAATTTTGATTTTGCTGCTTTCGCAATTCCAGTTTCCATTGAACTAATAATTAATTCTTTATCAATAGATTTTTCTAAAGCTACAGCTTCTGCAATTCTAAGTAATTCTAATTTATCTGCTCTTTTATTTAACATTTTTTTGTTTACTCCAAAAAAAAATGGGCAAAGGCCCATTTTGTAAATTCAATAATGTGACTGAAATATATTGGAGTTTTTTTTTTATTCAATAAAAACTATTTTAAAAAAACCTCAGTTTTATCAGTATTTTCCCAAGAAAATGATCCATCTTTTTCTGGAGCTCTACCAAAATGACCATATGCAGCAGTTTTTTCATAAATCGGTCTATTCAAATTTAACATTTCTCTAATGCCTCTTGGGCTTAAATCAAAATTTTCTTTTATTTTATTCTCTACAAATTTATTTTTTTCAGGATCATCCTCATATAAGTTCACATAAATTGAAAGTGGTTTTGATACCCCAATTGCATATGCTAGTTGGATTAAACACTTATCTGCAATTTTAGATGCAACAACATTTTTTGCTATATATCTTGAAGCATAAGCTGCTGATCTATCAACTTTAGTAGGATCCTTGCCAGAAAATGCTCCACCGCCATGTGGCGCAGCTCCTCCGTAAGTATCTACTATAATTTTTCTTCCTGTTAATCCACAATCTCCATCTGGTCCTCCTATGACAAAATTTCCTGTTGGATTTACATAAAATTCATCTTCATTAAAACCTTCTAAAAAACTTTTAGGAATTGATTTTATCATATAAGGTCTTAATAATTCCCTCACATTAGTTTGATCTATTTTAGCTGAATGCTGTGAGGATATTACTACAGATTTTACTTTTTTTGGTTTTCCATTCTCATATTCAAATGTTACCTGACTTTTGGAGTCTGGTTCTATATTTTTTAATTTTCCAGATTTTCTATCTTCAGCCATTAATCTTAAAATTTTATGTGAGTAGAAAATTGGTGCCGGCATTAATTCAACTGTCTCACTACATGCATACCCAAACATAATTCCTTGATCACCTGCTCCCTCATCTTTATTTTCTGAAGAATCTACACCGATAGCAATATCGGTAGATTGAGAGTGTAAGTGAGTTTCTATTTTTGTGGCCTCTTTCCACGTAAAACCATCTTGATCATAGCCAATATCTTTTATGCAATCCCGAACTTTTTGAATTAATTCATCTTTTTTAATTTTAGGACCTCTTACTTCACCAGCAAGTACAACTTTATTCGTTGTTGTTAATGTTTCGCACGCTACTCTTGAAAAAGGATCGATTGATAAATAACTATCAACCACCATATCAGAAATTCTATCTGAAACTTTATCTGGGTGTCCTTCAGAAACAGACTCACTTGTAAAAAGATAATTCTTTAAATTACTCATTAAGAAATTCTATTAAATGAAAATATTAAAAAAATATATAATAAAATTATAATTAAAAACATCTTATTCCCATATTTTGAAAATACTGTTTCTTTTAAAACTCTTTTACTCTGAAAATCCATATAACCAGATTGACCAAATTCAATTTTTTTTTCAATGTTTCCTGTAGGATTAATTATTGCCGAAATTCCATTATTAGCAGATCTCAGTAAATATTTTCCGCTCTCAATTGCTCTAAAAATACTGTGTGTAAAATGTTGATAAGGTCCAATAGAATCTCCAAACCATCCATCCTCAGAAACATTAACAATTAAGTCAAAATTTGAATCTTTAAAAATATTTCCCGAATAAATTACTTCATAACAAATCAATGGCAGTATCTTTAAATCAAAATTTTCATCCTTAATTAATAATATCTCTCTAATTTTTCCACTACTAAAAGATTGATAGTTATTTGTTAAGGACTTAAAACCTATTTTTCTTAAAATTTTTTCAAGAGGCAAAAACTCACCAAAAGGAACTAATTTTACTTTTTTATAATCAGTAATCAAATTTAATTTATGATCATAAATAGAAAAAGTATTATAAAAATTATTTTCATTTTTATTTTTTTCATAACTATTTATCCCAATTGCTAATAAATGGTTTTTGTTAAATTTTTTATTAAATAAAAATTCAAATTCTTTTAATTCAATTTGGTTAATATTTGGTATTATTCCTTCAGGCCATAAAAAAATTGTTTTAGTTTCTGGATCTGGATTACTTATTTCAATTAACTCATTAATTACATCTTCAGTGTTTGTGTTTCCATAAAATCTATCAAGATCTATTTTTGAACTTACAGTTCGTATTACATAATTATTCTTAAGAATGTTTGAAGATTCAAATGATTTTATCTTATATGAACCAATAGAATAAAGAGCAATTGGTGACAACAAGAAAAAAATACACACTATTATCTCTTTACGATGATCTCTAATGATTAAAATTGCAGGAATTGAAAAAAAGGTTATGCATAAAATATTAAAGCCATATGTCCCAATAAAAGAGAGTATTTGTAATATTTCTAGATTTCCTGAAAAACTAAATACTATAAGATTCCAAGGAAAACCAGTTAAAATATTACCTCTGATAAATTCAATTAAACCAAATAAAAGTGAAAATAAAAATAAATTACTAAGAGGTTTTTTAATTTTAATTTTGAAAAAACAATAAGTTGCTAATCCATAAAAAAATCCAAAAAATGATGGAATTAAAATCAAAGCAAAAGGAATTAAAAAACTAAAATTTTCATCAAATTTTAAAGAAATTGTTATCCAATATAAAT
>CACAIR010000020.1 GCA_902532565.1 uncultured Pelagibacteraceae bacterium | reverse complement strand
CAGTTGCCTGTGATGGTGTATGCCTAACTTTAATTTCATATAAATCTAAAATTATGGAATTTTATCTTTCAAAAGAAACAATTATTCGTTCTAAATTCAAGTTTTTAAAAATAAGAGATAAAATTAATTTAGAATTACCCTTAAAATATGGGACTAAAATCTCAGGACACATTTGTCAAGGACATGTTGATACTGTTGGTAAAGTAACAAGTATCAAAAAAATAGATAAATCATTCCTTTTTAATTTTGTATTACCTAAAAAAGAGAGAAAACATTTGATAGAAAAAGCATCAATTTGTGTAAACGGTATTTCTCTTACAATTTCTAAGGTAACTAAAAAAGGTTTCCAAATTTGGATTATACCTCATACGTTTAAGGAAACAAATTTATCGACTTTAAAAAGATCTAGTTTGGTAAATATAGAGATAGATATCCTATCTAAATACGTTAGAAATTATTTTCATGAAAAAAAGTAATTTTGCTCCAATAGAAAATATTATTAACATCGCTAAAAAAGGTGGGATGTTTATTTTAGTTGATGATGAAAAAAGGGAGAATGAAGGTGATTTGATTATTTCTACATCAAGCACAAATGCAAAAAATATAAATTTTATGGCTAAATATGGACGTGGTTTAATTTGTTTGGCTTTAGATAGCGTTCAAGCAAAGAGATTAAATTTATCTTTGATGTCGGCTAATAATCAATCACGAAACAAAACCGCATTCGCAATCTCAATTGAAGCAAAAAAAGGAATAACAACTGGAATATCAGCAAAAGATAGAGCAAGGACAATTAAGATTGCATCTAAAAAAAATGTAAAAAAGAGTGAAATCGTTTCACCAGGACATGTATTTCCAATAATAGCAAAAGACGGAGGTGTCTTAGTTAGGGCTGGTCATACAGAAGCATCTGTAGATATATCTAAATTAGCAAAAAAAAATAATTCAGCAGTAATTTGTGAAATTATGAATGAAGATGGAACTATGGCCAAGGGTAAAGAGTTATTTGATTTTGCTAAAAAACATAAACTTAAGATTGGTAAAATTGAGGATCTTATCGCATATAGATTAAAAAAAGAAAAATTAATTAAACTAAAAAAACAGAGTCAAATATTAGTAAAAGATCAATTATATAATATAAAGATTTATGAAAATCTTCTAGATGGCGCTGAACATTTTGCATTAATTAAAGGAAAAATAAAAAAAGGAGTTATACCAAGAGTAAGAGTTATTTCATCAAATGTAGTTCAAAATTATTTAATAAATCAAAAATTACCAAATTCGTTTAATAAAACTTTAAATTACTTTAAAAAATATCAAAATTGTGTTTTAGTATTTATCAAAGATTTAAATTTGAAATCAGTATCTCAAACATTAAAAAATTATAAAGTCAAAGAATTAAATAAAAAGGGTAAAGATAAATCAATTAAAAATTATGGTATAGGAGCTCAAATAATTAAAGATCTTAAAATTAAAAATATGATATTAGTAACTAAATCTCCAAAAAAAGTTATTGGTCTTGTTGGTTATGGTATAAAAATTACTAAACAAGAATTAATATAATGAAAAAAAAATACCTTATTGTTTTGGCTAATTATTACGAAGATATAGCCAATGGTTTACTCAGAAGTGCATTAAAAAAAATTTCAAAAAAAAACTCAGTTAAAATTATTTATGTGCCTGGTGTATTTGAAATACCAGTCACTATTTCAAAAAATATAAGAAAATTTGATGCATTTTTAGCTTTGGGTTGTGTAATAAAAGGAGAAACACCTCATTTTGATTTTATTTCTCAAGCATCAACAAATGCTATCATGAATATATCTGTGGCAAGTAAAAAACCTGTTGGCAATGGAATTATAACTTGTCTTAATATGGCTCAGGCTAAAGCGAGACGAAAAAAAGGAGCTGAAGCAGCTGAAGCAGTTATCTCAGTTTTGTCTCAATAATGAGAACACATTTTAATCCAAAAAATAATCCTAGAGTTATAATAATTCAAAAGTTATATGGAAAATTTTATAATGAAGATGATAATTTAGAATTTCCCAAACATAGATTTAAAAAATTTATTAAAGATATTGTTCTAGGGACTATCGAGAGAAATGATCTTATATTAGACGAATTAAATACTAATCTAGGTGATAAATTATCATTTGAAAAATTAGACAAAGTTTTTCAAATTATTTTAAAAGCTGCTACATATGAGTTTATGTATAAACCCAATTTATCTCTTAATATAATTATAAAAGAATATCTTAATTCATCAAATTTCTTTCTAAATGATTCACAAACAAAATATTTAAATGCTTTGTTAGATAATGTTGGAAAAAAATTAAGATCAAAAAATGGATGAATTTCAATTAATACGTAGTTTTTTTTCTAAATTATCAAAAAAAAATAAATCTTCTCTTCTTTTAAATGATGATGTTTTTTTTGATAAAAAAAAAGGTGTAGTAATTTCTGTTGATACTTACAATGTTAGATCTCATTTTTTACACTTTAAATCACCTGATTTAGTAATAAAAAAAATTCTAAGGTCATCAATTTCAGATTTAATTTGCAAAGGTGTAAATCCTAAATATTATTTTATTTCTGGTTCTGGAAATAAAAGTACTTTCTCAAAAAAAAATTTATTGAAAATCTCACAATCTTTATCTGCTGAACAAAAAAAATATAAAATATATTTATGTGGGGGTGATACAACCTTTTCAAATAAACTTAGCTTTACAATTATTTCAATGGGTTATTCTAAAAAAATAATTTATCGTAATAAGGCAAAAGAGAATGATGATATTTATGTAACTGGAAATTTAGGTGACAGTTTTTTAGGTTTACAGATTTTAAATAAAAAGATTAAAGTTAACAATAAAATATCTAAATTTTTTATAGATAAATACTATAAACCGGACCCACCAACCAATTTATCTCAACACTTATTTAAATTTGCAAATACTTCAATTGATATTTCTGATGGCTTGATAGATGATTTATCAAAAATGATTAATAAACAAAGTTTATCTTATTGTTTAAATGAAAAGAAAATTCCCGTATCTCAAAATTTGTCTAAATTAATCAAATTAAATAAACTTAAAAAAATAAACATAATATCTAGAGGAGATGATTATCAGGTTTTATTTACATCTGATCCTGTTAAATCTAGAATCATTCAGAATATTGCAAAAAGTTTAGGAATTAAAATAACTAAAATTGGTAAAATAATATCTGGAAATAATAGATCTATCATTTTAGATAAAAAAGATAAGCAAATACGAGCTAAATATAAAGGTTATAAACATCTGTTTTAAAAGTTAATGATTGTCTTTTTCACCTTTTTTTGTATTGTCCGGGCTTAAAATTTAACAACCAACAAACTTAAGGTTATTATGAGTACATCTATAGAATCAATTCTTTTATACACAATAGGAGCTGGTTTCTTATCTATCATTTATGGGTATTTTACTGGAAAAAATATTTTAAATTCAAGTGCTGGAAATGCTAAAATGCAAGAAATTGCATCAGCAATTCAAATTGGCGCAAAAGCTTATTTAGCTAGACAATATAAAACAATCTCAATTGTTGGTGTGGTTGTTTTAATTATTGTTAGTATTGCCTTTAGTCCCTTAGTAGGTTTAGGTTATCTCATAGGAGCGGCTTTATCTGGAATTGCCGGATACGTTGGAATGTTAGTTTCTGTTCAAGCTAATGTAAGAACTGCTGAAGCTTCAAGAAAAGGTCTTGCCCAAGGTCTCTCAGTAGCATTTAAATCAGGTGCTGTTACTGGAATGTTAGTTGCTGGTTTAGCTTTACTGGCAATAGCCGTTTACTATTATCTTTTATTAAAATTTGAAGTTAATGAAAGAGAAATTGTTAATGCGCTTGTTGCTTTAGGCTTTGGTGCATCTTTAATTTCTATTTTTGCCAGACTTGGTGGAGGAATATTCACTAAAGGTGCTGATGTTGGTGCAGACCTTGTCGGTAAAGTAGAAGCAGGTATTCCTGAAGATGATCCAAGAAATCCTGCAGTAATTGCTGATAATGTAGGTGATAATGTAGGCGATTGTGCTGGTATGGCTGCTGATTTATTTGAGACTTATGCTGTAACAATTGTTGCTACCATGGTTCTTTCTTCAATATTTTTTGTAGGTGACATTAATATGATGATCTATCCACTTACAATTGGTGGAGCATGTATTTTAACATCAATTTTAGGCACCTTTTTTGTTAAACTTGGAAATACAAATAACGTGATGAATGCTTTGTATAAAGGTTTTGTAGTATCTGCTATCTCATCTTTAATAATTTTATACCCAGTGACAGATTATGTAATTGGTTTTACTAATGAATATACAGTTAACAACAAAACTTTTAATGGTATGAATTTGTATTATTGTGGAGTTATTGGACTAATTATAACTGGTTTGCTTATTTGGATTACTGAGTATTATACAGGCACCGGATATAGACCTGTTAGGTCAGTTGCAGCCTCCTCTACAACAGGTCATGGTACTAATGTAATTCAAGGCTTAGCAATATCTTTAGAGGCAACGGCTATTCCTGCATTGATAATTGTAGCAGGTATTCTATTAACTAATTATATTGCAGGACTTTTTGGGATTGCAATTGCGGTAACTACAATGCTTGCTTTAGCAGGTATGGTTGTAGCTTTAGATGCTTATGGACCTGTTACAGATAATGCCGGTGGTATAGCTGAAATGTCCAATCTTGATAAAAAAGTAAGAAAAACTACAGATGCTTTAGACGCAGTTGGTAACACAACAAAGGCTGTAACTAAAGGATATGCAATTGGATCTGCAGGTTTAGGTGCTTTAGTTTTATTTGCAGCTTATACAGAGGATATTAAACATTTTTCTAAAGAGGCAGGATCTGCTTTAGAAGGAATTGTTGTAACTTTTGACCTCTCTAACCCTTATGTAGTTGTTGGATTACTGATTGGTGGAATGCTTCCTTATCTCTTTGGTTCGATGGGCATGCAGGCTGTAGGTAGGGCAGGTGGTGCTGTAGTAATAGAAGTGAGAAGACAATTTAAAAAATATCCAGGTATAATGAAAAAAAAACAAAAACCTGATTATGCTAAATTAGTAGATCTTTTAACTGTAGCTGCAATTAAGGAAATGATTATTCCATCTTTATTACCAGTTTTATCACCAGTTGTTTTATATTTTATTATTTTCGCAATTGGAGGCCAGGTTGCAGCTCTTGCTTCTGTTGGTGCAATGTTACTAGGAGTTATAATTACTGGTTTATTTGTAGCTGTTTCAATGACTGCCGGTGGTGGTGCATGGGATAATGCAAAAAAATACATTGAAGATGGAAATTATGGTGGTAAAGGCTCTGAAGCTCATAAGGCTGCAGTGACGGGTGATACGGTAGGTGACCCTTATAAAGATACCGCTGGTCCTGCTGTAAATCCAATGATCAAAATTACAAATATAGTTGCTTTATTACTTTTAGCTGTAATCGCAGGATAAGATTAAGATAAATAATTTTTTTAAATTAGTTTTTGATCCTCTTTTTACCAAGAGGATCATCGATTTTTTGTATTATTGAACTTAAAAAATTATATATAAATGATTTTTTAGCGTAGTTTATACCAGTAATATTTTCATCAAAACCAATTTTATTCATATCATCTTTGTTGTAGAAATTTTTAGTTAAAAGTATCCCTTTATTATTAATTTCAAGTACTAAGACATCATTCTTAATTAATTTTTTCTTTCCTAATCTTGTAAGCTTTGAACCAGTCGTTTTTCTCTCAATATAAATATAAATATCATTATCAAATGTATTTTGTGTTGAGGGAGGTCCAATTAATCTCATAATATCGTTTTTATTAGATTCATTTATTTTAAGTTTTTCTTGTTTTTTTTCCAAATTATGAACACCGTGATGTTGAACAATTTTATTTAAAGAACAACTTGCTAATAAAATAATTGATAGTATTAATATTTTTCTCATGAATAATGAATTTCTAAATTTTTATAATAATTTAGTAAAATTAACCACTAATAAATCACTTTATGATGGTATTATAAACGATGAAGATACTTTCAGTGATAGATTGTCTTTGTTTTTATTCCATTTTGCTTTCATATTAAAAGAATTTAAGAGTGAAAAAAATGAAAAAATTTTACAAAAATTATATGATTTTAATTTTAGGCAACTAGAGCTAAGCATAAGAGAAATTGGTTATGGAGATCAATCAATTAATAAAAAAATGAAAGATTATATTAATTTATTTCATGGTATTTTATCAGAAATTCATTTTTGGAATGACATGAATCGTAATAAAAAAAGAGACTGTTTATTAAATTTCTTACAAAACTTCAAAAATACTGATTTTTTAGTTGATTATTTCGATAATTTTAGTGACGATCTTAAAAAAAATAATTTGAATTCATATTTAAAAAGTGTAAATAAATAATAATTATGGCAGTCCCAAAACGCAAACAAACTCCTTCAAGAACTGGAATGAGAAGAGCTAAAAATATGAAGTTTTCTTCAAAAAATATAATTGAAGATAAGAACTCGGGTGAGTACAGATTATCTCATCATATAGATTTAAAAACAGGGATGTATAAAGGTCGTCAAGTTTTAGACCCGAAAGATTAACTTAAATAAGATACAAATGTCATCAACGATTAAAATTGCAGTAGATGCAATGGGTGGAGATAATTCACCTCAAAAAATAATTGATGGAATTATTAATCATCATTTATCAAATAAAAATGTTTTTTATAAAATTTTTGGAGATAAAGATAAAATTGTTAAATTTTTGAATAACAAGATAAATAAATCTAATTTTGAGATTGTTCATACATTAAATAAAGTTTCAAGCGAGGATAGTCCATTGGAAGCAGCTAAAAAAGGAAAAGATACGAGTATGTGGTTAGCTGTAGAAAGTGTAAAAAAAAAAGATTGTGACATAGTTATTTCAGCGGGAAACACAGGTGCTCTTTTAGTGATTTCTAAACTTAATTTAAAAATGATTAATAATATAGATAAACCTGCTCTGTCCGCTCTTTGGCCTAATAAAAAAAATATGAGTGTAGTCTTAGATCTTGGTGCGAATATTGAGTGTAGCCCAAAGAATTTATTTGATTTTTCTATCATGGGTGCATCCCTATATAAATCTTTATATCCTACAGAAACACCTAAAGTTGCATTACTAAATATTGGTTCTGAAGAACTAAAAGGCAATGAGATAATTAAGGAAACTTTTAAAACTATGAACGAAAAAAAATCTGAAGATTATGAATTTCTGGGATATATTGAAGGAAATGAACTAATGAATGGTAGAGTAAATGTAATTGTTTCTGATGGATTTACTGGAAATGTTGCATTAAAAACAGCTGAAGGCACTGCAAATTTTATTACAGATGA
>CACAIR010000019.1 GCA_902532565.1 uncultured Pelagibacteraceae bacterium | reverse complement strand
AGAAAAAATTCGTTTTAGTGGTATTGATACTCCTGAAATAAAACAAAAATGTAAAATGAATAATGAAATTGTAAGATGTGGTATCCAGGCAAAGGAATTACTAATTGAAAAAATTGGAAAAAATAAGATTCATTGCGTTCGGGAAGGCAAAGACCAATACAACAGAATACTAGCGGAATGTTTTGTAAATGATCTAAGTTTATCAAGTTATTTAGTAAAAAAAGGATATGCTTTTGCATATAGAAAATATTCAAAAAAATTTATTGAAGATGAAGACTTTGCAAGATTAAATAATTTAGGAATGTGGTCTATGAATTTTGAATTTCCATGGGATTGGAGAAAAAAAAATTAATCTTTTTGTAATTTTTTTTCTAATTTTCTTACTAAATAAGATACAATTAAAATTAAAATTAAATATTCTAGAATTAAAAAAGTGTAAATTTCTAACGGACGATATGTGGTTACTACTAATTCATTAGCTTTTCTTGTTAAATCCCCAATACCTATAATTGAAACTAATGATGACATTTTTAGTACATACACAAATTGATTACCAATAGCTGGCAATATATTTTTTACTGCTTGAGGTAAAATAACTAGTCTTAATTTTCTAAAAAAACTTAATCCTAAAGAACTTCCAGCCTCCCATTGTGATTTTTTTATTGAATTAATTCCTGCTCTAAATATTTCAGCTTGGAAAGCGCTTTCACTAATTGACAAAGCTATAATACCAGAAACAAATGGGCTAAAACTTATACCTGTCATAATTGGTAGTCCATAATAAATCCATAAAATCAATACTAGTAGAGGAATTGCTCTTATTATCTCAACATAACCAATGTTTACGTAAGTCAAATATTTATTTTTGGCTAATGATGGAATTGCTACAAAAAAACCAATTATCATCGAAATTATTATTGAAACTATCGAAATAAAAATGGTTGTATTTAAACCACTCAATAAAAATTTAAGATTTGTCAATCCCTCTACATTATTTGGAGATAAAATTAACCAATTGAGCTCGTTTTTTCCACAAGAGGATAAAGGCAAAATTAGAAGTAAAAAAAATAATTTTCTCACTTCCTGGTTTATAAAGAATTAAAAATTAATTACTAATTTATTATAAGCTTTTAAGATTATATTTTGATAATAACTGGGTAAAAAAACCAGAGGATTTTTTCTTTTTTATCCATTCGTTCATATAATTGTTCCATTTGTCATCTCCTTTAGGAACCATCATTGCTAAAAAAGCTGGATTTTTTTCTCCATCTGGAACTATAGCAAGTTGTGGATATTTAATTATTAATTTGTTTGCCTCTGTTGAACTTGTAATATTTCCATCTGCTCTTCCAGCTAAAACTTCTTGAAAGTCTCTCGCAGGAGCTTCAACAGAATTTAATTTAGATTTTGGAAAAAATTCTTTTGCTTTTTCTTCTTGGGAAGTACCAAGGGTAGTAGCAATTATCACATTTGAATTATTAAGCGAGTCCCATGTTGAAAATTTTTTTAAATTTTTCTTTAACACAAGTGGAACAGTTCCATATTTATAGTAAGTATCAGTAAAACCAGCTACCTCAGCTCTTTTTGGAGTTTTCGTTACACTTGTAGAAATATCATATCTCTCAGACGTAATACCTGAAACAATTGTTTTCCATTCTGCAGGTACAAATTCAATTTTTACACCCATATCTTTTGCAAGTTCCTTCATCACATCTATATCAAATCCTTTATATTTATTAGTTGCCGGGTCTTTCATTGTCATAGGGTCCCAATCCCCAGTTGTTCCAACTTTAAGAACTCCTGAAGATAGAATTTTGTCTAGATTTGATTCTGCATTTAAAGAAAAGGGTAAAAGAGCAAATAATAGTGCAAGAAATATTTTTTTCATAATAATTAGTAGCTTATTTGAAATTTAAATGGGACTATAATCTTGACGCACTATCATTCATCCATGAGAACAAATGTTGTGAAAATGATCGTCTCACAAAAAGATTCACTTCATTTTGATTTTGATTATGTATAATAACATCAATTTTAGCGAGAATTGTTTGAGTTACTGCCCCTTTTTTCTCTCTAAAATTGTTAAAATTAAAAGGAGATCCAGTCTCAAGTAAATCAAAAATTTTATCACCCCTCATATTTATCAAAACAAATTGATCGGTCACATCTGTCACAGCTCCTAAATTTGTTTTACAAATATTCTTATTAAGTAAATTTTCAGTTTCATAATGATTGTTGTTTGGACTAGAAATTTCGTTTGAATAAATCATCCATTCGTCTGGACTCAACCAAAGAGCTGATAATTTTTCACTTTTTGATGAAGTATTTGCACTAGTGGGTAGCAATAAATTTAACGATTTACCAATTGCAGACAAAAATTCTCTTTTTTTTCCTCTTATGATTAATTTCATCACAGGTTTAATTTCATCCATTTGTAAACCTGAGTAGGTTTTTTTTTCAGTGATTACATTTGTATAATTAAGCATTTAATCTTTTATTCTCCTTATCTAAAAAAACTGGATCTGCAACAGTTACATTGATTTGTTTATTTTCCATAGGTATTATTAATTTTTGACCAATCATACTTTTTCCACCTCTAACTACTCCAAGAGCAATAGATTTTTTTAAATTTGGACTGTAATAACTTGAAGTTACATGACCTAGCATTTCAACTGGAGATTTATTAATGTCAGCTACAATTTGTGCACCTTCCTCCAAAACTTCATCTGGATTTTCTGTAAGTAAACCTATCAATTGTTTTCTATTTTCTTTAATTGTATCTGATCTATATAAAGATCTTTTTCCTATAAAATCATATTTCTTTTTACTAACTATCCAGTCCATTTGTAAATCGATTGGTGTCATAGTTGCATCAGTATCTTGTCCTACAATGATAAAACCTTTTTCAGCTCTTAATAAATGCATTGTTTCCGTGCCATATGGAGTAATATTAAATTCTTTTCCCATTTCCATACATCTTTGCCATACTGATTTTCCATAATTAGCCTGGATATTTATTTCGTAGCTATGTTCACCAGTGAAACTTATTCTCATTACTCTACATTTAATTTTATCAATTTTTGAATTTTTAAAAGACATATGAGGAAAGCTTTTGTTTGATAAATCAAGATCAGGAATTACTTTTGAGATAATTTTCTTACTATCGGGACCACATACACTAATTGTAGCATAGTGGTCAGTTACAGATGTTAAATATACATCTAATTCAGGCCATTCTGTTTGTAAATAATCTTCTAGTTTCCCCAATACAGTTGCTGCTCCACCAGTAGTAGTTGTCATGATATAATGATTTTCATCTAATCTTGTTGTTACACCATCATCATAAACCATACCATCTTCGTTTAACATTAACCCATATCGACATTTGCCAATAGCTAGTTTTGACCAAGCGTTTGTATAAACTCTGTTTAAAAATTCTGAGGCATCGGTTCCTTGAATGTCAATCTTACCTAATGTAGATGCATCTAAAATACCAGCTCCATCTCTTGCAGCTTTACTTTCTCTTTGAACAGCATCGTGCATATTTTCTTGGTTTTTTGGATAATACCAAGCTCTCTTCCACTGCCCAACATTTTCAAACTCAGCATTATTTTCTACATGCCAATCATGAATCGGAGTTTTTCTAAAAATATCAAAATACTTACCGACATTTCTTCCAACTATAGTTCCAAATGTAAGAGGAGTGTAGGGTGGTCTAAAAGTTGTAGTCCCAAGTTCCCCCATTTTAGATCCAGCAGTTTCAGAGATAATTCCTAATGCATGCATGTTACCAAGTTTTCCCTGATCGGTTCCCATACCAGTGGTTGTATATCTTTTTACATGCTCAATGGATCTAAATCCCTCTCTTAATGCCAATTTAATATCTTTTGCTGTAGCATCATTTTGGTAATCAACAAATGGTTTGGTTTTACCAATAACTTTATCTGATGGAAGTAACCATATGTTTCTTTTTGATTTGTTAAAAGAAGAATGAACTTCTAAATTTTCAAAATCTGATTTTTTTATATTTAAAAATTCTTTTAAAATTTTAGGCACACTTGATAATATTTCATCTAAAGTAAAATCACCATTACATGAACCTATACTAATTTGATCAGAAAAAGATTTATTTGGAATAAAAACTTGATCTTCTTCTCTAAATTTTAATTTTCCTCCAGATTGTGTAAAAAGATGTACTGCTGGTGTCCATCCACCTGAAATTCCCAGACAGTCACAATTAATATATATCTTGGAACCTATTATTTTTTGGCCATCTAAAGAAAGTTTCATTATTGATACTTTTTTTATTCTTTTATAACCAGACGTATTAACTACAGTATATCCTTTGTAAACTCTAATGTTATTATTTTCTACTTCTTTAATTAATTTTGAGTCAACTTCCTCTCTATTATCGATTACAGCCTCAACTTTTATACCTTTTTGATTTAAATTAATTGCAGTTTCATATGCGCTATCATTATTTGTAAATAGAACATTTTTTTCACCACAAGCCACTCCATAAAAATTTGAATATTTGTCTATTGCTGAAGAAAGTAAAATACCTGGACGATCATTGTTATCAAAAATTAAAGGTCTCTCTAATGATCCAGTTGCATTTATAACTTTTTTTGATCTAATTTTTAATAATCTTTGACGTATTTTATTATTTCTTTGATTTAAAGGTAGATGATCTGTTAAATTTTCTCGAGCTAATAAAAAATTATATCCATGAAATGCAGCAACACTCGTTCTTGTTTTAATTTCTAAGTTTTTAATTTTCTTAATTTCATTTATTTCTTTTTCTAACCAAGAGCTTGAAATTTGATTATTAATTTTGAAATGTTCAGAATTTTGATAAATTGTTGAACCACCTAAATAAGACTTTTCATCAATTAGAAGAGTTTTGAAACCATTTTTTGCAGCCGTTTTTGCTGCTATAATTCCTGAAATACCTGCACCAATAACCAAAACATCACAGTGAATATATCTATGCTCATAAATATCTGGATCAGGTTCAATAGGAGATCTGCCTAATCCAGCAGATTTTCTTATGAAATATTCATATTTTTCCCAGAAACTTGCTGGCCACATAAATGTTTTGTAATAGAAACCTGCTGGCAATATTGGGCTTAAAAAATTATTTATCCCACCAATATCAAAATTTACACTTGGCCAACAATTTTGACTTGAAGCTTCAAGACCTTCATAAATTTCTATTTCTGTAGCTCTTACATTTGGTTCTGTTCTTGAGGTATTGATGTGTAGTTGAACTATTGCATTAGGTTCTTCTGAACCCGCAGTCATTATCCCACGAGGTCTATGATATTTAAAGCTTCTTCCAACTAAATGAATACCGCTTGCTAATAGAGCAGAGGCTAAAGTATCTCCTTTATATCCATAATAAGTTGTTCCATTAAATTTGAATGAAATTTTATATGTTTCATCAATAAACTTGCTTGATTTAACTCTCAAATTATTTGTCATTATTATTTATATAGTTGGAGGTTTTTCACCCATTTTATAAACTACTTTAATTACATCATTTGATGTATCTCTTGCTACATTAAACCACTTTCTACATCCATGTATGTGAATCCATCTTTCAAATTGGATACCTTTTATATTTTTTCTCATAAATAGATATTCTGCCCATTCATCATCACTTAATTCTGTTGGCTGTTTAGGTCTAACTATATGCGCTTCACCACCTGCTTTAAATTCGCTTTGTTCTCTTTCACCACAATAAGGACAGTCGATTAAAAACATCAGTGAGCCACAGCAGCTGCACCATGTTCATCAACAAGTTCACCGCTTACAAATCTATTTAAATTAAATGCTGCATTTATTTTATGTGGTTCATCATTAGCAATAGTATGCGCAAATAAATCTCCAGAGCCAGGGGTTGCCTTAAATCCTCCTGTTCCCCATCCACAATTAAAATATAATCCACTAATCGTAGTTTTGCTTATTATTGGGCTCGCGTCTGGACAAATATCAACAATTCCTCCCCACTGTCTCAACATTCTCATCCGGCTAAATATTGGATATAATTCTAAGATTGCATTTAAAGTTCCCTCAACTATATCATGACTTCCTTTTTGTGAATATGAAACGTAATCATCTGTACCAGCACCAATTACTAATTCACCTTTATCAGATTGACTTACGTAAGCGTGAACGGCATTTGACATTACAACTGTATCTATAATAGGTTTAACAGGCTCAGAAACTAAAGCTTGTAATGGTTTACTTTCTAATGGCAATCTTAGACCAGCCATATTCGCTATTACGCTCGAATGTCCTGCTGCAACAACGCCAACTTTTTTTGTTTTTATGAAACCTTTTGTTGTTTCAATTCCTGCTACACTATCACCATTTCTCTTAATGCCTTTTACTTCACAATTTTGGATAATATCAACTCCCATTTCATCAGCACCCCTAGCATAACCCCAGGCAACAGCATCATGACGAGCTGTACCAGCTCTTTTTTGTAAAGTTCCCCCTAAAACTGGATAACGAATATTGGGAGATGTATTAATGATAGGACAAAATTTTTTAACTTCTTCTGTATTTAAATAAATAGCATCTATTCCGTTAAGTCTATTTGCATGAGTTCTTCTTTTTAAGTCCCTTACATCTTGGAGGTTATGAGCTAAATTCATTACACCTCTTTGACTAAACATTACATTATAATTTAATTCTTGCGATAATCCCTCCCAAATCTTTAAAGCATGATCATAAAGTCCAGCACTTGCATCCCACAAATAATTTGATCTAATTATTGTAGTATTTCTGCCTGTATTACCTCCACCAATCCATCCCTTTTCAACGACCGCAATATTTTTCATGTTATGTTTTTTCGCTAAGTAATAAGCGGTAGCTAGACCATGGCCGCCACCACCGACTATTACAGCATCATACTCTTTTTTTGGCTCAGGATCTTTCCACGCTTTCTCCCAATTCTCATGGTAAGAAAATGCATTTTTTATAAGTGAAAATATTGAATATTTTTTTTTCATAGAATTTTGAATAATTACTTTATAAATATTCATTATTCAATACAATCAAATCGTTTGAAAAGGAAGAGTGGGTGAGAGGCTGAAACCAGTCGTTTGCTAAATGACCGTGCGAGGAAACTTGTACCGAGGGTTCGAATCCCTCCTCTTCCGCCAAAACATATAATAACTATAAAAACATAGAAAATGTTAGAAATATTGCAGTTATTTCAAAAAGCCCTTCATTTTGCTCAAAAAGACTTATATTATTTATTTCCAGTCATTGGTTCAATTCAAATTTTTTTTATTGGATTTTTTTATAAAAAAAAAACCTTAATTGTTTTAAGTTTTATTTTATTTTTACTGTTTAGTGCACTATTTCCATTTGCTAAATTGATTCCAAATTTAGGTTCTGATGCTTTTTCTGAATTCCAAAA
>CACAIR010000018.1 GCA_902532565.1 uncultured Pelagibacteraceae bacterium | reverse complement strand
TCAAGTTTTTATTTACTTTAAATTTTTTAAAATCTTTAATCTTTTTTTTTTTATCAACTTTATCATTTAGTGATATAACTTTATCTGAAAATATTACGTCAGCATTATTAGCTGCTTTTTTTACATCATTAAAAACATAAATATTTTTATTTTTATCTAGGGCCCAATCTAAAATAATTTTATTTGGTTCATAACTTTTTGGACAGCCAATACTTAATTTAAAGGAAAATTTTACTGATGCGGCTATTAAACTATTTAGAACATTATTTGAGTCACCTATCCATGTAATATTTAATTTTGAAATTGGTTTTTTTTTTATTTCCTCAACAGTAAAAATATCTGATAAAACTTGTGTTGGATGAGATGATGGAGATAAACCATTAATTATAGGTATTGATAAATGTCTTTTAAATTTTTCAATTTTTTTATCACTATCTGTCCGAAGCATAAAACCATCACCATAAGTAGATAAAATTTTTGCTGTATCTTCTAAGGACTCTCCTCCTTCTCCTAGATGTAATTCATTTGATCTTAGTGTAATTGTTCCGCCGCCCAACTGTTTTATTGCTAAATAAAAGCTTAATCTAGTTCTTAGGCTAGACTTTTCAAACATTTGTATTAACAATTTTCCTTTCAAAGGAGTATTTTTATCAGGTTGTAAGGTATTTAATCCCAATCTTTTCAATTTTCTTTTTTTTGCATCAATTAATATTTTTCTCAAATCTTTTGCCGGGATATCTTTAAGGTTAATAAAATGATTCATATAATCAATAATCTGAACAAACTTTTTTTATTATTTTTAAGGCTACATCAAGTTCTGATTTTTTAACATTCAATGGTGGTAAAATTCTCACAACATTTTCTGCTGCTCTTATTGTCAATAATTTATTGTCCATTAATTTTTTAATAAAATTTGTTTGATCATTATACAACTGAAGTCCTATTAAAAAACCTCTCCCTCTAATCTCTTTTATAATATTAGGATAAATCATTTTAATTTTATTTAATTGATTTATAAAATATTTAGAATTTTTTTTTACATTATTAAGAAATCTTTTTTTAGAAATTATATCAATTACAGTATTTCCTATTTGCATTGCAAGAGGATTGCCTCCAAAAGTAGAGCCGTGTGTGCCTGCGACCATTCCTGATGCTACTTTTTTATTCATCAAAACTGCACCAATAGGAAAGCCACCACCTATACCTTTTGCAATAGGAACAATATCAGGTTTTACTTTAGATTTTTCGAAAGCAAAAAAATCTCCAGATCTACCTATTCCACATTGAACTTCATCAAGTATTAATAAAACTTTTTTCTTATTACACAATTTTCTAAGACCTTTTAAACACCAATCAGGTATAACTTTAATTCCACCTTCTCCCATAATTGTTTCAATCATGACCGCAGCAGTATTTTTATTTATCAGTTTTTTTAAAGACTTATGATCTCCAAAATTAAAATGATCAAAACCATTTACTTTAGGCCCAAAACCTTCAGTCATTTTTTTTGAACCACTTGCATAAATTGCAGCAATTGTTCTTCCATGAAATGAATTTTTAATACATAAAATTCTATTTTTATTTGGCTTACCAATTGAATAAAAATACCTTCTCGCAACTTTGATTGCAGCCTCTGTAGCTTCTGCACCACTATTTTGAAACATAACATAATCAGCAAATGTTTTTTGAACAATTTTTTTTGCTAATTTTTCTCCCTCTGGAATAATAAATGCATTTGATACATGCCAAATTTTTTTAGATTGATTACTCAAAGACTTTATTAATTTGGGATGTGAGTGACCCAAAGAGTTTACGGCAATACCTTGAACAAAGTCTAAATACTTTTCACCTTTTACAGAGAATAAAAAACTCCCTTTGCCTTTACTAAAAGCAATTTTTTTTCTATTATAATTTTTTGCAAGAAAGCTCATTATTAAAATTTAGTATTACTAAATTGATTAAAATTAAATAAAATAGATTCAATTTTCGATTGAAAAAAACATTATTTATAAATGAAAATTGTTAATAAGTATTAAAAATACCTTGTTATTAAGAATTATAAAACACTATATTGTGTTTTATAAAAAGTTATATACATTATATAGTAAAATATGAGTTGGACAGACGAAAAAGTTTCTAAATTAAAAGAATTATGGGGTAAAGGAAATACCGCAAGTCAAATAGCTGAAATTATAGGGGGGATAAGCAGAAATGCTGTTATCGGCAAGGCTCATAGACTTAATTTATCCGCAAAAATTAAAACTAGGGCAGCTACATCAAATAAAAATTTTGATAACAATTCAGATAAGAGTAAAATCCAATCGAAAAGAGGTAAAAGAAGTAAATTTAGGTCTCTAATTATTGAAAAAGATTTTGAGCCAGAAAATCCTAAACAGCTAGAGGAATTGGATGAGAATTCATGTAAATGGCCTATTGGACATCCAGATGAAAAAAATTTCTATTTTTGTGGAAGAACATCGTTAAAAGAATTTTCATACTGTAAGTTACATTTGCTTTATGCATATCAACCTAAAGGTAAAAAAGAAGATAACATTGATAAAGATGAAGTTCCTGAATTTATAGATAAAAAGATTCAGTCAGCTTGATTAATTTTTTGTATTTTCTTTATTTAAATACTTCTCAGTTGAAAATTGCCCACCTTCTCTCCACATATAAGCATATTTTTTAACTTCATCATTAAAATATTTTTTACTTGGTATTCCTAAATCAAAATTACTTTTATATTTTCCTGATAAAACATTATCATATTTAAGCAATCTCAATTGATCCTCTGTTAAAATAGGACTTGGCAATAATTGAAATACCTTAGCTGTCAATGATGCAATTGACAATGGCATTGGCAATAATAATCTTTTTTTATCAATTAAACTTAAAAGTCTCTCAATTATCCCCTTAAAATTAATTACTTCAGGTCCAACACATTCAATTATTTTTGAATTTATGTCTTTTGTTATCACACTATAAATTACATCAGTCAAATCTGAACAATGGATAGGAGTAAATTTTGTTTTTCCAGAATAATATAAGGGAAAGATTGGAAGTCTATTTAATATTGTCATAAAGTTTGTTGTGAAATTATCATCAACTGAATATACAATAGAAGGTCTAATTATAGTTGAAATCGGAAAATTATTTAAAATATTTTTTTCTCCTTCCAGTTTACTTTTTGCATAATCACTGTCTGTTGCCTCATTAATACCTAGAGCAGACAGATGAACAAAATTTTTTAATTTAAATTCTTTAGCCAATTTAGATAGTAAAGATGGAAAAAGAGTATGAATATTATAAAATGTATTCCCCTTTTTTTTTTGAAATAAAATACCTATTAAATTAATACAAATATCTGATTTTGAAAATAAATCCTTAATCTTTTTCTGATCATATATATTTGCCTCTACAATATCAATATATCCAGCATTTCCTTGCGTTTTAATCATATAACTTTTTTGATGTATATTTCTCGTGACCACTGTAACTTTAATATTATTTTTAGTTAATTTTCTGATTAAGTGCCTACCTATTTGGCCACTACCACCAAAAATTAGACAATTTTTAGGTTTCATATATATATATTTAAAAATGAATATTGATATTAAACTTCACAAAGATGATTTACCAGATGATATAAAATTAGGCAATGTTATAGCAGTCGATGGTGAGTTTATGGGATTAAACGTTAGAAGAGATCCTTTATGCCTTATACAAATATCGACAGGTAAATCGGACGCACATATAATTCAATTAGACAGATCTAGTTATAAAGCTCCGAATTTAGCAAAAGTATTAGCAGATAAATCAATCACAAAAATTTTTCATTATGGAAGAGCAGATATAGCTCATATTAAATTTTACCTAAAAACTGAAACAAATAGTGTTCAAGATACAAAAATTGCATCTAAATTGGCTAGATCATACTCAGATAACCATTCTTTGAAAACTTTAATAAAAGAATTTGCAAATGTTGATATAAGCAAACAATTTCAAAGCTCTGATTTTGGAGGAGAATTAACACCTGCACAACTTAAATATTGCGCAAATGATGTAATATATCTTCATAAAATTCATGATGAATTAGTTAAAATTCTTGAAAGAGAAGATAGAATAGAACTTTATAAAGATTGTTTAAAATTTTTAAAAACACGAGTTGATCTTGATATAGCCTTATTTAAAGATGATATCTGGTCTCATTAATTGATTATGTCAAATGATGTAAAAATTATCGGTAAAGAAGTAATTGATCTTCAAATCAAGGCTTTAAAAAAGTTAAAAAATTCAATTGATAACTCATTTAAAGATGCTGTTAATGTAATAAGCAAGTGCAAATCAAAAGTAATTATATGTGGAGTGGGAAAAAGCGGAAAAATTGCATCAAAAATATCTGCAACTTTATCGTCTGTTGGAACTCCATCATTTACTATTTCAGCGAATGATTGTTCGCATGGTGATTTAGGAAGAATTACAAAAAAAGATATTTTAATATTAATAAGTCACTCAGGTAATACTGAAGAACTAAAGAACATAATTAAATATACCAAATCTAATAATATAACTCTGGTTGGTATTGTATCAAATAAAAAGTCATATTTATATAAGTCTGCAAAAATCAAGTTACTTCTGCCTCAGGTAGAAGAGTCTGGTTTTGGTATAGTTCCAACATCCAGTACAACTACACAATTGTCTTTAGGTGACGCTTTATCAATAGCTTTAATGAAAATAAAAAATTTTAGCAGGCTAGATTTTAAAAAATTTCATCCATCGGGCAATTTAGCAAACAAACTAAAAACAGCTTCAGATTTAATGTTAACAAAAAATAAAATACCTTTTGTAAATGAGAATGAAAGCATTATTAATGCATTAAAAATAATTAGAGAAAAAAAATTAGGTTTTGTTGTCATAACAAATAATAATGGTTTAAATAAAGGTATATTTACTGATGGTGACCTTAAAAGATCATTACAAAATAAAAAATCAATTGCAAATTTAAGAATTAAGTCTGTCATGACAAAAAAACCATTCTCTGTAGAAAAAAATTCACTAGCCTCAGATATACTGTATCAAATGAATAAAAAAAAAATCACAAGTGTTTGTGTCTATGATAAAAACAACAAAAATAAAACCATAGGTGTCATTCACATTCACCATATTCTTAAATATTTGAAATGAAGAAGATTATACAGTCAGTTCTTCTGTTAATCTTAATTTTTTTGATTTTTAATTTTTACAATGAATATTTTAAGGAAAAAGAAGAAATCAAAATTCAACAAAACACCTCTAAATCATTAGTAAAGAAACAGGCCGATAATCAAATTGATAATAATCTAATTAAAAATCTAGAGTATGAGATTAATATAAAAAAAGACAATAGTTATAAACTTTCTTCTAAAACAAGTGAAATTTTTTATAAAGATGGTGTAGAATTAATTAAAATGCTTGATGTTAAAGCAATATTTACTGATAAGAATAATTCTAATGTAATAGTCACATCAGATGAAGCAATTTATAATAACGAAAATTACAACACTATTTTTGAAAATAACATTAAAATAATATACCTAAATAACATTATTTATGGAGATGCTTTAAATTTAGATTTACAAAAAAATAATCTAATAATTTATGGTAATGTAAGGTATGATGGATTAAATGGTAATTTAAATGCAGATAATATTCAGTTAGATTTAATTTCAAAACAAATTAATATATTTATGAATGATGTGGATAAAAAAGTTACCATTAACTCAAGAGAATAATGTCAAATATAAAAAAATTTAGAATTACTTCTTTTAAAAAAAATAATGAAATTTTAAGCTTAGAAAAATTATCTTTTAAATTTGGAAAAAAAATCATTTTAGACAATCTAAACTTAAAGTTAAATTATGGGGAAATATTAGGCTTACTAGGACCAAATGGTGTTGGAAAATCCACAATATTCAACTTAATAACAGGTTTAATAAAACCAGATTATGGCTCAATAAAAATCAACTCCTTCAAAGTAAATAAATTCCCAATTTATGAGAGGGCGTTAAAATTTAAAATTGGTTTTGTTCCACAAAGTGGTGGATTTTTTCATGACCTTACTGTTTATGAAAATCTCAAAGCAATATCAGAAATTACTATCAAAAATAAAAGGCTGAGGGAAGAAAAGATAAATTCTTTAATTTCACAGTTCGAATTAAATAATGTGGTAGATATAAAAGCAAATTTATTATCCGGAGGTCAGAAAAAAAAATTAGTCATTTCATTATCATTAATTTCTGATCCAAAGATACTTTTACTTGATGAACCTTTTGCTGCACTCGATGTAATGACTATTAAAATGCTTCAAAAAATTATTATTGATTTACAAAGTACTAATAAAATTTCTATAATACTGTGTGATCACCAAGCCAGGGATTTATTAAGTTGTGTTGATACTGCTGCAATTATTGCAAACGGAGGAGTAATTGCTAGTGGCACTCCAACAAATCTAATTAATGATATTGAAGCTAAAAATGCTTATTTTGGAGATTCTTTCAAATTCAATTAATTTAAATTAATTTATGGATAGCAAAATTTTATTAAAAAAAAAAATCAGACCATTTAATAAAATAATCGAAATTGAAGGAGATAAAAGTTTATCAATAAGGTGGGCATTACTAGCATCTCAAGCAATTGGTAAATCAACATCAATAAATCTGCTAAAATCTCAGGATGTTTTAAGCTCTATCAATTGCCTAAAAAAACTTGGTGTTAAAATTCGTATTTATAAAAATAAATGTGAGATCATTGGATTGGGAGTCAATGGTTTTAATTATAAAAAAAATATTGTTTTAAATGCTGGAAATTCTGGAACTTTTGCCAGACTTATTTTGGGTTTATTAATTCATGCAAAAAAAAAAGTTAAGTTGATCGGAGATAGAAGCCTTTCAAAAAGAGATTTTTTAAGAATTAGTAGACCTCTTGAAAAAATTGGTGCAGTTATCAAAACAAATTATGGCAAGCTTCCTCTAACCATTATGGGAACTAACAATCCTAAGCCTATAAAATATAATGAACTAAAAGGCTCTGCACAATGTAAAAGTGCGGTTATGTTAGCTTCATTAAATACAGAGGGCCAAACAATAATTAAAGCAAAAAAATCCAGGAATCATACTGAGCTACTTTTTAAACACTTAGGAATTCAAATTAAAACAAAAAGGTCAAATAATTTTGACTTAATAAAGATTAAGGGAAAGATTAAAAAAATAAATCCCCTAAACTATAAAATACCATCTGATATTAGTTCTAGTGCTTTTTTTATAGTTCTTACGATTTTAACAAATAATTCAAAATTACTTATAAGAAATGTAAATGTAAATCCATCTAGAACAGGGTTAATTAAAATTTTAAGAAAAATGGGTGCAGAGATATTAATCAAAGATCTAAAAATTTATAAAGGTGAAAAAGTCGCCAATATTTTTGTAAAAAGTGCAAGTTCATTAAAGGGAATTAATTGTCCCTCATATCTTAATAGTAGTGCGATAGATGAATTTTTAATAATTTTTTTAGTCGCCGCCAAAGCTAAAGGAGTGTCATATTTTAGAAACTTATCTGAATTAAATCATAAAGAAAGCCCTCGTTTGAAATGGGGTTCAAAAATTTTAAATTTGATGGGAATAAAAAATGTAACTACTGCCAATACTATAAAAATTTATGGCAATCCTGACTTATCTTTAAACAAAAAAATAATTATCAAAAACTTTCTTAAAGACCATAGAGTTTTTATGACAAGTACCATAGCAGCATTATCATTTGGGGGGAACATGGATAATTCATGATAGAGACTCTATAAAAACCTCGTTTCCAACTTTTCTAAATACAATCAATAAGTTAAAAAAATAGAAAGGTTTAAAAATTCATATCAAATCTACTAAAATATATAAATTCAAAAGGATTATTTACTATTGATTTAAATCTGAAATTTAACTAAAAGTCCCTACTTTTTAATAAAAAATAAAATTATATAAACATTATTAATGGAAATATTTAAAGACTTATCAAACCCAAAATTTCAAGAATTTAGTAAATTACTTAACGACCAACTCTCCAAAATTAATATCGAAGAAGGAAAAGTAATCAATGGCAAAATAAATAAGGTTACAGAAAAATTTGTTTTTCTTTTCATTGAGGGTCTAAAAAGTGAGCCCGTATTAGATATAAATGAACTTAAAACCATGGGATTAAGCGAGAAAATAAAAGTTGGAGAAACTATTCCAGTATTATTAGAAAAAATTGAAGACAAAAATGGAGAAGTAATAGTTTCGGCGAGTAAAGCAAAAAAAATTAAAGGGTGGGATAAACTGGTAGAAGCTTATGAGAAAAATGAACCCATCATGGGAAAAATCACCTCAAAGTGTAAAGGTGGGTGTATAGTTGAGCATATTGATACAGGCTCACTAATGTTCTTACCTGGTTCTCAAATTAGTGACAAGCCACTTAAAGACATTAGCCATTTAATGAATGAGCCACAAAAATTTGCCCTGATAAAATTAGACAAAGTTAGAGGTAATGCATGCGTTTCTAGAAGAGAAATTATTTCATCTTTTAAAAAAGAGGATAAGGCAAAAATTATAGAAAAATTTAAGGTTGGAGATATTATTAAAGGAGCAGAGGTAAAAGGTTATAGTTCGTTTGGATGTTTCTTTAATGTAAATGGTGAACTTGACGTTTTGGTTCATTTACAAGAAATTTCATATTCTAGAGTTAATCATCCCGATGAAGTTTTTAATATTGGTGAAAAGCATGATTTAAAGGTTATTTCTGTCGATAAAGAAAAACTACAGGTAGGTTGTTCTGTGAAACAACTTTCTCCTGATCCTTTTGAACATATAGAAAATTATGAATTAAATAAGACTTATAAAGTAAAGGTTGTAAAAATAATGGACTTTGGAGCATTCTGCGAATTAGAACCAGGGCTTACAACGTTACTTCACTCTAGTGAGTTGAGTTGGACTAAAAAAAATATTTCAGCAAAAAAAATATTTAAGATTGGTGACGAGATTGATTGTGTAATTACTGAAATAGACAAGGATAAAAGAAGAGTGGCCATATCTCATAGACTTACTCAAGAAAATCCATTTGAAATATTTGAGAAAAAATTTCCAATTGGAACAACTGTTGAAGGAGAAGTTGTTAGTAAAAATGAATACTCTTTATTTTTAAAAGTAGAAAAATTAGATGTAGATGCCTTTTTGCATTGTAATGATTTAACTTATTTAAATAATGGTGAAGAAGAATTAGCTAAATATAAAAAAAGTGATAAATTAAGTGTTAAAGTACTTGAAATTAAGGTTTCAGAAAAAAAAATTAGAGTAGGATTAAGACAAACAAAACCAGATCCATTTGACTGGTTTAAAGACAAAAAGATAAGTCAGACTATAACTGTTAAAATTGTATCAACAGATAATAAAGGATTAATTGTTAGACCAGTAGGTTGTGAAATGGATTTTCAGATTAAAAAATCTCAAATTGCAATAAACGCAGCAGATGCTAGACCCTCAAGGTTTACTGGAGGTGAAAAGATTGATTGTGCAATTTTAGATCTAGATTTAGACAAAAGAAAAGTGGCTTTAAGTATCAAACTTCTGGAAGAAATTGAAAAAAAAAGAAGCTTTAGAAAAATATGGATCAGAGGGTTCAGGAAAAAACCTTCCTTTTTCATCTTTATCTGAAGATCTAAAGAAAAAGGACGACGAAAAATAATAATTTAATAAGAAGATTAATTTGGCTATTGTAAAATCAAAGCTCTTAAAACAACTTTCTAATAATTATCCAAATTTTTTAAAAAAAGATCTCGAAAAATTTGCAGAAATAATCCTAAAAGAAATTAAAAGAACACTTAGACGGGGTGAGAGAGTTGAGCTAAGAGGATTTGGAGTATTTTCAACAAGTAAACAAAATTCAAGAATTTCAAGGAATCCTAAGACAGGTGAGAAAGTTCACACACCTGAAAAAAAAACAATTCACTTCAAAATGGCAAAAGATTTGTTTAAAAAAATAAACAACAATGAAGAATAAAATTATATTTGTTGCATGTGATACTTCAAATCTAAAAAAGATAAAAAAAATAATTAAACAAACAGACACTAAAAAACTAACTATAATTCCTAAATTTGGACTTCAATTTTTTTACTCCAAACATGGGAGGGGGTTCTTGGAAAAAATTAAAAGTGAATTTTGGTTAGACCTAAAAATTAATGATATTCCACAAACAGCTATGTCAGCAATTAATAGTTTAAAAGATTTAAAAAAATGCAAATATATTACAGTGCATGCCAATGGGGGACTAGAAATGATGAAAGCAGTAAAAAAAGAAGCAAAAAAAATAAATA
>CACAIR010000017.1 GCA_902532565.1 uncultured Pelagibacteraceae bacterium | reverse complement strand
AACTAACTGAAATATTGTTTTTTTTGGTAAGATAATTGGTTCAAAGCTAATCTTTTGGTCAAGGCGTATTTTTGAAATAGACATTCTATGGCTATCGGTTGCAACTGAAGTTAGATAATTTTTATCATCTACCTCAGTTTGGTGGAAATATATTCCACTTAAATAATGTCTTGTTTCATCATTTGAAACTGAAAATTTACATTTGTTTAAAAGCTTTAATAGACTTTTAGAGTTAATTAAAAACTCTTTTTCATTAAAATTTTCATCAGTCAATGGAAATTCTGAGTGACTAATACAATTTAGATTAAATATTGACTGTTCGGACTCTAATTGAAGTTTATTTTTATCCGACAACGATAAGTTTATTTTTTTTCCAGAAGAAAATTTTCTTACAATATCATACATGATTGACGAAGTTGTTGTAGTTTTACCCTCTTCTATTACTTCTATATTGTCTATTTGATGTATGAATATTAAATCAAGATCTGTTGCCGTAATAGTCAAACAAGAATTGCTCACATTCAATAAAACATTAGAAAGTATAGGAAGAGTGCTTCTTTTTTCTATTACACCCTGACAATAACTGAGAGCCTGTTGTAAATCTTGTTGATTAACGTTAAATTTCATTTTCTTTATTGCTATAAAGTATCTGGTTTTTTAATTTATTTATATTCTCTACCATTTCAGGATTTTTATCTTTAAGTTTCTCTATTGTTTTTACTGAATGAATTATCGTTGTATGATCTCGATTTGAAAATTCTCTTCCGATTTCTGGAAGAGATTTTGAAGTTAAAATTTTAGTTAAGTATATTGCTGTCTGCCTTGGTCTAACTAGATACCTTGACCTTCTTGAAGACAACATCTCATTTTTACTTATTTTAAAATATCTACAAACCAATGTTTGAATTAAATCTATTGTTACTTTATTTTCAGATATATTTAAAAGATCTTTCAAAATAACTTTTGTCTCAGCTAAATTAGGTGATTTATTATAAATTCTCGAAAAAGAAATTATTCTATTCACTGCTCCAACTAACTCTCTAATACTAGTTGTGATTTCAGAACTGATGTAATCTTGAATTTCCTTTGAAATAATAATCTCATCTGTATAAAATTTTGTCAGTTCCTCAGTTTTTTGTTCAACAATTCTTTTTCTCAACTCATAATCAGGTTTTTGAATGTCAACTACTAAGCCTCCAGAAAATCTCGATTTTATTCTTTCTTGAATTCTAGATAATTTATTAGGTGCTCTATCTGCTGAAACTATAATTTGAGATCCTTTATCAAGCAAAGCATTAAATGTGTGAAAAAATTCCTCCTGCATTGCTTCTTTTCCATTCATGAACTGAATATCGTCAATTAATAATATGTCTGTATTTCTAAAATACTCTTTGAATTTGACCATATCATTTGACTTTATAGATTTAACGAATTGATACATAAATCTTTCTGCTGAAATAAACATAACTTTATTATTTTTTTTTACTTCCAAACCAATAGCATTAAGCAAATGGGTTTTTCCCATTCCTACTCCACCATAAATATATAGTGGATTATAGTGTGAGATATTTTCAGATACTTTTATTGAGGCTTCATAAGCTAAATTATTACTTGAACCTTTTAAAAAATTATTAAATCTTTTATTAGGATCTATACGATTATACTGAAGATATGAGTCTTTAATAAAAGAAACATTCTTTTCATTTTTAAGATTTATTACTTCTTCTTTTTTTAAATCCTCATTATTTATTTTTAAATCATCAATTTTAAATTCAATTCTTATTATATTTTTTCTGTAGCTTCTAATTATTTTCAATATTTGATCTAAGTATCTTGATGTAATCCAGTCTCTTATAAACCTAGTTGGAACTGTCAATAAAATATAATTATGAAATTCCTCTTTAAAATTAATCTTTTTTAACCAGCTCTCATAAATATCTGATCCCAGTTTATCTTTCATTTGTAACTGGATCATGTGCCAACTCAATTCTTGGCTTTTAAGATTTTTATTTTGTATCGTATTATTCATTTACTGAGGAAACCCCATAAGAGCTATAATAATTTTTTTTGCAACAAAATATTTTAAATTTATTAAAAAAAATTAAATCTAGGATTGTGCCAAAATTAAAATCTTTAAAAAAACTCTTTGACAATAATTTTTTTTGTGTATCTCAATTTAAAAATTAATTTTTTTACTTTAAGTTAAAATTTATTTACTTAATCTAAATATTGTGAATTCTTTTTTTTTCAACATACATAATGCGTATCACTATGGTTGATTCAACTACAGGTGAAATGATTATAATGAGACTATTTTTCTAGTAATTCTAGAAACATTTCTTGAAGCATTCTGCTTCTTAATAACGCCAGTTTTTGTAATTTTCATTAATTCAGAATTCAATTTTGGCAAGAATTTCAGTGCTTCATCTTTCTTTTTTTTTTCAATTAAAAGGTTCATTTTTTTTAAAGCATTTCTATATCTACTCTTTCTTGCTTTGTTTACTATTGTTTGTTTAGAAATTCTTCTTATTCTTTTAATTGCTGATTTTGTGTTAGCCATATGCGCAGGGGTATAACTTGAGAATTTATATCGGTCAATCAAATAATTGATTTAATTTTGACAAATATTACAAAAAAAAGTTGACCTATTTGATGATATTTTTTTTTTTATAATACCCTTACACTTTAGGCGTTTACAATCATCTCCGTCTTGTTGATAAACTTTAAACTCTCTTTGAAAAGTACCTTGATTTCCTAAAATATCTTTAAAATCTCTTATACTTGAACCTCCTCTGTTAATTGCCTGTCTAAGTATTTTTTTGGAATTTAAAATAATTTTTAAACATTCATTTTTATTAAGTTGCTTTGCTTTTTTAAAAGGATTTATTTTACAAGCAAAAAGAATTTCACTTGCATAAATATTACCTATTCCAGAGACAAATCTTTGATCAAGTAAAAAACTTTTTATATCTTTATTTTTTCCCTTAAAATAATTAAGAACATAATTTATATTAAATTTTTTGCTAAAAGGTTCGGGTCCCATTGATTTAAATCTTTTTTCTAAATCTTGATGATTTTTGATTATTTCAAAAAATCCAAAACGTCTTGGATCATTATAAATTACTTTTAAGTTATCAAATATAAACTCTGCATGATTATGTTTTTTTGGTAAAAGAGGTGAATGATAAAAACTACTGTTGGTAAATTTAAGAGGCTTTTTATTATCAAGAATATGGATTGTTCCTGACATTCCTAAATGAATTATACAATAATTTTCTTTCTCAAAATGAATAATTAAATATTTAGAAAATCTATTAATCTTAATTATTTTTTTATCCTCTAGAAAGCTTTCAAAATCACTTTGTATTTTAAATCTTAAATTTCTATTTCTAATAATTACTTTTTTTATGCTTTTTTCTTTGATCTTTTTATGAAGAGATTGTCTAACAATTTCTACTTCTGGTAATTCTGGCATTTAATACTATATTCAATATATATTTTTTTATGCAACAAAATCTTCAGAATAAAAAAGGTCTAGTAGAAAATGTATTTAACCGAGTCTACAACAGATATGACTTGATGAATGACTTTATGTCTATGGGAGTTCATAGATATTGGAAAAAAAGTCTAATTAATATGATGAGTCCAAGAAACAATAGAAAGTTAATTGATGTTGCATGTGGAACAGGCGATATTGGAAAATTATTTTTAGATAGCACAAATAAAGAGGCTAAAATCACTTGTGTAGATCCCAATAAAGGTATGATAGGTAAAGGGAAAAAAAAATTATATAGTTATAAAAACATAAAATGGATAACTTCGCCAGCAGAACAATTGCCATTAAAAGATAATTCATTTGATTATTACACTATTAGTTTTGGGCTCAGAAATACAAAAAATATAAACAAAGCACTTTCAGAAGCCTATAGAGTTTTAAAACCAGGTGGACGATATTTATGTCTAGAATTTTCTAAAATTCAAAATTCAAATCTTGATTTTATATATAAAAGTTATTCTAAACTTATTCCTATTATTGGACAGTTTGTAGTTGGAGAAAAAGAGCCTTACGAATATTTAGTTAAAAGTATTGAGCAATTTATTAATCAAGATGAACTAATAGAGTTGATGGAAAAGAATAATTTTCACAAATGTTCTTATAGAAATTTTTCTGGTGGTATCGTTTCTATTCACAGTGGTTGGAAAATTTAATGTTTAAAAAACTTATTACATTATTTAAATTGGGTAGAAAAATTGCAAAATCAGATATTCTAAAAATTGCTTCAAAATTTAAAAAGCCTCCTTTAGCTATATCAATATTATTTCAAATTTTATCTATTTCATTTGAAAAAAAAGAACAAAATAATTTAATTGAAGATGATGGTGAAAGACTCTCCAGATCATTAGAGTCTATGGGTACAACTTTTATTAAACTTGGACAATTTCTAGCTACTAGACCTGATATAATAGGAGAAGAATTATCTTTAAAACTTGAAAAGCTTCAAGACCGATTACCACCTTTTCCTATTAACGAAGCAAAAGAAAAAATTAAAGAAGATCTGGGAGTTGATATATCTAATTCAATAATTGATTTAAGTGAGCCAGTTGCGGCTGCATCAATAGCACAAGTTCATAAAGCAAAAATAAATGACAATGGAACTATCAAAGATGTAGCTGTAAAAATTTTAAGGCCAAATATTAAAAAAATATTCAATGAGGAAATTGATGCAATGATGTTATTTGCATTTATTATTGAATCATTTGTTAAAAAAACAAAAAGATTAAAACTTGTTGAAGTTGTTTTTTTACTTAAAGAAATAACTAATCTTGAAATGGATTTAAGATTTGAGGCTGCAGCAGCAAATGAATATGCAGAAAATACTAAAAATGATGTTGGATTTAAAGTTCCTGAGATTTATTGGAATTTTACTAGCGAAAATGTAATGACTTTAGATTGGATAGACGGCATTTCAATCAGAGAAACCGAGGAGTTAAAAAAAAGAAATTTAGATACTAGTAAAATAGCAGAAGACATCATCCAACATTTTTTAAGACATGCTGTAAGAGATGGTTTTTTTCATGCCGATATGCATCAGGGAAATATTTTTGTTGATAATAGTGGCCAAATTGTACCTATAGATTTTGGGATTATGGGTAGGTTGGATAAAATTAGTAAAAGGTTTTTAGCAGAAATTTTATTTGGATTTATTCAAAGAGATTACCGCAAAGTAGCTGAGGTTCACTTAGTTGCTGGATTAGTTCCTAAGGATGTACCTATTGATGATTTAGCACAAGCCTTGAGATCGATTGGTGAGCCTATATTTGGTCAAGAAGTAAAAGATATTTCGGGAGGAAAATTACTCAAACAACTATTTGATGTAACAGAAAAGTTTAATATGCAAACTCAACCTCAATTATTAATGTTACAAAAAACTATGGTTGTTGTAGAGGGTGTAGCAAGAAAGTTAAATCCAAATACTAATATATGGACAACTTCAAGGCCTGTACTTGAAAATTGGCTTAAAGAAACAAAAAATCCAATTAACAATTTGAATGATACTTTAAAAAATACATCTGAAGTAATTAAACGTTTACCAGAATTTCCTCAGATTATGGATAAAGCCAATCAGGCATTAACATTTTTAGCTACCGGTCAAATTCCACAAAATTCAAATTCCTATACTGCTTTAAATGATAAGAAATCAGAAATGATTACATTTAGAAATCAATCTATTATTGGTTTTTTAATTCTTGTAATTTTTGCTCTGATAGTATTTTAATTCTTCAAATGAAAAATCTGTTAAATAAAAAAATTCTATTTATTATATGTGGGGGAATATCTGCTTATAAAAGTCTTGAAACAATTAGGCTTTTTAAAAAGAATGGTGCAATTATAAAGACAATACTTACCTCAAGTGCAAAAGAATTTGTAACTCCACTCTCGGTAACATCACTTTCTCAAGGGAAAGTTTATAGTGATTTATTCAGCGTGGAAAATGAAACTGAAATGGATCATATCACACTTTCAAGATGGGCAGACATAATTGTCATTGCACCAGCAACTGCAAACACAATTTCAAAATTAGCTCAAGGAACAACTGATGATTTAGCATCGACTGTTGTTTTAGCTTCAGATAAAAACATAGTTTTAGCCCCAGCAATGAATGTAAGAATGTGGGAACATCCAACTACTAAAACCAATTTAAAAAAATTAAAAGAATTTGGATATCATCTAGTTGGTCCAGAAATTGGTGATATGGCATGCGGTGAATATGGGGAGGGTAAAATGTCGGCCCCAATGAAAATTGCTAAAAAAATAGATAAATATTTTTTAAATCAAAAAAGTATTAAAAAATTTAAGGCTTTAATTACAGCGGGGCCAACTAATGAGTATATAGACCCTGTTCGTTTTATTACAAATAAATCAAGTGGAAAACAAGGATATGAACTTGCAAAATCATTATCTAAAAAAGGTTTTGACACAACATTAATATCTGGTCCAACTAATCTTGAGATAACTAAAGATATTAATCTTATAAAAGTGGAAACTGCTGATGAAATGTTAGTTGCAACTCAGGAAAATTTACCTGTCGATGTAGCAATTTTCTCTGCAGCGGTAGCTGATTTTAAAATTAGTAAAAAGTATGAAAATAAGATTAAAAAATTAGAAAATTTAAATTTAAAATTAGAAAAAAATTTAGATATACTTAATTATGTATCTAACCATAATTCAATGAGACCTGAAATTGTTATTGGTTTTGCAGCAGAAACCAGTGAGGTCGATAAAAATGCAGAAGAAAAATTGAATAGTAAGAATTGTGACTGGATAATTTGTAATGATGTATCCAATAAAGATATAGGATTTAATTCTGATTATAATGAAGTAACAATTCACTACAAGAGTAAAGACATTAAAAAAGAAAAACTTTCTTACAAAAAAAAATCTGAAATTTCTGATGAAATAGTTGATAGAATAATTGATCAATTAAATTAATGGCAAAAGTTCTTATCAAAAAGTTAAATCCTGCAGTTGAATTACCTGCTTACAAAACCGATGGTGCGTCTGGTATGGATTTAATGGCGTTGTTAGAGGAACCTATTAATATTAAACCAAACTCTTCATGTATGATTCCCACAGGTCTTGCAGTTGCATTTTCAAGCAATTTTGAAATCCAAATAAGACCAAGATCCGGCTTAGCAGCAAAAAACGGTATAAGTGTTTTAAATGCTCCAGGAACTATTGATAGTGATTATAGAGGAGAAATAAAAGTAATTCTTTTTAATCACGGAAATAAAGATTTTTTAATTAATAATAAAGATAGAATAGCTCAAATGATTTTAACTCCAGTAATCAAAATGGATTTACAGGAAGCTGACGAGTTGCCTGAAACAGTGAGAGGTGAGGGTGGTTTTGGCTCAACAGGAAAATGAGCAAAACACTAAATAAAAAAGAAATTGAAAAGTTTTCTAGACAGATAATACTAAAAGATATTGGCTCTTTAGGACAAAAAAAAATTAAACAATCAAAAGTTTTGATTGTTGGTGTAGGGGGCTTAGGTTGTCCAGCGGCTGAATTTCTTGTACGTGCTGGGATAGGAAAAATTGGAATAGTCGATAATGATGTTGTAAATGTATCAAATATTCATCGTCAAAGTCTTTATGACACAAATGATTTAAAAATTTCAAAAGTAAAATCTGCAAAAAAAAAATTAAAGAAAATAAATTCAAATACAATTATTAAATCATACAATCTACGAATTAACAAAAATAATATAAGAAAAATTTTTAAAGATTATGATCATATTGTTGATGGAAGTGATAATTTTGAGACTAAATTTCTACTTAATGACTATGCTTTGAAATTTAAAAAATTTTTAGTAGTTGGTGCGATTAGTAAATTTGATGGCCATTTGTTCACATATAATTATAAAAATAAAAAAACACCTTGTTTAAGATGCTTTTTTCAAGAAGATAAAATTTCTGATGATGTTTTAAATTGTGAATTTGAAGGTGTTCTTGGAACAGTTGCAGGAATTCTTGGAATATTGCAAGCTAATGAAGTTTTAAAACAAATTTTGAATATTGGACAAAATCTTGATGGCAAAATTCTTATTTTAGATCTTTTAAATCTTGGTTTTCGAAAAGCAAAAATTACAAAACAGAAAAAATGTATATGTTAAAAAATAATTTTATTATTCTTATAATAATATTTATTTTTTTTCAAGTTTCCTCTTTTGCAAATGAAGAAAAATTTTTATCTTTAAAAAAAAATAAAGTAAACGTTAGATATGGTCCAGGTTTCGATTTTCCTGTTAAATATATTTATAAAAAAATTAATTTACCAATCAAACAAATAGATAAAAAAGAAAACTTTAGAAGAATAATTGATTATAAAAAAAATGGTGGATGGATTCATATATCCCAACTCAAGAAAGCAAACTCAGTAATTACTGAAGAAGACAAAATTTTGTTTAAAAAACCAACAATTTTTTCTAAACCGATTGCTAGTATAAAAAAAGGGAGATTATTATTGATTAAAAAATGTGAAAATAAATGGTGTAAAGTTGAAACAGGAATTTTTAAGGGGTGGGTAGAGAAAAAAAATCTTTGGGGTGCTATTAATTAAATTTTAAAAAAATAATTATTCTTGGATATTTAGCTTTTTGATTTGCTTGCCCACCACTTATCTAAAATAAAGTACCAAATAGAATTTGCTATTGGTTCAACTATTGCATCTGTTAATGCAACAGTAAAAGTAACATCAGCGACTAACATTAAAACTGTGATTGCAATTGCAAAGTGACCAATCGTGTAAATTATTGTCCTTAATATCGAACCTTTATTGTTTCGATAAATACTTTGCGTTGCCTGAAATATACCGTTTGTGATTTCCATTAATTTTTAAAAGGACTTTCAAGTACGCATGCTACAAGGTGTATTCTAGCTTGCTCTCCACCATTAAAAAAATTGTGATATTTAGTATTATTTGTTATCCATACCTTACCATCAGCTGGAAGATGTTTTGCAACGTTTTCGATAACCATTGAACAGCCTTTATTAGTAATAATAGGCACATGAAGTCTACATTCAGGGTCCTTGTGCCAACTTAAAGTCGATCTAGGTTCCTTTAGCAAAAGTCTAACTCTTCCTAGTTTAAATCTTTTACTTAACGTCTCATATACTTCTTGAAAGTAAGTCTTTTCAAATTCGGGAACCAATTGTGTATATTTTGACTCATCTATGTCAAAATCTCTTGATACTTCTTTTCCAGAATCATTAGCTATTGTCCAATATTTACCTCTTATATTATTTCCTTCAATAGAACTTCTATCATTGGGGATTTGATTTAATGGTATTGCACCAAAATGTGTCACTCCAGGAGAATCAAATTTTTTTATTTCTAAAATTTTTTCCAAATCTTCTCTTAATTTAAAAATATCAAAACTAAGATTGGGAACTTCATGAAAATCCTCAAAATTTGTTACTACCATTTTTTTTATTCCAATTTTTTTTTTTCTTAGTTTAATTTCAAATCAAATCTATCTGAATTCATAACTTTAACCCATGCTGTGATAAAGTCATTTACAAATTTATGACCTGAGTCTGCGCATGCATAAACTTCGGCTAGAGCCCTTAATTGAGAATTTGACCCAAAAATCAAATCAACTCGCGTAGCTTTCCATTTAGTTTTTTTGGTTTTTCTGTCTTTTCCTAAAAATGTTTGCTCTGATTTGTCTTCTTCTTTCCAAGTAGTATTCATGTCTAATAAATTTGTGAAATAATCATTAGTAAGAGTGCCAGGCTTGTTTGTGAAAACACCATAATCTGAACCATCGTAGTTAGTGTTTAAAACTCTCATTCCACCTATAAGCGCAGTCATTTCTGGTGCTGTTAAACCCATTAACTGAGCCTTATCAACTAACTTTTCCTCAGCCGAAACATTTGAAGCTCCTCCATTAAGATAGTTTCTAAAACCATCTGCCTGTGGCTCTAGAAGACCAAAAGAATTAACATCTGTCTGATCTTGTCTGGCATCTCCTCGACCAGCTGAGAAAGGCACATTTGCTTTATAACCAGCTTTTTTCGCAGCCATTTCGATACCAACACCACCCGCTAGGACAATTAGATCAGCCATCGATACACTTTTATTTTTGCTATCAAATTTACTTTTAATTTTATTCAAAGCCTTAATAACTGTTGATAATTTTTTTGGATTGTTAACTTTCCAATTTTTTTGAGGTTCTAACATTATTCTTGCACCATTAGCTCCACCTCTCTTATCTGAGCCTCTAAAAGTGGATGCTGATGCCCACGCTGTAGAAACTAAATCTGAGATAGATATTTTTGATTTAGCAATTCTTTTTTTTAAATCTTTAATATCTTTTGATTTAAGTTTATATCTAGGTTTATCAATTGGGTCTTGCCAAATTAATTGTTCTTTAGGAACATCACTGCCAAGGTAACAAACTCTAGGGCCCATGTCCCTATGAGTTAATTTAAACCAAGCCCTAGCAAATGCATCATGAAACTCTTTAGGGTTTTGATGAAAATGCTTTGTTATAGCTCCATAACTTGGATCAACTTTCATTGATATATCTGTTGTTTGCATCATTGGGGGATGGAGAACACCTTTTTGATGTGCATCTGGAACCATTTTAATATTTTGTCCATTCTTCTTTGGTGTCCATTGATGAGCACCAGCAGGGCTTTTTGTAAGTTCCCAATCATGGCTGTATAAACAATCTAAATATCCCATATCCCATTTAATAGGATTTTGAGTCCAAGCTCCCTCTATACCACTACTTATTGCATCGACCCCTTTTCCAGATTTATATCCACTATTCCATCCTGTAGATTGATCTTGAAGTCTTGATGCTTCTGGGTCAGGACCTTTGTGTGACTCGGGCGCTGCACCATGAGATTTTCCAAATGTGTGTCCTCCAGCTACAAGTGCTGCCGTCTCATAATCATTCATAGCCATTCTTCCGAATGTTTCTCTGATATCGTGTGCAGCAAGTTTTGGGTCTGGATTTGCGTCAGGACCTTGTGGATTCACGTATATTAAGCCCATGTGCGAGGCTCCTAACGGCTGTTCTAAATCTCTTTTTCCACTATATCTTTCTACACCTAACATTTCTTTTTCTGAACCCCAATAAATATCATCTTCAGGCTCCCAGATGTCAGTTCTACCTGCTCCAAAGCCAAAAGTTTTGAAACCCATTGAGTCTAAAGCTACGTTTCCAACTAATATAAAGAGGTCAGCCCATGAAATTTTACTTCCATATTTTTTCTTTATCGGCCACAAAAGTAATCTCGCTTTATCTAAATTTACGTTATCTGGCCAAGAGTTAAGTGGCGCAAATCTTTGATTTCCTGTTCCAGCACCACCTCTTCC
>CACAIR010000016.1 GCA_902532565.1 uncultured Pelagibacteraceae bacterium | reverse complement strand
CATTTCTTAAAAAAAATTTTTATAATTTAAAATATTATAAAAAAAAAAAATCAAGTCTTAAAAGTCAAACTATTTTAATAACCGGATCAAGTTCTGGAATAGGACTAGGAATCTGTGAAAAATTAGTTGAAAAAAATAAGGTAATCGCGATTTACAATAAAAACTTTTCTTTAATATCAAAAATTAATAACCCTAATTTAATTTTTATAAAGTGTGATTTGTTTGATTTTAATAATTATGAAGAAATAGAAAAACAAATAATAAAAAATGATATAAATTTGATCATTCATTGTGCAGGTCAATTTGGATCAAACAATCAACTAATTACAAATATGGATTTTGATTATTTTTTAAATATTTTGAAATTAAATTCTCTTTCGATTTTAAAAATATTACAATTAATGAGTAAACATAAAAAATTAAAGAATGTCAGTAAAATCATTAATATAAGCAGTTCTGGAGGCAGTATAGGTAAAAACAATCAAGGTAATGCTTATATTTATAGAACTAGTAAATCAGCTCTTAATTCAATTTCAAAAAATCTATCAATAGATTTAAAAAAAAATTTTGGGACTTCTGTAATTTCAATAGATCCAGGAAATGTAAAAACTGGCATGAATAATAAAGGGTATCTGAGTAAAGAAAAATGTGCTGAATATATAATTGATATAATTTGTGAAAAAAAGGATTATAATGGATTATTTATTGATCTATTTAAAAAAGAAATACCTTGGTAATTAATATATGAATTTCGTTTTATAAATAATAGAATTTTATCAATTTAACTAAGCAATTTTATTAAATGATGTTATACTAGTTTTTTTCTAGTAACAAAATGAATAAAAATAAATCATATCAAGCAGATTCAATAAAAGTTTTAAAAGGTCTGGAAGCTGTCAGAAAAAGACCTGGAATGTATATTGGTGATACAGATGATGGAACTGGATTACATCATATGGTTTATGAGGTTGTAGATAATTCAATTGATGAAGCATTAGCAGGACACTGTAAAAACATTTTTGTAAAAATAAATAAAGATGGAACTGTAACAGTCAAAGATGATGGTCGAGGTATACCAGTTGATATACATAAAGGTGAAAAAAAATCTGCTGCAGAAGTAATTATGACACAACTTCACTCAGGAGGAAAATTTGATCATGATTCATATAAAGTTTCTGGTGGTTTGCATGGTGTAGGTGTCTCAGTTGTAAATGCATTATCTGAAAAATTAATTTTAGAAATTGATAGAGATGAAAATAAATATTATATTGAATTTCATAATGGCAAAGCAGTTAAACCACTTAAGATAATAGGTAAGTCTAAAGAGACAGGGACACAAATAACATTTCTTCCATCGAAAGAAATTTTTTCTTCAATAAAATTTAGTGAGAATATATTGATAAAAAGAATGCGTGAATTAGCATTTTTAAATAAAGGAATTAAAATAACATTTACAGATGCTTCCCAAAAAAAAGATAAAGTACAAGATTTTAAATTTGATGGTGGAGTATTAGAGTTTGTTGAATTTTTAGATGATAAAAGAGAAAAATTACAAAATAAAAATGGAAATGATTTATTTAAAAAACCAATATACATAGAAGGAAAGAAAAATGATATTGAGTTGGAATGTTCATTAAAATGGAATGCAGGTTATTCTGAAGACGTTCTTCCTTATACAAATAATATTTATCAAAAAGATGGTGGAACTCATGTTTTGGGTTTTAGAAGTGCATTAACAAGAATTATTAATAAATATGCAAATGAGCATAATTTGCTTAAGAAAAATAAATTAGCTATATCTGGAGACGATATTAAAGAGGGTCTTACCTGTGTTTTGTCTGCCAAAATTCCAGATCCAAAGTTTTCTTCACAAACAAAAGATAAACTTGTCTCCTCAGAAGTTAGAATGATAGTCGAAACAATAATTAATGAAAAGTTATCTATTTGGTTTGATCAGAATCCGTCAGTTTCAAAAATAATTCTTGCAAAGATAATTCAAGCAGCGATGGCTAGAGACGTTGCAAGAAAAGCAAGAGAAAATGTAAGAAGGAAAGGTGCTTTAGAATTAAGTGGCTTACCTGGCAAATTAGCAGATTGTCAAATTGGAAAACAAGAGGGAACTGAATTGTTCATAGTTGAGGGAGATTCTGCGGGTGGTTCTGCTAAGCAAGGTAGAAATAGATCAAATCAAGCTGTTTTACCTTTGAGGGGAAAAATATTAAATACTTATGTTGAAGATATACAGCTTAAAAAAAATGGAAATAAAGATAGTTCAGAGCAAAGAACTAAAGCGTTATCAAAAATGATTTCATCAAATGAAATTGTTACTTTAATTAATGCATTAGGTTTAGATCCAAAAGCTCAAGAAATAGATTTAAAAGATTTAAGGTATGGTAAAATTATAATTATGACAGATGCTGATGTTGATGGATCTCATATAAGAGCATTACTACTAACATTTTTTAATAACAAACCATTTAATAAACTAATAGAGCATGGTCACGTATATTTAGCGCAACCACCATTATTTAAAATAAACAAGGGTGCTAAAGGAATATATATTAAAGACGAAAAAGAATTAGAGGATTATATCATTAACAATAATAAAGAATTAAAAAAAATAAAGAAAGATACTAAAGAATTTTCAAAAGTAATTGATTTAGAAAAATCTAAAATGAGCATACAGAGATTTAAAGGTTTGGGCGAGATGAATCCAGAGGAGCTTTGGAGCACTACACTTGATCCCGAGACTAGAAACTTATTACAAGTTCAATACTCTAAAGATGCAAAAAAAGATCAAAATTTAATACATACTTTAATGGGTAATGATGTTTCTTTAAGAAAAGACTTTATAATTTCTAACTCTATAAATGTTCAAAATCTAGATATCTAAAATGAAGTTTTTTCAAACTTCAAAATATCACTTTTTTAAAAAATCAACTTACATCAGTTTAAGATGGATAGGCATAATTGGCCAATTAATATCTGTAAATTTTGTTTATTTTTTTTTAGGATTTGAATTTAATTTTTTATTTTCAAATTTGATAATTTCTTTAGGAATTATTACTAATTTATATTTAATTTTTATTTATGAAAAAACTCAATTGTCAGATAGATCTGCCTTTATTTTTTTAGTAATAGATATATTACAATTAGGAGCCTTACTTTACCTCACAGGTGGAGTAACTAATCCTTTTTCAATTTTTTTAATTATTCCAAGCATCTTTTCATCATCAAATTTGAGCTTTAGAACAAATATGATGTTAGTAATTTTAACAATTATTACAATTTTATTTTTAACATTTTATTCATTAGAATTACCTGCTCCTATTAGTGATCATTTCCATGTAAGCCAATATTACTTTTACTCTATTCCTGTAGCGCTCATAATTTCTTTAATCTTTTTGAATTATTTAGCAATGACATTTGCAATTCAATCTCATTTAAGAAGAGAAGCTTTGGCAAAAATGGAGGAGGTGATGGCTACAGAGCATGAACTTTTATCTTTAGGAGGCCAGGCAGCAGCAGCAGCACACTCTCTTGGTACACCATTATCAACTATAAAGATAATTACTCAAGATCTTATTAAGCAATTTAAAGGGAATAAAGATATAGAAAAAGATATTGAGCTACTATCTAGTCAAGTCGAAAGGTGCAATGAAATTTTAAAAAGCTTAACTTTAAACCCTGTAGATGAAGATGATTTTATTGATTCAGATCTTTCAATGAGAGAATATTTAAGTGAAATTATTTCATCATTTAAAGACCTTAGTCAAAAAAAATTTACTTTTAATTTTGATCAATACTCAAACCCAAAAAAAATAACAAAATCAATCGAAATAGTTTACGGATTAAGAAATTTTATAGGTAATGCGAATAAGTTTTCAAAGAAAAATGTTTATGTTAATTTAAAAAGTGATAGTGAAATTACAGAAATTATTATTGAGGATGATGGAAATGGCTATCCTAAAGATGTTTTATCAAAAATTGGAGAGCCATATTTAAAATCTAATGATGCAGTTGAAAAATCAAAAGCAGGACTTGGTCTGGGGTTATTTATTGGTAAAACTTTATTAGAAAAAAATTTTGCTAGTATAAATTGTAGAAATTCAAAAACCAGGGGTGGTGCTGAAGTAATTATTAGATGGAAAAATAAAGATTTATTTAATATTTAGTGAAGTTTTTTCTTTGTTTCAAATAATGAACCCAATTGAGAAATCATTACATCACCTAATTCGTTTACATCAGTAATCTTAATCGCACGATTATAATATCTTGATACATCATGGCCAATTCCAATTGCTAAAACTTCAATTTCAGTTTTTTCCTCTATAAATTTAACAATTTTTTTTAAATGTTTTTCTAAAAAATCTCCTGAATTAACAGATAAGGTTGAATCATCAACTGGTGCACCGTCAGAAATTACCATTAAGATTTTTCTTTCTTCTCTTCTTTTTTTTAATCTTGAAAAAGCCCAACTTATAGCTTCTCCATCTATATTCTCTTTGAGTAAACCTTCTTTTAACATTAGACCAAGATTATTCTTTGCTTGGCGCCAATGTACATCAGCACCTTTATAAATAATATGCCTTAAATCATTTAATCTACCAGGTGATTTGGGTTTATCTTGTTTGTTCCAAAATTCTCTACTTTGACCACCTTTCCAATTTTTTGTAGTAAATCCTAAAATTTCTACTTTGACAGAACATCTCTCTAAAGTTCTTGATAAAATATCTGCACATAAAGCAGCAATTGTAATTGGCCTTCCTCTCATAGAGCCCGAGTTATCTATTAACAAAGTAACAATTGTATCTTTAAATTCATAATCTTTTTCTTTTTTAAAGGACAAAGAATTATATGGATCCATCACTATTCTTGGAAGCTTGGAGCTATCTAATAAGCCCTCCTCTAAATCAAATTCCCAGGATCTATTTTGTTTTGCTAACAATTGTCTTTGTAATTTATTTGCAAGTTTAGTTACAATATCTTGGAAACCAATTAATTGTTGATCTAAGGTTTTCCTTAGTTTAGTAACTTCATCTGCGTTTTCTAAGTTCTCAGCCTTTATTACCTCATCAAATTTTGTTGTATAAATTCTATAATCCAGATTTATATCATTAATATTTTTTTTTTGGATTACTTGTTCTGAATTTTGTTCATTTGAATCTGTTTCGATTAATTGTTCATCTAATTTGTATTCATCAATATCATAATCGGATTCTAAACTGGATTCAGTTTCTTGCTCTTTGTTATTATCTTTTTTATCATCGTTATCATTTTCTTGATCATCATTAGAGGGATTATCTTGACCTTCATTTTCATTATTTTTTTCACTTTCCTCACTATCGTCGGTTTGAAATATATCCATTTCTTGTAATATTTTTGAAAATTTTGAGCAATATGCTTCTTGATCCTCAAAGTTATTTCTTAAAAAACTCATATGTTTCCTTACAGATTGGTCAAAATCTTTTTCCCAAAAGTTCAACATTTTTGAAGTAACATAATTTAATTTAATATTATAAAAATTCTTAAGCATGTAGAGTTCAAATGCTTCATTCACAGGCACATCTTCCTTTGTTTTAAGCTGATCTCCTCTTTTTAAATTTAACGTTTGGATATAATTATTTTTAAGGTTTTTTTCTACACCTTTAAGCATATTTCCTCCTAAGATTTCGTATCTAATTCTCTCTGCAGTTGAGTATAATGACTTACAGTTTGAGTTATTTGGAAGATTTTTCCTATAGATTTCCTCATTAGAAAATTTTTTTTTTAATGCTGAGGAGTCTGCTTCTGCTCTTGCTTTTATAAAGTCGATTTTATTATTTAACTTATCTAATTGAAAAAAGTTTAATTTTTTTGAGTTTTTATTTTCTTTTTTGTTTTGTTCTATTTCTATGTCATCAGAGATAACTTTAATTGTTGATGTTAAAGCCTGTCTGAATTTCTCTTTTAAATTTGTTTCTTTGTCACTCATCACATTTGAATATTAATCAAAGATTCTGGTAGATCTTCACCAAAACATCTCTGATAATATTCTGCAATTATATTCTTTTCCATCTCATCACATTTATTTAAAAACGTAACTCTGAATGCATAACCTGTATCTTTAAATATCTCTGCATTATCGGCCCAGTGAAGAACAGTTCTAGGACTCATTACCGTTGATATATCTCCAGCTACAAATCCTTTTCTAGTAAGTGAAGCTACTTTAATCATATTAGCAACTTTTTCTTTTCCTTTAGAATTATCTAAGTTTTTATTTTTTGCTAAAATAATTTCCATTTCTCTTTCTAAACTTAAATAATTTAGAGTAGTAACTATATTCCATCTATCCATCTGTCCTTGATTTATCTGCTGTGTTCCATGATAAAGTCCAGATGTATCTCCTAAACCTACTGTGTTAGAAGTTGCAAATAATCTAAAATATTTATTTTGTTTAATGACTTTGTTTTTATCTAATAGAGTAAAATTTCCTTCTGCTTCTAATACTCTTTGAATTACAAACATCACATCTGGTCTACCAGCATCATACTCATCAAATACTAATGCAACTGGATTTTGAATTGACCAGGGCAAAATACCCTCATTGAATTGAGTTATCTGTTTTCCATCTTTTAAAACAATTGCATCTTTTCCAATTAGATCAATACGACTTATATGACTATCTAAATTTACTCTGATACATGGCCAATTTAATCTTGCAGCTATTTGCTCAATATGTGTAGATTTTCCTGTACCATGATAACCTTGAATTAAAACTCTTTTATTAAATGCAAATCCTGAAATGATAGCAAGTGTTGTGTCCCGATCGAATTTATAACTTTTATCTATTTCAGGTACATATTCATTTTTTTTTGAAAAGGCATTAATTTCCATATCAGAATCAATGCCAAATGTTTGTTTAACAGAGATCTTTATATCTGGTTGTGAATTTATATTAGGTATCAATTTTTTCTCTATATGTATTTTTTAGCTGAGTATAAGCTAAAGTTATTTGTTTAAGTTTTTCCTCGTATTTTCTATTTCCAGCATTTATATCCGGATGAAATTTTTTGACAAGGATTTTAAATTTTTCTTGAATTTTCTGCCATTTCAAACCAACTGAAAGTCCTAAAATTCCAAAAGCTTTTATATCTTTGTGGTCAAATTTAAATTTGCGCATATGATTGTATTCACTTTTTAATTTATCTTTATCTAATTCATCTTTTAATGTGTTATTCCATAAAACCTTGAAAAAATTGTCTGCAGAACTAAAACTTTGTGTTGGTTTATGCCAAATCATATCTGATTTTAAAAAATCAATAACCTGATCATCGTTCATTCCCGAGAAATAATTCCAATTTTTATTAAATTCTTTCACATGTTCTAGGCATAATAAACGATATTTTTTACTATTATCTTTTTCAACAGGTGCTTTATATTCACCAATTTCTTTACAATTATTCCAGTCACAAATATTTTTCATGATATAATTAATAATATTTATGGATATAAATAACTTAATTGCAATCGTAAAGAAAAAGTTAACTGATGAAATTGTAATTGAGGAAATTGATATTCAAGATAAATCATTTTTGCACAAAAATCATGCTAACAATAAAAAAGACAAATTTCATTTAAAACTAATAATTAGATCAAAAGAATTAAAAAATTTAAATAGAATTGATAGTAATAAAGAAATCTACAAAGTTTTAAATCAGGAGATGAAAAATCATATTCATTCTTTACAAATTTTAATTAATTAATTCTTTTTTTAAAAACTCTTTCACTTCTAAATTGCTGTATTCATAATTTATTATAGTTGAACCAATTTTTTTTAGTAATATTAGATTAATTTTTTTTGAGAGTTTTTTTTTATCCTTTAACATAAATTTCAAAATTTTATCTAAATCTTTATGTGAGAAATATCTTTTAATATTTGACGGCAATTTTGAATCAAGTATGTGATTAATTATTACATTATAATCTTTGACAGTAATCAATTTTTTTTTTAGACTAAAATTAAGTGCTGTGACCATACCAAGAATTACAGCTTCTCCGTGGTTAAGTTTTTTTGAATATCCAAATGAGGCTTCAAAAGCATGCGCAAACGTATGTCCAAAATTTAATATTTTTCTAACACCTTTTTCTTTTTCATCTTTTTCAACAACTCCTTTTTTAATTTTACAGCTTTCATATATTGCTTTCTCAATAAATGGACTTTTTAAGTTTAATATTTTCAAAAAATTATTATTAAGATAATTAAAAAATTTTTTTTCTAAAATTAATGAATGTTTTAAAATTTCACCATAACCGCAGATGATTTCTTTTTTATTGAGCGATTTTAAAAAATTTATATCACTAATAACCATTTTTGGTTGATAAAAATTACCAATAAGGTTTTTTCCCTCTTTCGTATTCACACCAGTTTTCCCCCCAATAGATGAATCCACTTGAGAGAGAAGGGTTGTTGGAATGTTTATAAAATTCAAACCCCTTTTGTATAAACTTGCAGCGAAACCACCAACATCACCAGTTATGCCGCCTCCTATTGTAATAACACAATCTTGTCTTGAGAAATTTTTATTAAGTAAAATCTGTAAAATTTTATTTACATGATTTATATTTTTATTTTTTTCATTAGCCTTAAAATTAAATGTAAAAATTTTTTTCCTCTTTAGAGATTTCTTAATTTTTGAAATCAGTATTTTTGGTACATTTTTATCAATCACTAAAAGGCATTGACTAAAAACTATTGAATTTTTTTCTAAGTGTGAATTAAAATTATTAACTAAGTTTGAACCAATTATTATTGGATAATTCTCTAATTTTGTTTTTATTTTTAATTTAATTGGCTTCATAAATTTTAACTATCTTATTTACAATTTCTTTATTTGTTTGATTTTCACAGTCAATTTTATACATAGCTTTTGAGTAAATAATAGATCGTTTTTTAATTAATTCTTCTATTTCACCTCTAGATAATTTATGTGCGATAGGTCTTTTTTTACTATTCTCAATTCTGTCAATTAATGTTTTTATATTCCAATTTAACCAAAACGAAATATGATTATCTAATATTTCTTTTTTAATCTTATCATTTAAAAAAGCACCTCCCCCAAGAGATATTACAGTTTTTTTATTTTTTAAAATTTTAAGAGTCTCCTGTTCCTCAATTTGTCTAAAGTATTTTTCACCTTTATTTTCAAATATTTTTGAAATTGATAAACCTATTTTTTTTTCAATTTCATTATCAACATCAATAAAATCAACATTAAGTTTTTTTGATACTAAAGATCCGATAGATGACTTACCTGATCCCATCATACCTAAAAAAACTATATTTTCTTTTGAATTCATAAGTTTCTGTATTGAAAAAACACAATTATGTCTTATTTTGATTTTAACCAACGTATATGCAATTTACAAGAAATTCAAGTTCAAGCAAAAGAGTATCTAGTTTAATTATAAAATTAGGTATAGTTTTAATTTTATTTATAGGAACAACATTTCTTTTAAGCAAAGTAGATTTTCCAGCACCAAAAAAAAAAATTGAAAAAATTATTCCAAATGAAAATTTTAAAATTGTTAAATAATAATTATTTACCAATCGTTTTAATAATATTTTTAGTTTGTTTTAATGTTAAAGCTGAAGATAAACCGATTGATATATGGAATATTGATCAAAATGAAATTGACAAAACACAATCAAATATTGATAAAAATAATTTAGAGAAAAATAATACTCAAATATCAGAAACTAGCATTTTTGATTTACAATCTAAAAAAGAATCTGAAACTGTTCAAGTGAGTTCTTCGTTAAATTCACAAGAGATTAAAATAATTGGTCTTTATGATCCTGAGGATTATGATCTTCAAATAGACTTATGGTCAAATTCAAATGGTGACCAACTAAAATATCTTTTTTCAAATCTCTCAAAAATGCAATTGTCTAAGGATGCTTCAGAGTTGATGAATATAGTTTTATTAACAAATTCTTATTACCCTGAGACAAATATCACAGAGGATGAATTTTTAAAAATTAAATCTAATTGGTTGATAAAAAACAAAGATAGAAATTTAATTGAAGAATATTTAATAAAGAATCAAATTATAAATTTACACCCAGAGTTAAGCAAATATTTAGTTGATCAGTATTTATCAGAGTCAAATATTGAAAAAGCTTGTGAATTTTTTTTACAAAATTCCGAGATCATTATTGATGACTACCTTTCAAAATTCAATGTATATTGTTTAATAAATTTAGGAAAAATTGAAGAAGCACAACTTATTTTAGACCTTAAAAAGGAACTTGGTTTTAAAGATGATTATTTTGAAAATAAAATAAATTATCTTTTTGGGTACACAAACGAACCAGAATTAGCGATTTCAGAAGTTTCAGTTCTAGATTTTCATCTTGCACATATAACTAACCCAGACTTTTCTTTTATACCAAAGAAAAATACTAATCCTCAAATTTGGAAATACTTAGCAGCATCAAATTTATTATTTGATATTGATGAGATTGAAATTGTTGAAGAGGAAAAAATTTCTTTAATAGAACAAGCTACTCACGATAAAAATTATTCAGAGAAAGATTTATTTTCATTATATAAAAGATTTCAATTTAATATTAATCAGTTATTAAATGCATCTAAATCTTACAAGTCATTATCAAATATAGAGGCTAGAGCATTAGTTTATCAGCGAACATTATTAGAGTCTGATACAAATAAAAAATTAGAATTAATTAAACTTTTAAAGGATCTATTTATAAAAGATGGATACCCCTATGCGTTTGATGCTGAACTAAGAGAACTTCTAAAAGATATAAATCCTGATGATATACCATCTAATTTCACTACTTTTTATTCAAAACACATTATGAAAGAGAATGAAGAATTAAATGACATCAAGTTTAATAAAGATATTTTACATCAATCAAAATTACTGAATTATTTTAATGGTGATTTTGCAAAAACTAAAATTGAAAAAGATTTAAATAATTTTTTGAAGAAAATTAAAAAAGATAAGAAATACTCTCTTTCCAAAAAAGACATTATATTTATTGAATCGATCAAATCAGATGGTATTGAAATTTCAAAAAAGTATGAAAATCTTTATGAAATCAATGATTCCGAAATGCCAACTGATATCCAAGTTATGATTAATAATAATGAGGTTGGATCAACAATTTTGAGAATAATTGAAGTAATCGGGCAAGATGATCTTAAAACTTTAGACGAAGATACATTATATTTTATTATTAGTGCATTAAATCAGCTAGATATAGATTATATTAGAAATAAAATTTTACTAAAAGTTCTCCCTTTAAAAGTTTAAAAAATAGTTTATTTATTTATCCGATGAGTATTAAAGATATTATAACTGTACCTAATGATATTCTAAAAAAAATTTCTGAACCCATTGTTAATATTGGTGTTAATGAAAAAAAGTTAATTAAAGACTTATTTGAAACAATGTATAATTCTAAAGGAATTGGGTTAGCAGCTGTTCAAGTAGGAATTCTCAAAAGAGTTTTAGTTATTGATGTTTCTAGCAAAGATGAAAAAAAAACACCTATGAGTTTTATTAATCCTGTGATTAAAAATTTAAGTAAAGAAACCTCTGTTTATGAGGAGGGCTGTTTATCTATACCCGAAACATTTATAGAAATTGAAAGACCTAGAATTTGTGAGGTTGAATACGTTGATTTAGATGGAAAAAAAAAAATAATTAAATGTGATGGTCTTCTATCGACATGTTTGCAACATGAGATTAATCATTTGGATGGTAAATTAATAATTGATCATTTATCAAAATTAAAAAGAGATATTGTTATAAAAAAAATTTCAAAAACAAAAAAAAATCCTGATAGAGTAATAGTTTAAATGTCAAAAAAGATTATTTTTATGGGTACACCCATGTTTTCTGTGCCAATTTTAAAATCTCTTTATCAAAATGGATTTCCAATTGAATTAGTTTATACCCAGCCACCTCAAAAATCTCATAGAGGTCAAAAAATCAATAAATCACCAATTCAAGGTATATCAGAAACTTTAAATATAAATTTCAGAAGCCCAGAAAATTTAAACAATAATCTCCAAGAATATGAATTTTTTAAGTCGATTAGTGCAGATCTTGCTATTGTAGTAGCGTATGGGAAAATAATACCTAAGGAATTTTTAAATTTAACGAAAAAGGGATTTATAAATATTCATGCCTCTATTCTTCCAAAATGGAGAGGTGCGGCCCCAATACAAAGATCAATAATGAATTTAGATACAGAAACTGGTATCAGTATTATGAAAATAAATGAAGAATTAGATAGTGGACCAATAAGCAATATTTACAAAATGAAACTTGAGCAAAATGTTAATGCCCAAGAGGTCTCAGAAAAACTTTCTTTATTAGCTGCAGATAAGATATTAGATGTCGTAGATAATATTTTTGAGGGTAAATCAAAGTTTGTTGATCAAGATCACGCAAAAGCAACTTACGCAAAAAAAATTAGTAAGAGTGAGGGGCAAATTAATTGGAATGATGAAGCCTCACAAATCATAGCTAAAATTAATGGCTTATTTCCTTCACCAGGTGCTTTTTTTAACTTTAGTGGGCAAAGATATAAAGTTCTGAAGGCTAAAATTGGAAGTGGTATTGGAAAAAGTGGTGAGGTTATCTCAGATAATCTTGAAATAGCATGTGGTAAAAATAAATCTATTAAAATTCTTGAAATTCAAAGAGAGGGAAAAAAAATTCAAAAAATTGAGGAATTTATGCTTGGTTCAATTATTAAAAAAGGATCAGTAATTTTGAATGTTTAAATATCAGATATTAGTTGAATATGTCGGGACTAATTTTAGAGGTTGGCAAGTTCAAAAAAAAGGCAAAACAATTCAAGGTTTAATTCAACGAAAAATTTCCAAAATATTAAATGAAAAAATTCTTTTAATAGGGTCAGGTAGAACTGATGCAGGAGTTCATGCAATTGAACAATCTGCTCATTTTGAATGTAAAAACCAAATAAAAAATTTTGATAAATTTTTAAAATCTACAAATTACTTTTTGAATAGAGATTTGGTAACTGTACTAAAGATCCGACGACGAAACAAAAGTTTTCATTCAAGATTTTCTGCGAAGATGAGAATTTATAAATACATAATTATTAATCAATTAGCCGGACCTGTTTTAGAACAAAAAAGAGGTTGGCATATTATCAAACCACTTGACTTTAAAACTATGAAAAAAGCTGCAAAAAAATTAATTGGCACAAAAGATTTTTCTACTTTCAGAGCCTCCAGCTGCAGAGCTAAAAGTCCAGTTAAAACTTTGAGGTCTGTCAAAATAAGATTAAAAAAAAAAAAGATTGAAATAGAATTTCAATCTCAATCTTTTTTACAGCATCAAGTAAGATCAATGGTTGGTTGTTTAAAATATGTTGGTGAAAAAAAATGGAGCTTAAAAAAGTTTATTATTGTAATGAATAAAAGAAAAAGAATTTTGTGTGCACCACCTGCACCACCCGAGGGATTATACTTAGCCAGAATTATTTATTAATTTTTTTTTATTATAAATTGCAAACTTTTTATTTATTCTCCATCTAGATTCTTCTCTAACTATATAACCACAGCAATTTTTTGATCCACATTTGCAAGGAAATTGTTTATAGTCCTCATCATATCCAAACCCATAATCACAAGTAAACTCCTCATCTTTTTTAATATTACGAATTGCTGTAATCCATACTTTAAGACCTTTCCCGTTATAATCACAATTATTATTGCAACTATGGTTTACTAGACCCGCAATATTCCAAGAAAAGTCTCCATCGAGAGTATATCTTTTATTTAATGTAAATAAGTAAATAGGTTTTTTATTGTCAAACTTAAGTGATTTATCTACCTCTTTATTTGTAATAATTTTACCGATGTAATTTATGATTTTTGTTCCTTCTTTGATATCACGTGTAGCGTAAAGACCTCGGCCTTTCTTATCAATTTTAGATCTTTTAATTTTATAAAGTTTCATGAGAGTGATTTATTATTTACTAGGCTTAAATCAATTGAATTCTACCAGTGCGTTAACATGTTCATTAGCACTTTCAGATAATGCATTTAAATCATAACCACCTTCAAGTATAGAAACAACTTTTCCTTCAGTGAATTTGTTGGTAGCAGCTAATGTCCTTTTAGTTATCTCATAGAAGTCTTTAGATCTTAGTTGAAATTGAGCCAAAGGATCATCTTTGTGAGCATCAAATCCAGCTGAAAATAATAAAAAATCAGGTTTATACTCAACCAACCTATCTAAAACTCTATCAAATGCATTAAAATATTCCCTAGAGTTTGTGCCTGCTGGCAATGGTATATTTAAAGAATTATTGAAATTACCTTTATCTTTGTCTGTACCCCCTCCAGGATAAAAAGGATATTGGTGCGTAGAAATATATAATGAATTTTTATTATTACGCATGACATCATAATTTCCATTACCCCAGTGCACGTCAAAATCTACACAGGCAATTCTTTTATATTTATATTTTGACACTAAATAGTTTGTTGCTACTCCCGCGTTTGATATACAACAAAATCCCATAGCTTTATTTTTTTCAGCATGGTGCCCAGGTGGTCTAGCTAAACAGAATGCATTTTTAAATTGATTACTCTCTATTCCATCTATTGCTCTTATTGTTGAGCCTGCAGCATCAAAAACTGCCTTTTTACTTTCGGGTGATACAACAGTATCGCCATCTAGAAACTTAAGGCCTTTTTGAGGAAAAGAGTCTTTTAAATTATTTATATAGTCCTTTGAATGTGTCATAGACAATATATCATCAGGAACATTAACTGGCTTATCCCAGATTAGGTCTTTTCTTTTTTTTAACTTTTCTTTTATAGCGATTACTCTTTTAGGCTGCTCAGGATGACCATCGCCAGTGTTATGTTTATCATAGGAGTCAGAATTTATGATCGCTGTTTTCATTTAAAATAATTTATTAAAATGTTTTCATAAATTTTCTTAAGATTTTTCAAATCTTTTAAAGATACGGCTTCATCAACTTTATGCATTGTTTTTCCAACAAGCCCAAATTCTAATCCAGGTGATATTTTTCTTATGAATCTTAAATCTGAGGTTCCACCTGTAGTAGACAGCCTTGGTTTAATTTTGGTAACTTTTTTTATAATTTTTTGTATCATGTGTGTTGTTTCATTTGGCT
>CACAIR010000015.1 GCA_902532565.1 uncultured Pelagibacteraceae bacterium | reverse complement strand
TACTTAGACCCTCAAATTTCAAATATTCAGAGGTTTTTGAAATATATTTAGGGCTTTTAAATAAATAAAATTTATTAAAAATTTTATTTTTAATCAAAGTATTAGTTAGATTATTACCGCCCTCTATAAGTAAATTTCTACAACCATAATTAAATAATTTTTTTAAAACTTCTCTAATATCTATCTTTTTATTTCTGTCAATTTTAGATTTAATTAAGACAATTCCTTTTTTTTTAAATTTAGAAATTTTTGATTTATTAGCTTTATTATAAAAAATTAAAGTATTTTTATTTTTTGATGTTTTGATTATATAACTATTTATTTTGCTATTAAGTTCACTGTCTAAAATAATTCTTTTTGGAGAAAAATTTTCTAGACCTTTTAAGCGACAATTTAATCTTGGATTATCTTTGTTTAATGTCTTGTACGTTATCATCAAACTATCATTTTGATATCTCAAAAGATGAGTAAAATGATCTGAATAAATATTCGTAATTTTTTTTTGTGACTTACTGTAGATAATGTTATTTCTTGAAATGGCTATTTTACCAGTAACATATGGTAACTTTTTCTTTTTATTTAAAAAATAAGGAAAATAAAAATTTTCAATTCTATTTTTTAATAAACCTTTTTTTACAATTATTCGTTTAGAATTTAAAATTTTAAAACTTTTATTTCTTACTCTTTTATCAATATCAGTAACAGAATAAATAACTTCTGAAATTTTTGACTTTATTATTAAGTCTGTACATGGTGGAGTTAATCCGTGGTGGCAACAAGGTTCAAGAGTAACATACATTTTTGAGCCCACTAAATCTTCATTGCAATTTTTAATTGCATTAAATTCTGCATGTGGTCTTCCATTAAAAGAAGTTTGACCTATAGAAATTATTTTATCTTTTTTAACAATAATGCAGCCTACAGAAGGATTTGATCCAGTAAGTCCATGACGGGATTTAGCCAAGTCTAAGGCTATATCCATGTAAAATTTATCCTTTAAGGTAAATTTATCTTTTTTTGTAGACATCTAGCTTGTCCACGAATTGTACGAAGTCTTTTTCTTCTCTAAAGTTTCTGTATACAGATGCAAATCTTACGTATCCAACTGGATCTAAATCTTTTAGACCCTCCATAACCATAGTCCCAATTGTATTAGTAGATATTTCACTTTGACCAAGTTCTTCTAGAGATCTTGAAATCTGACTTATAAATTTTTCAATTGTTTCAGTGTCTATTGGTCTCTTCTTAAGAGCAATATAAATAGATTTGGATAGTTTATCTCTGTCAAATGTAGATTTTCTCCCATTTTTTTTCACTACCATCAATTCTCTAAATTGAACTCTTTCAAAAGTTGTAAAACGAGCTCCGCAGACACAAAGTCTTCGTCTTCTTATTGCTGTACCATCTTCTGTTGGTCTTGAGTCGACAACAGAGGTCTCCCCTTTTTTACATATAGAACAAATCATTTACTAAAGGTTCTTATATATCGGAAATGACGAAGTTAAAGAAATAACTTCATTTTTTACTTCTTCTTCTATTTTGCTATTATCAGTTGGATTTTCAGATAAACCTTTTAAAGTTTTTGTTATTAATTCACCTACAGTTTTAAATTCATTTAAGCCAAATCCACGAGTTGTAGCTGCTTGAGTTCCTAATCTAATTCCTGATGTAATCATTGGTTTTTCAGTATCAAACGGAATACCATTTTTATTACAAGTAATATTTGCTCTACTTAAACTTTCTGAAGCAATATTACCTTTTACATTATAAGGTCTTAAATCTACTAACATCAGATGTGTGTCTGTCCCATCTGAATAAATTTTAAATCCATTATTTTTTAATGTTTCTGCTAATATTTTTGCATTTGCTAAAACAGATTTGATATAATCTTGAAATTCTGGTTGTAGCGCCTCAAGAAATCCAGCTGCTTTAGCTGCAATTATATGCATTAACGGCCCACCTTGGTAACCAGGAAAAACTGCTGTATTAAATTTTTTTGCAAGATCTTCATGATTAGTTAAAATTATTCCGCCTCTTGCGCTTCTAAAAACTTTGTGAGTTGTTGATGTTACCACATGCGCATGATCACACGGATTTGGATAACCTTTACCTGCAACCAAACCTGAAAAGTGTGCCATGTCAACCATTAAATATGCTCCAACTTTATCTGCAATTTCTCTAAATCTTTTAAAATCAATTATCCTTGAGTAGGCACTACCACCTGCAATAATTAATTTTGGTTTGTGCTCTAATGCAAGTTTTTCAACGTTATCATAATCGATTAATTCAGAATCTTTATCTACATCATAACCTATTGCATTAAACCACTTACCAGACATTGAAATTTTTAATCCATGGGTTATGTGACCACCTGAATTTAAACTCATGCCCATGAATGTATCACCTGGACTCAATAAAGCTAAAAATACTGCACCATTGGCTTGCGCACCAGAATGTGGTTGTGCATTCGCAAATTTACAATTAAATAATTTCTTTAATCTTTCAATTGCAAGATTTTCAGCAACATCTACATGCTCACATCCGTTGTAATATCTTTTACCAGGATACCCTTCAGCATATTTGTTTGTTAAAACTGAACCCTGAGCCTCTAAAACTGCTTGTGAGACAATATTTTCAGATGCTATTAATTCAATATGTTGTTGTTGTCTTAAAAGTTCGTCTTTAATTGCTTTATAAAGTTCTGGGTCTTTTATAGACAGACTATCTTCAAAAAAACTTTTGTAAGTATCATCTAAATAATTTTTCTCACTTGACATAATTATATCTTTTTTATTCTTTTTTTGTGTCTACCACCATCAAATTTAGTATTCAAAAAAACATTAATATACTTAATAGCATTTTTTTTTGTTATTAACCTAGAACCTAATGTAATGATATTTGCATCGTTATGCAATCTAGATAATTTGGTTGATTTTAAATTAAAACATTGAGCTGCTCTTATATTTTTATGCTTATTAGCCACAATACTCATTCCAGTACCTGATCCACATATCAAAATACCAATATAGCTGTTATCTAATTTAACTTTTTTGGCTAGTTTGTGAGCATAATCAGGATAATCAACTTTATTCTTATTTATCGGACCAAGATCTTGAAAATTAATTTTTTTTTTCTTTAAGAATTTAATGATTGTCTCTTTGTAGTTAAATCCAGCATGATCAGATGAGATAAATATTTTTTTCAAATTAATTAAATTTATAATCTAAAACACAAGCCACTAAATGTATTCTATTTTCTTCTCCACCATTGAATGCATTATGATACTTTGTGTTATTTGTAATCCAAACCGAACCATCTGCAGGCATGTGTTTTGCCACATTATCAATGACCATTATACATCCTGGATTTGTTATTATAGGTATATGTAGTCTTGGTTCAGGATCCCTATGCCAACTTAAAGTTGATCTTGGTTCTTTTAAAAGTATTCTTACTCTACCGAGTTTATATTTTTTTGATAGGATATCATAAACTTCTTTAAAATATGTATTTTCATAGTCTTTAATAAATTCTGAATAAGCAGACTCATCCAGCGTTTCATCTCTAATAACTTCCTTCCCTGATTTATCAGGTTTTGTCCAGTATATTCCACGAGCCTTGTTACCTTTAACAGATTCTGGATCACCTGGTATTTGTGTTAATGAAATTGCTCCAAAATGTGTGACTCCTGCATCTTCAAATTTTTTAATTTTTACTATCTGTTGATATGCTTCTTGTAATTTCTCTATATCAAATTTTATTTCTTGTTTTTGGAAATCACTAAAGTCCATGACTCTGTCTTCTTTTATTATATTTAAATTTATCACTTTTGAATTATCTATTGTCATCTTGATTGCTTTGTACTCTTTTTATTGTATATGTGTATATTACATTTGTCGCAATTAAAAAGTAAATTAAAACATGATTACAGGAAAATATCCCAGTCTAAGACTTCGTAGAAGTAGGAAAGAATCTTGGTCAAGAAGGTTAATGCAAGAAAATACATTAAGTCCAAGTGATTTTATACTGCCTATTTTTTTAATAGATGGGTCTAATAAAAAACAGGAAATTCCAACTATGCCAGGAGTATATAGATATACAATTAATAGATTAGGTCAAATAATTGATAAGGCTATTAAAAATGGTATTCCAACAGTAGCTCTTTTTCCTAAAACTCAAAAAATATTAAAAGATGAATTAGGATCAGAATCGCTAAATGAAAATAATTTAGTATGTAGAGGAATTAAAGAAATTAAAAAAAGATATAAAAACCAAATTGGTATCATGTGTGATGTAGCTTTAGATCCATATACTTCACATGGTCACGATGGTTTGATTAGATCAAATAAAATATTGAACGACGAAACAATTGAAATTTTAATTAATCAGTCATTACTTCAAGCAGAAATGGGTTCAGATATTTTAGCTCCTTCTGATATGATGGATGGTAGAATTGGTCAAATTAGAAAAGCTTTAGATAAAAAAAAATTCCAAAATGTTCAGATATTGTCTTATGCTGTAAAGTATGCTTCAAATTTTTATGGTCCTTTTAGAGATGCTGTCGGATCAAAAAAAGCATTGAAAGGAAATAAAAAAACATATCAAATGGACTATAGAAATTCTGATGAAGCTTTAAGGGAAGTAGCACTAGACATCAAGGAAGGTGCAGATATGGTTATGGTAAAACCTGGAATGCCTTACTTAGATGTAATTAAATCAATCAAAAATAAATTTAAAATACCAGTTTTTGCTTATCAAGTCTCAGGTGAATATAGCTTAATCACAAATGCAATTCAAAAAAAGATTATCAATTCTGATGCGATCTATGAGAGTTTAGTTGCCTTTAAAAGAGCTGGCGCTAATGCAATCGTAACCTATTATGCAGATAGATTAGACAAAATATTAATCTAATTATTTTAAAGAATTAATAAACTGACTCCTTGTATTTGGATGATTTACATTATTAGGTTTTAATATTGTTTTATCCATAAAATCACCTACTAGTTTAAGACCTTTTAAAAGATCATCAAAGTTTTCCAAATTTTCGTGGTTGTCTATAAGAAAATTAGGCACTATCTTCTTTTCAGATGAGGATTTTACTAAATAAGTAATTTTATTATTTTTAATTTCTTTACAAACCATATTTTTAAGATCTAATTTAAAACCTAAAGCACTTAAAAGATTTAATTCCCAAAAAATGTATTTTTTTAACCAATCTGATTGATCTAACAAAAAATAAAAATCATTAATTAGTTGGTATAAATCTTTATTTGATTGAGATTCAGCTGTTAATAATTTTATAAGATTCATTGCTGAAGAAATACAATTTAATTTTTTTGCATTATCAAAATATATTGGAGAAAATGCATTTAATATTTCAACTTTAAAATATCCTATTTTATTTTCAGATTTCGAATTAAAACTTATATAAAGTTGATTTCCAACTTGTAGATAATTTTTTATTTTTTTTGAAGTCCCGCCAAAAATTATTCCAGATATTTTACCGTGGTTCTTTGTAAAAAATTCTGTAATAAGAGAATTTTCGTTATACCTATTCTTTGATAGCAAAAATCCTTCGTCGTCCCAATTCATAATTACAATTTATTATCTAAAAATAATAAAGCTGCGCTTTGCTCAGCATCTTTTTTTGAAGATCCTTTTCCTATATAAATTTTTGAACCTGCAAGTTTAACACTTACCCTGAATATTGGCTTATGTCTTGGACCAGTGTTAGAAATTATCTTGTAAATAGGTAATTTCTTAAATTTTTTGAGTGAATATTCCTGTAATTTTGTTTTTGCATCAATTTGTGTAACTATACTTTTTTTAATGTTCTCTTTCCAAAGATTAATTATCAAATTTTCAACTGCAACAAAACCTTTGTCCAAGTAAACAGCACCCACAAGAGCCTCGCAACAATCGGCTATTACTTTGTCTTCAATTTTAATTTTCTTATTTTTGGGATTGAATGTTAAAATATATTTTTCTAAATTAATATTTTTTGCAACTTCTAAGCAAGTTTTTTTATTTACTAAAGAAGCAAATTTTTTATCCAAAATACCTTCCTTTTCATCTGGATAAATCTCTAAAAGTTTTTTAGCTATTACTAAGCCTAAAACCCTATCTCCTAAAAATTCTATTTTTTCATTATTATAAAACTTATCATAACTTTTGTGAGTTAAAGATTTAATTAACAGTTTTTTATCTCTAAATTTAACATTAATTAATTTTTTTAAAAAATCTATTAAACCTAATTGACTCTGGCCATTTCCAAAATTTAAAAAAATTACCAATACTTTTATCTGATGAAAAAAATATAAATTGAGCTTTTCCAACAAGATTTTCTTTATGAACATAACCAACACTAGATAGAAATCTGCTATCTTTTGAGCAATCTCTATTATCTCCTAAAAAAAAAAAATGATCTTCTGGTACAATAAAAATATCTGAATTAGTAAAAGGAAAATTTTTTAAATACACAGTTTTATGTAATTTATCATTTGTCAACTTTTCCTCAAATGTAAAAACGTCAATTGTATTATTGCCACAAAAAATTTTATCTGATTTTGATAATCGAGATTTTAATATCTCACTATTATTTATGTACAGGTTAGTATTTATAAACTGAATTTTATCTCCAGGTAAACCTATTAATCGTTTTATATAGTCAGTTCTGTTGTCTACAGGTGTTTTAAAAACGACAATATCCCCACGTTTTGGTTCAGAGTATATAACTCTTTTACTTAAAATGGGTAGACTGAAAGGAAATGAGTGTTTGCTATAACCATAGGAATATTTTGTAACAAAAAGTCTGTCTCCAACCAATAAAGTAGGTTCCATGGATGAGGAAGGTATATAAAATGGTTGTATTAAAAGAGATCTTATAAATATAGCAATTACAAAAGCATAAATAAGAGTTTTTAAATTATCGATAATAACTTTTTTTGAAATCATTAAATTTTTTCAATTATTGTAAATGCTACTGAATAGTCTTTTTCATCAGAAATTGAAAGAAACAATTGGAATTTTTTTATTTTCTTTTTTTTTTCAATTAATCTTTTAATTTTATTATTAATAAAATAATAAGGTTTTCCTAATTTATCATTTAAAATTTCTATATCTTTAAAATTTATATTTTTTCTAAATCCAGTGCCTAAAGCTTTTACAAATGATTCTTTTGCAGCAAATCTTTTTGAAAAAAAATTTGTTTTATCTAAGATTTTTTTTGAAATAAGAATTTCCTTTTTGCTAAAAATCCGTCTAATGAATTTTTTATTTTTTGATAGAGATTTTATTCTATTATTTTTAATTATATCAACACCAATGCCAACTGTTTTCATTTGTTGATGATCTTCTTAAATTTTCTGATAACCATTTTTAAGCCAAAAAAAATTGATTCACTGATAATAAAATGACCAATATTGAATTCTTTTATTTCATGAATTTTAGATAATATTTCAGTAGATTTATAATCTAAACCATGTCCAGCATGAACCTCTATTCCAATGTCATTTGCAAGTTTTGAAGATCTCTTAATTCTACGAAATTCATTTTGTATATTTTTTTTTAATTTAACCAAATTTGCAAATCTACCAGTGTGTATTTCTATACAGTCTGTGCCTAGTTGTTTTGAAAGTAAAACATCTTTTAAAGATGGATTTATAAAAAGACTTGTTCGTATTTTTCTTTTTTTAAATAATTGAATAATTGATTTAATTTTTTTTTTATTCTTCTCTAAATCTAAACCTCCTTCTGTAGTAACTTCTCTTCTATTTTCTGGTACAATACAGATATAGTTAGGTTTTATCTTTATTGCATTCTTTACAATTTCATCTTTAATAGAAATTTCTAGATTAACTAATAAATTTTTTATTGAACAAATGTTTTTTGAATCTAAATCTTTAATATGTCTTCTATCTTCTCTTAGATGAATAGTAATAGAGTCAGCTCCAAGTTTTTTTACAAATTTTGCTGCAAATAAAGGGTCAGGATGAGACTCACCTCTTGCATTTCTGAGAGTTGCAATATGATCAATATTAACTCCTAATCGTTTCACTTTATAAATCGGCTCCCTGGTTTTGTAACTGGTATTCTCTTTAGTTCTTTAGGTAATTTATTCGATTTGTATGTTGGTACATTAATCTTTAAATGAGAAATTATTTTTTGCTTTATTTTTATTGTATTTTTATTTGACCGATCAATTATACATGCAAAACCAACAAGCTTAGCTTTGGATTTCTTTATTAAACTTACACACTCTAAACTTGACTTACCAGTAGTAATAACATCTTCAATTATTAAAACTTTAGAATTTCTTTTTATATTAAAACCTCTTCTAAGTGTAAATTTACCTTTTACACGCTCACAAAAAATTGTTTCTTTTTTTAGAATTTTACCAATTTCATAACCAATTATTATTCCTCCCATCGCTGGTGCTAATATCAAATCAATTTTCTTAAAATTTTTTTTAATTTCATAAGCTAATGACTTACTAATTAATTGAGCTTTATGTGGATAGCTTAATAGTTTTGCACATTGAATATATTTTGATGAGTGCAAACCTGAAGATAATACAAAATGTCCTTCTAATAACGCATTAGTTTTTTTTAAAATATTTAAGGATTTTTTGAGTGAAAGCATTTCTTTTATCTTCGTGTCTAATTATCTTAAATTTTATACCTTTTTGTTTTAACTCCGCAATAAAATTAGTGAAATTTTTTAAATCTCTTATTATTAATTGAAATTTAAAGTTTATATAATTTGGATTTTTACCTACCATCACCAAATTAGATATATTTAATTTATGATCGCCAATAAGTGAGCTTATACTTCCTAATTGACCTGGTTTATCAGGAAGAGAAATCCATAGTGTAGTGTTATATTTCTTTAATTTTTGCTCCTTCTCCTCTCCTTTGTCATGCCAATATCTTCTTATAGCTGCCCTTGCTTTGCCTGTTTTAGTAACTGGTATCCAGTGCAATGAAGGTGATTGATTTTTTGAAGTGATAATATTTACTGTATCACCATTTCTCAAAATTGTTTGTAATTCACTTTTGTTTCCATTTATTTCACAACCGATCGCAGTATTACCGACTTTAGTATGCACTGCATATGCGAAATCAATTGGTGTAGCATCTTTAGGTAATTTTATAACTGAACCTTTGGGTGTAAAACAAAATACATTTTCCTGAAACATTTGTAATTTAGTGTACTCGTAGGAGTGCTCAGGATTTTCATTTTTTTCTATAATTTCAACTAAATCTTTTAACCAATCATATTCTTTCCATTGAAGAGAATTTAATTTTTCAGAAGATTTATATTGCCAATGAGAAGCTATACCTCTTTCTGCAAAGTCGTGCATTTTTAATGTACGTATTTGAATTTCGATTGGTTTTTTATAAGATCCAATTACAGAAGTGTGTAAAGATTTATAACCATTTATTTTTGGTGAAGAAATGTAATCTTTAAATTTACCTGGTATACAATTCCATTTTTTATGTAAAGCTCCTAATACTTGATAACATTCGTCTATATTAGTTAAAATTATTCTAAATCCGATTATATCTGTAATTTGCTCTAGAGAAACTCTTTTTTTTTGGAGTTTTCTCCAAATTGAAAAAGGTGTTTTTTCCCTGCCGTATATTGATGCATCAATATTATTTTCAATTAAAAGAGTTTTAATTTCTTTTGAAAGATTTTCAAACACATCTTCTTTATCTTTTTTAATTTCGCTCAGTCGTGTTTGAATAAGATTTCTTGCATCAAGATTTAAAATTTCAAAAGATAAATCTTCTAATTCATCTCTGATTCTATGCATTCCCATTCTATCTGCTAAGGGTGCATAAATTTCCATTGTTTCTTGGGCAATTCTTTTTCTCTTTTCTTCCCGTGTAATTGATTTAATGGTTCTCATATTGTGTAAACGATCAGCTAACTTTACTAATAAAACTCGAATATCTTTAGATGTTGCTAAAATAAGTTTTCTAAAATTTTCAGCCTTTGAATTTGATCCAGCAGTGTTTTCAAACACAGAAATTTTTGTAACTCCTTCTACTAATTCAGCAACCTCTTCACCAAATTCACCCCTGATAGTTTCATAAGTAGCAAAAGTATCCTCGATAGTATCATGCAAAAGACCTGTTGCTATAGTTGCAGAGTCTAATTTAAGATCAGTTAGAATATTTGCTACTTCAATTGGATGAACTGAGTACGGATCACCAGAAGCTCTCTTTTGATTGCTGTGAGCTTTAATCGCAAAATTGTATGCTTTATTTAATCGTTCTAAATTTACAAATTTATTATAACCTTTTATTTTATTTATTAAATCATCAGAATTAAGCATATTTACAATATAACACTAAATTAAAAATTTTTAATAGTTGTAATATCCTTGATTGGTAAAGAAAAGATTAATTTTTTTATACTTTTTTTTGTTTTTGGGTGAATCCAATTAGGGTCAATTTCAAGTAAAGGAATTAAAACAAAATTCCTTTTTGACATTCTTTTGTGAGGGATTATTACATTTTTTGATATAATCTTATTTCTATAGGAAATTATATCAATATCACATGTTCTGGGTGAATTTTTTATACTCTGTGACCTTCCTAGTTTTTTTTCAATTGTTTTAAAAATACTAATCAGTTTTTGAGGAGACTCCTTTGTATTTGATTTAATTACTATATTGATAAATTTTGGCTTCTTAGGATCAGGCCATGAAAATGTTTCATAAAAACTTGAGGATTTTAGAATTTCTATTCCATTAAGTTTTAAAAAATATTTTGCTTTTTCAATATTACTAATTCTATTTCCTAAATTTGACCCTATTCCAATATAAACCATTAGCTTGATTTTCTTATATAACGAGCTTTATCTCTATTCCAGTCTCTATCTTTTTTTGTGGCTCTTTTATCATATTGTTTTTTTCCTTTTGCTACAGCAATTTCAATTTTTGCCTTGCCCTTCTTAAAATACATTTTAGTTGGAACAATTGTGAATCCTTCTTTTTGAATTTTTCCTATTAGTTTATTTATTTCTCTTTTATTAAGTAATAATTTTCTTTCTTCAATAGGATTATGATTTGATATACTGGCTTGCTTATACTGTGCAATATGTGAATTTATCAAAATTATTTCACCATTTTTTTCAACTGCATAAGAATCAGCTATATTTACTTTTCCTTCTCTTACTGATTTTATCTCGGATCCTTTTAGAACAATTCCAGCTTCAATAAGGTTTTCAAAAAAATAATTAAAACTAGCTTTTCTATTTAGACATATTATCTTTAAACCAGGACTGGTTTTTTTTTTCATTAAATCAACTTAGCATTTTTTAATGCCTTATAAATAATTTCTTTAGAATTATCTGTCACTTTTACAAGTGGTAATCGAACCGCGTCATCACATAGGCCTAACTTCTTGGCAGCATACTTTACTGGACTTGGGTTACTTTCAATAAACATAGCGTGATGCAATGGTTGCAAAATTTTATCTAATCTTTTTGATTCTTCATTATTAGCCAACTCACTTTTTAGATTTGAAAATTTCTGAAAATCTGAACAAATTTTAGGAGCAATATTAGCTGTAACACTTATAGCTCCTTCACCACCTCTTTTATTAAACTCTAATGCATTGTCATCATTACCTGTTAGTTGTAAAAATTCTCCACCTAACTTTTTCAATGTTTGATCAACTCTATCTAAATCTCCTGTAGCATCTTTAACTCCAATGATATTTTTTAACTCATATAATCGAGCCATTGTTTCAACTGACATATCAATTACTGATCTTCCAGGAATATTATAAATTATAATAGGAATACCGCATTTATCATTAATGGCTTTGTAATGTTGATACAAACCTTCTTGAGTAGGTTTATTATAATATGGTGTAACAATTAAGGCTCCATTTGAGCCTATTTTTTCTGCATGGCTAGTTAAAGAAATAGCCTCTTCCGTAGAATTAGATCCTGTTCCAGCAAATACAGGTAATTTTCCATTGCTTTCTTTAACACACAATTCTATTACTCTCTCATGTTCGCTATGACTTAAAGTTGGAGATTCACCGGTTGTTCCTGCTGGAACCAATCCATTAGTACCATTATTAATATGGAAATGAATTAACTTTATGTAGGTTTCGTCATCAAGTTTGTCATTTTTGAATGGTGTGATTAATGCAACATTTGATCCTTTAAACATAAGTACTTATAACATAAATTATCGATTCAGATACTAAAGAATATGCAAAAAAAAATAAAACTAACTATTTGTGCAATAGTTTTGATAATATTTAATTATTCTTTTCTTGCATCAGATGAAGTAAAAATTTTACCAATTAAAAAGCCATTATTAACTGATAGTGAGTTGAAAAAAAAAGTATTAATCAATATATTAAAACCATTCCCAAAACCTAAATTAATTGAAAAAACTCTAGATCAAAAGATTTCTAAAAAAGATATAGAAAAACCTAAATATATTCTTCCTAAAAAAAAACCTATAATTGCTGGTAAAGATAAAACATTTAAAATTGCTAAATCTAAATTTTACAGCAAAAAAGATTTTTCCATTGCAAAAAAAGCTTTATCTGAAATGAAAAAATCAAATTGGGTTGTTGCTATCAATACAGCAAAAAAAGCAAAAGATAAATCAATCTATAATTTTATACAATGGAGACATCTCCTTACTAAAGGTAATAAGGCATCCTTTTATGATTATATGAATTTTATTAATAATAATAAAGACTATCCTAGAATTGGAAGAATTGAATATTTAGCAGAACACAAATTATCTAATGAAAAAATCAGACCTTTAAAAATAATCAATTGGTTTCAAGATAAGGAACCATTAAGTGGTTATGGTAAGATGATACTAGGTGAAAGCTATATACTTTCAGGTCAAATTGAAAGAGGTAAAAAATTAATTAAAAATGGTTGGATAACTGCAGAACTAAATAAAAATGATTTAAGATTTTTTAGAAAAAAATTTAGAAAATATCTTAAAGCAGAGGATTATATCAAAAGAGCAGATTATCTTGCCTGGGAAAATAAATATTGGGATTTAAAAAGAATGTTACGTTATCTTCCGAAAAATTATGAACTGCTTTATAATGCTAGACAATTATTAATGAGTAAGTCGTATGGGGTAGATCAAGCTATAAAAAATGTTCCTCAAAGTTTAAAAAATGATGCAGGTTTAAATTATGATCGGCTTAAATGGAGACGTAAAAGAGGACGTGTTGACGATTCAACTGAAATATTATTGAAAATAAAAAACACTAAAGAATACCTTATTAGACCTGATAAATGGTGGGTAGAGAGAGAAATTATCTCTAGATCACTAATTTATAAGAAAAAATACGAACTTGCATATAAAATATCAAATAATCATGGTTTAACTGAAGGTCCTGATTATGCAGCAGCTGAGTGGATGAGTGGTTGGATTGCATTAAGTTTCTTAGATGATCCTTTATTATCAAAAGAGCATTTTCAAAATTTTTATAACAATGTTAGTTACCCTATTAGCACTTCTAGAGGAGCATACTGGCTCGCAAAATCTTACAAAGCACTTGAAGATAAAGAAAATTCAAATAAATGGTTTAATGAAGCATCTAAGTATTTAACAACTTATTATGGTCAGCTTGCATTTTTAGAATTAAATCCTGACAAAAAATTTGAACTTACTAAAGATATGAAGATTAACGATAAATATCGAGATAATTTTTATTCAAAAGAATTGGTAAAAATTGTTTATCTTTTAGATGAATTAAATGAGGAAAAATACACTAAGTTTATTTTGAGACATTTGGCAAATGATAATATAAAAGATGGAAGTGAAATTTTAGCTGCTGAACTCTCTACAAATATAGGAAGATTTGATTTTGCTATACAAATAGCAAAAATTGCATCATATGAAAAAAGATTTCATAATAAATACAACTATCCAATAATTAGTACTCCTAAATATATTAATGGAAGAAAAATTCCAGAGACTGCATTTATTTTATCTATAATTAGACAAGAAAGTGAATTTGATTTAAGTGCAAATAGTCATGCGGGAGCTAAAGGACTTATGCAGCTAATGCCTTACACGGCTAAGTTAGTTGCCAAGCAAGCAAAGTTACCATATGTAAGATCTAAACTTACAACTGATCCAGAATATAATATAAATTTAGGATCACATTATATAGCTGGCTTAATATTAAATTATGATGGTGCTTATCCTTATGCTATTGCAGCATATAATGCTGGACCTAATAGAGTTAAATATTGGAAAAGAATTAATAAAGATCCTCAAAAAAAACAAATTAATTATGTTGACTGGATTGAACTAATTAAATTTAGAGAAACAAGAAATTATGTTCAAAGAGTATTAGAAAATTATAATGTATATAGATATGTTCTAGAGCAAAGACCAATTAAAATGAAAGATTTTTTTAAAGATAATCCTCTATTTTAATATAATTTAATTATAATTAACATCATCATTAAAAGGTATTATTAATCTAAAATTTTCATTGCTTATTTCAACAATATTATCATCTGGAATATGCCAGGTATTTAAATAAAATTTATCAATATATTCGGATTTAATTAAATATTCGTAGTTTTTGTAATCAAAAGATATATCAGTAAATAAACGACTATCATATAGTTGCTTCAATATCTTTTCTGCATATTGGCAACGATTAGTATCAATAACTTCTGATTTGTTGTTTTCTTTGCATATAGATTTAAGATCATTAGGAATATAGTAAGATGTCATAAAATTCATTGATTTAGTTGTTTCTATACATTCTTTATAATCTGACAAATTTTCAATGATATAAGTTGGAAATTCTATAAAAAAAACAATTTGATTATTTTTAATTTTTATATCTTTAAGAAATTTATTTAACCTTTTACAATTTTGGACATTATTTAAATTTTTTACATCTAGCCATAGAATATTTTTTTTATTTTTTTGTATTTTAATCAATTCCTCTAAATCTAAATACACTGTCTCATTCTTGGAGTGACTCACGTCGAGAAATTGATCTTCTATAATTATATCGATTTCCATACAATTTAATATTGCATTAAATCTAATAAATCTTGCTATACTATTCGTTCGATGACTACAAATTTCTAAGTCATTTCCTTTATTTGAAAAAAAATTTTTCATATTAGAAAATGTTGTTGCTCTGTCTGTATTATCCACATATTTTTTTTTAAAATTTTTGGGATAAGTTAAATTCACTACACCTAATGTATTAAGCTGATTTCTAATTGTATGATAATCAGGCAAACATTTTCCGTCTCCAAATCTGCACTTTGAAACATTATCTAATTCTTGATTATTATTGAATATGTTAATATCAAATACTTCTAATATTAAACTGGGCATATTACTTAGGGTTTCTCTTCTATTTTGTTTTGATCTTAAACTTATTTCGTTAAATAAATCTGAATATTCGATTTGTGCCTGCTCGTTAAAATATATTAAAAATGGGACAGCTGCCATTTCCCAAATAAATCGAGAAGAGTCATGACCACGACCAGTTAAAGGGCTTTCTCCATGATCAGACGTATATATAAATATAATTGGTTTATCTAAATTTGAAATTTCATTTAAAGTATAAACTATATTATCTGAAATATAGTTCATTGCTGAGTCATAATTCTCCAGAAATTCTTTTTGGTTATTTTTAAATTTTCTACCAAAAATAGATTTTTTGTTTTTATTTAAATAAAAGTCATCTATATATTCACGATATTTTTTTGGAATATTTTTTTTATAGTTTCCATGACCTGCATAACTATGAAATACGTAGAAATTATTTCCTTTTGAGTCTTTTTTAATAATATTTGTAAGTTCTTTTAAAAATTCATGATCAAAGGGCTTATCTTTATCTATATAATTTGCATTACCTAAATTATGTTTAAAACTATATTTTTTTTCTTTTGCATTTTTAAATATCAATCCGGAAGCTAAATTCCAAGATCCTGACTTTGCTTGTGTGCTGTATAATTTTGTATTAATTGAACCCTGATTTAATACGTCTACAATAGGATATCTATGATAATCAGATATAATTTTTAATTCATTATTTTCTTTTTGACTGGATTTAATGGTTAAAGCATCTAATAATGAAGGTGAAGTGTGTGTATGTGTTGAAAATATATTTTCAAATAAAATTATAGGATTTTCTTTAGCAAATCTTTCCAAGTTTTTGTTTGTGTGTCTAAAATAATCATAAATACTCCAATGTAA
>CACAIR010000014.1 GCA_902532565.1 uncultured Pelagibacteraceae bacterium | reverse complement strand
AAGAAAAAATTTACTTAACAAAAAATGAAGAAAATAATTTTAATCAAGAAATTATTTTAACAAAACTTGATAAAAAAATTATTTATCAAGAAAATGTAATACTTAAAAGTTTATATAAATCTGCAACTGATAAAAGAATACCAGCTAATACAATTATTGAATTAGCTGGAATTTACGGTTTTCAAGTAGACTTTCAAAGAGATATAAGAAAAAAAGATCGTTTTCAAATTATGTATGAGGTATTTATGGATGAAAAAGGTAGGTCGATAGAAACCGGTAATATATTATTTGCTAATTTAATCTTAAGTGGAGAAGATAATCCGTTATATTATTTTGATAATGAAGGAAGCAGAGGACATTACGATACTAATGGAAGAAGTATTAAAAAAGCTTTAATGAAAACTCCTATCAATGGAGCTAGATTGTCATCTCCTTTTGGAATGAGAAAACATCCTATCGATGGATTCAATAAAATGCATAGAGGAACAGACTTTGCTGCACCAACAGGTACTCCAATTATGGCTTCAGGTTCGGGCATTATTAAAAAAGCAGGTTGGTGTGGAGGAGGTGGGAATTGCGTCGTAATCAAACATAACTCAACATATCAAACAGTTTACGCTCATATGTCAAAATTTGCTAAGGGAATTAAAAGAGGTATTAGGGTGAAACAAGGTCAAACTATTGGCTATGTTGGTTCTACTGGAAAATCGACTGGGCCACATTTGCATTATGAGGTTATTATTAATGGCAAAAAGGTAAATTCACAAAAATTGAAATTACCTTCTGGTAAAATTCTCAAAGGAAAAGAAAGAAAAATATTTGAAACCAAAAAAATAAAATTAGATGTTTTAAAATCTGAAAAAATATTAGGATTAAATTAATTATTTTAAGATAGCAACTTTCTCTTCAGTATCTTCTTTTTTGTCAACAATTTTATCTTTTGTATCTTCAGTTTTTTCTTCAATTTTATCAACTCCTACTAAATCTTTGTTTTCGTTTACTGTTGAGGAATATTTGTTTTTTTTAAAATTTTCTTGTTCATTTAGTATCCTCGTAAAATGATCTGCATGTTGAAAATAATTCTCTGATAATATTTTATCCCCAGTTGATAATGCCTCTCTAGCTAAGTTATTGTACTTTTCAATAAGTTTTGGCGCATTGTGATTATTTCTTCCAGGATGCTTACGTTGAAAATTTTCATTCGTAGAAAAGTTTGCTCCATATTTGGGTCTATCACCATTAGACTTAAAATTTCTATCATTTCTTCTAAAATTATTTCTTCTGTTATTGTTGTTTCTAAATGTGACCATTTTTTAATCTTCTATTTTTGTGCTGATAATACATCGGTCATTTTTAGCTAAGTCTTTATCTACCGAATTAATATAAAAGCCGTTTTTTCTTAATAATTGTTTAACCTCATGTTTCTGGTTATAAGCAATTTCCAAAATTAATTTGCCACCAAATTTAATCAGTTCAGATGATTTTTTAATTACTTTTCTGATTTCTGATATTCCGTCTAATCCACCATTTAGAGCTATTTTAGGCTCAAATTTCTTAACATCTTTATCCAAATATTTTAAATCTAAATTTTTAATATAAGGAGGATTAGATATAATGAAATCATATTTCCCTAAAGAGAATTTGTCAATATCTGAATTATATAACTTTACTTTAGTATTAACTCCCAATTTATTTGCGTTAATTTTACATACTTTTAAAGCATTATTACATATATCTATTCCTGTAGCCTTAAAATCTCCTCTTTCTTTTAACAAAGAAAGCATAATACAGCCTGACCCAACACCTATATCTAAAAAATTTAATTTATTTTTATTCTTATAAATTTTTAATACTTTTTCAATTATAATCTCTGTATCTGGTCTTGGAATTAAAACAAATTTATTTACAAAAAACTCATATTTCCAAAAAAATCTTTTGCTCATAAAGTACGCAATTGGTTTTCCTTCAGATCTTTGATTAACCAAATTTTGAAAATTATCAAAATCTTCTTTACTAATTTCTTTATTCAAATTTAAAACAACATATTCTCTACTTTTATTAATAACTTGTGCCATCAATAATTCACTATCGAGTAAAGCTGATTTAATTTTATTATTTTTTAAATTTTGATAAGCATTTTTTATAGCTGTTTGAAAATTCATATTTAATTAAGATTACCTAGACTTTCCTCTTGGGCTTGTAAGGTTAGAGATTCAATCATTTCATCAAATGCTTCTCCCTCCAAAAAATCCTCTAATTTATGAAGAGTTAAATTTATTCTATGATCTGTAACTCTTCCTTGAGGAAAATTATATGTTCTGATTCTTTCTGATCTGTCTCCAGTTCCTATTTTGCTTTTTCTGTCTTTAGATCTTTCTTGATCAATTCTCAATCTTTCTAGTTCATAGAGTCGTGCTCTTAATATCTTCATGCCTTTTGCTTTATTTTTATGTTGAGATTTTTCATCTTGTTGTGAAACTGAAAGTCCAGTTGGTATATGCGTTATTCTAACAGCACTGTCAGTCGTATTGACTGATTGTCCGCCAGGTCCACCTGATCTAAATACATCTACTCTAAGATCTGACTCATTAATCTTTAAATCAACTTCTTCTGCCTCAGGCAAAACAGCTACTGTTGCAGCTGAGGTGTGAACCCTACCTTGAGTTTCGGTATCAGGTACCCGCTGGACTCTATGAACTCCACTTTCATATTTAAGAGTTGAATATATGTTGTTCCCTTTAATAGATGCAATGACTTCTTTTAAACCACCTGCCTCACTTCTGGAGATGGAAATTAACTCGACTAACCATTTTTTTTTGTGACTTACTTTTTCATACATTTTAAATAAATCTGCTGCAAATAAACTTGCCTCTAATCCACCTGTGCCAGCTCTTATTTCAATAATTGCATCTTTTTTATCTGCCTCATCTTTTGGTAATAAAAATAATTTCAATTTTTTTTCATTTTTTTCATTTTCAACCTCGAGATCACTCAATTCTTTTTCAGCCATCTTTTTAAGTTCTTCATCTGAGCCTTTATCTTCTAAAATTTTTTGAAGCTCTAATTTTTCACTCTTATAAGATATATATTTTTTTGCGTCTCCAATAACATCATTTAAAACTGAATACTCTTTAGATTTCTCGGCAAAAACTTTTTTATCTATTGAACCTGATGATAATTCTTTTTCTAAAGTAGTATGCTTACTAATCAAATCTTCAATTGTTTTATCAGGTATCATTTTTTTTTTCTAACTCTAAAGCTTTTTTTTCGACTTCCTCTACTACTTTTGAAATTATATTGCTTGTTAATACTTTTTCTGACTGTATACCCGATAAATAAAGCATGTTATTACCCTTTCCACCACCTGTGATACCAATATCTGTCATTGCGGCTTCTCCTGGCCCATTAACTACACATCCAATAATAGATAATGTAATTGGTGTTTTTATGTGAGCTAATTTTTCTTCTAACACTTTGACAGTGTCAATAACTTGAAATGCTTGTCTGGCACATGATGGGCAAGAGATTATTTTCACTCCTCTCTCTCTTAAATTAAGAGATTTTAGTATCTCATTTCCAATTTTAACTTCCTCAATTGGGTTATCAGATAAAGAAATTCTAATAGTGTCGCCTATGCCATCTAAAAGTAGTGTTCCCAATCCAATTGAAGATTTTATACTTCCGGGTATAAAACCCCCCGCCTCAGTGATACCTAGGTGAAGTGGATAATCAGTTGCCTTTGATAACTGACGGTAGGCTTCTATTGATAAAAAAACATCTGAGGATTTAACGCTTACTTTTAAGTTATTAAAGTTCTCATCCTCTAAAATTTTAATATTTCTCAAGGCACTTTCAACCAATGCTTCTGGACAAGGTTCTTTATATTTTTCTAAAATATCTTTTTCTAAAGATCCAGCATTGACACCTACTCTTATGGAGCAATTATTATCATTGGCTGCTTTTATTACTTCTTTAATTTTATTTATACTGCCAATATTCCCCGGATTTATTCTTAAACAACTAGCTCCATTCGCTGCTGCTTCAATGGCTCTTTTATAATGAAAATGAATATCGGCGACTACCGGAATATTAACATGTTTAACAATTTCTTTAAGAGCTTTAGAAGATGATTCATCTGGACAAGAAACTCTAACTATATCTGCACCTTCACTATAAATTTCGTTAATTTGTTTAATAGTAGCTTTAATATCTGTAGTTAAAGTATTGGTCATAGATTGAACTGATATAGGATTGTTTCCTCCAACTTTTACTTTTCCTACATTAATTTCTTTTGTTTTTCTTCTTTTAATATCTCTGAATGGTCTTATGCTCATCTTTTGTTATCTAGTTTAAATTCTTTATGAAGTGCAATTAATGCTTTTTTAGTATTTTTTTTATCAATTAAAACTGAAATTTTTATCTCAGAAGTTGAAATTACTTTTATATTAATCTTTTTATTTGCTAGTGTTTGAAACATTCTAAATGTAACGCCTGGAGTTGTAATCATTCCAACTCCAATTATTGAAATCTTTGAAACACCTTTTTCAAATATCAAATTTCTATAATTAATATTTCTGTTTTCTTGAATTATTTTCTTCGTTTTCTTTAAATCTTCTGTCTTAATTGTAAACGTTAAATCTGTCTCTCTCCCATTAGCGGAAATATTTTGAACTACCATATCTACATTTATTAAATTCTTTGATAATGGTTTAAAAATAGAAGCAGCAACACCTGGTCTATCTTTCACACCGATTAGTGAAACTTTCGAGTCGTTTTGAGTAGATGAAATTCCTGTAACAATTTTATTATTTTTTATATTCGCTCTTTTAGTAATCAATGTCCCAATTTTTTTTACAAACGATGATTTCACCTCAATATCTATTCTATTTAATCTAGCATCTTGTATTGAGATTGGTTGCATAACCTTAGCGCCCAGCGAAGCCATCTCTAACATTTCTTCGTAAGAAATTAGTTTAATTTTTTTTGCTTTTTTTAATTTGTTTGGATCTGTTGTGTATACACCTTCAACATCAGTATAAATTATGCATCTTTCAGCTTTAAAAAATTTTGCAAACATAATAGCACTTGCGTCAGATCCACCTCGTCCAATCGTAGTAATTCTATTTTGAATATTAACTCCTTGAAATCCTGCTATAATTGGTATACCGCCTTCTTTGAGATAGTTAATAATTGTATTTTTATTAATTTGATTAATCCTTGAATTTTTGTGTTCCCCGGATGTAACAATTGGAATTTGCCATGATAGCCAAGATCTAGATTTATAGCCTTTATGAATCAATCTTCCTGCTATTAATGAACATGCTATTTGTTCTCCAGACGAAACCAAAACGTCGTATTCGGAGTCAGAAAAATTTTTACTCATTTCAGACGATTTTTTTATCAACTCATTTGTCACACCACTCATGGCAGATGAAATTACAATAACTTTATAATTTTTCTTTTTGTAATCAGCTATTATTTCGGCAATTTTTTTAATCTTTTTTGTTGTGCCAACTGATGTGCCTCCAAATTTTAAAACTACAATTTTCATGATAAACTATTCACTTAAATTTAAAAATTATTGAATAAATACATGTTGATTATAAAGTCAACTTACAAATGAAAAATAACACAATTAATAAAAAAGAAATAGAGAAATTTTCAAAAATTGCTGCGGAATGGTGGAATCCTAATGGCAAATTTAAACCTTTGCACAAGTTTAATCCAATTAGAATTAATTATATAAAAGATAATATAATTAAAACCTTTAAGATTAATCATAAAAAGAATCCATTAGAAAAACTAAAAATTTTAGATATAGGTTGTGGTGGTGGCTTATTGTCTGAGCCGATGTGTAGATTGGGGGCAAAAGTAACAGCTATAGATGCATCAAAAAAAAATATCAATGTTGCTAAACTACACGCAAATAAAAATAATCTTAAGATAAATTACATTTGTACATCTCCAGAAAAAATGAAAATTAAAAATCATTTTGACGTAATTTTGAATATGGAAATCGTAGAACATGTTGAAGATGTAGATTTTTTTTTAAAAACTTGTAGTAGACTACTAAAAAGAAATGGGATTATGTTTGTTGCTACTTTAAACAAAACTCTAAAATCTTATATTTTAGCAATAGTTGGTGCAGAATATATATTACGATGGCTTCCAATTGGAACACATGAGTGGGAAAAATTTTTAAAACCAGAGGATTTAATTTCTACTCTTAAAGAACATAATCTTAAATTAGATAAGATAAATGGAATGCAATTTAATATTTTGACTGATAGATGGAAAGTAAGTGAAGATAAATCAGTGAATTATATTGCGAAATTTATTAAAAATTAATTATTCTTGTCCTCAATCCAAGGGATCATCTGCGCACCAATCCCTTCCTCTTTGAGTTCTTTAAGTTCTTCTTTAGAAGCTGAGCCATAAATACCTTTTTGTGACTTTTTTTTATTTTTCTTGTCATCATAATGAAGAGATCTCGCTTCATATGCAAAGTTATTACCAACAAATTCAAAATTATTTTTTATAAATTTTTGATATTCTAAAATTGTTTTTTTTATTTTATTGAATTTTTTAAATTCATTATCTTTTGAAACATTGTATCTGTTATTTATTAGGCTTGGAGCCATTAAACTTTTTTCTACATTAACTGAATTACAATTGTGACAGTTCAAAAGTTTTTTTTTTTTAAGTTTTTCAAATTCTTTAGAACTTGCAAACCAGCTCTCAAAGTTCAAATTACAGCTAATACATTTTAGGCTATATTTAATCATATTATATATTTAGTAACTTCTTTTAAACATTCAATACTTTTAGCTTCTGTAATCAGCATTTATTTCTATATATTTTTTTGTCAAATCCATTGTATATGCTGTAAAATTTTTTTTACCCGTTCCAACTCTAACGCTTATCTCTATGTTAGAGTTTTTCATATATTCAGCAGTTTCATTCTCATTATATGAGGAGTGAAGTTTTCCATCATGTATAATATTTATTTTACCAAATTTTATTCCCAGCTTCTTAGTGTTAATTGGTACTTGTGATTTTCCAATTGCCATAACTATTCTTCCCCAATTAGGATCTTCACCTGCAATTGCTGTTTTAACAAGTGGAGAATTTCCTATAGAAAAGGCAATTTTTTTTGCATCCATATCATTTTTTGCATCATTAATTTTAATTGTAATAAATTTTGAAGCACCCTCTCCATCCGCTACTACTCTTTTAGCTAAATTTAATAATACTTTATTTAATGATTGATCAAAATTTTTCAATTTTTGATCATTATAATTATTGACTTTTAAATGTTTTGCTTGACCGGTAGAGAAAATTGAAACCATATCATTAGTGCTTGTGTCCCCGTCACAGCTTATTGCATTAAAAGTATTTTCAACATTTTTTTTTAAAAGTTTTTTTAAAATATCATTAGAGAGATTTGCATCAGTAAAAATATATCCAAGGGTAGTTGCTAAATTTGGATGTATCATTCCAGAGCCTTTTGCTATTCCATAAATTTTTATTAATGTCTTACCAATATAACATTCTTCCATGGCCATTTTAGGTTTTGTGTCTGTAGTCAATATAGCAAGAGCAGCTTTCATCCATATAAGCTTATTTTGAGTATATTTGATATTTTCAATTAGATATGGAATATTTGAGATTATTTTTTCTAATGGAAAGATTTCTCCAATTGTTCCGGTGCAACCAAAAATTATATTCTTAGTTTTAATAGTTTTAGGCTCATCCTCATCTTGCTTTTGTTTTTTTGTTAATTCCAATGAGAGAGACTCTGCAATACTTTGCATACTCTTATAACCTTGTTCACCAGTAAATGAGTTTGCATTTCTAGTGTTTATTATCAAAGAAAATATTTTTTTGGATTTTTGATTAAGGTTCCATTTAATATTTTCAGATAAAACTTTTGATTTGGTATAAACAGAAGCAAAATTTGCTCCTTGTCTAAAATAAAACATTACCAGATCATCTCTTTTAGTATTGTAAAGATTTGCATTCACCGCTGAAACAGAGAGGCCATCTAAATGATCTAAATCCTGAAAATCAATCATTTTATGATTTTTTGATTTAGAATTTAAAAAATTCGATATATTAATTCCCATACTATTTAAAATAGTTATTTAATAGTTATATTGAACTTATAATTAAATTATATATCAAAACAAATGTTAAATCCTTTAAACTTTTTCTCAAAATTTATCAAATCTGGAAACCAGAAAGAATTAGATAGAATTACTAAAATCGTTGAAAATATTAATTTATTAGAAAAAGATGTAAAAAAATTAGAGGATAAAGACTTTCCTATTAAGACAAATGAATTAAAAGATAAAATCAAAAAAGGTGAAGGCCTAAGTAATATTTTACCTTATGCTTTTTCATTAGTTAGAGAAGCCTCAAAAAGGTGCAGAAATGAGCGTCACTACGATGTTCAATTGATTGGTGGTGTAGTGTTACACGAAAATAAAATTGCTGAAATGAGAACTGGTGAAGGTAAAACTTTAACTATTGCACTTTCGGCTTATTTAAATGCTTTGGAAGAAAAAGGTGTGCATGTGGTTACTGTCAACGATTATCTCGCAAAAAGGGACTCACAAGAAATGGGCCAAATCTATAATTTTTTAGGTTTAACATCAGGATTTATTAATAATGACCAGAACGATTACGAAAGAAGGAAAAACTATAATTGTGACATAACATACGCAACAAATAGTGAGTTAGGTTTTGATTATTTAAGAGATAATATGAAATTTGAAAAAAATGAAAAAGTTCAACGTGAACATCATTATTCAATTGTAGACGAAATAGACTCTTGTTTAATTGATGAAGCGAGAACACCTTTAGTAATTTCTGGGCAAGCTGAAGACAAAACAAACCAATATTTAGCCATTGATAAACTTGTAAAACAGTTAGAACAAGATGACTATGAGATAGATGAAAAAGATAAAAATATTTTATTAACAAATATTGGAATTAATAATGTTGAAAAAATATTTTCTAATGCTGGAATTTTAAAAAATAATAATTTTTATGATCCAGAAAATTTAGCTTTAGTTCATCATGTAAATCAAGCCTTAAGAGCTAATCATTTATTCGAGAAAGGTAAAGATTATATTATTAAAGATAAAGCTCTAAAAATAATTGATGAACTAACAGGTAGAATTCTTGAGGGTAGAAGATTTGGTGATGGTCTTCATCAGGCTTTAGAAGCTAAAGAAAAAATTGAAATTCAACCTGAAAATCAAACCTTAGCATCTATTACTTATCAAAATTATTTTAAACTTTACAAAAAAATATCAGGTTGTACTGGAACAGCGGCTACAGAAGCTGAAGAATTTTATGAAATCTATAATTTACCTGTAGTCATCATTCCAACTAACAATCCAATGATACGTAAAGATTATAATGATCAAATATTTAGAACTAATGAAGAAAAAAATGAAGCAATAATTAAAAAAATAAAAGAGTGTAATAAAACTGGTCAGCCTTTATTAATTTTTACATCTAGTATAAATAAATCAGAAATCTACTCAAAGTTATTATCAAAAATAAATATCAAACATGTAGTTTTAAATGCAAAAAATCATGAGAGTGAGGCTGAAATTATTGCTAATGCTGGTAAAGAAAGCTCAGTCATCATTACAACTAGTATCTCAGGTAGAGGAGTTGACATTCAATTGGGAGGGAAAAAGGGATCAATTCCTAATGATAAATTAAAAGAGGATAAAGACAAAATAAAATCTTTAGGTGGTTTATTTGTGATTGGTACCGAAAGAATGGAGTCAAGAAGAGTTGATAATCAAGCGAGGGGAAGGTCAGGTAGACAAGGAGATGAGGGAAGTTCTATTTTTTATGTGAGTTTAGAAGATGATTTGATGAGAATTTTTGGATCAGAGTCCATGAACAATATTCTTCAAAAACTTGGATTAAAAAATGGAGAAAGTATTGATCATCCTTGGATCAATAAAGCTCTTGAGAGAGCTCAACAAAAAGTTGAAGCTAGAAACTTTGATATTAGAAAAACACTTATAAAATTTGATAATGTTTTAAATGACCAAAGACATGTTATTTTTTCACAAAGAAATAATGCAATGAAAAGTGATCAAATATTTGATTACTCAGAAGATTTTTTAAAAGAAATAATTGATGATCTAATAAAACTAAAAATTCAAAAATTATCTAACCCTAAAAGTAATGATTTTGAAAATAGGGTAAGATTATTAATGGGAAAAACTTTAACAGATGAGGAATTTTTACAGTTTACCAAACTCAGTGATGATGATTTGAAAAAAAAAATAATAGATCAATTCAATGATAGTCGAAAAGAAAGGATTAAGATATTGGGTGAAAATCAATCTAAAGAAATCGAAAAGAAAATATTTTTACAGTCTATAGATATGAATTGGAAATCACATATTCAATACTTAGAACAACTTAGACAAGTCGTTGGATTAAGATCTTATGGTCAAAGAGACCCTTTAATCGAGTACAAAAAAGAAGCATTTGACTTATTTTCAAATTTACTTGAAAAACTAAAACTTGATTACATAACTGTCTTAATGAACCTAAAAATTATTTCAGAGACCAAAGAAGAGGATAAAACAAAAAAGGAAACAGAAATATTAAATAATCCAAAATGTCTTTTAATTTTAAAAAAAAATGAAAAAATTTCTAGAAATGACAGATGTGAAGCCACAGGCAAAAAGTTTAAAAACTGTTGTGGGGCGTTATAATAAAACTATTCCTAAAAGAGTTGCTATAAATAATAGTAATATTGTTAAAAATATAGCTTTTCTATTTCTAAAGTAAAATTTATCTATATTATTTTTATTATAAATAGTACTTAAATTTTCTGGATTACTTATAAAACCCTTATTTCTTCCAATTTTTAGAAACTTATTTTTCCTATGATCCATAATCTCAGCATCTGACATTTCTTTAAATAAATTTAAATTCTTAGCAATTGACTCTCTAACATTGTTTAAAATCAAATTTTTATCTCGATGTGCTCCACCTAAAGGTTCAGGAATAATTTCATCAATTACTTTTAATTCAAGAAGATCTTTTGATGATAGTTTCATTGCTTTTGCTGCATCAAGCATTTTTTTTGAATCCCTCCATAAAATAGATGCACAGCCTTCCGGAGAAATAACTGAATAAATTGCATTTTCTAACATTATAACTTTGTTTGATGATGCTAGTGCTATCGCACCTCCAGACCCCCCTTCTCCAATTACAATAGCTAATGTGGGAACTTTTAATTTCATGCAACATTCAATTGATTTAGCAATTGCCTCTGCTTGACCCCTCTCTTCTGCACCAACACCAGGATAAGCACCAGGGGTATCAATAAAAGATATAATTGGAATTTTAAATTCGTTTGCAAGTTCCATTAAGCGAATTGTTTTTCTATATCCCTCAGGCCTCATCATCCCAAAATTTCTTTCAATTCTAGACTCTAAATTTTCACCTTTTTCTTGTCCTATCACTAAAACAGAATGACTATTAAATTTTGCAAAGCCAGTTATAACTGATTTATCTTCACCATAATATCTATCACCTTCTAAAGAAATGAAATCATTAAATAAATTATCAATAAAAAATTTAGATTTAGGTCTATCTTCGTGTCTTGCTACCATTGTAGTTTGCCAAGGATCTAATGATGAGTAAATTTCTTTTAATCTTTTATCAATTTCATCTTGAGTTTTTGAAATCTTGTTCGTATTAACCTCTGAAAGTCCACCTTGATTATAAGGATCTTTGAGCTTTTCTAACTCAGTTTCTAAGTCTTTTATATTATTTTCAAAATTTAAATAATTTTTCATTATTATTATGATAATACTTATGTAGTGAAAATGGCAATAAAATGTTGAGTGCTTTAATAATCGATTGACATCATTACATTAAACAGTAAATTTTGATCATCGGGAGAGACTAAAATTTTAGCACCGAAGGAGCAACCACCCCGGAAACTCTCAGGTAAACTGGACCGATAAAAGCATAACACTCTGGAAAGAGATTAATTTCCGCCGAAGGAGCAAAACTCTCAGGCAAAAATACAGATGGGGTAAGATAAAAAGTGCTATGCAAGAAAAATATATAAAAATTAATAATCTTGAAGTTTCTGAAAAACTATCAAATTTTGTAAGTGATGAGTTGTTAAAAGGAACTAATGTATCTGTTAAAAATTTTTGGTTAGGCCTTGAAAAAACACTTGATGAATTAGTTCCAAAAAATAAAGAATTGATTGAAATTAGAGAAAATTTACAGAAAAAAATTGATAATTGGCATATCAAAAACAAAAGTAAAGAATTTAATTTGGATGAATATAAAAAATTTTTATTAGAAAGCGGCTACTTAAAAAAAGAGGGTCCTGATTTTAAAATTGAGACTGAAAATGTTGATGAAGAAATTACAAGCATAGCAGGACCACAGTTAGTAGTGCCAATTATGAATGCGAGGTATGCATTAAATGCTGCAAATGCAAGATGGATGAGTTTATACGATAGTCTTTACGGCACTGATGTAATCGAGCAGTCTGAAGATAGTGTGTCTGAAAGGTATGATCCGCTAAGAGGTGAAATGGTTATCAAATATGGTAGAGATTTTTTAGATAAATATTTTTCATTGTCAGGATCAAGCTGGAGTAAAATAACAGGCTTTGCTGTAAAAGATGGAAAATTAAAAATTTTAAAAGGTATTGAAATTTTTGATTTAGATAATGAAAATAAATTTATTGGGCACAGAGGTGAAAGCGATAATCCTTCTGCTATTATTTTAAAAAATAATAATTTACATATTGAAATATTAAAAGATTCAAGAGCCTTTGCTGCTCAACAAGATCATGCGGGTATTAGTGATATAATAATAGAGTCTGCAGTATCAACAATTTGTGACAATGAAGATAGTGTGGCCGCAGTAGACTCCGAAGATAAAATTATTTGTTATAGAAATTGGTTGGGTCTTATGAAAGGAGATCTTAAATCAAAATTTGAAAAAGAAGGTAAATTATTTGAAAGAAAATTAAATCCTAATAGGAGTTATATTTCAAAAGAGGGCAAAAGTTTAAAGCTTCACGGAAGAAGTCTTTTGCTAGTAAGGAATGTTGGACACTTAATGAACAACCCTTCAATTTTATTAAGTGACGGGAGTGAGATACCTGAGGGAATATTGGATGCATTTTTTACTACAGCCGCAGCACTACATGATTTAAAGAAAAAAACTAATTCAAGAACTGGATCTGTATACATTGTAAAACCAAAAATGCATGGTCCTGATGAAACAGCATTTACAGATTTAATTTTTACTAAAGTTGAGGAAGTTCTGGGTTTGAAAAAATACACTTGTAAAATTGGAATTATGGATGAAGAAAGAAGAACATCCGCGAACTTGAAAGAATGTATCAGAAGTCTTAAAAATAGAGTATTTTTCATTAACACAGGTTTCCTAGACAGGACTGGTGACGAAATGCATACATCGATGGAAGCCGGACCTATGATTAAAAAAGGTGATATGAAATCATCTAAATGGATTGCAGCTTATGAAAATAACAATGTTGATATTGGTTTAACATGTGGTTTGTCTGGTAAAGCACAAATAGGAAAAGGAATGTGGGCAATGCCAGATAAAATGAATGATATGATGAAACAAAAAATAGCTCACTTAAAAGCGGGCGCAAATTGCGCATGGGTACCTTCCCCAACTGCAGCAGCTTTACATGCATTACATTACCATGAGATAAATATTTTTGATGAGCAAAAAAATTTATTAAATAGAGATAAAGCAAAACTTGATGATCTGTTAACAATTCCGACGGCAGATAGGCCTAATTGGTCTGTAGAAGAAATAAATAAAGAAATATGCAACTCAGCTCAGACACTATTAGGTTATGTTGTTAGATGGGTTGACCAAGGTATAGGTTGCTCAAAAGTTCCAGATATTAATAACATTGGTCTGATGGAAGATAGAGCAACTCTAAGAATTTCTTCTCAACATATCGCAAATTGGATCCATCACGGAGTTACTACAAAAATCCAAGTTACAGAGATAATGAAAGATATGGCTAAAATAGTAGATGATCAAAACAAAAATGATCCAAAATATATAAAGATGAGTCAAGATTATGACAACTCAATAGCTTTTCAAACCGCGTGTGATTTAGTATTTAAAGGTAAAGAACAACCTTCTGGTTATACCGAGCCATTGCTTCATTTAAATAGGTTGAAAAAAAAATCTAATCTGAATTCGAAACCAAATTAGACCGATTTTTAAAAGCGGAAAATAAAGTTCCATCATCTAAACTTTCAATTTCCCCACCAACAGGTAATCCTTGTGCTAATTTAGTAATCTTAACATTCAAATTTTTTAAACTATTTTGGATATAATATGCAGTTGTTTGACCTTCAACTGTTGCACTGGTTGCAAGGATCACCTCGTCAATTTTTTCTCTATTAACTCTTTCAACTAATGAGTTTATTAACAAATCTTCTTTTCTTTGACCAACTGAAGAAATTGTTCCTCCTAAAATATGAAAATAGCCCTGAAAAATATTTGAATTTTCAATTGACCATTGGTCTGCAATATCCTCTACTACACAAATTTTATTATAGTTTTTTGTATTCTCGCAATTTAGGCAACCATTTGAATTTGACTTTAATGCACCACATGAATTACATCTTACTACATTTTTGTAAACCTGCGCCAAAGTATTTGCCATCGGCTTTATAAGTTCGTCTCTGTTATTCATTAATTTAAGAACAATTCTTTTTGCTGATTTAGGACCTAAGCCAGGGAGTTTTGAAATTAACTTTATTAAATCCTCTATTTCAGTGATATTTTGCATCAATTATAAGGGCCATTTAAATCCGGGAATACCAAAACCACCAGTTGCTTTTGAAATTTCTTCAGTTGTTTTAGACTTAAGTTGAGCCTTGGCATTATTATGAGCTGCAACTATTAAGTCTTCAATTATTGACTTATCTTCTGTTAAAATTTCATCAGATAATTCAATTTTTTGCATTTCACCTTCACCATCTAAAGTAACTTTCACAGAATTTGAGCCAGAATTACCCTCAACTTTAATATTTTTAATCTTCTCCTGGCTTTCTTTCATTTTAGCCTCTAACTCTTTTGCTTTATCTAATATTTTTGAAAAATCTGTCATTATTCACTATCCTTTTTTTCATAATTAATATCAATTAATTCTGCGTCAGGAAAATAATCCAATACTTTTTTATAAAGATCTGAATTTTTTTCATTATTTATCAATTCTATTTTTTTGTTTTTTACTTTATCTTTTATAGATATTTCTCCTTGTTTTTTACTAAAACTTATAATCCATCTTCTATTAGTCCATTCAAATAATTTTGTTGATAAATTTTTTACAAAATCTTTATCTAAATTATCATTAAATGAAATTTCCATTCTACCACTTTCAAATTTTACTAAATTTACATTCTTTTCAAGCTCATATTTAAGTTTCGCTTCTTTTTTATGAAAACATAATTCTATCAATTCATTAAGTGACTTTATATCAATCTGATTAATAACTTCTGCTTCAATTTGAGGCTTCGGATTTATTTTTTTTTCTTGAGAAACATTTTTAATTTGATTAATTGTCTTTTTATCAATCGTTTGGGTTGGCGTATTAGTCTGTGTATTATCTATTTGATTTTTAATTTTACTATTATCATCATAATTTTCGTCTTTAAGCTTAGAAGTTTTTAAGTGAATCAATCTTAAAAGAAACATTTCAATTGATAAATGTTGGTTTGAAACAATGTCTAATTCGTTTAGTGTTTGAATTGTAAATTGCCAAAATAAAATAAATATTTCGCTATCAATATTTTTAGATATTTCTTTTATTTGATTAAACTCCTCATCGTTTAAAGAAAAATTTGTGCCTTCAAGTGTAAGTGAATTTATATTTTTAAAATAGTACAAAATTTCTAGAAAATCGTAAATAAATATTTTTGGTTCAACTCCCTGATCAAAAATTTTTCTGTAACTTTGAATAACTTTATTTTCGTCACCTTTTAAGATTAAATTAAACATATCTATTAAATTAGATTTATCAAAATAACCAAATATTTTTTGTGCATCATTTAAATCTAATTCTTTATCTCCATCAAGACTCATGAGAGCTCTATCAAGTAATGAAAGTGCATCTCTAACAGAACCCTCTGAAATTTTTACAATAAGTTTTAAAGCTTCATCAGTGATCTTTCCCTTTTCTTTATCTTTAATTTTTTTTATAAAACTTAATAGTTCTGATGATTTTATTCTGGACAAATCAAATCTTTGACATCTTGACACTACAGTAATTGGTATTTTTTTTATTTCGGTTGTTGCAAATATAAACTTTAGATATTCTGGAGGTTCCTCAAGAGTTTTTAATAAAGCATTAAATGCCTGTTTACTTAGCATATGAACCTCATCAATTATGAATATCTTGTATTTAGCAGTTGTTGGACCGTATCTTGAAAATTCTATTAAATCTCTAACATCATCTACACCTGTTTTGCTGGCTGCATCCATTTCTAAAACATCAATATGATTTGAATTAGTTATCGACTCACAATGGCTACATTTATTTTGACATTTGCTATCAATCCCATTTGTGCAATTAAGTGACTTTGCTACTATTCTTGCGATAGTAGTCTTTCCAATTCCCCTGATTCCTGTGAAAAGATAAGCATTTGGTACTTTATTTGCTTTAATGGAGTTTATAATAGTTTCAGAAACAACTTTTTGACCAATTAAATCCTCAAATATTTGAGGTCTATATTTTAGAGCTAAAACTTTTGAATTATTATTCATTTTTTTCCTTTAGGAGACTAGAACCTGAATAACTGTCTCTACGACTGCTTCTGTTAAGATCTGGTCGGGTTCAAGCAGCATCCACCTCTAGCCTCCAGAACTATTATAGCAGTATTGTTTTCTAATCTACAAGAAAAGATTATTATTTTTTTTCTCTTATAGGATCTGCTTCAAAAACACCTAGAACATGAAAATCTTGGCAATGAAGACCAAGTTCCTCAAGTGATTTTTGAACTTTTTTATCTTCGATATGTCCATCAAGATCACATAAGAAAAAGAATGAGTCAAAAGAATTTTTTTCAGGATAACTTTGTAATTTAGTTAGATTTACCCCATTAATCGCAAATCCCCCCAGAGATTGATAAAGTGCAGCTGGTTTACTTTTTAACTTAAATAGGAAAGATGTTATATATTTTTTATTGGAAAATTCCGGTTGTTTTAAATCTTTACCCATTACTAAAAATCTTGTTAAATTTCCAGACTCATTTTCAATATTTTTTTTTATAATTGCTAATCCATAAGTTTCAGCGCTTAAGGTTGATGCAATTGCAGCCTCATTTTTTTTCTTATTTTTTGAAATCATTTCTGCAGAACCTGCTGTATCTGCTCTCACATGTTCAATAAGTTTATGCTTTTTTATAAATTTAGAGCACTGAGATAAAGCTTGAGCATGAGAATATACATTTTTTATATCAGATATATTAGTTCCTTGCAGACCCAATAAATTATGCTCAATTTTCTGAAAATATTCAGAATAAATATTTAAACGATATTTAAAAATTAAATATTCAATTCCAATGTTTCCAGTGATCCTGTTTGACTCTGGAATTACTATTTTAGAATTTCTTTCACTAGTTGCTTTTAAAAAACATTCATCAAAAGTTTTACAAGGAATTATCTCTGCATCAGGATCAATCGCGATGGATGCTAAATGAGAGTAAGCTCCGTATGTTCCTTGAAAATAAATTTTACTCATAATGATTTATATTTCATAATTTTTTTTATAGCCATAAAATCTTCTTCAGTATCGACACCAACTGGTGATTTGCTAGCAAGAGCTACATTAATATCAATTCCATTATCTAAAGCCCTTAATTGTTCT
>CACAIR010000013.1 GCA_902532565.1 uncultured Pelagibacteraceae bacterium | reverse complement strand
TCAAAAAATATAATTTCAAATATTCTTTTTGCTGTATTTTTAATTATTGTAGCTTTTTTTATAGGGGAAAGAGCAAATTTAATAAGAACATTTATCATAATACTTATTTTTGGTTATTTTATATTTAAATTAGATTTCAAAACTAAACTTATTTCAATTTTAGGTTTTTTAATTGTAATATTTTCTATAATTCCATTTTTAAGTGATCAATATAAATGGAGATATCAAAATCATCTTGAATTAATATTTACTGAAAACGGGTTTACTAAATACCTAGATGATTCACAATATGGAGCACATAGAAATGTTGCTAAGGAAATTTTTTTAGATAACCCAATTTTTGGAGTTGGAATAAAAAATTTTCGAGTTGAAAGTGCTAATGAAAAATATGATGATTTAGAACATAAAAAAAATCATTTGAGAATCTCAAATCACCCTCATGAGCTATATTATGAATTTTTATCTGAAACAGGTTTATTTGGATTAGTTTGTTTCCTTATTTTTATCTTAACCTCGGTAATAATTTCTTTTAAAAGCTTGGTTCAAAATAAAAATATATATCAATTTTCTGCATTATTGTTTGTAATAATATCTATTTTGCCAGTATTACCCACAGGAAGTTTTCTTGCCTCTTACGCCTCCTCTATTTTTTGGATAAATTATGCAATAATGATGGGCTATTGTAATTTCAAAAACTTTAAATCGTAAATCTAGATTTTTTTGCATCCTTTAAAAAAGCTTTTACAGTTTCTTCTGTTAGATTTCTAAAAGATTTTCCAAATTTTTCGATTTTTTCAATTATTGTAGGTGGAACAGTAATTATATGACAGCCTAATTGTTTAGCCTGCAAAAAATTATACGGCTCTCTAACACTTGCCCACAATATTTCAACATTTTTGAAATTTTTAGCAAGTTTTATGCTATTTATAAACTCTGGCACTGGATCTTTTCCTGCATCTGCAGCCCTTCCACCAAAAATTGAAATGATTACTTTTGTTTTTCTATTAATTTTATTTAAAATTTTTTTAGTTTGTTCAGAAGTGTAAACAGCAGTAATGTTTAGCTTGATATTTTTACTATTTAATTCTTTTATAACTTTACCGGTAAATTCATTTTTAGAATTTACAACAGGTACTTTCACGTAAACATTTTTACCCCAACTATTTATCTTTAGTCCCTGATTTATCATATTTATTGTATCATCCGCAAAGACTTCTAGGGAAATTGGTTTATTTTTACAGATTTTAAGAATTTTTTTTGAATAATTCTCATAATTTTTTGCACCTGCTTTCCTCATCAAACTGGGATTAGTAGTAAAACCTCTAACAATTTTCTTTTGACAAAATTTTTTAATTAGAGATAAATCCGCAATATCACAGAAAATTTTAGTAGTCATAAAATTTAAAGATTTTTAGTAATATCTTCTGTCATTTTTTTTGCGTCAGCAAATAACATTAATGTATTTTCTTTATAAAATAAATCGTTATCAATACCAGCATAACCCGGTGACAAACTACGCTTCACAAATAAAACAGACTTACATTTTTCAACATCTAAAACTGGCATCCCATAAATAGGACTTTGCGGGTCTGTTTTGGCAACAGGATTTGTTACGTCATTAGCGCCAATTACAAAAGCAACATCAGCATTAGCAAAGTCATTATTAATTTCTTCTAATTCAAAAACTTCATCATATGGCACATTTGCTTCTGCTAGCAATACATTCATATGTCCTGGCATTCTACCGGCTACTGGATGAATAGCATAAGAGACTTTAATATCATTCTTTTTTAAAGTATCTACCATTTCTCTTAATGCATGTTGTGCTTGGGCCACAGCCATCCCATAACCAGGAACAATAATTACAGAGGATGCATTTTTCATCAGAAAAGCAGCATCATCTGCATTGCCACTTTTAACAGGTCTTTGTTCTTTACTTTTTCCTTTTATTGATTGATCTGTTGCACCAAACCCTCCTAATATAACATTAAAAAAAGATCTATTCATTCCCTTACACATTATGTAGGAAAGAATCGCTCCTGATGAACCAACTAAAGCCCCTGTAATAATCAAAGCAGTATTTTCTAGAGTAAAACCTATTCCAGCAGCGGCCCAACCAGAATAAGAATTTAACATTGAAATAACTACAGGCATATCTGCTCCACCAATAGGAATAATAATCAAAAAGCCTATCAAAAAAGAAACAGCGATCAAAGTCCAAAACAAATTAGAAGATTGAGTGGAACAAAGATAAAATGTTAAAAATAAAATTAAAATTAATATCAATGCATTCAGTAAATGTTGTCCTTTAAATGTGATAGGTGCTCCTGACATTATTCCCTGAAGTTTTAAAAAGGCTATTACAGATCCTGAAAAGGTAATCGCACCAACGGCAGCTCCAATTGCCATTTCAATTAAACTAGCAAGTTTGATATTTCCTGGTGTTCCAAGTCCAAAAGCATCTGGGTTTATAAAAGCAGAAATTGCAACAAAAACTGCAGCTAAACCAACCAAGCTATGAAAACCTGCAACCAATTCTGGCATAGCTGTCATTGGAATTCTATAAGCTATAAAAGCACCAATACATCCACCGATGGATAGAAATATTAACACATAAATAAAACCAGATGAAAAATTTCCAACAGATAAAAATGTGACTGTAACTGCAATCACCATTCCTGTTATTCCAAATAAGTTTCCTTGTCTTGAAGTCTCTGGAGATGATAGCCCTCTTAAAGCTAAAATAAACAAAACACCTGAAACTAAATACAAAATTGCAGAAAGATTTGCAGACATTACTTATCTTTCTTTTTTTTTTTATACATAGCTAGCATCCTTTGAGTAACCAAAAATCCACCAAAAATATTAACAGCTGCCAATATAATTGCTAAAAAACCATAAATACTTGATGAAGAAAAAATAGCTCCATCATTATTTGATAATGCAGCAATTATTGCACCTACAATAATTACTGAAGATATAGCGTTAGTGACTGACATCAATGGTGTGTGTAATGAGGGTGTCACACTCCAAACCACATAATAACCTACAAAAATTGATAAGATGAATATACTTAATCTAAATATAAAAGGATCTATTTCCATAATTTTATTTTATTAATGTTTTTTCAATTATTTCATCATCTAAATTGATATTTAATTTCTTTTTTTCTTTATCATATAAATTTAAGATAAAATTAAATACATTTTTTGAGTACAAATTTGAAGCTGATACCGGTAATTTATTCAAAATATTTGCCTCACCCAAAATTTTAACACCATTTTTTTCAACTATTTTATTTACTTCTGTAAATACTGTATTACCTCCTTGTATTGCTGCAAGATCATAAATAATAGAGCCTTTTTGTAAATTCTTAAACATTTCTTCTTTTATTATCTTAGGTGCTTTTTTTCCAGGAATCAAAGCTGTGCAAATAATAATATCTATTTTTTTTAATGTCTCTGAAAGTAATTCTTCTTGTTTTTTTTTGAAATCTTCAGATGCTTCTTTCGCATATCCTCCCTCAGTTTCTAAATTCTCAGCTCCCTCAACAGTTAAAAATTTACCTCCTAAGCTTTCCACTTGTTCTTTTGAAGCCATTCTAACGTCAGTAGCAAATACAACTGCCCCCATTCTTTTTGCTGTTGCTATTGCTTGTAATCCAGCAACACCAGCACCGACTACGAGTACTTTTGCTGCCGGTATTGTGCCAGCTGCTGTCATCATCATAGGAATTGCTTTTTCATACGCTTGGAAAGCTTCTATTACTGCTTTATATCCCGCAAGATTAGCTTGGGAAGATAAAATATCCATCGATTGCGCTCTTGTTATTCTCGGAAGTAACTCTAAAGAAAAACAATTGATTTTTTTTTTCTTTAAATCATCCAATTTAGCTTTATTTGAAAATACATTTAACGATCCAACTAATGTTTGATTTTCATTTAATAATGATAATTTTTCATCTTCCGGTAATCCTAATTGAATTATAATTTCAGTATTTTTAATTATGTCTTTTTCATTATCTAAAAATTGAACTCCTAGACTTTTATAGTCTTCATCGTTAAAACCTAAGTGTACTCCATAACCATTAGGAAGTGATACTTTAAAACCTAAGCTTATATATTTTTTTGCAATCTCTGGCGTTAAGGCGATCCTTTTTTCAAAAGATTTATTTTCTATTATAGATCCTAAATTCATCTAAAAATTATAATAGAAAAATCGCCATTAAAACAAGCACCAAAACCACCGCAACTGACCCCCAAAGAACAAATTTAGTAAAATTATTCCAAGTATTTTTATGGCTTTCATTATCCATAAAATTATTTTTGTCTTGCTTTAAATTTTGGATTGATTTTATTAATTATGTAAACTCTTCCTCTTCTTCTTACTAATTTAGAGTTTAAATCTCTTTTTTTTATAGATTTTAATGAACTTTTAATTTTCATAATTTTTTTAATGCTGGCAACGACCTACTCTTCCATGTCTTAAGACAAAGTACCATTGGCGCTGAAAGGCTTGACTTCCGAGTTCGGAATGGGATCGGGTATAACACTCTCGCAATAGTCACCAGCAGTGGACTTATACATTTAATAAAAAATATGTAAATAATCTTTTGATATTAAAATTTTAATTTTTTTTAATATTTCAAGAAAAAGTGGGCATTTTTTGCTTAAATTTACTTTTTTATTCAAAATTTAAGTTTGTATCTAAAGTTAAATAAATTGAAGTACACAAGCAAGTATATAATTATGTTTAATATGATCAGTGCAATTTGAAGCTGAGAATTACTAGGGTTTGTAAGACCAAATAAAAAGGTTAACAAATTATAAAAAATAATCACAAAAGATGAAATATTATTTATATTAATTTTTTTGTTAATTATCTTTTTTTTTAAATAAAAAAAAATTAGCTGGTGAAGATGGTTATTATCAGCGTTTATAGGTGATCTTTTTAGGCTAAATTTTCTAATTATAGAAAATAAATTTTCAAAACACGGGTACCATAAAAGTAAAACTACGAAGTATGGTGAAAAGTATGGGTTTGCTGCATAAATTTTTACAAGAAAATAACCACATAATAAACTCAAGGCATATGAACCTCCATCACCCATAAATAATTTATTATTAATGTTTAATATAAATAAGAAAAATAATATTGCCAATAAAGAAATCATTAAGGTTTTTTCAATTTCTAAACTTGTGTAAATATCTAAATAAAAAATAATAGAGATAATTGAAATAAAATATCCTAACATTAGACCATTTAGACCATCAATAAAATTTGAGCCATTGATAAGTATCAAAAAACAAAAAATTGAAAAAAAATACTGAAAATAAATATTATTTAAAAAAATATCTAACAAATAAAACTTAGTTTGTTGAATCTCAATATCTAAAAGTAAAACAAAAAAAACAACTATAATAGATTGCATCAAAAAACGTAGTTTAGGAGAAGAAAGTAAATTTATATCAGAAATAAAACCTACAAAAAAAATTAAAAATAGAAATACTGATAATAAATAATTATAGTGACTAAAATTTAATAAAATTATAAAAGTAGAAACAAGAAAAAAGCCTCCAGATAAGGGAACAGTTTTTAAACCAGAAAAATTTTGATGCTTATAACCTTTGTAATTAGATAAAAAATTTATTTTTTGCGCGTATTTATTGGCAAAAAAAATTGATATTATTAGAATAAAAGTTATTAAAGTCAAACTCATATTTTTTTAAAAGAATTTATGCTCAAAATTAATAAATATAAAAAAGATTTAAAAAAATTAAAATTCATATATTGATAGTATAAAGTATAACCATCTTTTAATTTCTGAAATATCGATGAAGATAGTGAATTGTCTAATTTTCTCCATGTTGTTAAGTTTTTATTTAAACTTCCAATTTTAATGTTTTTTTTAAGAATCAAAAGCCACAATACAAAATCTTCTTTTGTCTTAAGATTTGGAAATTGACAATTTCTTGAGATTATCTTTTTTTTTAACATAACTGTAGAAAGACCTATGTCACAAGAAAATAAAAGTTTTTTATAATCTACAAATGTTCTTGCTTTAATAATTTTTTTATTTTTTTGGTAAGTTTTTAATATTTCGTAGTCTGTATGTGATATATCAAGATTGTTTCTAATCATATGATTTAATTGTAATTTTATTTTATTTTTTTTCCATAAATCATCAGCATCTAAAAAAGCAATGAATTTTCCTTTTGCTGAACTAATTCCAATATTTCTAGATATGCCTGCTCCTAATGATTTTGTATTAATGATTAACTTAATTCTTTTGTCTTGAGATTTAAGTTTTTTTATAAATTGAAGATCTGAATGATTTTCATCGTCATAAATTATTATTATTTCTAATTTTTTGTAGGTCTGATTTATAATAGAATTAATAGTCTTTTTTATATAATTTCTTTTTTTATAATATGGAATAATAACTGATACATAATTCATATATATTTTTTAACTCTATTTTTATGTTCAAATTTTTTTGACAAGATAAGGTTATTTTTACCCATAATTAAGTTTTTAATTTGATTTTTTTTAGCTAATTGGATTTTTTGTCTCCATTCATAGATATTCTCAAAATTATTTATCAAATATGCATTCCTATCTCCTATAATCTCTCTTAATACTTTTAAATTTGAAGATATGATTATTTTACCAGTTGCCATATAATCAAAAAGTTTGAGTGGTGAAGTATAAAGCGAAATATCATCAACCTCACCTGCTGAATTTATTATTTTAGTGTATGGCAATGTTAAAATATTCATCTTCAACATTATTTTTGGTAAATTCTTATAAGAAATATATTCATTTAAATATAAATTTTTATTTTGATTTTGATTTTTAAGTTTTTGGATTTCTTTTTTACTACCGCCATATATATAATAATCATTTTCTTGGTCTATCTTAGAAAGATTTATTAAAGTTTTAATCCCTTTTGAGAATGAAATTGATCCAAAATAACCTATTTTAAATCTTTTATTATAATTCAGGGTAGGTAATTTATTTGCTTTAAGAGAACTGCCACTTGGTAAAACAGTTATTTTTTTTGAATCAACAAAATATTTTTTAATAAATAAATTTTTTACAGATTTAGAGATTGCTATTATGTTAATTAAATTTTTATTATTCAAAAAATTAAAGTATTTCAAAATAAATTTATTTAGCCTTCCCTCAATATTTGTATCATGATGAATTTCCAAAATTATTTTTTTCTTAAAAATTAATAGCAAAAAACAAACAAAATAATTTCTTGTAATAATTATTGGATTTTTTTTTTGTATAATATAGTAAAGACAATAAAAGCTATATAAATAATAATTAAAACCTCTAGGAAAACTTTTAATACTTGAAAATTCTTTAATTTTTATATTCTCCTTAAGACCGTAAAATTGTTTTATAGAAATATTTTTTAAACCTGTTCCAGGTTTTATTAATGTTACTAAGTTTTTATTTTTAGATAAATTCTCGCAAGTATTAATTATTTGTAATGAACTTGGTAATATTGATGGAATAGCTGAGTAAGTTATATAATAAATTTTTTTCATTAAGTATTTAACAATTTACCATACTATTCAAAACTACTACCTATAAAATTGAAGGTAGTTATTAAGATTTATAAATCTTGTTATTTTTTTTTAATTAAAATAGTCCTATCTGATAAAAATAAACAATCTAAATCTTGCTTTATCTTCAATATTTTTTTTAATTTTTCTATTTTTGAAATAATTTGATCTTCTTTAAATACTGGAAATTTTAAATTTTTTTTAACTTGAGATTTTTTTTTAAATAATCCACCTAATATTCCGTTTAACTTCATAATTTTAAGATTATATCTAAACCAAAACCAATTGTTTTTCTTTGAAATATTTTCATCACTTATACTTTCCCAGACTTTGACAGTCTTTTGTGCAGCAGTTTCATTTTCATCTATAAAAATTTTTTTAAGTAATATTTTAGGAAGTGGCTTACTTAAATTTTTATTTTTTTTAGTTTTATAATCATAAAAAACTTCATCGACCTTTTTTTTTAATTGATAAAGTGAAGTCACTTTTTCACCTAAATCATTAGCAAGTTTTCTAGCAAAATCTGCTCTGAAAGGAGAATAAGTAATTATTGGTTTTTTAAAAAAACTGGCTTCTAGAGCTGTCGTACACCCGTTATGCATTATTGCAAAGGAATTTTTAATCCATAAAGAAACTCCTCCGTCTCTATTAACACCAACATTAGGAATTTTGCCAAGCAAAATTTTCCAAGTTTCTAGATTATCTGAGGGGTGAGGTCTCAAGATAACATCATAATTTTTGTTTTTATAAGCAAGGTGTTTAACTGCCTCAATAAAATGTGAGATTAATTTAAATTGTTCACTTTCTCTACCTAAAACTCTTTTAATAAATGTTGAGTCTCTTAAAAAATACTCTCCACCTTTTTGATAACTTCTAATTCTCTCATTAATATGTCTAATAGAAAAAGGTGCCGTATTAGTTGGTATTAAAAGAAAAGGTTTTTTTTGTTTTTTTTTTGAATTTTCTATCCAATAATTAAGAAAAATCGGTTTCCATAAATCTGCACGAGGTGAGCCTGTTAAATGGATTTTTTTTGAATGTTTTGGATAAACTTTTTTTAAAGTTTTATAATCTTCAGATCCCCAAGTGAAAACCGCTGAAGCAGTATTTATTGTTTTATTACTATATCTATAACTAGCAAATCTTTTATAACCATAGTCCACGAGGCCACCTTCTTCGTCGATACTTGTAATTTTACATCCAATATTCTTTATTTTAATATGTTTTTGAGTCTTGATGCCCGGAGTTAATGATTTTGTATGAAAGATACCTGGTTTGAGAAATTTTCTCTCCAAACCTTTTACAATAGACTCTTCATCTGAAATTATAACTTCATGACCTCTGGAAGCCGCAATGACTCCTTGCAAAAGTTTACTATCAAGCTCTCTTACCGAAACTTCAAGATGTATATATATATTCATTAATTATTATAAATTTTTTAAGAATTAAGATTTGTTTGATTTAAAAATATTTTATAGTCTTTAACATTATCTATTTCAAACCATTTTTTTTTATAATTCTTAACATATATGTTGCATATTTTTTTTTTTAAAATTAATTGAAATAATCCCGTTATATCAATTTTATCTAAATTTTTTATATTTTTAAAAAGATATTGTTTAATTCTTTTCCATGAATATGGATCAATTTTAAATACCCCCATATATTGACCTTTAATATTATCATAAGAACTTGTCCTATTTCCAATTTCTAAAAGTTTATTATTTTTATCAGTTTTAAAAGTCTCTAAATCTGTTAAAGGATTATTAAATCGTTGTTGCCAGTATTTTTTCCAATTGTTAAAACTTAAAATCACTATTCCTCTCTTAATTTTTGATTTACAAAGTATTTCAATTGCATCCTTTTCATAAAATATATCTGCATAAGAAATTATACATTGATATTTTGATAAAATTTTATCAGCACAAATTAAACTGCCAAAGATATTTGTAGATTTCCATTTCTGATTTTTAATTTTATATGTTTTTTTAAATTGATTAAATTGATTGCTTCTATAACCAGTGATTATTACTTTATTTTCAAATCCTAACATCTCAAAATTATTAATAACTTTATCAATAAGTCTTTTTGATTTATCAATTTTTACAAAAGATTTAGGTTTATTCTTTGTCAATCTACCCATCCTAGATCCACGTCCTGCAGCAAGTATAATTGGAATAATTTTTTTTGAGTTTATTTTTAATTTCATTTAATTTTAATCCGTTATTTACGAAATAAAAAAATTTTTTGCTATTTTTATAAGTTTTTTATTAAATTTTTTCTCTCTCTCGGGGTGCCACATCCATCCAAGCCATTTATGCTTTTTATGAATAATTGCTTCTATGACACCATCTTGAGCTATAGCGATAATTCTAAAATTTCTACCTAATTTTTTTATACCATATTCGTGAAAGCTATTAACTTTTTGTGGGTAATCATCTTTACTTATAATTTTATGATTATTTCTCACATGATTTTTAATTTTTTTTAAAGTTCCACCTTCATTACAATTTATAAATTGTAAACCGTGACATATTCCTAGGAGTGGGATTTTTTTACTTTTTGAAAAAGCTGCAAGTTTTTTTTCAATTTTGTATCTTAAGGATGTTTTATTTATATCATTACCTCCACTTAAAATAATACCACTAATTTTCAACGAACCTTGAACTTTAAAATAATCTAAAGTTACTAAGTCCGTAATTAAAATTGGATTGAAACCTAAACAATAAATCCAATCTAAAAGTTTTTTATCTATTGCAAGTCTTAATTCACTTTTGTTATAAAAATAGTCTTCTCTCATTGAAACTAAAATAAATTTATTATTCGACATATCTTAATCAATTTTAATTAAAAAATTTTTACAATTTAAGTTTACTTTATTTGATAATTTTAATTTTGAAAACAATGTCTTTCCACAACCAATCGCTGCAGGTATATTTAGTTCATTACATCTTATTGTCATATGAGAGTTCGCTCCTCCATATTTAGTTATTAATCCCCGAATTTTAAAACTAAAAATATAATCAAAGCCAGGGTCGGCATTCTCAAGTAAAATAATTTTATTATCTAAGTTTTTTTTTGATATTTTACTAATATATATTAATTCTGATGTTACATTTTGATCAGTTACAAAATTTGGTGTGCTTACAACTGAGGCACCTATATAGGCGTTTTCTTTTTCAAGTATAATCTCGGGTAACTGAACTTTTTTGTTCAATAATTGTCTTTTTTTATTTAATGAAATTTTATTTATGATTTTGTTTTTTGGAAATTTTTGAGCTGATATAATCTCTTTAATAGTTAAATATTCCATATCAAACAGTGATATTTTCAAATTTCTAGAAAATTGTTTAATCTTTTCTAAAATTATATTTATACTCTTTGTAAAAATAAACTTGCTATATTCTCTAGCTTTAATCGATTTCTCCATGTATAAAAATAACTCATCAGCATTTAAATCAATTTTTTTTCTACCTAAAAGTCTAGAAATTTTTCTTTTTTTAATATCAGATAAGGTAAAAGTTTTATGATGTATAATTTTTTTTAAATTATGATTAGATAAAACTTTTTTTCCAAGCTCTTTGTAATTTTTTGACTTTAAGTCATAAGTACCTGCTCTTAAATGTCCGTATTTTCTGATGAAACTATTATATGATAAAATTTTTCTGTTAACTTTTGCTTGATCATTTAAAAATTCAGTTGTTATAGTTGAAAATGATCTCATAAAATTATTAATATCTTTTTTAGTCAAAACATTCAGTTTTTCTAATGATAACAATATGTCTTTTGCTATAAAACCGTGTCTAGCAAGTATTGCAAAAGGTACAATTCCATAATTTTTTGTTTCATTTATAATTTTGTTTATATTTTTAAGGCTAGAATTTAAATAATATAATTCATTGTCTTGCCTATATTTTAAAATTTCAATTTTTTTTAGGTTGTTTTCAATACTGCCTAAAGATTTTGGACTCAAATTATTAATAAACATTTCCGTAAAATTTTTTTCTAAAAAACGATAATGTGTGATTGAATTTATATTTATTTTTTTTAATTTTTCTTTTATAGAAAAAGAGAAACAAGTCGGCATTAACTCAAATTCAACTTTATCATGTAGAGATGGAAAAGACTTTAGTTTACTTATACTGTGATCAACTAATTTTTTACCAATTAAATTATTTGCTCCTTTTGGTAATAATGAATTTAAACTCTTTCTAACATCTATAAATGGTTTACCTGCGAAATTTAACATTAACTTTTTATCTTGAAATTCTTGATAGCCCATAGCTTTTCTTGCTTTGAGCCATGAATTATTTGTAATTAAGTTTGCGTATAAACTAAAACTTAATATAGAGGGAAATTGACCAATCATTTCTGCAGGATTCCAATCAGACATCTGACTAAAAAAAGATTGTTCACCAAATATATTGAATTTTTCTTTGCTTAAAAATGATTTCTTAATTTTTTTAAATTCTAAATATAATTTGTCTGAAATTACTTTTTCAGAAAAAATAATATTTTTCTTTTTCAAAACAATCGGTCTTACTTGCAGAAGAAATAATTTATTTTTTTTTGTCATACAAAATTCAATATCTAATGGATATGAAAAATATTTTTCTACTTCACTGGTGGCTTTAAGAAGAAGTTTAAATCTCTTAGATCTGATAAAATTTTTCTTTTTTTTGTAAACATATAATGTTTTATTTGAATGCTCAGAACTTCCTGAGGTTACTGTATCTGTACGCCCAGTTATATCGTCATAATTTATGGAATAGTAATTTTGATATCCCATATTATCTCCTGTAAAAATGACTCCACTCATTTTTATATCTTGTATCATTTCTTGAATTAATATTTGTTCGTTTTTAAAATTATTTATTTTTGATTTATAGCCTCTAATTATTTTTTTAATTGAATCATTAATCTTTTTAGAATTTTTAATATTAATATTTAAAATTGAATCAAATGCTCCAGCTAAAGATGACTCTTTAGTATCTTCTGAAGAAGCAGAGGATCGAATAATTATTTTTTTATCTCTAAATTTATTTTTTATATTTGTCTTGATTATATCTTTTCTCTTAAACCATTCATCAGCGGTAAAAATATACGACTTTGGTATAGTAAAATGAATGATTTTAGATGATAAATTTTCTAAGGTGTTTGCTTTTGTTCCTTTAATCATAATTTAATTCAATGTTTTCCAAAATAAGATAAAATAATTTTTTTAAATCAAAATTTATATTTGTTTTTATGCTTGTAAAATAAAGTCTCAAGCTTTAATAATTTTAAATATTTTTGTTGTGAAACTAAATTTTTAATTTTATAAATTTTTTCATTTCTCATACTTTCATTGATCTTTCTTGGAAGTCTTTCTCTAGCCATTATTTTTTTGGTAAATTGAGAACTGTTCAATTTAAGAAACTTTTTTATTTCTTTTATTACTAAATTAGTATTTTCTGCAAATTTATTAAATTCTACTCTAAATATTTTTTTTTTATTTTTAATCTTTTCATAAGATGTTAAATCTTTTAAGAGAGCTTCTCCCACCATATCAACAATAACATCATTTTTGTTTTTTTTTGTGTGATTTAAAAAATTATAATTATAAAAAGCTTTAATTTTTTTTTTATGTGCGATTAGTGGAATTTGATTAAGAATTTTTTTTTCAGCAGCTCCAAAATCTGCATTTATCCATGAATTGACTAAATCAATTGGATTTCTAAAAATACTTATAATTTTTAAATTTTTTATCTCTAAAGAATTCCAAAAGTCGTGAAACCACAATCCATTGTGCGTATCTAATAACATATGTGTATTTTTTTGATTATGCTCGCTGAGTACTTTTGGTCCTCTAGGTTTATAAATTCTTTTTACAAAAAAGTCTGGATCTTTTGACTGGTAAACTCCAGTTTCATCTTCATATCTAAAATTTAAATTTCTACCAATTAACTGTTCATAATAACAAAAATCTAAAATATTTTTAGCTAAATAAGAAGATATATTTTTTTTTATTTTGCCAAAATTTGTCAAAACTGCAATTCGATCTAATGAATCTATTTTTCTTAACATTTCTACATTTTTAAAACTAGCTATAACAGGAGATATCATACTTTTACCAGATGTATGAGTTCCAGTTACTAGTATTAAATTTTTAAGAAATGTTTTCTTTATAAATTTTAATTGATTATATTTTTCCATATTTGTAAATTTTTTTTGCTTTTCTTAAATCAGTATAACCATCAATATCTACATACTTTCTAGGGTTTAATTCAATTATTTTTGTTTTAGAGGAGAATACTTTTTTTTTATTCATCCAGGTTTTTTTATTAGCCAGGTATAATTGTCCAGCATCTCTAAATGTACTTGGTAAATCTTGTGTTCTATAATTAATAAATTTTGGAACTAACAACTTCAATTTATTTTTTTTAAAATAAAAATTTCGCAATGTAGACTTATGTTCCTTTATCGCAGTCATGACATAATTTACTTTTTTTGAGAAAATTTTTTTAGATTTTATGATATCTTGCTTACTCAGGAAAATTGCTGTCGGCAAAATTAAGAATACATCTTTCATCTCAACTTTTTTCTTTTGGAGTTTTTTCACTTCGTACGACATAACGTCTAACAGAATTGATTTATTATTAGATAAATTTTTTGGTCTAGGATAAAGAACTTCAACATTATTTTTTTTTGCAATTTTAGCTATTTTTTTTGAATCAGTGCTGACATAAATTTTTGAAAAAATTTTTGTATCTTTTAAATTTTTTAATGTTCTTTCTATCAAGGGTTTACCAAAAAAATTTAAAATATTTTTATCCTTAATTCTCTCACTATTTTTTCTTGCAGGAATTATTACAATAGGTTTAATGTTTTTTTTCAAAATAATTTTTTTCAAGGTTTTTAAATAAATTAATTGTTTTATTATCTAAATATTTAATAATTTCTTGTTTTTTCTTCTCTCTAGCAAGAAAATTTAATTTTCTATTACCTTTTTCTTTCAATATTGTTTTTTTTGTATATTTTGAAGTTTGACATCTAAGAAATTTAGTAATTTTTTTTATTTCATTATCAGTGTTTTCAGCTAACTGATCAAACTTAATGAGCAATACTCTTTTCTTATAATTGTTACTAAGTTTACTTAGATTTTTTTTTTGTTGAAAAACAAGTTCTGAGAGTGAATAAACTGCTCTAATATAATTATTTTTTGCTTTGTAAATCTTATCAAGTTTTTTGAAGCACCAATAAGGAAAATTTTTGTCTTTATACCTTGTGGCCAACGTAAGGTTTCTAGGATTTCTAAAAAAACTACTTGAATATTTTTTTTTTAACCATAGTTCAATAATCTCTACTGGATGCCTATCAATAAATATAATTTTTGAATTTGGAAATGAACTTAAAATCATTTCTGGATTTATCAAAGGATTATGAAACATCACTGGATAATTATTTTTTTCTTTAGCTACTCTTTTTATGATTCTATCACCCTCAATTCCATTCATTCGATCTTTATAAATTTTTGGAGTTTTAAATTTTAAGATTGATGTATAATCTGATTTTCTTTGATTTAAATTACGACCAACATTCAAATTGTATATGATCTCGTTAAATATTAACTTAAAAAGAAATTTAGAATACTTAGAGTCTCTTTTTTTAAATTTGTCTATATATGAAATATTTTCTGCAACTGGACTACAAAAAAACATTTCAAAATTTTTAAAACTAGATAAGATTGGTAACAAAAAGCTTTTACCACCTCTCCCCACACTACCTACGAAAGTTATTCTAGAACTTAATAATTTAATATCTGGAATAAAATTACTCATACATTGAAACTATAATATTACTTTTTTCTTAAATTTAAAATTGTTCTTAAAGTTTGTTAATTAATTTTTTTATATTGTTTATAGTTAATCTTTCTTTAACATTAGAGGAAACGTAATCAAAATTTTTAGGAACAAACTTTCCTTTTTTTTTTGTAATTGGATCAATAAGATATTTTTTAACATTTCTAGTTTGAAAATTTGGTACTAGCAAATAATGTTTGTCGTATTCTAAAGTATTCCTGGCCTCCTCTTGTCCTCCCAGCGTTTCATGAAGTTTTTCGCCTTGTCTGATGCCTATAATTTTAATATTAGGTTTTGAAGTAAGAGCCTTAATAATATCAATTATTTTCACACTTGAGAGTTTTGGTATAAAAATTTCACCACCCCTCATTCTTTTAAAAGAATTGACCACAAACTCTACACTTTCCTCTAATGTTATAAAAAATCTTGTCATATCTGGATGTGTTAATGGAAATATTTTATTTTTAGATTTATTTATCTCTCTAAATAAAGGAACTACCGATCCTCTAGAATTTATTACATTTCCGTATCTAACAATTGAAAAAATAGTTTTATTTCCCGACAGTGTATTACTATTTACGAAAAGTTTATCTGACGCAAGTTTTGTGGCTCCATATAAGTTAATAGGGCTACAAGCCTTATCAGTAGAAAGAGCTATTACCCTCTTAACTTGTCTTTCAATCGCAGCATTTATTACATTTTCAGCACCATAAATGTTTGTCTTTATACACTCTTGGGGATTATATTCAGCCGCAGTTATTTGTTTAAGCGCTGCTGCATGAATCACATAATCAACTTTTTTAAAAGCAAGACTCAATCTATCTCTATCTCTCACATCTCCTAAAAAAAATCTAAGTTTTGTTTTTTTTTTTATTTTTTGTAGTTCAATTGACATATGAAATTGCTTTAATTCATCTCTTGAAAATATGATTAATTTTTTTAATCGAAATTTACTTAATAGATAAACTGCACAGCTTTTACCAAAAGACCCTGTGCCTCCGGTTATTAAAACTGTTTTATTATTTAACATTATTTTTGTTAATATATTAATAAGCAACTTAATATAAATATTTATATTTACTATTATTTATTTATATGCATTTATAATAATAATTTATTATTGTACAGCTAAACATAACTAAATTAAATTTATGAAATCTAGATTTCTGCCCTATGGCACGCAATATATTGATACCATAGACAGAAACAAAATTCTTAAAATTTTAAAATCTAATTTGATTACTCAAGGACCAGAGATTAAAAAATTCGAAGATAAATTTGCTAAATATGTTGGTTCAAAATATGCTGTAGCTTGCGCCTCTGGCACAGCAGCTTTACACATGTCATGTTTAGCTTTAGGTATAAATTCAAAATCAAAAATATTAACGTCTGCCATTACATTTGTTGCTTCTGCTAATTGTGCAGAATATTTGGGTGCGAATGTAGATTTTGTTGATGTAGATAAAAAAACTTTTTGTATTTCTGTTGCTGAACTTGAAAAAAAGCTAAAAAAAAAGAAGATAGATCTTGTAATTTCTGTTCATTTATCAGGTCATTCAAGTGATATGTCTGAAATTTATAAATTAAAAAAAAAATATAATTTTCATATAATTGAAGATTCATGTCATGCATTAGGTGGAAAATTCAATAATTTTAAAGTTGGTTCTTGTAAATATTCAGATATTTCTACATTTAGTTTTCATCCTGTTAAACCAATTACAACAGGCGAAGGTGGAATGATTACAACTAATAATAAAAAGATTTACGAAAAACTTTTGCTTTATAGGACGCATGGAATTCATAAGAATCCCTCAAAATTCGAAAACAAAAAGCTTGCTTATGATAAATATAATCAACGAAATATGTGGTATTATGAAATGAAACTACTTGGTTTTAATTATAGAATTACAGATTTTCAAGCTGCATTAGGAATTTCGCAATTAACAAAACTAAATCGATTTACCAAAAAAAGAAATCAAATTGCAAAATACTATAATTTTAAATTTAAAAATATTAAATTTTTAAGAACACCGCCAAATAGTAAAAATGTACATCACACTTATCATCTTTATACAATTCTTATAGATTTTAAAAAATTAGGCATTACAAAAAATCAGTTGATGAAATACTTGTATAAAAAAAAAATAGGTTCTCAAGTTTTATATATTCCTGTTTTTTTACAACCCTATTACAAAAACAAATATAATTACAAGAGTAGTGATTTCCCAGTGTCTATGGAATACTATGAACAGGCTTTAAGCATCCCTATCTTTCATGGACTCAAAAAAAAGGAACAAGATAATATTATAAAAAAAATAATTCGTTTCTTAAATTTTAATTAATAAAATTAACTTAATTAAAATAGTTCAATTATATCTATATTTTTAGTCAAAATTCTTTTCAGTGCATAAATCAAGCCAATTGAGCTATTAGTACTGGTCAGCTGCACGCATTACTGCGCTTCCACATCCAGCCTATCAACGTGGTGGTCTACCACGGCTCTATTGGAAGAACTAGTTTTGAGGTGAGTTTCCCGCTTAGATGCTTTCAGCAGTTATCTCGTCCATACTTAGCTACCCGGCACTGCAGCTGGCGCTACAACCGGTCCACCAGTGGTATGTTCAACCCGGTCCTCTCGTACTAGGGTCAACTCCTCTCAATTCTTCTACACGCATAGCAGATAGGGACCGAACTGTCTCACGACGTTCTGAACCCAGCTCACGTACCACTTTAATTGGCGAACAGCCAAACCCTTGGGACCTGCTCCAGCCCCAGGATGTGATGAGCCGACATCGAGGTGCCAAACACTGCCGTCGATATGAGCTCTTGGGCAGTATCAGCCTGTTATCCCCGGCGTACCTTTTATCCGTTGAGCGATGGCCCTTCCACTCAGAACCACCGGATCACTATGACCGACTTTCGTCTCTGCTCGACTTGTCAGTCTCACAGTCAGGCAAGCTTATGCCATTGCACTCTACGAACGATTTCTGACCGTTCTGAGCTTACCTTCGCACGCCTCCGTTACTATTTGGGAGGCGACCGCCCCAGTCAAACTACCCACCATACAATGTCTTGATGCCGGATAACGGCTATCAGTTAGATATCAAGAAAAACAAAAGAGGTATTTCACTGACGACTCCACAAAAGCTGACGCTCTTGTTTCAATGTCTCCCTCCTATGCTAAATATGTTTTTCCTAACACCAATGTAAAGTTGCAGTAAAGGTGCACGGGGTCTTTCCGTCTAACTACGCGAACTCCGCATCTTCACGGAGAATTCAATTTCACTGAGTTGATGTTGGAGACAGCGGAGAAATCGTTACGCCATTCATGCAGGTCGGAACTTACCCGACAAGGAATTTCGCTACCTTAGGACCGTTATAGTTACGGCCGCCGTTTACTGGGGCTTCAGAAATGAGCTTGCACCCATCGCATTAACCTTCCAGCACCGGGCAGGCGTCAGACCCTATACATCCACTTACGTGTTAGCAGAGCCCTGTGTTTTTGATAAACAGTCGCTTCTCCCTGGCTTGTGCCACCCAAATATAGTTGCCTACAAAAGGGTCTTCCTTATTCCGAAGTTACGGAAGCATTTTGCCGAGTTCCTTCAACATCATTCTCTCAAGCGCCTTGATATACTCTATTAATCCACCTGTGTCGGTTTAGGGTACGGTCTTATGATGGAGCTATTTCTTGGAACCTTTTCGCGGCAAGCTCAATCCATTAAGAACTTACAACTTACAAGATCCGTCACTACCATCTGGTTAAGGAATATTAACCTTATTTCCATCGACTACGGCTTTCGCCCTCGCCTTAGGTGCCGACTAACTCTGCGCGGATTAACCTTGCGCAGAAACCCTTGGATTTTCGGCGAAGAAGTTTTTCACTTCTTTTATCGTTACTTATGTCAGCATTCGCACTTCTGATACCTCCAGGATCCCTCACGGGTATCCCTTCACAGGCTTACAGAACGTTCCGCTACCGCTTATAAAATTCGAAAATTTTATAAACCCACAGATTCGGTATATGATTTTAGCCCCGTTACATCTTCGGCGCAGAAACTCTATTAGACCGGTGAGCTGTTACGCTATCTTTAAAGGATGGCTGCTTCTAAGCCAACCTCCCGGCTGTTAAGGAATTTCCACATCCTTTCACACTTAATCATAATTTGGGGACCTTATCTGGTGGTCTGGGCTCTTTCCCTCTCGACCATGGACCTTAGCACCCACAGTCTGTCTGATGAAGAACAATACTTAGCATTCGGAGTTTTATTAGGTTTGGTAAGAATCTCTTCCCCCTAGCCCATTTAGTGCTCTACCTCTAAGCATTTATTTATTCATCGCACTACCTAAATAGTTTTCGCGGAAAACCAGCTATCTACGAATTTGGTTGGCCTTTCACCCCTTACCACAAGTCATCCAAAGACTTTTCAACGTCAACTGGTTCGGTCCTCCGGTTGGTGTTACCCAACTTTCAACCTGCTCATGGTAAGCTCATTCGTTTTCGGGTCTAATTCATAAAACTAATCGCCCTATTAAGACTTGCTTTCGCTGCGCCTACACCTAGATGGCTTAAGCTTGCTTTATAAATTAAGTCACTGACCCATTATACAAAAGGTACGCCGTCACTCTAAAAAGAGCTTCGACTGATTGTAGGCATGCGGTTTCAGGTTCTATTTCACTCCCCTAATAGGGGTTCTTTTCACCTTTCCCTCACGGTACTAGTTCACTATCGGTCACTGAAGAGTATTTAGGCTTAGAGGGTGGTCCCCCTATATTCGAGCAAGATTTCACGTGTCCCGCTTTACTCAAGAATTTTGTTAAACATTACTCATACGGGACTATCACCCTCTATGGTTAGATTTTCCAAACTATTCAAATTTTTTTAACAAAACTACTGGCCTAGTCCGCTTTCGCTCGCCACTACTAACGGAATCTCAATTGATTTCTTTTCCTCTGGTTACTTAGATGTTTCAGTTCTCCAGGTTGTCTCTTTAAACCTATGAATTCAGTTTAAAGTACCACATAAAGTGGTGGGTTTCCCCATTCGGAAATTTTCGGATCAAAACTTACATACAGCTCCCCGAAACTTATCGCAGTATATCACGTCCTTCATCGGCTTTCAGTGCCAAGGCATCCACTACACGCCCTTAAACGCTTGATTTATGCACAGAAAAAAATTCTGTGTTGAATCAAATTTTTATTGAACATTAGCTAATAACATTTCTAATGTTCGGATATAGATATTGATATTAATTATTTTTTTTATTCACAATTTTAATAGCTAAGTGTTTTTGGTGGAGGATAGCGGGATCGAACCGCTGACCTCCTGAATGCAAATCAGGCGCTCTCCCAGCTGAGCTAATCCCCCTCAATGTTTAATTGGTGGGCCGAGAAAGACTCGAACTTTCGACCCCACCCTTATCAAGGGTGTGCTCTAACCAACTGAGCTACCGGCCCCCATGCAAGAGAAACACTACGTCTAAGAAGAGAAATGAGGACGGTCAACATTGCCTGTTAATTATTTAGAGTAAAATTTTACTTTTACTCATCCTTAGAAAGGAGGTAATCCAGCCGCAGGTTCCCCTACGGCTACCTTGTTACGACTTCACCCCAGTCGCTGACTATACCGTGGTCAAGGGTTTTAAACCTTGCCTTAAGGTAGAACCAACTCCCATGGTGTGACGGGCGGTGTGTACAAGACCCGGGAACGCATTCACCGTGGCACGCTGATCCACGATTACTAGTAATTCCAGCTTCATGCACTCGAGTTGCAGAGTGCAATCCGAACTGAGGTATCTTTTAAGGATTTGCTTGACGTCGCCGTCTTGCTTCCTGTTGTAGATACCATTGTAGCACGTGTGTAGCCCAACACGTAAGGGCCATGAGGACTTGACGTCATCCCCACCTTCCTCCAGCTTATCACTGGCAGTTCTTTCAGAGTGCCCAACTTAATGATGGCAACTAAAAGTGAGGGTTGCGCTCGTTGCGGGACTTAACCCAACATCTCACGACACGAGCTGACGACAGCCATGCAGCACCTGTGTTTCGTCCGGCCGAACCGAAAACTTTAATCTCTTAAAGTCGCGACGAACATGTCAAGTGTTGGTAAGGTTCTGCGCGTATCTTCGAATTAAACCACATGCTCCACTACTTGTGCGGGTCCCCGTCAATTCATTTGAGTTTTAACCTTGCGGTCGTACTCCCCAGGCGGTGTGTTTATCGCTTTCGCTGCGACACTGAAAATAAATTTCCAACGTCTAACACACATCGTTTACGGCATGGACTACGAGGGTATCTAATCCTCTTCGCTACCCATGCTTTCGTTCCTCAGTGTCAGTAATGATCCAGAAAGCTGCCTTCGCAATTGGTATTCTTTCTAATATCTACGAATTTCACCTCTACACTAGAAATTCTGCTTTCCTCTATCATACTCTAGCTGAAAAGTTTTGATGGCAGTTCCAGAGTTAAGCTCTGGGATTTCACCACCAACTTTTTCAACCACCTACGAACTCTTTAAGCCCAGTAATTCCGAACTACGCTAGGTCCCTTCGTATTACCGCGGCTGCTGGCACGAAGTTAGCCGGACCTTCTTATTCGGGTACAGTCATTTTCTTCCCCGACGAAAGAGCTTTACAACCCAAGGGCCTTCTTCACTCACGCGGCATCGCTGCATCAGAGTTTCCTCCATTGTGCAAGATTCCCCACTGCTGCCTCCCGTAGGAGTTTGGGCCGTGTCTCAGTCCCAATGTGGCTGATCATCCTCTCAAATCAGCTATTGATCAAAGTCTTGGTAGGCCGTTACCCTACCAACAAACTAATCAAGTGCAGGCTCATCCAATGGTGCATAAAGCTTTCTCTGTAAAGACTTATCCGGTATTAGCACAAGTTTCCTCGTGTTATTCCAGGCCAAAGGGCAGATACCTACATGTTACTCACCCGTCTGCCACTAAGTATTGCTACTTCGTTCGACTTGCATGTGTTAGGCGTGCCGCCAGCGTACGTTCTGAGCCATGATCAAACTCTCAAGTTTAAAAACGGCGCACACTAGCTTCCATATAAATTCTAAGAATAAAATTTATATGATGTTGAAGTGTGTACGACAAATTTTGGTAACCTTAACCGTCCACACTTCTCTTCTTAAAATCTTTACTTTTTAAATAGCTAATTGAGTTAAAATGCTCAAAAATACTCACTAATTTATTATAACAACAATAATTTAGTGAGAAAGTTCGTTGCTTATAGGCTAAAATTAAAGGAAATCAAGCATTTAGAAATCAAAAAAGTGATCAAAAAGCCTTTATTT
>CACAIR010000012.1 GCA_902532565.1 uncultured Pelagibacteraceae bacterium | reverse complement strand
AATTCTGTTATTACGAATAGAATTGTTGAAAAACTTGAAATCAATCAATTGGAACCTTATGTTGAAATAGTATTAATTTCTAAAGAAACAACTTTTATTGCTAATAAATCCAAAACTTTTGAGGAGGAAAAAAAAGTTGCACAAAAAGTACCTATTCAAGGAATTCAAATAAGCAACTTAAGTGGGAATGAAATTCAAACTAAAAAGAAAAAAATGAATAAATTTTCATATTCGATTAAAGTTGCCGATTTTTACTATAAAAAAAGTGCAAAATTGATGGTTCGTAGAATCAAATCTGAAACAACAATAAAAAAAATAAAACTTATTGAATTATCTAAAACAAATTACAGGGTATTATTGGGTCCTTTTAATGATATAAATTCATTAAAAGAATCTTTTGATAAAATGAACTCGTTAAATTTTGAAAACTTAGAAATTTTAAAAAATGTTTAAAAAAATTTATTTTTCTATTTTATTTAGTGTGATTTTAATTTCAAATTCATACTCAAATATAGAAATCAAAGCAAGGACCGCAATATTACAAGATTTTTTATCAGGTGAAATTTTGTACGAAAAAGAACCTGATAGATCAATTTATCCTGCTTCTATGACAAAAATTATGACATCAATAATTGCTTTTGATTTAATTAAATCAGGAGACTTGAGTTTAAATGATAAATTTATTATATCCGAAAGAGCTTGGCGATTGTCTACAGCTGGTTACTCATCTATGTTCATCATGGTTGGAGATGAAGTTTCAGTTGAAAATTTACTTCTTGGCATCATTACAGCCTCGGGAAATGATGCTTGTATAGCACTAGCTGAAGGTATAGCTGGTACTGAAGAAGAGTTTGCAATTTTAATGACATCTAAAGCAAAAGAATTGGGTATGGAGAATACTAATTTTTCAAATTCTTCCGGCATAAATGATCCAGACAATTACTCAACTGTCAGAGATATTTTAAAAATGTCTAGATATTTAATCAAAGAACATCCAAAATTTTATGAATGGTTTGCATTCAAAGAATTCACTTGGAATAGAACAGGAGGTGATCCTATAACTCAGGGTAATCGAAATCCTTTATTATACAAAAATATAGGTGCTGATGGTATAAAAACAGGTTATTTAGCAGTTGAAAAATATTCACTTGCATCTTCATTAGAAAGAAATGGAAGAAGATTAATTGCAGTAGGAAGTGGATTTGAAACAAAAAACTCAAGATCAAAAGAAAGCACTAAACTTTTAACTTATGGATTAACAAACTTCGATTTAGTAGAAATTAACAATTCAGACAAACCCATTGATAAAGTTGATGTATGGCTTGGAAAACAAAGTCAAGTTGATGTCTACGTAAATAAAAATATTTTTAAAACTATTAAAAAAGCAAAAAAAAGATTACTTAAAGTTTCTTTAAAATACGAAGGTCCAATAGAAGCACCGATCAAAAAAAATGATATAGTTGGAAAGTTTAGAGTTATATACGATGAAGAATTAATAGGGGAGTACGATCTTTTAGCGGCAAAAAACGTCGATAAAGTGAATATTTTTATTAGATTAATTAGGTCTCTGAATTATTTAATCTGGGGCGATGTCTAAAAAACCTGTAATTGTTTTTGAAGGAATTGAGTGTAGCGGTAAAAGTTATCACATATTTAATGTCGCTAAATATTTAAAAAAAAGAAAAATAGATTTTATAAAAGTTAGAGAACCAGGTGGTAGCTTTAATTCAGAAAAAATAAGAAAACTTATTTTAGACAAAAAATCGAATTTTGATAAAATAACAGATTTATTACTTTATCTTGCAGCTAGAAGTGAAAATATAAGACAATTAAGAAAATTCCATAAAAAGAAGATCATATTAATAGATAGATTTTTAGACTCAACTATCGCGTATCAGCATTATGGTTTTGGAATTGATATAAAATTGATTAATTTACTAAATAAAATAATTTTGAAAGAGTTTAAAGTTGATTTTACATTTTTAAATATTGTGAATAAAAAAAACATGATTCAGAGATTAAAAGAAAGAAAATCCCAAAATAGATATGACAACTTCAATGTTAACTTTTATCAGAAAGTCCAGCGGGGTTTTATGAAACTAGTAAAAAAAAATAAAAAGAAGTACAAAATAATCAATTCCAATTTACCGAAGAAACATAATCAAAATGAAATTATTCAGTCAATTGAAAAGTTATTATGAATTATTTAGAACCAATAAATCAAACAAAACTTTATGAATTAGATCATTATTTTAATGAATTAGTAAGATTATATAAGAAAAAAAGATATCCAAATAAAATTTTATTTAGTGGTCAAAAAGGAATTGGGAAATCTACTTTAGCTTTTCATTTTATAAATTATGTTTTAACCCTAAATGAAATACATAAATATGATGTGAATAATTTTAGTATTAATATTAACAGCCCTGAATTTAGAACTATACAAAATAAATCAAACACAAACCTTATTAATGTAGATTTAAATGAAGATAAAAAATTCATTGAAATAAATCAAATAAGGGAACTTGTAATTAATTTGAATAAATCATCTTTTAATAGTAAGCCAAGATTTGTCTTAATTAATAATATTGAATTACTAAATAACAATTCTATTAATGCTTTATTAAAAGTATTAGAAGAACCAAATGAAAATATTAATTTTATATTAATTCACAATAATAAGAAAATACTTTCCACCTTGTTATCTAGATGTATAAATTTAAAAATTTATTTAACTCATAAAGATTCTCTAAAAATTTCTAATCAACTTATTAATAAAGAATTGAATAAAGTAATTAGCAATGATCTTATAAATTATTATTCTACTCCTGGAGAAATTTATCATTTAGTTCAATTTTCTCTACAAAATAACCTTGATTTATCAAATATAGACTTAAAAAGTTTTCTTAAAATTCTTATTGAAGATAGACACTACAAAAAAAATAATTTTATTAATAATGTAATATATAGTTATATAGAATTGTATTTTAGAAAGTTGAATAAATCTTTTTTAGAATTAATTAATGAAAAATATATTTATTTTATTAGAAGAATTGCAGATACAAAAACATACAACTTAGATAAAGAATCTTTATTTACAGAATTTAATGAAGAAATTTTGAATGACTAAAAATTTTTATATAACAACACCAATCTACTATCCTTCAGCTAAGCCTCATATGGGTCATGCATACTCAAGTATTATTGCAGATTTTTTTGCAAGGTTTAAAAGAATAGATGGATTTGATGTAAATTTTTTAACAGGCACAGATGAACATGGTCTAAAAATTCAAAGAGCTGCTGAAAAAAAAGGAAGTGATACATTAAAATTTTGTGATGAAATTAGTAAAACTTTTCGAGATTTATCTAAAACTCTTAATTTAACTAATACTGATTTTATAAGAACAACTGAAGATCGTCATAAAAAATCAGTTCAAAATTTGTGGAAAGAATTAGAAAACAATGATGCTATATATTTATCTAAATATTCTGGTTGGTATTCTGTTTCTGATGAAGCATTTTACTCTAATGATGAAATTGAGGAATTGAATGGTAGTAAAGTCGCTAAATCTTCAAAATCACCTGTCGAATGGATGGATGAAGAATCTTATTTCTTTAGACTTTCGAAATGGGAAAAAAAATTACTAGACTACTATGAAAAAAACCCAGATTTTATATCACCGAAATCAAGAAAAAATGAAGTAATTAGTTTTGTAAAAAGTGGTCTTAAAGATTTATCGGTGAGTAGAAAAAGTTTTTCATGGGGAATACCAGTACCTAATAATAAAGAACATGTAATTTATGTATGGCTAGATGCGTTAACAAATTATATTAGCGCGTTAAATTATCCTGATACAAATAATCAAATGTATAAAGATTTTTGGCCTGCTTCTGTTCACCTAATTGGTAAAGATATATTAAGGTTCCATGCAGTTTATTGGCCGGCATTTTTACTTGCTGCCAAATTACCATTACCAAAAAAAGTTTATGGTCATGGATGGATTCTCTCTGGAGAAGAAAAAATGTCAAAATCAAAGGGAAATATTTTAGATCCGATTGAAATTATAGATCGGTATGGTTTAGATCCTCTGAGGTATTATTTAATAAAAGAAGTTTCTTTTGGCAATGATGGCAATATTTCTCAAGAAAAATTAGAGGATTGCATTAATAGTGATTTAGCTAATAATTTTGGAAATCTTTGTCAAAGAGTAACTGCATTTGCAATAAAAAATTGTAATGGTTTAATACCAAAAAAAATAAAATTTGATAAAAAAGATCTAGAAATTTTAGATAAATTTAAATCAAATTTAGAAATAATTAGAAATAAAATTGACAATCAAGATATTAATTTTTATACAGATTTCATTGTAAAATCTTTATTTGAGACTAATAAATATTTTAATGATCAAGAGCCATGGAATAAAAAAGATGACATTTTAAGACTTAATACAATTATCTATACTACATTAGAAATAGTAAGAAAAATTAGTTTTATGCTTTATCCTATAATCCCAGAATCATCATTAAATGCTTTAAAAATATTTTCTATTGAAGAAAAAGAAATTAATTTTTCTTCGATTAATAATCATAATTATCTAAAAGAAGGTGATAAAATTAATAAAATAGATATTCTTTTTAAAAAGATAGAAAAAAAAAATGATTGATTCACATTGCCATCTAGATCATGAACCACTTTTTAAAAACCTAGATGAAATTCTAAAAAGATCAAAAGAAGTTGGTATTGAAAAACTTTTAACTATTTGTACAACTCTTGATAGTTTTAATAAGATAAAGCAATTAGTTAAAAAAGATGATATCATTTATGGAACATACGGTATTCATCCTCATGAAGCTAAAAATGATAAAGTTACATCAAGTCAAATAATTGATGAAATAAGTAAAAATGAAAAAATAATAGGTATTGGAGAAACTGGTTTAGATTTTTATTACAATTTTAGTGATGAAAAAGATCAAATAAAAAGTTTCGAGGAACACATTAAAGCATCAATTAAATTGAATATTCCTTTAATAATTCATTCAAGAAGTGCGGAAAAACAAATGTTAGAAATTTTTAATGAATATAAAAATCATAATTTAAAGATATTAATGCATTGTTTTACTGGTTCTAAAAAGTTTGCTAACAGTTTATTAGATTTGAACGCATATTTTTCAGCTAGTGGAATTATTACATTTAAAAATTCTGTTGATTTACAAGAAACATTTAAATCTATTCCATTAGAAAAAACTCTGATTGAAACTGATAGCCCGTATCTAGCACCAGTTCCAAATAGAGGAAAAAAAAACGAACCATCTTTTGTAAAATATACAGCTGAAAAACTTGCTGATATAAAAGAAATTTCATTATCTGACTTAATAAAAAATACCACTTCTAATTTCAACAGACTATTCAGTTAATATTTAATGAAATTTATTATTTTAGGTTGTGGTAGTTCAATGGGCGTACCAAGACCAGATGGTTTTTTTGGTAATTGCGATCCTAATAATAAAAAAAATTACAGAACAAGATGCTCAGCTTTAATTAAAACTACCGATGAAAATATTCTTATAGATGCATCTCCTGATCTACGACAGCAACTTTTAAGACATAAAATAAAAAAGATTAATAAAGTGCTATTTTCTCACATGCATGGTGATCAAACTCATGGAATCAATGATTTGAGATCTTTTTATATAAACAGCAGAAAACAACTTGATGTTTATGCTGATAGATATACTTCAAAATATCTGAAATCTGCATTTTCATATATATTTAAAAGCTATTCAAAAGAATATCCTGCAACTCTAATACTACATAAGTTGCCAAAATACATTACTACAAAAAATAATAAAAAAAAAATTCGTATTCAATCAATTATGGTTGATCATGGGAAAGTTAAATCAAACTGCTTTATTATTAATAAAAAACTAGCTTACATAAGTGATGTGAACAAAATTTATGCTAAAGATTTTAAATATTTTAAAAATCTTAAATATTTAATAATAGATTGTCTTTGGTATAATTTTCATCCGTCACACTTCAATTTAGAAACATCATTAGCTTTGATTAAAAAATTTAAACCAAAAAAAGCTATCCTTACAAATTTATCACCAGTATTAGATTATGAAATTCTTAAGAAAATGCTGCCTAAAAATGTAATTCCAGCACATGATGGATTAACTGTAAACTTATAAAATATTTTCTATAGTTTTAATCAATTTTTTTGACATTGGTTTTGTCATTGATGCAAATGTATCTTCTATCTTACCTTCTTTATTAATTAAAATTTTATGGAAATTCCACTTGGGAACAGCTGATTTGCCATGATTCTCTTTTGCCCACTTGAAAATTTCATGGGCATTTTTACCTTTAACTTCTGTTATAGCTGTCAGTGGAAAGTTAATATTAAAATTTACTTCACAAAATTCTTTTACATCTGTATTGTTATTTTTTTCTTGATTAAATGAATTAGACGGAACACCAAGAACAATCAAACCTTTTTCTTTATATATATCCCATAACTTCTGTAATTCATCATATTGTTTTGTGAAACCACAATAACTAGCAGTATTTACAACTAATATAACTTTATTTTTGTAATCCTTAAAATTTATTGTCTCACCAGTTATACTTTCTATACTGAAATCATAAATTTTTTTTTCATAGTTAGCAATAGCTGAAGTTTTAAAAAAAAACATAAGTATAGATATTAAAAATATTACTTTTCTCATTTGTTAGGTTTATTTGGTGTAAGTAATATCAAAAAATAACCAAATAAAGTGGATAATAAGGACCCAGTTAATACCCCTATTTTTACACCATCCATATATTGCATGTTTTCAGCAAATGCTAAATTTCCTACAAATAAACTCATTGTGAAACCTATCCCAGTGAGAACTCCCACACCATAAAAATTGTACCAACTTGTATCGCTAGGCATTTGAGCCACTTTTAATTTTATAGATATATATGAAAATATAAATACACCTAATTGTTTACCTAGGAATAGCCCAAGTACTATGCCTAATGGAACCTTATCTAATAATGAAGTAAAAGATAAACCTTCTAAAGAAACACCCGCATTAGCAAAAGCGAACAATGGCATTATTCCAAAAGCTACATATGGACTAATTGCGTGCTCTATTTTTATTAATAGTGAAAAATCTTTTTCTTTCTTTCTATGGGGAATAGTCATAGCTAATAAAACGCCAGCAATCGTCGCATGAATACCTGAGTTGTGTGTAAAGTCCCAAAGAAAAATTCCAATTACTAAATAAGGAAGAAATTTCTTAACATTAAATTTGTTTATTACCAACAAAATAATAAATGCCAATAACATTAAGCTTAAATATTTAACGCTTAAATCTCCAGAATAGAATATAGCTATAATTACTATAGCTCCTAAATCATCAATTATTGCAAGAGCTGTTAAAAAAACTTTTAATGATAAAGGAACTCTTTTACCTAGCAAAGATAACACTCCTAAAGAAAATGCTATATCCGTAGCTGATGGTATTGCCCATCCATTTAAAGTTTCACTATCACCTAAATTTATAAAAATATAAAACAAAGCAGGAACTAACATTCCTCCAACAGCTGCTATTATAGGCAATAAAGCTTGTTTAATGTTAGAGAGTTCTCCTTGTAAGAACTCTCTTTTTATTTCTAAAGTAACAAAAAAAAAGAATATTGCCATCAAAGCATCATTAATCCAATGTAAAACAGATAATTTTAATCCAAAATTATTTATGCCTAAAAATAAGTATTTATCTAAAGTTGAGAAATATAAATTTGAGAAATTTGAATTACTAATTAATAGTGCTATTATGGCAGCAAAAAACAAAACTAATCCACTTGCAGCCTCGAGTTTAAAAAACCATTTAAAAGGTTTAGATATATTTTGAATCATATTTAAACTGATAAATCTTTTATGAATAAAACTACATCTTTAATAGATTCAAATAAATTATACAACATTAATTCTAGTCCTGGGAAAATATTAATTAATTGAGATTTAAAGGTTTCAATTACAAGTATTACTGCCACAAATGAAATTATTACAACTATAAGATATGATAAAATTTTACTTAAACTAAAACTATTTGTTTTTTTGAGTTTTATTTCCGTTTGATTATTTTCTTTTTTGTCTGAATTTTCAGATAAATTTTGCTTTTTTTCGATAATGTTCTCAGTTGAAATCTCTTCAGTAAATTCATTTTCTAATTTGATTTGATAATTATTATCTAAAACATTATTGTAAAACCAAGTTTGGTTACATGACCCACATTTAAGCATTCTACCATTTTCTGGAATTTGATTTGTATCAACTTCAAATTTTTTTTTACAACTTGGGCATACAATTATCATATGCTTTATATAACAGATTCTGATTAAAAATCCTTTATTTTGCATATCTTTATACATTGAAAAAAAAAATAAGTGCTGTATTAGTACTTCTTCCGGAGTGTAGCGCAGCCTGGTAGCGCATCTGGTTTGGGACCAGAGGGTCGCAGGTTCAAATCCTGCCACTCCGACCATTTTTATGAAAAAAGCAAAAATATATATTCCTAACAAGAGTTCAATGCAATCTGGTCTAGGTAAAATGGATAAATGGATTTTAATTTATGAAACTAAAGATCCATTTAATAATCCTCTAATGGGCTGGGAAAGTTCATCAGACACATATACAGAACTTAAATTAGAATTTTCATCAAAAGAATTAGCTATTAATTATGCAAAAAAGAAAAAAATTGATTTTGAAATAATTGAACCAAAAAAAAGAAAAACTGTTAAAAAATCATATTCAGATAATTTTTTAAGATAAATAGATGTTTAAATTTTTTACCCAAAAAAAATGGTTTTTATGGAGTATCTTTGGTTCACTATTTATTCTTATATCTACATGGTACCAAGTTCAGCTTGATGTTAAAATAAATGAATGGTTTGGTGAATTTTATGATACTCTTCAAAAAGCTCTCACAACTCCTAATTCTGTTTCAGAGGCAGAATTCATAGGTTATCTTTTTTCATTTGCAAAAATTGCTGCACTATGGATTCTTATAGCTGTATTTACAGGTTTTTTTACAAGCCATTGGGTTTTTAGATGGAGAACTTCAATGGCTGAATATTATCACGATCAATGGTTAAAGGCTCGTTTAACCGAAGGTGCGTCTCAAAGAGTTCAAGAAGATACATTAAAATTTGCTAGGATAATGGAAGGTTTAGGTACCGGTTTGTTAGACAGTGTTATGACTTTATTTGCTTTTACCCCAATATTATGGGTTTTATCAAAACAAATTAATGTTTTGCCTTGGATTGGTGAGGTTAATCATGCATTAGTTTGGGTCGCAATTATATCTGCATTAGGAGGAACTTTATTGCTTGCAGCCGTTGGGATAAAATTACCTGGTATTGAATATGATATTCAAAAAGAAGAAGCTGGCTATAGAAAAGAGTTAGTATTAGGAGAGGATGATCCTATAAGAGCTGCCCCTCCAACTATAGGCCAATTATATGATAGGGTTAGAGGCATTCATTTTAAATCATATTTTCATTATTTATATTTTAATACTGTTAAATGGAGCTATTTTCAAGGAATGGTAATTGTCCCTTATCTTGCTCTCGCACCAACTATTGTAACTGGTGCTATAACTTTAGGTTTTGTTCAGCAAATAACTAGAGCATTTGGTCGAGTGGAAGGATCTTTACAATATTTAGTTAAAAGTTGGTCTACTATAGTAGAATTAATTTCAGTTTGGAAAAGATTACGAGAATTTGAAGAAAAGTTAAATCAAAAAATCTCTACTGAATTTGTAAGATAATGGCAATAGACAAAAAATTTATTGAGTTATTCCACAATGTAACAGTGCAAGCAGCATTTGCCTCTCATTACTTAATAGGAAAAAAAAATAAAGTAGCTGCTGATAAAGCTGCTGTTGACTCAATGAGAAATGAGCTAAATAAAATTAATATGAATGGACAAATTGTTATAGGTGAGGGAGAATTAGATAAAGCACCAATGCTTTATATTGGGGAAAAATTAGGTACTGGTAAGGGTCCTTATTTAGATATTGCGGTTGATCCATTAGAGGGTACTAATTTCGTGGCTAATAATTTGCCAGGAGCTTTATCTGTTATAGCGATAGCTGAAAATTCAAATTTATTTAATGCTCCTGAAACATATATGGATAAGATTGCAATATCATCTTCTGAAAATGGAATTGTAGATTTGGACAATTCAGTTTCACAAAATATTGAAAATTTAGCAGAATACAAAAATACACAACCAAATAATCTTACAGCCTGTATATTAGACAGACCTAGACATAAAGAATATATTGATCAATTAAAAGCTTTGAAAGTTAATTTAAGATTAATTTCAGACGGTGATATATCTGGAGCACTTTTAGTTACAAATAAAGATTATAATGTTGATATTTTTTTCGGGATAGGAGGTGGTCCCGAAGGTGTATTAGCAGCTACAGCACTAGACTCATATGGATGTTATTTTCAAGGAAGATTTTTATTTGAAAGTGAGAATGATAAGTTACGTGCAAAAAAAATGGGTATTGAAAATCTTGAAAAAAAATATGAAATAAATGAAATAGTTTCTGGAGACTCTATATTTTGCGCCACTGGTATAACAACAGGAGACCTAGTTAAAGGAATTAACATTCTTCAAGATTCATTTTCTTCTGAAACATTAATAACTCACAAATCTACTGGAATTAAAAAAGTAGTAAAATCAAACCATAAAATTTAATGAAATCGTTTCTGATAAGAATTAACAAGAAACAAAATTTAAGTAAGATATTAATATAACTTGATTATTATAGCTTTTTGCAATAAATAATCTCAATTCGGTCCCTTCGTCTATCGGTTAGGACACGTGGTTTTCATCCTCGAAAGAGGGGTTCGATTCCCCTAGGGACCGCCATTAATATGGCACATTATGTTTATATTTTAAAAACATTAGATGGGTATTTTGATAAAAGTTATGTTGGATATACAACAAACATAATTAATAGATTAAATAAACACAACTCATCTAAAGGAGCCAAATCTACACGTGGTTATAAATGGAAGGTTGTTTATAAAAAAAGATTTAATTCAAAATCAAAAGCAATGGCTTTTGAATATTTGCTTAAAAAAGATAGAAAAAAAAGGTTATCCATATTAAAAGAGGCTAAATAAAAGATTAATGAAAATAGCAACAATTCTCCCATACAAAGAAAATTATACTTTCACAAAGGCCCAAGCAGCTGCAATATGGGTAAGTGATTTTTACAAAAATTCTAAATATAAAAATCAAAATTTTATTTTTGGCAACACAAATACAAAAGATTATCTTACAAAGAATTATATCAATATTAAAATTAATAATTTAAAATCAAAATTTACCAGCACGACTAAAGAATATTGTGATAATTTTTTAAGATATTCATTAAACAAGAGTTTTGATATTTTAGAAATTCACAACAGACCAGAAGTCTTCAATTTATTAAAACCACATTTTAAATCAAAATTTATTTTGTATTTTCATAATGATCCTTTAACCATGAATGGATCAAAAAAAACAAATGAAAGATTGAATTTATTAATTAATGTTGACAAAATAGTTTTTATTAGCAAATGGGTTCGTGATAGGTTTTTTAAAAATTTAGATAAAAAGCTTTCAGATAAAACAGAAATTATTTATCATAGTGTTAATAAATCTAAAATAAAATTTAAGAAAGAAAAAAAAATTACATTTGTAGGAAAGCTAAATACATCTAAGGGGTATGACATTTTTAGAGATGCTGTGGTTAAAATTCTTGATGAGTTCAAAGATTGGAAAGCTTATTCTATAGGAGATGAAAGCAGAAGTAGACCAGTAATAAAGCATTTAAATCATAAAGAATTAGGTTTTTTAAATCATAAAAAGGTTTTAGATTTTTTAAGCAGCTCTGAAATAGCAGTAGTTCCATCAAGGTGGGAAGAGCCTTTTGGAAGAACAGCTCTAGAGTCCTCTTCTAGGGCGTGTGCAACGATTATATCTAATAGAGGGGGATTACCAGAAACCACTGATCACTGCATCATTTTAAAAAATCTAAATGCTAAGGAATTATATAAAGCAATTAAAAAATTAATAAAAAATGAAAATCTAAGAAAAAAAATCCAAGTACTTGGCTTTAAAAATGTAAAACATTTGATAAAAAAAAATACCATTTTAATTGATAATTTAAGAGCCAACTTATTACAAAACTTTAGTCTTAATTACATTAGAAACAAATTAAGAATTATGAATATTTATAATACCGGTCAAAAAAATTTTCATAGACTATATAATATTTCTCTTGGTAAAAAATTTACTAATGGATTTATTCGAAATGGTCATGATGTATTAGAAATTAGTGATCGGGATTATATAAGACAAAAGAGGACACTACTTCAAATTAATCCCTCTAATAAATTTCAAGATTATCTCATTCAAACTTTCAAGAATTATAATCCTGATTTAATATTCTTTGGGCATACTCAAAATATTAATAGAGAAACTTTGACAGAAATAAAAAATTTAAATAAAAAAATTATATTATCACAATGGAACGAAGATCCTATTATGAAAAGTCTAAGTTATTCAAAAAAAAACATAGAAAATATATCTTATTATTCTGATATTGTAGATCATAACTTTATAACAACAGATCCATCTATATTAAAAAAAGAGATCAAAAATATTAAAGATCTTCATTTCTTTTTTGTGCCTGTCGATAAAAATATTGAATGTTTTAATGTTTCAAAAAAAAATCCAAGTAAAGATTTATTTTATGCAATGAGTCATGGAGTAAATAGGGCTACTTTAAAAAAAGGTAAAAGTGACTCAAGAATTCATTTTCTAAATAAATTAATAAAAAAACTTGAAAATATTGATTATGATTTTTATGGTTTTCAAAATAAAGAACCAATTTGGGGAAACGAATTCTATCAGGCCTTAAATAATTCAAAAATGGGTTTAAATCTAAGTAGAGGATTACCAACTAAACACTATACTAGTAATCGTATTGCATCATTGATGGGTAATGGTCTTTTAACATTCGTAGATAAAAAAACTCAACTAGATGATATGTTTAATAAAAATGAGGTAATAATGTATAATAATATAAATGACCTTACAGACAAAATAAATTTTTTTAAAAAAAACGATAAATTAAGAAGAAAAATTGGATCAGCGGGTAGAATAAAATATTTCAAACTTTTTAGTGAAAAAAAAGTATCTAATTATATAATCAATAAATCTCTCGGTAAAAAAACAACACTATACTAGTTAATGAAGGTATCAATTATCGTACCAACTTATAATAATCTTAATTATTTAAGATTACTTATTAAATCCATTAAAGAAAATTCTTACTATAACCATCAAATAATACTTCATATCAATGATGGTTCTGATGGAACAATTGAATACGCTAAAAGGAATAATATAGTCTATACCTATAGCAATAAAAATATAGGTTTATGTAATTCAATTAATAGAGCTTCGAAATTAGTTGGAACAGATTATATTTTATATTCTCATGACGATATGTTTTTCTGTAAAAATTGGGATACATTTTTAGAGGAGGAGGTTAAAAAAATGACAGATAATTTATTTTATCTTACAGGTACAAATATATCTGTAAAAAATGGTTTGATAAATCATGATTGTGGCTCAACCCCCGAAAATTTCAATGAAAAAAAATTCCATGAATTTTGTAAAAATGACAATAGTTCAGATTTACAAGGTTCTCATTGGGCACCTCATTTAATTCATAGAGAAATTTGGAATAAGATAAACGGTTTTAGTGAGGAATTTAATCCAGGGGATGGATCTGATCCTGATTTTTGCATGAAATTATGGAATGAAAAAGTTAGAATTTTTAAAGCTATATCAAAATTTAAAGTCTATCATTTTAGCTCAATAACTACTCGAAAACGAGGAATTTATTTAAATAACGGAACAAAAACATTCACTTTAAAATATGGATTTAACCCTAGATTTTTTAGAAAATATTATTTGAGAGGAAATGGTTCAAAAATTTATAATGGTGCTCTTGATAATCCTAAAATGAGTTTGAATATGTTTTACGATTATATAATTAATAAACTTAAATATTTTTGTTATAAAATTTTTTGAAAAACTTAATGACTAAAAAAATAATTGTTAAAATTTCTGAAGGTTTGGGAAATCAATTATTTATGTATTCAAATGCATATGCAATTTCTAAAAAATTTAAAATAGATTTTTATATTGATCCTTACAGTGGTTATTTTAAAAAAAATATAAGAAACTATATGCTTGATAATTTCAATATTACATCAAATATTGCACCTTCCAAATGGATATTTAATAATAATTATCGACATATATTAAAAAAAATAAATATAAAACTAGAGTATTTTAAATCAAATAAATCTTATTTATTTGAAAAAAAAGACTCTAATAAAATGACAAAATTTTCACCAATTAATTTAGAACATACTAATAATGAGATTTACTTAGATGGTCATTTTGAGTCGGAAAAATATTTTTCAGATTATAGAAATCAATTATTAAATGAATTTTCTTTTAAAGATGATAAAACTCTTAAAAACAATTGTTATTTAAAAATTATAAATAACAACAATGTTGTATCGATTTCTATAAGACAAAATCGTTTTTCTGAAAGAATTAATAATAGATATGAAAAAAGTAAAATAATAAAATCTGATGTTTTTGTTAAAGAAACTGTTGATTATGTTTATAATTCGATAGAATTTTTCAACAAAAAAATAAAGAATCCTAAATTTTTGATATGGAGTAATGATTTTAAAAATCTTGATAGTTATTTTCCTAAGAATAAATTTACTTTTGTAGAAAATTCGAATAATAAAGAATTAACAGATTTTTATTTACTTACTAAATGTCAAAATTTTATTGTTGGACCTTCTACATTTAGTTGGTGGGGTGCTTGGCTATCAAAAAATAAAAATAAAATTTGTGTAAGACCTCGTAATATAAATCCTTCAAACAACTTAGATTTTTGGCCAAAGTCTTGGATTCAAATTTAAATTTTAACTTTATTTAATGCATTATTTTTAAATATATTTGCTTCTCTAATATATCTTCTCACCATTTCTGTTGATTTGTGACCTGTCATAGCCATAATACTTCGTTCATCTGCACCTGATTCTGCAGCAACTGTTGCGAAACCAGATCTTAAACTATGACCTGCAAAATTTTTATTTTCAATACCTGCTAAATTTAAGTATTCTTTTATAAGCAAAACTACAGATTGATCTGTTAATCTTTTTTCCGTTAAAGAGGGACCTTTTGAAAATCTTCTAAAAATAGGTCCAGATTTTATTCTAGAAATTTTTAACCATTTTTTAAGAGTAATTACTGGACAATACTTTTCATTATTGAAGTAGGGTAGTCCTTTGATCATTCCTTTACCAAATTGATCAGTTTTTGATTTTGTGACTATGATTTTGAGCCCTTCAGAAACAAATTCCAAGTCCTCATGATTAATCGAAATTATCTCATTTCTTCTAAAACCACCTCCAAATCCTATTAGAATAATTGACTTATCTCTAAGTTTTTTAATATCCTCAATTTTTTGTTTATCTATTACATCAATTATTGTTTTTAAATGACTGATTAATATTGGTTTTTTACCTTTTTGAATACTTCCTTTAACCCTTTTAATTCCCATTAGATTTTCAACAATGATTGGATGTTTCGTATCTAAATACTGTCCTTTTAGCTTATGAACCATACTTATTGATACTAGTCTTCTTCTTAAAGTGCTTATTTTTGAATTTTTTGAAAGCTGAGTAAGATATAGAGAAACTATTTTTGGTTCTGATGGCAATGAATTAAAACCATGTTTAGCACAAAAAGCCCCAAAATCTTTAAAGTCTGATTTATATGCTCTTAAAGTATTATTTGCTTTTGAATTTTTGAGATTGTTTAAAGTTGCCTCATGCAGTGATTTTAGATCAGTTGTTAGTTCATTCATATAATTACTATTGATAACAATTAATTATCGATAGTAATATATCAAGTGATTTTTAATGTCAATAGTTTAAATATAAAAATTATGGGTTCAATTGATGGAGAAATTCCTGCTGTATGGTTTTTAATTACCTGTGTAGGATTTATTATTTTAAGTTCAATTCAATATAAAAATCATGGCAAAAGTATTGAAACTATTTTTTTATCTATCTTAGCAATCTTATTTTTAATCAGCTATTTTATCTTAGTTTTCAAAGCTTGATTTATCCCCAATATTCACAGGAATTGCTATAAATTTTAAGAATCAATTAAAAAGTGATACAGCTCCAAAACCTTCTTTGGTATTGTGAAAATCGAATTAAGGGGCAACCCTTAACTGGCCAATTGGGCAAAAGCCGAGAGGTACAAATCCAAGGGGCAGAAAGTTCTGCAAAGCATCGCTGAACATGCAGAACGGGAGGCATGGCGGTAGCGCATCAACGACGTGCCAAAACAACTGTTCTTTGCACCCTTAAAAGTGCAAGGAAACAGGGGTTTTTTCAAATATGATTCTCAAAGGAACTAAATTTCAGTTAAAAGTTTGGAATTATTTAAAAACTATACCAAAAGGTAAGGTTAAAACATATAAACAGGTTGCTATAGGCATAAAAAGCCCCAAATCAGCTAGGGCTGTGGCTAATGCCTGTGGTAAAAACCCGTATGCTCCAAAAATACCTTGTCATAGGGTAATAAGGTCTGATGGAGGTCTTGGAGGTTACTCTGGGATAGGTGGAATCAAGAAAAAGCTTAAATTGCTCAGGTCTGAAAAAGCACCTATATAGGCTTATTTATGCCCTTTTTGCTTTAAAAAAGCCAGTAAAATCAATGTTTTTTGATGATTTAAAGCTTATTTCAACAAAATAGGATAATTCACCCTTCAGTTGTACCATATAGAGACCCACACTTAAAATTGACCCCTCTATGGCCCTTTAAAAGGTATATTCAATTAGTGCATCGCTCTACTATTCAAGAATATCAATGGTTTTAGACTACCCTATTTTAAGCCAATTTTAATTATTTAGCATCTCTAAAAGTCCCTATTTTAAAAGGTTATTTGATATTTCTTAATAAATAATGAATTTCCGTGATATAAATGATTTTAATTTGGGTATTATTAGTAAAATATTCTAATTTTTTATTATTTAATTATATATAAATAACATAATAATAACAATAGTTTATAAATAATACTTAAAGTAATACTTTATATATTAGTAAATAAATATTACCTATAAATCATGTTACTTCAATGATATCGACTCAATAAACTATCAATAAGATACTATATAAAAGGTTCTAATGGCTGGTTTAAATAGTTTTATTAACTGATTGTTCTCTTTGATAAATATAGATACCACTCATTACAATAATTGCTAATCCTAAAAACGTCCAATTGTCTGGAAAATCACCAAAGAAATAATATCCGATTAAAATATTTGTGATTATCTCAAAATAACTAAATGGAGCTAATTTAGATGCATCAGCATACTTTAATGATAAGATTAAAAATAAATGACCTATGCACGCAAAAACTCCAATTGCTGCCATCATAGACCATTGATTAATTGTAGGTTGAACCCAAACAAATGGCATCACGCAAGAAATTATGACAGCTCCTACTACACCAGTTAATAACAAAGTTAATAAAGGGTTATCTGAGGTGCTTAGTTTACGGGTAATTATTAAATAAAAACCATACATTATACCCGTACCAAGAGCAGCAAAACTTGCTAAATTAATTTCAACAAAACCTGGTCTAATAACAACTAAGGATCCTATAAATCCTATTATTACAGCTGACCATCTTCTAAAGCCCACCTTCTCGCTTAAAAAGATTGGTGAAAAAGCCGTTACAATTAGTGGTGCAACAAATGCTAAAGTAAGTGCTTTTGCTAAAGAAATGACTGAAATTGCGTAAAAAAAACAAATATTAGCAGTTAATAAAATTAAACCTCTTATAAATTGTAATTTTGGTTTATCAGTCCAAACTAAATTCTTCCTAAAAAAGAAAAACATGACTGGAAAAGTAAAAGCCACAGTAAAAAAATATCTAGCCCATGTAATTTGTAAAACAGGTAAATCTGCGCTTAAATATTTTGCAAATCCATCCATTATTGGAAGCATTACCCAGGCCAAAAGATTAAAGATTATAGCCTTCATTATAAGAAGATATAGATTAATTGAAGTATTTTAAAGCAAAGAATACAACAATCGGAATTGTTATAAATGACATTAAAGTAGATGTAACAATTGTACTTGCGATGCTATCAACAACCTTCTTTGGTGAATACATGCTACCAACTAGATAATTTAATATAGCACTCGGCATTGCACTTTGTATTAACAGAACACCGGCAGCAAATCCTGAAAGATCAAAATTGTATATAATCATAAAAGCAATTAATGGACCTAAAATAACCCTACATAATGACAATATAATTGAGTCTTTTAAAGAAAATCTAAATCTTGTTAATGCAATACCAAGTGACATTAATACTAAAAAAATAGTTGCATAAGTTAAAAGAAATGTTGTGTTTTCAAGAAATAAAGGGGTTTTGATTTGAAAATATAAAAAAAAAACTGATATTATAATTGCGTAAACTGGTGGACTTTTAATTACTACATCAAATGAGAAGCTTTTCTTTGCTAAAAAAACACCTAATGTAAAATGAAATAAAATGATAACTGAAGCAATAGCTGACGCTACACCTAAACCTTGTGTACCATAAGCAAAAAGACAAATGGGCACTCCCATATTTCCTGTATTAGGAAGTATTAAAGGCGGGAGTTCCATACTAAGATCTTTTTTAAGAAAATAAAGTAATATAAGTCCAATAATTGCAAAACCGCCAATCATTATTAATGCATAAACAAAATAATGAATAAAAATGTTTAGAGTAATTCCGGTTGTCGTAACTGTATAAAATATCATCGCTGGCGTACCGATATTGCCAGCAAAATTAGTTATAAAATTTGTATCAAATTTAGGATTTTTTTTACCTAGATAATACCCAACTCCAATTACAAAAAAAACAGGAAATATAACCTCAAAAATTTTTATATAAATTTCCATTAATTATAAAGTCTAATTAATGTTGGAAATTTGAGAATATATTTATTTTTCCTAAAGATAGATAGGCAGTTTCTTATATTAATTTCTGTTGTTTTATGAGTTATAATGACAATTGTTGCTTTTTTGTTTTTTTTGTCTGGTGTTTGAATAATTCTTTTGACTGAAATTTTATATTTTGACAATCTATTTGTAATTAAAGATAAGACGCCTTGTTTATCTTGAACTTCAAATCTAAGATAAAGAGAATTTGAATATTGATTATTGTTAAATGCTTTAATTCTTTTTCTTTTTTTAGAAGAAATACCAAATGGATATTTGATATTACCTCTTAAAATAGACAATAAATCAGATAATAATGAAGATGATGTTGGTCCAGGTCCAGCCCCCTCACCTTGCATCACACTTTGTCCTACAGGTTCACCTTCAGTAATAACAGCATTCATAACTCCATTTACATTTCCTATATAAGTGTTCTTGTTTACTAAACACGGATGGACAGTTTCAAATAGTTGGCCTTTGATAATTTCTGTAATACCAAGTAATTTAACCCTTAGACCTAATTGACTTGCTATTTTGATATCCTCTAATTTAATATTCTCAATTCCTTCCATAATTGAATTTGCATTAGAAATTTTTATATTAAATGATAAAGCAGATAAAATTCTTATTTTTGCAAACGCATCAAAACCATTTAAGTCTAATTTTGGATTACCTGGTTCTGCATAACCAAGTTTTTGAGCTTTTCTCAGTACAACTTGGAATGGTTGACTAGTTTTTTCCATTTCTGATAATATATAATTTGTTGTACCATTTAATATTCCATAAACTTTTCTTATTTTGTTTGTTGCCAAACCCTCTTTAATTGTTCGAAGTATTGGTATGCCACCTGCTACTGATGCTTCAAATTCAAGGTTAACTTTATTTTTTTCAGCAAGTATTGAAAGATAATCACCATGTTTAGCAATTAGAGCTTTATTCGGCGTAATTACATTTATTTTATTTTTTAATGCCTGTTCAACTATTTTTTTTGAAATACCATCTGATAATCCTACACATTCAAACAGAATATCTATTTTCTTCTTTTTAAAGATCAATAAAGGATTACTATAAAAAATGTTTTTAGATATTTTAAAACGTCTTCTTTTGTTTTTATTTCTAGCCGATATGGCAACTAAATTTATTTTTTTTCCTGTTTTTTTTTCTATATCCTTTTTTTTTAAATTTAATTGGTTGTAAAGGTATATTCCAACCTGACCTAATCCGACAATGGCAATATTTACATTTGATTTCATTTTAATTATCGATATTTGGGTAAGGACTATTTAATGCATAATCTTCTAATTTGATTTTAAATTCCTCAAAAGATAAGTCTTCGTTAAATCTAAAGTCTGAATAATTATTTTTCAGCTGATTTTGATTTGATGAACAACTTATTAAAAAACAAAAAATAATTAAACATTTTTTCATTTAAGACCTTCATTTAACGAAAAATTTTTAAGTATATTCATATTTTGTATGGCTTGCCCTGCTCCACCTTTAATTAAGTTATCAATTGATGATAATAATATAGCTTTATTCTTATACTTTGATTTGCAAACCGATATTTTACAAAAATTTGTATTTATTACATCATTTGTGCTTATAAAAGAGTTTATTTTTGCAATTTTTACAAAATATTTTTTTTTATAAAATTTCACTAGTTCATTATATAAATTGTGAATTGTTCTCCCTTTTTTTAAATCTATATAAATTGTACTTAATATTCCTCTAAACATTGGCGATAAATGCGGTGTAAATGTAAATTTAAAATTTCCATTATAGTAATTTTTAATTGTTTGTTCTATTTCAGAATTATGTCTATGCACGCTAACACCATAAGCGCTGAGAGATTCGTATAAATTTTTATTTTGGTTTTTTTTATGTATTCCTCTACCTGCTCCAGAATATCCTGATTTAGAGTCAATTATAATATTATTATTATTTATTAATTTTTTTTTAATTAAAGGTATGAGTGGTATCAAAATTGATGTTGGATAACAGCCTGGACAACCTAGAATTTGAAAATTCTTAATCTTAACCCCTGTTAATTCTGGCAAAGCATAAATTGATTTTTTAATATTATATGGAGCTTTATGTTTTTGCTTGTACCATCTTAAATATTCTGAAGCATTTTTAAGTCTAAAATCTGCAGATAGATCAATCAAAATATTTTTTTTTAAAAGTTTTTTAGATATAATTTGAGCTTCTCCATTAGGTAGTGCTGTGAATATAATATCAACATCTTTTAATAATTCATTTTTAAACTTTATTATTTTTGGAAGATTTTTTTTTTTCAAATTTCTATCAAAATATGAAATTTTTTTACCTATAGAGCTGTTACCACATAGGTATTTTATATTTATATTTTTATGTTTAACTAATAAATTTATCAGTTGAACTCCAATATAACCTGTTGAACCAGCGACAAGTACATTAATTTTAGGCATTGTATAATATAGCAGTAAATAATTAAAAAAAAATTATCTTTTAGAGAACTGAAAGCTTCTTCTAGCTTTTTTTCTACCAGGTTTTTTTCTTTCTACAGCTCTAGGATCTCTGGTAGTTAAATTTTCAGTTTTTAAAGTACTCTTTAAATTTTCATCAAACATAACTAAAGCCTTGGATATACCATGAACCATTGCACCAGCCTGACCTGTATGCCCTCCGCCAGTTACATTACATCTTACATCATATGCGGTTGTTTGATTTATTATTTCAAATGGCCTTGTTATTTGCATCTTATGATTTTCACTAACAAAATATTGATCAAATAATTTACCATTTACGTAAATTTTACCTGTACCTTTTTTAACCCATACTTTAGCTATGGAAGTTTTACGTCTTCCAGTAGCATATTTACTGTCTTTAAAATCTAAATTTATTTTAGTTTTTTTGGATGTAATTTGAGTATTTTCCATTTAATTTCTTACAATATTTTTGCTATTTAATTTTTCTATTTCAATTATTTTTGGATTCTGAGCTGAATGTGGATGATTGTTTCCAGGATATATTTTTAATTTATTTAATTGTTTTTTTCCAAGAACACCACCAGGAAGCATTCTTTTTACAGCTAATTTTAATGCTTCTCCTGGTTTATTTTCCGCAAGTTTTTCGGGTGTAATTTCTTTTATACCGCCAGGATAACCTGTGTGTTTATAATATTTTTTATTTTGAAATTTTTTTCCAGTAAATTTTATGTGTTCTATGTTTTTTACAACAACAAAATCACCATCATCCATATGAGGAGTAAAAGTAGTTTTATTTTTTCCTCTTATAATCTTGGATACTACAGTTGCAAGTCTTCCTACAACGGCATTTTTTGCGTCAATTTCATACCAAATTGAGGATAGTTGATCTTTTTTTAAGAATTTTGTCATCGTGCGTGGATTAATACTATTATTAAATTCAAAGTCAATTTGATAATTATATTGCATTTACTCACTTTTCTGATATCAATGATATTGCCGATTTGATCCTATTGCGGGCGTAAAACTGCTAAAAAGGAATTTTCATAAAATTATCGGTAGGCATTTGAACTATATTGTGCGCCTTACATAAAGTTGAAGCACTAAAAAAGGAGTAAAAATGAGCAGAAAAAAAAATAACCCTGAGACTATAGCTATACACGGGGGCGACTATAGAAGTGACCCAGCAACTAATGCGGTTGCAGTTCCTATTTACAGAACAACATCATATCAATTTAACAGTGTAGATCATGCAGCTAATCTTTTTGCATTGAAGGAATTTGGTAACATATACACACGGATAATGAACCCAACAAATGATGTTTTAGAAAAGAGAGTTGCAGCACTTGAAGGAGGTTTGGCGTGTTTAACTGTAGCTTCTGGCCAAACAGCATCAACATTTGCAGTTTTAAATGTTGCAAGATCAGGTGATAATATTGTCAGTTCAACAGATCTTTATGGAGGAACTGTATCTTTGTTTACTCATACCCTGAGCAAACTTGGTATTGAAATAAGATATGCAGATCCAAAAGATCCAAAAAATTTTGAGAAAGCTATTGATGATAAGACTAGAGCTTTTTATGGAGAAACGTTACCTAATCCATACTTAAGAGTGTTTCCAATAAAAGAAGTATCAGATATCGGTAGAAAATATAACATACCCCTAATAATGGATAATACCGCTGCACCAGTGATTTGTAAACCAATTGAACATGGTGCTGCTATAGTAATTCATTCATTGACTAAATATATTGGTGGTCATGGCACTGCAGTTGCGGGTAGTATTGTTGATTCAGGTAATTTTGATTGGACTGCAGACCCAAAAAGACAACCTTTATTTAACGAACCAGACAATAGTTATAACGGTGCAATATGGGGAAAAGTTGTTCCAGAAATGACTGGAGCTAATATTCCATTTGCAGTAAGAGCTAGAGTTTGTTTATTAAGAGATTTAGGTTCGGCATGTTCTCCTGACAATGCTTTCGCTATAATACAAGGTCTTGAAACTGTTGCTCTCAGAATGAAACAACATTGTGAAAATGCTCAAAAAGTAGTTGAATATTTAAAAAAACATAAAGAAGTATCAAAGGTAATTTATTCCACAGAGCATGATGAATACATATCAGATAGAGCTAAGAAATATCTTAAAGGTGGAAACGGACCAATGATAGGTATTGAATTAAAAGGTGGTTTTGAAGCTGGTAAAAAATTTATTGAGTCTTTAAAAATGTTCTATCATGTTGCAAATATAGGTGATGCTAGAAGTTTAGCAATACATCCTGCAAGTACAACACACAGTCAATTAAATGAAAACGAACTTGCAGCTTCTGGAGTAACACAAAGTTACGTTAGATTGTGTATTGGCATAGAACACATAGACGATATAATTGAGGACTTAAATCAAGCTTTAAATAAATCTATCAAAGGTAATTTAAAGGCTGTTAGTTAAAGTTAGATTCTAAAGTTTTAACAATTTAAACAAATAAATTTTTCACTCTATATTTTGATATATAAAGTAGATACAAAGTAGATAATATAATCAAAATAGAATTTATCTGGTGTAAAGATGCATATAAGATTTTTACGCCAGATAATAGTGTAGCCACACCTAATCCTATCTGAATCAATAAGATAATCCCTATAATTAAAATTGGTAAGCGAAGATTTTTATTTGGACTCCGTGATATATCTATCAACAAGAGTAAGTAAATAAAAACAATTAAATATCCTAAATTCCTGTGTATAAACTGAACTAATGAGGGGCTATCAAATAAAGTAATTGAAAAAAATTGATTTATATTACTATCATCAGGAAAATAATTTGATCCCATTAATGGCCAAGTATTATAAATCTTCCCAGCATCCATACCTGATACAAAAGCACCTATAATTAATTGTAAAAATAATAGGAATAAAAAAAGTTTAATCTTATACAATTTAACAGATATGGAATTAATTTTTAAATTAGTCAGTTGAAGAAAATTCCAAAAAACTATCGATAATATTATAAATGCTAAAAGTAAATGAAATGATAATCTGTAATGACTAACATCAATTCTATCAACTAAACCACTTGAAACCATATACCAGCCTATAAAACCCTGAAAACAAACTAAAAAAAAAATTAAACCATACTTCTTAAATATCCATAAACCATTTTTAATACTAAAATAGATCAAAGGTAATAAAACAGTTAAGCCAATTAATCTGCCCAACTGACGATGAGCCCATTCCCACCAAAAAATAACCTTAAACTCATTTAAACTCATACCAAAATTTTGCTCTTTGTATTCAGGTATATTTTTATATAAATTAAAATATTCTATCCATTTTTCTTGTGTTAAGGGTGGAAATAAACCAACAAATAATTCCCAACTTGTTATAGATAAACCTGAGTCAGTCAATCTAGTAAGGCCACCAACTAAAATTATCAT
>CACAIR010000011.1 GCA_902532565.1 uncultured Pelagibacteraceae bacterium | reverse complement strand
GAATTTTTACCAAAAAAATTAGTGAATTTAATAAATTGTGAATTTGATAGAATGGGGCTGTTTAAAACATAAATATTCTCTTTTGTTAAAGTATCAAAATCAAGAATGTTGCCTAAATTTCCAAATCTAGTTTTTAAACTCATTACTTTATTTTCCCTCAAAGAGTCAATTGGTGGATTAGTTACTTGACTAAAATTTTGTCTAAAAAAATGATAAAGTGGTCTATACTTATCAGATAGTACTGCTAAAGGAGTATCATCACCCATTGAGCCAGTTGCTTCTTTTGCATCTTCTGCCATCGGATGTAAAATAAGCTCAAGATCTTCCAAACTTATTCCAAAAGTATATTGTCTCCTTCTTAAACTTTCTCCATCAAAATTATGTTTTTCATTTGAGATTGTTAATTTTTCATCTAAATCAATTATTTGAGAATTAAAATGTTTAAATTCTTTTGCTAAATAATCTTTTATTTGAGTATTTGAAAAAACTTTACCCTTTTCAATTCTAACTCCAATTATTTCTCCAGGACCTAGTCTACCTTTAGTTAAAATTTTTTTCTCATTTAATTCTATCATTCCTGTTTCAGAACCTGCAAAAAGCATTTTATCTTTTGTTATCGCGTATCTTAAAGGTCTAAGACCGTTTCTATCATTTGCGGCTATAACCCATTCATTATCTGTAGCTGCAATAGCAGCAGGTCCGTCCCATGGTTCCATTGTACTATTCAAAAAATTAAATAATTGTTGATGACTTCTTGATAGTGTTTTGTTTTTTTTTGACCACGCATCAGGTACTAACATCAATTTAGCTAATGGTGCGGATTGACCCGATTTGTTCAATAATTCAAACACATTATCTAAAGCTGCAGAATCAGATATTCCTTTTTGAATCACTGGTTTTAAATTTTCAATATTATCAAAAAGTGGACTACTCATCTCCTGTTCATGAACTTTCATCCAGTTTTTATTTCCTTTGTAAGTATTTATTTCACCGTTGTGTGCTATAGCTCTAAATGGCTGAGCTAGGCTCCAGCTTGGCGCAGTGTTTGTTGAAAATCTTTGATGAAAAATTGCATATCTTGAGATGAATCTTGTATCTTTTAGATCTAAATAAAAGTCTGATATTGCTTCTGCTAAATATAGCCCTTTATAAATTATAGATTTTGAACTAATTGAGCAAATATAAAAATTATTCAATGAAGCATCAAATGCTTTATTTTCAATTCTCTTTCTTGTTTCATAAATTTTTCTCTCTAAATTTTTATCTAATAAATTTGGATCATTAGATTTAAAAAGAACTTGTATGATTTCTGGCATAGTTTGAAGAGCTTTTGCTCCTAAAACTTTCGGGTTAACTGGCACTTGTCGCCAACCATATATACTAAAATTATTCTTGGTTAGTTCGCTCTCAACTATTGTTTTGCAACTCTCTTGTGCAGAATAGTCATTTCTAGGTAAAAAAATCATTCCTACACAGATTTCAGAGTTGTCGTAATCGTGTCCAGTAACTTGTATTTTTTCTATAAAAAAATCTTTTGGAATTTCAACATGAATTCCAGCCCCGTCACCTGTTTTTCCATCTGCATCAACTGCGCCTCTATGCCAAACAGCTTTTAAAGCCTCAATTCCATACTCTACTATAGCTCTAGATTTTTTCCCTTCCGTAGATGCAATTAATCCCACTCCACAAGCATCATGTTCCATTTCTTTTGAGTAAACATGATTTTTTGTTAGCAACTCTAAGTTTTTTTTATAATTTTCCATTATGCTACTTTTGTTTTTTTAAGTTCCGTACTTTCTAAATATGTTTTCATAGAAGAAGCTGCATCTCTTCCATCTTTAATTGCCCATACCACTAATGAAGCTCCTCTTACAATGTCTCCTGCTGCAAAAACACCTTTTAGATTTGTTTCCATTGTGTCAAAATCAGTTTTAATTGTTCCCCACTTTGTTACTTGTAACTCTTGTGAATCAAATAGTGATGGTAAATTTTCTGGATCAAATCCAAGAGCTTTGATTACCATGTCAGCTTTTATTTCAAATTCTGAACCTTCTTTAATTTCTGGTTTTCGTCTTCCTGAATCGTCTGGTTCACCTAATTCAATTTGGGTAACAACCAAATTTTCAATTTTGTTTTTTCCTTTGAATTCTTTTGGACTTGAAAGCCAAACAAATTCAACACCCTCTTCCTCCGCATTCGCAACTTCTCTAGCAGATCCAGGCATGTTTTCTTTATCTCGTCTATATAGACATTTAACAGACTTTGCTTTCTGTCTTATAGAAGTTCTCACACAATCCATAGCCGTATCACCACCACCTATTACAACAACATCTTTTCCTTCAGCATTTAAAATTCCTTTATCAAATAAATCTACTTTATCACCTAAGCCTTTTTTATTTGATGCCGTCAAAAATTCCATTGCTGGAAAAATGTTTCCTAAATCATTACCAGGTAGTTCAACTTCTCTAGGTTTGTATACTCCGGTAGCAATTAAAATTGCATCATGCTTTTTTCGTAACTGCTCTAAGGTTGCATCTTTACCAACTTCAAAATTTTGAACAAATTTTATCCCACCATCTTTTAGTAACTTTGTTCTTCGTTCAACTACATGCTTTTCAAGTTTGAAATTTGGGATACCATAAATCAATAATCCACCTGCACGGTCATATCTATCATAAATGGTGATTTTATATCCATTTTTTCTTAACTGTTCAGCAGCTGCTAAACCTGCAGGACCTGCACCAATAATTCCAACGCTTTGGTCTTTCTCATGTTTTAAAGAAACTGGTTTAACCCAACCTTGTTCCCAAGCTGTATCATTAATATATTTCTCAACTGAACCAATAGTTACCGTTCCATGACCTGATTGTTCAATTACGCAATTACCTTCACACAATCTATCTTGAGGACAAATCCTTCCACATACCTCTGGCATATTGTTAGTGCTTTGAGATAATTCATAGGCCTCTTTTAATCTCCCTTCAGCTGTAAGTTTTAACCAATCTGGTATATTATTGCTTAAAGGACAATGTACTTGACAGAATGGAACTCCACATTGAGAACATCTGCTCGACTGTTCTTCGGCTTTTTTCTTAACGAACTCGTCATAGATTTCTTTAAAATCCTCTTTTCTAGTGCCAGTCTCCCTTTTAGGTGGAGTTTGTTGACCTATTTTTACAAATTTTAACATTTTATTAGTCATAAAATTTTTAAAGTTTGGCCAAATTATACATTGTTTTTATTAATAAAAGTATTATTTAGGTCAGTATTTATGACCTACAATTGTCCTTATTTAGCTAAAAATATAAGAAATTAATTATTTGCATACCTATTATGATTAAATCGAATTGTTTAAAATAAATTTTTTTTAAGTTACGACATCTGTATGTTTCAAGATTTTATAGAAATCCTAATTCTCTCTGCAGTACAAGGAATTTCTGAATTTTTGCCTATTAGCTCCTCAGCCCATCTAATCTTGATATCAAATTTTTATGATTTTAGCTCAAGCTCTTTGTTTATTGATATTGGTCTACATTTAGGTTCTTTGTTTGCAATAATCTATTACTTTAAAAAAGACCTATTAGATTTAAGAAACAATCAAAAACTACTAGTTTTGATTTTAGTTGGATCGATACCTCTTATAATTTTTGGGTATATAATATATTTGACTGAAATCGTTAATCTTTTAAGAAATATAGAAATTATTGCATGGACAACTTTGTTTTTTGGTTTAGTTCTATTTTTGTCAGATAAAAGAGATACCAATCAAAACATATCAACTAACTTAAATACAAAAACAATATTATTCATAGGGCTATTTCAAATTTTAGCTCTCGTACCTGGTGTAAGTAGAGCAGGAATAACTTTATCAGCTGCCCGATTTCTTAAATTTAATAGAGTCGACTCAAGTAAAATCACCTTTTTATTATCTATACCGGCCTTAGCGGGTGCCAGTTTTTTAGGTCTTAAAGATGCTATACAACAATCTGTTGAATTCAATTATTTATTATTAATTGCAATTACCTTTTCTTTTATTTTCTCATTTATCACAGTTAAATATTTTATAAAATATGTTAGTAATTTTTCTTTAACTGTATTCGTAATTTATAGAATGTTAGTTGGTCTAATTTTAATATCAGTAATTTATTTTCCTCATTAAGGGTAATAATTGAGAAATTAAAACACCTGATAAAATGAATAAACACCCCAATATATTATTTAAATTTAAAATTTGACTTAATAAAAACCATGCTGCAATAGTTGCAAAAACACCTTCTAAAGAAAAAATTATTGCTGCCGGTGCGGGTGTTATATTTTTCTGAGCGTAAATTTGCAGAACAAATGCAAAGCCTCCTGATAAAATTCCAGCATAAAGAATAGAGTCTATCTCATTGAGAATATTTTCAATTACAAATTCTTCATAAATCAACCCAATAATGAAAGAAAATAAAGCTACTAATAAAGTTTGAGTTGCACCTATTGTTAAGGGTAAATTATATTTTTTAACAATCATACCAGTAAATATAATATGAGTACTCCAGAATAATGCTCCAAGAACGACCAATGTGTCTCCAAGTCTAACTTGAGCATCATAAAAATTGGTTAAGAGATATCCACCAATTAAGCATAAAATTACTGAAGGCCATACACTCCAATGTAATAAGTCTCTCTTAAATATGAAAATAATAATTGGTACCATAGGAACATAAAAAATTGTAAAGAAGGCAGCATTAGCTACATCTGTATAAAGCAGAGCTACTTGTTGTAAAGCCGAGCCTAAGAATAATGATAATCCAATTAAAAAGGATAGAATAGCAAAATATCTAAAACCAATTTTAAACTCTAATCTTAATTTTTTAGTCTCAAATAATAATGCCAAAGGAAGAATTGCTAAAAAACCTACAAAGAATCTAACAGCATTAAACGTAAATGGACCTATGTCATCCATACCAGTATCTTGAGCAATGAATGTGGTTCCCCAAATAAATGTACACAACAAAGCACTTAACAATGAAACGCTCTTAGACATAATTTTAATTAAACAGCTAACTTATATGCAAAGTTTTTACCAAGGTTTTCTTTTAATTCATTATTAAAACGAGCAGCTTCTGCACCATCAATTATTCTATGATCATAAGAAAGGGATATTGGCAACATCGTTCTTGTTTGAAACTTTCCATCCACAAAAACTTTTTTTTTCTCTGATCTTCCAACTCCTAATATGGCTACTTCAGGATAATTAATTATTGGAGTAAAAAACGAGCCTCCTATGCCTCCTAAACTTGTAATTGTCATTGACCCACCAAATAACTCTTTTTTATCTATTTTCAAATTTCTGCAAAGTTCACTTACCTGTTTTAACTCTTTGCTTATTAGAGAAATTTTTTTATTATCTGCATTTCTAATTTTTGGAACCATTAATCCATTTGGTGTATCTACAGCTATACCAATATGATAATATTTTTTTAAAGTCATTTTTCCTGTCTCTATTTCATCAATAGATGAATTAAAATTAGGAAATTTTTTTAAAGATGCTACTAAAGCTTTTACTATAAATGCTAAAGGAGTTATTTTAATTTTTTCTCCAGTGTACATATCAGCAAGTGAACTTCTAAAACTTTCCATTTCTGTTATATCAGCTTCATCGTGATTTGTTACGTGAGGTATAGTCAGCCATGAATTAATGAGATATTTCGATGACAATCTTTTAACGCGGGGTATATCTTTAATTTCAATTCTTCCAAAATCCGAATGTTCAAATTCTTTTTTAATTTTACTTGATTTGTTCTCTTTAACTTCAGCCTTGTTTCTTGAACTTAATGAAACAAATCTTTTAATATCATCTTCAACTACTCTGCCTTCTTTTTCAGTTCCAGTTACTTGATTAATATCTACACCAAGCTCTCTTGCAAATTTTCTAGCTTTTGGACTTGCTGAAGTAATATCTGCAATTTTATTATTAACAAAATTTTTTTCTATTATTGGCTTTATCAAATCATTTTTTTTAAAATTTTTTTCAATATCAATTTTTTCTTTGGGCTTTTCCTTTATTATTTTTGAAATATTTTTTATTGTTAAAATCAAGTCACCTTCTGATACTCTGTCTCCTATTTTAATTTTTAAAGTTTTGATTTCGCCATCTAAATTTGACGGTATTTCTACGCTAGATTTATCGCTTTCGATTGTTATTAATGGATCATTCTTTTTAATTGATTGACCTTCCTCTACTAATACCTCAATAACTTCAACATCTTTAAAATCTCCAATATTTGGTACTTTAATTTGAGTTTCTGACATTTATAATTTCGTTGGCATTGGTTTATTGCTATCAATATTATACTTCTTAATTGCATCTTTTGCATATTTGGAACTTATAAGCTGTTCATTTGCTAATATACTCAAGCTATAAGCTACCAAGTGTTCCTTATCTACTTCAAAAAATTTTCTTAAATTTTTTCTTGTATCACTTCGTCCAAATCCATCTGTACCTAAAGAGTAAAAGCTTTTATTTGTATAAGGTCTAATTTGGTCTGAATTCATTCTCATATAATCTGATGCAGCCATAATTGGACCTTCTGTTTTGCCCAAGCATTGCTCAACATATGACTTTTTAGGTTCTTTATCAGGGTTTAAAAGATTATATCTTTCAACCTCCATACCATCTTTTCTTAGCTCATTAAAACTTGTAATGCTCCAAATTTCACTATCAATTTGATAATCTTTTTGCAAAATCTCAGCAGCCGAAATCATCTCTCTAAGAATTGTTCCAGATCCTAAAAGCTGAATTTTCGTTTTTTTATACTTCTGAAACTCTTTAATTTTATATATACCTTTTAAAATTCCTTCTTCGCAATTCTTGTCTTTTGGCATTTCGGGATGTGAATAATTCTCATTCATTGTGGTAATGTAATAAAAAACATTTTCTTTTTTTTCATGCATTCTTTTCAAACCTTCTCTAAAGATTACTGCTAGCTCGTAATGATATGTTGGGTCATATGTTACGCAATTAGGAATTGTTGAAGCTATCAAATGACTATGCCCGTCTTGATGCTGTAAACCTTCACCAGCTAAAGTTGTTCTTCCTGCAGTGGCACCAACTAAAAATCCTCTAGCTTGAGAATCTCCTGCGGCCCATGCTAGATCACCTACTCTTTGAAAACCAAACATAGAATAGAAAATATAAATTGGAATCATTTCAATATCATGATTTGTATATGCAGTAGCAGCTGCTATCCATGACGACATCGCGCCAGCTTCATTTATACCTTCTTCTAAAACTTGACCTTTTTTATCTTCTCTATATGAACTTAATTGTGCAGCATCTTCAGGTTCATATTTTTGACCTTCGTGCGCATAAATTCCTATCTTTTGAAAGAATCCTTCCATACCAAATGTTCTTGCTTCATCAGGAATTATCGGGACTAATCTTGGAGATATATTTTTATCTCTTAATAAGTTTGTAAGCATTCGTACAAGCGCCATTGTTGTGGACATTTCTTTCTCTCCAGTTGAAACCTTCATGAAATCAAAAATATCCTTTGATGGTGCTTTGATCGGTTTTGCAAAAGTAGATCTTTCTGGCAAGAAACCACCTAATTTTATCCTTTTTTCTTTTAAGTATTTTATTTCTGGCGATTTTTCATCTGGCCTAAAATATTCAATATTTTTTACTTGGGTATCAGTTAATGGAACATCAAAACGATCCCTGTAATACATTAAATCATCAACATCTAATTTTTTTGTTTGATGAGTAGTATTTACACTTTCACCTGATTTTCCCATTCCATATCCCTTAATTGTTTTTGCAATAATTACTGTTGGTCTTCCTTGATTTTTTATTGCTTTATCATATGCAGCAAAAACTTTGTGCGGATCATGTCCACCTCTATTAAGTCGCCATATATCTTTATCCGACATGCTTGAAACTAATTCAGATGTAATGTGATGTTTTCCAAAAAATTTTTCCCTTACATATGCACCATCTCTGGCTTTCATTGCTTGATATTCTCCATCAACAGTTTCGTTCATAATTTTTACCAGTTGACCAGTTTTATCATTTGCTAGTAGTGAGTCCCAATAAGAGCCCCAAATAACTTTTATAACATTCCAGCCTGTTCCCCTAAAACTTCCCTCTAGTTCTTGTATAATTTTCCCATTTCCTCTAACAGGTCCATCTAATCTTTGAAGGTTACAGTTTATAACAAATATTAAATTGTCTAATTTTTCTCTTGCAGCTAATCCAATTGCTCCCATAGACTCTGGTTCATCCATCTCTCCATCTCCTAAAAAGGCCCATACTTTTCTTCCCTCATCTTTAATTAATCCTCTATTTATTAAATATTTCATGTATCTGGCTTGATAAATTGCAAGCATAGGTCCTAATCCCATTGAAACAGTCGGAAATTGCCAAAACTTTGGCATCAACCATGGATGAGGATAAGATGAAAGGCCACCAGGCTTTACCTCTTGTCTAAAACTATCTAGTTGTTTTTCGTTTAATCTTCCCTCTAAAAATGCTCTAGCATACATGCCTGGAGCACTGTGCCCTTGAAAATAAATTAAATCACCACCAAAATTATTATTTTTAGCTCTCCAAAAATGGTTCATGCCCACATCATACAAAGTAGCAGCTGATGCAAATGTTCCTATATGTCCACCAAGTTCAGGAAATTTCTTATTAGCTCTTACAACCATGGCTGCTGCATTCCACCTTATTAAAGATCTTATTCTTCTCTCAATATTTTGGTCACCATTGGATTTTACTTCAGCCTCTGGAGGAATTGTGTTTATGTAGGGTGTATTTTGAGTATATGGAATATTTGCTCCTTCACGATAAGCTTTGTTAATTAATTCTTTAATCAAATAATGAGCTCTTTGATTTCCATTCTTTGCGATTACAGCCGATAAAGATTCAAGCCAATCTTGTGTTTCTTGAGGGTCCACATCTGAACCATTAACTAATTGAATTAAAGGTTGTTTTTTTTCTTTCACCAGTTCTTGAATTTTTTCTTCTTTTATTTTTGTTTTAGTGATAGCAGCCTCTGCTTGTTTAATTATATTTTCAGTATCTTTAGGAAGATCATTATTTAATTGTTCATTTGATGCTGATGAAAGATTTAGCAACAAATCTCCTTCAGAAACTTTATCACCCACTTTAACTTCAACACTTTCTACCTTTCCAGTTAAAGTTGAGGGAATTTCAACACTAGATTTATCACTTTCAATTGTTACTATTGGGTCATTAGCTTTTATTTGATCACCCTTTTTTACAAGTACCTCGATTACTTCGACATCCTCAAATTCGCCAATGTCAGGAACAAATATTTTTTCACTCATTTTTTAAAATTTATACACTAAAAATAAACAATAACTTGTAATTTTCGTCACAATTTGTTCAAAATTTGGACAATCTTAGCCTAGAAAATAAATTTATGATAAAAAAATTAATAATATTTGTTATTTACAACAAAAATTTAAAAGAAACCGATGGTAAATTTTGGATCCAAAAAATTCTTTTAAAAAAAAAATTCTATAAAAAAACTTTTTAAAATTTTTCCAAACATAGTGCTATGCCCATTCCACCGCCTATACACAATGTAGCACAGCCTTTAGATTTATTTTGTCTTAGCATTTCATGAATTAATGTAACTAAAATCCTTGTTCCTGATGCTCCAATTGGATGACCTAAAGCTATTGCTCCGCCATTAACATTTACTTTTTTTTCATCAATATTTAGTTCCTTTATAACTGCTAAACTTTGAGCTGCAAAAGCCTCGTTAATTTCAAACAAATCAATATCCTCAATTTTCCAGTTAGCTTTTTTTAAAGCTATCTTGATAGCATCTATAGGGCCCAATCCCATTAAGGAAGGCTCAACTCCAACAGATGACCAAGAAACAATTCTTACAATTGGTTTTAAAGATTTCTTTTTTACCTCTTCTAAAGTTGAAAGAACAACAGCAGCAGCTCCGTCATTTATTCCAGATGCATTTCCTGCTGTAACTGTTCCATTTTTTTTAAAAACTGTTTTTAATTTTTTTAAATCTTGAATTTTTAAGTTTTTTCTAGGATGCTCATCTTTATCTAAAAAAGAGTCATTTAAATCAACTTTAACTATTTCATCAATAAATTTATTTTGCTCTAGACTTTTTTGAGCTTTAATCTGGGACTTTAAAGCAAATTCATCTTGTTCTTTTCTTGAGATTTGAAATTTATCCGCAATATTTTCTGCAGTTACTCCCATATGATAATTGTTAAACGCATCAATTAGACCATCGTAAATCATGGTATCTATTAATTCATCATTCGAAATTGTCTCTAGTTTCTTGTTTGATAAAACATGAGGTGCTATAGACATATTTTCTTGACCCCCACAAATTATATATTTTGCCTCTTTAAGTTTAAGAGTTTGGAAACCAGATATTATTGATCTTAAACCAGAGCCACAAACTTGATTTACCAAATGAGCAGGAATAGTAATTGGTAATCCAGCATTAATGGAAGCTTGTCTTGCAGGATTTTGACCAGTTCCAGCTGTAAGAACTTGTCCCATTATTACTTCGTTGATTTCTTTTTTGTCAACTTTAGAACGATTTATAACTTCTTTTATAACTATTGAACCTAATTGATCTGCCTTAATATTCTTTAATGATCCTTTATAAGTACCAATAGGGGTTCTGACAGCAGCTAAAATTACAACTTCATTTAATTTATTAATCATTTTTAGAATATGATTTTTAACAAATTACACTAAAAAGTGATAATACTATATAAATAAAATATATTAACAATCAGCACCTCTAGCTCAATTGGATAGAGCGGCTGACTACGGATCAGCAGGCTGAGGGTTCGAGTCCTTCGAGGTGCGCCAAAAGAATGAAATGATAAAAAAAATTTTAAAATTATCTCTACAAAATTCAGTTATTTTCTTTTTTACCTTTATCTTTATAATTTTAATAATTCTAACAATTATTCTATAAGTTTATGTCTAATAATTTTGAACAAATAAGTTTGAAACCAGGTTTCATGAAACATAATGGTGGCTTATTTTTTAGAAGTATATCTAATTTAGAGTATGAATTTAAGTCTACCATAAATGAAAATCACTTAAATGCTGCTAATATCACTCATGGTGGATATATTGCTGCATTGATTGACGCGGGAGCAGGTACTTCTGCTCACCGTGCCTCAGATAATTCTCCGTGTGTAACAATCTCTCTAGATATAAAATTTATAGGGACTTCGAAATCTGGAGACGAAATTGTTGGAAAAACAAAAATATTAAAAAAAACAAATAAATTAATCTTTTTATTTTGTGAACTTTTCTGTGATGGGAAAGTGATAGCCTCGGGATCTGGAATTTGGAAAATATTAAAAGTTAATCAAAATAACCTAGGTCCGGGTGGTTAGTTTTTTAATATCTTTTAAAAAAAAAATTAATCTAAATAAGTTTAAATAAAATGAGAACATTTAAATATTCGATTCGGCCTTGTTTTAGTCTATTTTTGTTCTTTAGTGGTAACAATATCTAGTAATAAAAAAAAAAGATATACCAATAATAGATATGAATAAAAATAAAATTACAGCTGTTCTGGGCCCTACTAATACAGGAAAAACACATCTTGCAATTGACACTATGCTTTCATTTGAAAGTGGAATGATAGGTTTTCCCCTAAGATTATTGGCAAGAGAAGTTTACGAAAAAGTAATTAAAAAGATAAGTCTTGATAAAGTTGCTTTAATTACTGGTGAAGAAAAGATTATTCCCACTAATTCAAAATATTTTTTATGTACTGTTGAGTCGATGCCAATTGATAAGGATTTAGAGTTTGTTGGTGTTGATGAAATTCAAATGTGTGCTGATCATGAACGAGGACACATTTTTACTGATCGATTATTAAATACAAGAGGCTCTAAATTAACAATGTTTATGGGATCAGGTACCATAAAAAAGATTATTTCTAAATTAAATGATGATGTGGAATTTATTAATCGTGAAAGATTATCTAAACTTACATATTCAGGTCATAAAAAAATTTCAAGAATTAACAGAAAAACTGCAATAATAGCTTTTTCAGCAGAAGAAGTTTATGCAATAGCAGAATTAATCAGAAGACAAAAGGGTGGAGCAGCAATTGTTATGGGCTCATTAAGTCCGAAAACTAGGAACGCGCAAGTAGAACTATATCAATCTAGAGATGTAGATTTTTTAGTTGCAACAGATGCTATCGGTATGGGTATAAATATGGATTTAGATCATGTTTATTTTTCAAATTTAAAAAAATTTGACGGTAAAAAACTAAGAAAACTTAATTCGGCTGAGATAGGGCAAATTGCCGGACGAGCAGGTAGGTACCTTAACGATGGTAGTTTTGGAATTACAGGAGATTGTAAAGAAATAAGTGCGGAGGAAGTTGACTTAATAGAAAATCATAAATTTGAGGAAATAAGGACACTTTTTTGGAGAAATTCTAATCTTAACTTTAATAATCCAAACGATTTAATAAAATCTTTAGAAGAAAAACCTCAACGAGAGTGGTTAAGAAAAATTCATGAATGTGAAGATGAAAAAGCTCTGAAATATTTTCTGAAAGATAAAAATTTGGAAAAATTAAGTTTCAACAGAAAAACACTCAACTTACTTTGGGAATGTTGTCAAATTCCAGATTTTGTTAAAAAAACCTACGGAAACCACTATGAGGTAATCGAAAATGTGTTTAAATTTTTATCTAGTGAAAAAGGTAGAATTACTGACGAATTTATGAGATTGCAGCTTATGAAATTAGATAAATTAGAGGGAAATGTTGATTCTTTATCAAATAGAATTGCAAATGTAAGAACTTGGTCATATGTTTCAAATAAAAATAATTGGATTGAGAATCAGGAATATTGGATAGAAAAAACAAAACTTTTAGAAGATAGACTTTCGGATAGACTCCATGAAGAGCTTACAAAAACTTTTATTGATAAAAGAGCTAGTATTCTTGCAAGAGGATTAAAACAAGATATGAAATTTAAAATAGAAATATTAAAAAATAATGATGTCAAAATCGATAATCAATTTATAGGAAAAATTAATGGTTTAAAGTTAGAGTTAGATTTTAAAAAAGGTGCCCTTGATACTGATATAAAATCCCTTAAAAAGGCAGCGAGACAATCAATAGGTCCAGAATTAGAAAAAAGAATCCAAAATATAGTTGACACAGGTTTAATTGAAATAAATGACGACTTTAAAATTTACTGGGACACTTTTGCGATAGCGAAACTGACACCTGGGAATGATTATTTAAGCCCAAATTTTGAATTAATTGTTGATGATATTCTTGAACAAGATCAGAGACAAAAATTAACTTTGTATATTAAAAAATGGCTAAAAAATAAAATTGATACAGTTTTACAAAGTCTGATCGATTTAAAAAACCTTAAAGAAAAAAATTCTCTTGTAAAAGCTTTAGCTTATCAACTTTATGAAAATAATGGTGTACTTAAGAGAGAAAATGTTACTGAATATTTAAAAAATTTAGAGCAAAATGATAGAAAAATTTTAAGAGATTTGGGTGTAAGATTTGGAAGATACCACATATTTTTATATAAATTAATTAAACCTGAACCAGTAACACTAAGAACATTATTATGGAAAAATTATCATCAAAAGTATTTTAAACTTAAACCTCCAACATTCGGTTTAAATTTTATAGATGACTTGGAAAATAGAAATAAATATTTTATGCTACTTTGTGGCTTTGAAAAATATGAAAATCTTTTTGTACGGATTGATATACTTGAAAGATTATTCATGCAAATAATGAACTCTGGATCTGATAAAAATGACAAAGAGATCAAACTAATCCCAGAAATGCTAAATTTATTAGGTTGTAGTCAAGAAAATTTCATAAAATTGATTAAAAAAATGAACTATAAAATAACAGAAAAAAATAATGATGTATTTTTTAAATATTTTCCTAAGAAAAAATTTAAAAAATCATTTGTCAAAAAAACTAAAAAAGAAAGTCCTTTTGGTATATTAAAGAATTTGGATTTAAATTAACAAATGTTATTCAATACAAAAAAAGAAGGTGATAATAAAACCAATTTAGTTAAAATTGCTGCTCTACTTATTCATGCTGCAAAAATTGATGAAAACTATTCTCCTGCAGAGAAAGAAATAATCAAAAAAACTTTATTAATTCTTGGAGCCAATAAAAACAACTTAGATACTTTGATTTTAAAAGCAAAAAAGATGGAGGAAGACTCAAATCAAATATTAGATTTTACTAAAGAAATTAAAAACCTTGAGAAATCAGATAAAATTAAGATTATAAAATCGCTTTGGAAAATTATCTATTCGAATAAAGATGCTGATATTTACGAAACAAATTTAATGCGAAGACTTGCGGGATTACTCTATATTGACAGTAAAGTAATGGGAGATATTAAAGAAGAAATAAAAAAAGAAATTTAATATGACCTATATCGTTAATGATAAATGTATAAAATGTAAGTTGATGGATTGTGTCGAGGTTTGTCCAGTTGATTGTTTTTATGAAGGAAAAAATATGCTTGTAATTAAACCTGATGAGTGTATAGATTGTGGCGTTTGCGAGCCCGAATGTCCTGTCGATGCAATAACTGCAGATACAGTTCCTGGTAGCGAGAAATGGTTAGAAATCAATAGTAAATATTCTGAGATCTGGCCAAATATTAATGAAAAAAAAGATCCGCCACCGGATCATAATAAATTTAAGAATGAACAAAATAAGTTTGAAAAATATTTTAAAGAAAACCTTTAAAAAAAAATCAAAAAAAATTACTAAAAAGAAAACTCCCAAAAAAAAAGTAGCTAAAACAAAAAAAAATTTAAAAAAAAAATTATTAAAAAAGGTTATAAAAAAGAAAATTTCTAAAATCAAAAAAGTTGAAAATAAAAAAAAAACTACCAAAATAATACCAGGTGCTGATGCAAAAAATGATAATCTGAGAATATCAAAAAATAATGAAGTAAAACCTGAAATAAAAAAAGTTAAAAAACAAGAAACAGAAAAAAAAGAATATAAAATTAAAGATTATGTAGTTTACCCAAAACATGGTGTTGGTCAAATCACAGAATTTAAAAAAATAAATATAGGTGGTATTGATGTTGAAACATATATAATTAAGTTCGAAAAAGATAAAGCAAATGGAATGGTGCCAGTTAACAAACAATCTCACTTAAGACCATTAGCAACAATTAATCAGGTAAATAAATGTATTTCTATCTTAAAAAGCAAACCAAAAATTAAAAGATCCATGTGGAGTAGGAGGGCTCAAGAATATGAGGCAAAAATATCATCCGGAAAAATCTATGAGTTAGCTGAAGTAGTAAGAGACCTGAATAAGGGAGATGATCTTATGGTTGATCAGTCCTACAGTGAGAGGCAACTATTTGAAAAAGCGTATGAAAGAATTTTATCTGAGTTTCAAATTGTATTGGGTGTTTCATTAGAGGATACACAAAAAAAATTAGATAAAGCACTAAAAAGAAATTTAGTTGGAAATCAACAGCCTCCACCTACGTCAACTACTTCTAAATCAGCTACTACAGATTTACCAACAGAGGAACCTATTAGTGATAGTGATGGTGATGAGGAAGTTCCAATTGAAGATTAAAAAAAAACGCCTCTCATACAAAAAGTTATGAGAAGCGTTTTTTATAAAGATAACTAAGTGACTATCTTCTTCTTCTTTTTTTAGCTTTCTTCTTAGCTTTCTTCTTAGCTTTCTTTGCAGCTTTTTTTCTTCTTTTAGGCATCTTTAGCTCCCTTTTTAGTTTGACGAATCAATTTGATTCGTTGTTAACATATTTTTATTTTTTTAAACAAGTTATGTCAATTCTTTAATTGAATTTATAAAAATTAAAAAAAAATAAATTTGAAAATTAAAATAATTTAGTTTTTTTTTTAATCATTAAAAAGTTAATGTTTATGCGCATAATAATCGCTTATTTGTTTAAAAATTAATAAAGTTTTTCTAAATCTTCTTTATATTTTTCTAAAATTTTTTTTCTTTTTAGTTTAAGAGTTGGAGTTAACATTCCATTTTCAATTGTAAATTCTTCTTTAATTAATTTAAATTTCTTAACTTTTTCTACTAAAGATAAACTTTTGTTTAAATTTTCAAGATAAGTTTCAATTTCTTTTTTATTTTCTTCACTTTCACTAATTATTAAGGCCACTAAATAACTTTTTTTGTCTCCATAAACAAAACTTTGTTTTATTTGTTCATTGAGACACAATAAATTCTCAATTTTTGTTGGGGATATATTATCACCACCAAGATTTACTATAATTTCTTTTTTTCTATCAGTTATTTTGAGATTTCCATCATTTGTAATCTCTCCTATATCACCTGTATGCAACCATCCATCTTTAATAATATCTTCTGTCTCTTTTTTCATGTTCCAATAACCAAGCATAACATTTTCACCTTTTACTAATATTTCACCATCTTTGGCAATTTTTACCTCATTTGTTTTAAATGGAGGACCAACAGTTTCTATTTTTATTTTTCCAGGAATATTGCAACTTACTACAGGAGAAGTCTCAGTTAATCCATAACCTTGCAAAGTTGGTAGACCTACGGAATTCAAAAATTCACCTATTTGTTTGTCTAAAGCTCCTCCCCCGGAAACAAATGCTTTAAGTTTACCTCCAAATTGTTTTTTTATTTTATTTCTCACAAGTTTTTCACATAAATAATTTATAATTCTTTCTCTAAGATTAAGTTTTTCTTTATTTAAAATTTTTTTTCCAAGAAAAATTGTTTTCTCTATCAATTTTTTTTTGATACCTTTTTGTTTTGAAAAATTAAGCAAAATTTTACTATATAAATTTTGATAAAATCTTGGAACAGCTGTCATGATAGTTGGTTTTGCCATTGTCATATTAAGTAATAATTTCTCTAAACTTTCAGCATAGTAAACTTTAGCTCCAAGTGAGATTTGAACGAATTGGACAGTGTGTTCATAAGAGTGAGACAATGGAAGCCAAGTTAAAAAAACCGGATTATCTTTTTTGACTAAAGTGTCCAAAATTTCACGCGCACCCTCACAATTTGACAAGATACCCCCATGGCTGAGCATAACACCTTTAGGATTTCCAGTTGTTCCTGATGTATAAATTATACAAGCTAAATTATTTCTTTTAATATTTTTATTGTATAAATTTTTCTGCTGATCAATCTCTTTAAAATTATTACTAAAAGCCTTTTCAAAGATTTCGCTGAAGCAAACTACACTTTGATCAAATTGGTCTATCGAGATTATAATTGTTCCATCTTGAATGTAATTTCTAATTTTTCTAAATTGTTCAATATTTGAAACAATACAAACCTTTGGTTTACAATCATCGATTATATATTTGTAATCATTTCCTGAATAAGTTGTAAAGAGTGGAACTGTCACTCCTCCTGAATTCATGATCGCGATATCAGAAATCAACCACTCTGGTCGGTTTTCTGATAATAAAATGCATCTATCACCTACAGAAATTATATCCGATAAATATTGTGATAAAAATTTAATTCTATTATTAATTGTCTCCCATGAATATGAAAACAATTCATTACCTTTATTTTTCTTTTTAAGTGAAATTAAAAATGTATTATTTTTTTTTTCGGAATTATTTAAACTTAATTGTGCAAATTTTTCAAAAAAAAGCTCAACTAGACTATTTATTTCTTTTAATTCCATAATTTTGTGGTGGGCGAAGAGAGAATCGAACTCTCACTTCTTGCGAAACACGATTTTGAGTCGTGCGCGTCTACCAATTCCGCCACTCGCCCTTAATATAAATTATAATTTAAATAGTATAAGAACTAAAATTATAATAAAAACAAAAAAATGTTTACTAAACTTTATAATAAATGCATAAAGTTGGCAGCGCATAAAAACTCTAATTATTTTCTTGGTTTAGTATCTTTTTTAGAGAGTTTTTTTTTCCCAATTCCTCCAGATATAATGATTGCTCCTATGGCTATTGCAAAAAAGAACCAATTTTTTAAAATTTTTTTTATTGCTACATTTTTTTCAGTATTAGGAGGAATTTTTGGTTATGTAATTGGTGCATTTTTTTTTGATTTAGCAATGAATATTTTTGAGTTTTATAATTATGAAGATAAAGTTATAAATATAAAAAATGCTCTTTCTGAAGGTGATGGATTTTATGCCTGGCTTACAATTTTATTTTTGGCTGGTTTTACCCCATTGCCATATAAAGTATTCACAATAACTAGTGGCATAATTAATTTTAATTTACTTATCTTTATTTTAATAAGCTTAATTTCCAGAGGTCTAAGATTTTTTATTGTTTCTTATTTATCATCAAAATTTGGAAATACGTTTACAAATTATATTAATAAGCATGGTGAAAGATGGTTTACAATTATTGGAATCTTTATTGTAATTATTGCTATAATTTTTTATCTACTAATATAATTTTATGATAAACTTAAAAAAAGAAAATTATTTGCAAGTTTTATTTATCTTAAGTTTCTTAATTTTAGGAATAGCTTTAATTATTGAATATGTTTTTGGATATCAACCTTGTAATTTGTGTAAAATTGAGAGAATTCCATATGGACTTTCAATTTTAGTTCTAATTTTAAATTATATCTTTAAAAAGGATGCAAATTTTTACAGTGTATTGTTAATGTTGATTTTTTCATTTTCTATAATTATTTCATTTTACCATTTTGGCATTGAGCAAGGTATTATTGATGAATCATCAATTTGTGCATCGGATTTAAATTTAATAACAAAAGATGAAATTTTGAATTCATTAAGACAATTTACCATAAGTTGCAAAGATGTAGCATTTAAAATTTTTGGTTTATCTCTTACAACTTATAATATATTTATAAGTATATTTATGTTCTTTATATCAAAAAAAATTTATTCGCTGAGCAATGATATCAAAAAATAAAGTTGAAGAGTTTATTCGTGTAGATCACGCAGGTGAACGAGGAGCAGTCAAGATATATGAAGGACAACTGCTAGCTTTAAATACATTTGTTAAGGATGAACAATTGAAAAAAATTGTTGAGGATATGAAGGTTCATGAAAAAGAACACTGTGAATTTTTTGAAAAGGAAATAAAAAAAAGAAATATTAAACCAACTAAATTTCTACCATTGTGGGACTTACTTGGTGTTAGTTTAGGTTTTGGGTCTACACTCCTCGGAAAAAAAGCAGCAATGTTATGTACAGCTTCAGTTGAGGAAGTGATTGATAAACATTACCAAAATCAAATTGATCAATTAGATAAAAGCGAAAAAGAATTAAAAAAAAACATTATAAAATTTAGAGAAGATGAGCTCCACCATAAAGATATTGCTTATGAAAAAGGAGCAACAAAAAAAGGTTGTTATTCAATACTTGATAAAATCATCAAAACAGGGTCAAGAATTGCAATTAATATTTCTGAAAAAATTTAATTTTTTTTAAGACTCTAATTCAACATCCCAATACAAATAGTCCATCCAACTTTTATGAAGATAATTTGGTGGAAAATGCTTGCCATTTTTGTGTAAATCCTCTGTTGACGGCTGATAAGGATATTGATTTAATTTCATGTCTGAAAATTGAAGAAGTTTACCTCCTTTTTTTACATTACATTTTGAACATGCTGTTACAACGTTGTCCCAGTTTGTTTCTCCACCTTTAGATCTTGGTAACAAGTGATCGAAGGTTAACTCTTCTCCACTTCCACAATATTGACATGAAAAACGATCTCTAAGAAAGACATTAAATCTAGTAAAACTTGGTTTAGATTGTGGAATTATATAACTTTTGAGTGCGATAACACTTGGTAATTTCATTTTAAAAGATGGACTTCTAATTTGTCGATCATAATTACTAACTATAGTTACTCTATCTAAAAAAACTGATTTAACAGCGTCTTGCCATGACCAGAGTGAAAGCGGATAATAGCTCAGAGGTCTATAATCAGCATTAAGGACTAGCGCAGGACATTTTTCTAGTGAAATATTTTTCTCAACAAATTCTTTCATAAAAAAATCTTATATTAATTGATTAATGATATCAATGTTACTAATTAATTAAAATATTTTTTAAAATATAATTGAGAGCTATACTCGATGCTTCAATTGGAATATGATGTCCGCAATTTTTGATGAGATGTGTGTCAATATTTACTTTTTCTCTTAAAAGAAAATCTTTAGCTTCTAATAAATGAGTTGGAGAGACAATGTCATCTTGATCACCGTGAATTAAAAGAGTATTTGTATTATTTTTTCTTCTTGTTTTTAAATTTTTAATATCTATGATTTTTCCTGAAAAACCTACTATACAATTAAATGAATGTTCTGAAGTAAGGCCAACATTTATTGACATCATACAACCTTGGCTAAAACCAGATAATATAATCTGTTTATTCTCAATCTTATACTCTTCTTTAATTTCATCTAAAAATTTATTTATTTTTTTTTCTGCTTTTAAAGATTGTTCTATAATATAATTAGGATCGTCGTTAGTTAAATCAAACCATTGATAGCCTGAGGGATTTATTGCACAAGTTTCATGTCCATTTGGACAAATAAAAATTGTATTTGGCATGTGTCTTTTCCAGCTTAAAGTGAGCATGCTAATATCCTTACCATCTCCACCATATCCATGGAGCAAAACAACTAGATTACTAATATCCTTATTTTTTTCAGGTTTTATAATTGTGCTTTCAAGACAAAATGACATATTAAATTTAATTTGTTTTTTATTTTTAAAAACACTCTACAATATAAACATGTTTACAGGAATATTTGTTCAAATTTTATCAATTGTATTTTTAATTGCGGTTGGTATTGTTTTAATACTTGGTATAGGAACTTTATTTAGAGGGGGAAAAACTAGTAAAAAATATTCAAATAAATTAATGCAGCTTAGAGTTCTATTGCAGTTCATTGCAATAATTTTTCTTATAATTTTTGCCTATTTTTTTAAAAATTAATTATAATTTTTAATCCATTTAACAAATTCTTTATTCTCAAAATCAATTGATCCAATGACTCTTGCAAATTCTTTACCATCTTTATTAATCAAGATTGTTGTTGGCACACCTCTAAGGCTTAAAGTCTTAGCCAGGGTAGTTGGATTATCAAAATAAATCTCTAAATTTTTGATATTTAAATCATCAAAAAATTTTTTAGATTTTTCTATCTTATCTTTGCCAACATTAATTGCAAAAATTTCTATGTTATTCAACTCGGGATTTACTTTTAAAATATCAAGAGACGGCATTTCTTTTTTACATGGTGCACACCAAGTGGCCCAAAAATTCAACAATACAAGATTTCCCTTAAAATCTGATAGTCTTATTTTTTTCTTATTAACATCAAGAAAAGTGATGTTCTCATATGCTTTTAAATCTTTATTGATAACAAGATTTGTGATTTTTGGAGTTTCATTAGCTATTGCTGAAGAAATAAGAAATATAAATATTATTAAAAATCTCATATTTAATAGGTATAAGTAACTATCATGGCTAAAAATAAAAACAACCAGGCAATTTGGAATACAAGAATAAAAAAAAAAACATCTAAACTTTTTGAAAAAGTTGGTAGCTCAATAGATATAGATAAAAGATTATACAAAGAAGATATTGCAGGATCTATAGCACACGTAGAAATGTTATTTAAACAAAAAATAATATCTTTCAAAATCAAAAATAAAATTATCTATGGATTACAAAAAATTGAAAAAGAAATATTAAAAAATAATTTTGAATTTAATCAGGAATACGAAGACATTCATATGAATATAGAAAAAAAACTTTTTCAAATTATAGGGGAAGAGGCTGGGTATGTTCATACTGCTAGATCAAGGAATGATCAAGTTGTAACTGATTTTAAAATGTGGATTAAATCGTCAACTCAAGAGGTAAATGATTATTTAGAAAAAATTATAAAATCTTCATTAAAGCTTGCTGAAAAAAATATTGAAACGATAATGCCGGGCTTTACTCATTTAAAAAATGCACAACCGATTTCTTTAGCACATTATTTTATGGCTTATGTAGAGATTTTTAAGAGAGATAAAAGAAGATTTTTATATAATATTAAAAGTTTAAATGAATGTCCACTTGGTGTTGCAGCGCTATCGGGAACATCATTTAATATTGATAGACACTATACCTCAAAAAAACTTGGTTTCAGTGAACCTACAAAAAATTCTATAGATACTGTTTCGGATAGAGATTTTGTGTTAGATTTTCTTTTTAGTGTTTCTGTATGTTCAATGCATATTTCAAGAATTGCGGAGGAATTGATTATTTGGAATTCAGATGGTTTCAATTTGATTCATCTTTCAGATAAAATTTTAACTGGGTCATCTATAATGCCACAAAAAAAAAACCCTGATCAATTAGAATATTTAAGGGGTAAGTCTGGCTTAGCTTTTGGAAATTTGTTTTCAATGTTAACAATTCTTAAAGGATTGCCACTATCTTATTTCAAGGATATGCAGGATGATAAAGAAATAATTTTTAAATCATATGATACATTGATTAATTGTCTAAAAATATTAAATGAAATATTAAAAAATATTTCGCCTAATAAAAAAAGAATGCTTGAACTTGCTGATACAGGTTTTATTACAGCAACAGATCTTGCTGATTATTTAGTTAAAAATTGCTCAATGTCATTTAGAAAAGCTTATCAAAAAACAGCTGAAATCGTTAATTTAGCTGAAAAGAAAAATAAGAAATTGAAAGATCTCAAAATTGAAGAATTAAAAAAAATTGAACCAAAACTATCTAGTGAGGTTTTGAAAGTTTTTGATTTAAAAAATTCAATAAACTCAAAAAAATCTTATGGAGGAACATCTTTTGAAAATATCAAAAAAATGATAATGAAACATAAAACAACAAAATGATAAAAAAAATTTTTATATTAATAATTGTAACAATAATAATTTCTTCTTGTGGTAAAAAAGGTGATCCTGTTTTTAAAGAAAAAAATCAAAATTCAGGAAAGATAAGTTTTCAAATGAAGCTCTTTTCATGATTTATAAAAAAAATAAACTTACAATCGAAAAACTTGACATTGACTCAATAATAAAAAAATACAAGACACCAATTTATTGTTATTCGTTAGCAAAGATTAAAGAAAATATTAGAAATTTTAAAAATTATTTCAAAAAAATAAATCCTATTGTTTGTTATGCGGTAAAAGCAAATTCAAACTTAGGTATATTGAGAGAAATTAAAAAAAATAATCTAGGTGCTGATGTAGTTTCTGGTGGTGAGCTAATGAAGGCACTTAAAGCAGGAATTAAACCAAAAAAAATTGTATTCTCAGGAGTTGGAAAAGAAACAGAGGAAATTGAATACGCAATTGATAAAAATATACTTTTGATCAATGCAGAGTCCAAAAGTGAAATATTGGAAATAGAAAAAATAGCAAGAAGAAGAAAAAAATATGTTAATGTTGGTATTAGACTTAATCCAAATACTGATGCAAAAACTTTAAATCAAATTTCAACTGGTAAAAAAGAAAATAAATTTGGTGTGGATCAAAAAATGTTTTTACAATTGGTAAAATTAGTCAGAAAATCAAAATTTATAAATTTAAAATGTTTAAGTGTACACATTGGAAGCCAAATTCTCAGTGATAAACCTTATCAAAAAATGCTTAACGCAGTAAATAAAATTATAAAAAAATCTAATTATAATTTTGAATTTATTGATCTAGGAGGAGGTATGGGCATTGATTATGAACATAATAATTCCAAGTTAAATTTTAAAAATTACTCTCAAAATATTGAAAGATTTTTAAAAACGAATAATAGTAAAATTATTTTTGAGCCAGGAAGATCTATAATAGGTAATACAGCTATTTTAATAACAAAAATCATATATATCAAAAAAGGCTATAACAAAGATTTTATAATCTTAGACACTGCAATGAACGATTTGATGCGACCAGCACTTTATGGTGCAAAACATAAAATAATCCCAATTAAAAAAACAAATAAAAAATCAAAAAAAAGCTACGAATTTGTGGGTCCAATATGTGAAAGCACAGATACATTTTCTACAGTTAAAAATTATCAAAAATTAAATGAAAAAGATTACTTAATTATTTGTGATGTTGGCGCATATGGTATGTCTTTGGCATCAAACTACAATGTAAGACCTAAGCCAATAGAAATATTAGTCAAAAATTCTAAAATTCAAGTTTTAAGAAAAAGAGAAAAGATTTCAGAATTAATGTAACATTAAATCGAATGTTAAGAAGTATAATATTTTCAACAATTTTCTTTTCAGGAATTTTTGCAATATCTATAATATTTTTGCCATCACTTTTGTTGCCACAAAAAATAGTATTAATCGGAGGAAAATTAATGGGTCACTGGACAGGCTTGTGTCTAAAATTGATTCTATTTGTGAAAATCAAAATAACTGGTAAAGAAAATATCATTAAAAATGAAAAATTTTTTATAGCAGCTTCACATCAATCAATGTTTGAAACTTTTTATCTACAAACAATTTTTAATTGTCCTGTATTTATTTTGAAAAAGGAGTTAATTTTTATACCAATATTTGGTTGGTATTTAAAAAAAATAGGGTCAATCTCAATCAAAAGAAACAAAATTAGTAAAGATAATTTAGGTTTTTTTGATAATATATCAAAAATGATTACTAAAACTGAAAGACCTTTAATAATTTTTCCTCAAGGAACTAGAGTTAAAGCCAATGAAAGACCACCATTTAAAAAAGGTGCTGGCAGAATTTATGAGGAACTAAAAATTTCATGTCAACCTATTGCAATAAATTCTGGTTATGTGTGGCCTAAATCAGGAAACAAAATATCTAATAAGGAAATTATAATATCTATATTGCCAAAGATTAAATCTGGTTTGAATAAAAATGAATTTGTAAAAAACTTAGAAAAAAAAATTTACACTGAATTAGATAAAGTTAATTAGCCTTTCATCGGCATTACAACATAAATGCTATCAAAATCGCCTGGATCTTTAATTAAAGCTGGAGATCCGGTATCGTTAAAATATATTTCCACTTTTTCGCCATCTAATTGTGAAGCTACATCAATTAAATATTTTGAGTTAAAACTAATTTCTAAATCATGTTCAAATTTCACATTTAATGTTTCATTTCCATCTCCACTATTTGTATTATTTACAGATAAATTTAAAGCATCTTTTGTTAAACTAAATTTTACACCATCTTTTTTATCTAATGAAACTGAT
>CACAIR010000010.1 GCA_902532565.1 uncultured Pelagibacteraceae bacterium | reverse complement strand
TTTGTGGTACCATGTTAGTCTTACCATCTTTATACCAAGGCTCACCTTTTTCCATAATACCAATTGAAGATTTTCTCCAAGGAGCATATGCAATGTATTTAGCGCTACCTGCTAACATTTCAGAACTAGTCATCATAGCTAAAGCTTTTTTAGCCATACCATTAGCATCGTTTGGTCCACCTTTAACTTGTACGAAATATTCGTAGTCAAGACCTTGGCCATCCCAAACTTGTACAATTGGTGCACCTTCTCCAACTTCTGCATTGAAGAATCTACCATTCCAACCAGTAGCCATTACTACTTCGCCTGATACTAACAGTTCTGGTGGTTGAGCACCTGCAGACCAAAATACACATCCGCCTTTTGGATCTGTACAAAGTTTTTTGATCTTATCCATTGCTCTTTGAACACCTTTTTCTGTTTCTAAAGCTTCATAGATTTTTGCTCCGCCTTTTCCTGGCTTAATACCATCTGCAGCTAAAGCGATTTCTAAATTAGTTAAAGCGCTTGTGTAGATAGCTCTTTTTCCAGGGAATTTTTTTGTGTTAAAGAAATCTTTGATAGTCTTTGGAGTACCTTTAACATTATTTTTATTATAAGCGTAGTTCCAAGAATATAAAATATTTCCTACAGCACATTTACTTGGCATTGCAGTAAAGAAATCTTTACTCGCAGGAGTTCCATCTGGTGCAGGTGGGAAGTCTTTGTCAAAATCAAATTCAACAAATAATCCTTCATCACATCCAGTGATAGTATCCATTGCAAACACGTCGATTATATCCCACGTGATCTTTCCAGCTTCTTTTTGTGCTTTAATTTCTGATAAACCACCTGAATAATCAACCCAAGCAATGTTTATGCCCAGTTTTTTAGCAGTAGGATCACCATAACCTAACTTTTGAGACTCAGTATAAGCCCCACCCCAAGACACTGCAGTCACTGTTGTTGCAAATGCTGAAGTAGTTAGTGAAAGTACAAAAGAAATAGCTAGTAATATTTTACTTAGTTTTTTCATTATTCCTCCATTAAACGTTTAAAAAACTAATTAAAACAACTTCAGGGAAGAGAGTCAACAATCCTTTTTATCTACTTATACAATAATTGTGGCTTGTCTATTTTGGGTCAAGAGCCCGAGCATCGTCACTGTTCCATCCGATATTAATTTCATTTCCAAGTTTGATATCTAGATTAGACGAACTATTTGGAACTTTTAAAATAAACTCAGGATTGCCTAAAAGATTTATTCTTACTCTTGTATGGTCACCATGATAAATAACTTCTTCAATTTTTCCTTTATAAAGATTATCCATCTTTGAACTTGGATTAATTAAAGCTCTTTCGGGCCTTAAGGAAACTGTAGTTTGCTCTCCTTTGCCTTTAACTGAAATCGGATTGGCTAGTATTTCTGCATTTGCTAGTTTTACTTTACACTTTCCTTCAGAAATATCTGAAACTTTACCACCAAAAGTATTATTCTCTCCAATGAACTCAGCGACAAATGAATTTACAGGTTTCTCATATAATTCATCAGGACTCGAAAGCTGTTGAACTTTCCCATCATTAAACACTGCAATACGATTTGACATCGTTAAAGCTTCGCTTTGGTCATGAGTAACATAAACAACTGTAACACCGATGCTTTCATGAATATGTTTTATCTCATATTGCATACTTTCTCTTAAATTTTTATCTAAAGCTCCCAAAGGTTCATCCATTAAAACTAATTGCGGGTCAAACACCAATGATCTTGCAACTGCCACCCTTTGTTGTTGTCCACCAGACAATTGGCCTGGCATTCTTGCGGCGAAACCTTGTAGAGATACCATTGATAGTGCTTTATCAATTTTTTTATCCGCTTCATCCTTTGGAATTTTTCTCACTCTTAAGGGAAAAGCCAAATTTTCATATACAGTCATATGCGGAAATAAAGCATAATTCTGAAATACCATTCCAATTCCTCTTTTGTGAGGAGGTATACTTGATATTGCTTTACCATCTAGGAATATTTCTCCATTAGTTGGGGTTTCAAAGCCAGCTAACATCATTAGGCAAGTTGTTTTACCAGAACCAGAGGGTCCTAACATTGTAATAAATTCTCCCTCAGCAATATCTAATTGAAGATCTTTAACAACTAAGACTTTACCGTCATAGCTTTTATCAACTTTATCAAATTTAACAAAATCTTTTTTTGATGCCATAATTTAAGGAACTTTAAAACATTTGTGAGAATAAATATCAACCTCTAATAATTAGCTTTTAACGTGAAGTTCTTTTGAAAAATTACAAAATAATTCTGATCCTTTATCAGTTACTCTAATAGCTTCTGATGCTTCAACTCCCCAATTTCCAAATTGCATTACTGCTATCATATGAAAAGTAACATTGGGTTGTAATAGTGTCGTATCACCTTTAGATATATTTAAAGTATGCTCTCCCCAATCAGGGGGATAGCCTATCCCTATGGAATAGCCAGATCTTGAAGTTTTCTCAATTTTATATTTATCTAATATCTTCCAAAAGGCTTGGGCAACATCATCAGCAATATTACCTGCTTTAACTTTATTAATGCCCGCTTGAAGTGCTTCATTCGTTTTTTTCATTGTATCTATCTTTTTTTGATCAGGTTTTCCAAGTAAAACTGTTCTAGCCATTGGACAATGATACTTTTTATTAACACCAGATAATTCAATAATTGTAGCTTCACCTTCGACAAATTCATCCTCAGACCAAGTCAAATGAGATGCGGATGTCCCTTTTCCAGTCGGCAGCATTGGCACTATTGAGGCATAATCTCCACCAAATTCTGAGGTGCCTTTTACAAGGGTTGAGCATATTTCTGAAACAGCATCACATTGTCTTACACCTGGATTTATTACTTCAAAAGCTTTGTTCATACCTAATTGAGTAATTTTTGCAGCAGCTTTCATATATCTTATTTCAGTATCTGACTTTATAAGTCTTACCCAATTTACTAATCGTTCACTGTCTAACAATTTTACATTAGGTAATCCTTGTTTTATTTTTTCATAACAATAAGCAGTAAAATAATGACTATCCATCTCAACACCAATGGATAATTTATCCCATTTTTTTTCCTTAATTAAATCAACTAAAGCATCATAAGGATGTAAGGGCCAAGTATGGATATATTTTTCATGATACTTAATTATATTTTCATCTTTCAAATAAGTTTTTATATAAGCACCACCAGCATCTTGATCTCTAACAAAACAAATTGGTTCTTCAGCATTTACATGAACAATCACACACTGAGCATAATAAAAAGACCACGCATCATAACCTGTAAGATAATTCATATTTGATGGATCTTGTGAAATCAGAATCTCAATTCCTTTATCTTGCATTGAGTTTTGAACTTTTTTTAATCTAGATTTGTATTCTTTAATTGAAAAATTCATTCTCTAACTATTAAACAACACTCCATAACCATCAACCTTATTTTGATTATCAACTTGTTTAAGTGTATCCCAAATTAAAGTTTGATTACTTGACAAAATTACCTTACCTAGTTTTTTTCTATGTCGTCAATAATTGACAATACAGGAAGTGCTGTGCAAGATACAAACAACGCATCACTATTTGACAAATCTTGTTTAACTAATACTTCAAATAAATGTTGTGGATCAACTTTACCTATATCTAAATCAGACGCTATATTAAAATAAGATAATTCAGAAATCTGTATTTTTTCATTTTTAAAATAATTAATAATAGATTGATTAATCTCATCAGTATAAGGAGTAAATATTGAAACCTTATTAATCTTAAGCGTTTTAAGAGCATTTATTGCAGAAGTAATAGGTGTTGTTACTTTTGTATTAGGTTTAACTAAATTTACTTTTTCATAAATTGATTGGTAGCCTGCAGCTATAGTTCCTGATGTGCATCCATAAGCAACACAATCTAATTTTTGATCTGGTAAAATATTTTTGGTCACTTCTGGGATGTCATCTGCCATCTTTTTTAAAGTTTCATTAGTGAGAGGATTGTAACAATTTATTCTATTTGAATATAAATCTATGTCTTTACCAAAAATTATATCATTAAAATCTTTTTCAATTCTAAAATCACTAGCTAAAGTTATTAAACCTATTCTTGGATTAATTTTTTTTACAAATTTTGGCTCTATCTTATTCAGTTTCATTTAGAAAAAGAATGTTTGGCTTTTGGAAATTGTTTTGTTAATACTTCAGATTTATATTTTTTTACACCAGTTTCAATCAACTTTGTTATATTAACAAATTTTTTAATAAATTTTAATTTACTTTGACTTAAACCTGTTAGATCATCAGTCACTAGAACTTGGCCATCACAATTGACCGATGAACCAATTCCTATTGTTGGAATTCTTATATGATTAGAAATTTTCTTTGATAACTTTGTTTCTACACATTCTAATACAATTGAAAAAACTCCAGCGTTTTCTAAAAGTTTAGAGTCTTTTAAAATCCTCTCAATTTCTTTGGTTTTCTTACCTTTAAAGGTAAATTTTTTATCTGTTTGGGGTAATATTCCTACATGACCCATGACTGGTATTTTATTTCTAATTAATCTTTCAACCATAGGAATAATCTTTTTTCCTCCCTCCAACTTCACAGCATCACATTTAGTTTCTTTCATAACTAATCTTGAATTCTTTAAAGCTTCACTTGGATTTCGATATGTATTATAGGGCATATCAACAACCATTAATGATTTCTTAATACCAAGTCTGACACTTTTAGAGTGATTAATCATTGTCTCTAAAGTCACTTGCTTAGTTGACTTAAAATTATAAAGAACTGATCCTAGTGAGTCCCCAACCAATACCAAATCACAATATTTATCAAGGATTGAAGCAACATTTTTTGAGTATGCGGTTAGGCAAATTATTTTTGATTTATTCTTTTTATCAAGAATTTTTTTTATCTTTTTATTCATTTACTCTAATTCGATTGTACTAGGTGGTTTCGAAGTTATATCGTAAACTACTCTATTAATCCCCCTAATACTATTCACTATTTTATTAGAAATATCTTGTATAAATGATTTTTTAAATTCATAAAAATCTGCTGTCATACCATCTTCAGATGTTATGGCTCTTAGCAGACACAAATATTCATAAGTTCTATTATCACCCATTACTCCAACTGTTTTAACAGGAAGTAATGCTACATAAGCTTGCCAAATTTTATTATATAAATTGTGATCTCTCAAAGCTTGAATAAAATAATGATCAGCTTCTTTTAAAATTTTAATTTTTTCTTTTGTTATTATTCCAGGCATTCTTATTGCTAATCCAGGTCCTGGAAAGGGATGACGAGAAATAATTTCTCTACTTAAGTTCAGTTCTAATCCAAGTTTTCTAACCTCGTCCTTAAACAAAAATTTTAATGGCTCTACTAGTTTTAGTTTCATTTTTTTTGGCAAGCCTCCAACATTATGGTGAGATTTAATCTTAGAAGTTTGACTACCTGTAACTGATCTACTTTCTATTAAGTCAGGATAAAGTGTTCCTTGTGCTAAAAATTTTACATTTTTAATTTTTTTAGCATAACGCTCAAATATCTTGATAAATAAGTTTCCTATTATCTTTCTTTTCTTTTCAGGATCAGAAATGTTTGATAATTTTTTTAAAAACTCTTTTTCAGCATTCACATAAGTAAGATTAATTTTAAGCCTTTTTTTAAATGTTGTAACAACCTGTTTTTCTTCATCTTTTCTTAGAAGACCAGTATTAACAAAAATACAATGCAAATTATTACCAATAGCTTTATTTAATAACTGTGCGACCACACTACTATCAACTCCACCAGATAAAGCACAAATGACTTTGTTACTTCCAACCTGATTTTTGACTTGTAGAATTAATTTTTTTTTTTGGTCTTTATATGACCAATTACGTTTCATTTTACATATCAAAGAAACAAAGTTACTAATAATTCTTTTTCCGTTATCTGTATGAGTTACCTCTGGATGAAATTGCACTCCATAATATTTTTTTGTTTTATTTTCAACTATTGCAAATTTTGAATTTTTGCTTGAAGCAATTACTTTAAAATTTTTTGGTAATTTTGAAACTTGGTCGGCATGACTCATCCAAACTTTCATTGATTTTTTTTTGTAAAAGAAGTTTTTTATTAAAAGACTGTCATTTTTTTTGTAAATATTTGCTAAACCAAATTCTCTATGCTTGGATTGCTTAACACGTCCCCCATTTAATTTTGATATAATTTGGTGACCAAAACAAATACCTAAAACAGGGATTCCTTTTTGAATTATCTTTTTATCAAATGAATATTTATTAATTTCATAAACATTTAGAGGACCTCCAGATAAGATAATTCCTTTTATTTTATTATTTATATCTTTATTTTTTATCTTTTTATGGCTTGTTATTTCTGAAAAAAATCCTAATTCTCTTATTCTTCTTGCTATTAATTGGGTAAACTGTGAACCAAAGTCAATTATTAAAATCTTGTTTAAACTTAAATCAAGACTCATTTTTTGGTTCTAAATTTTTTAAGTCTTGTAAAATTTTTTTATTCTCATTACACAAATTTTTACAAATTTTTTCAAATCTTTCTGATAATTCTTTTACTTTTGAGTAATTTGTTTTTTTAATACCAATTTCCATCAACATCAAAATAGCTTCCTCATTCATTGGATCGATTAATAAAGTTGTTTCTAAGTTTTTTTCTTCTTTCTTCTGATCTTCTTGTTTTTTATAAATTTTTGCTAAATATAGATAAGAGCTGGCATGTTTAGGATCGAATACGATGCTTCTTTGAAACAAAAATTTTGCATCATCATATTTTTTTGAATTAAATAACTTTAAACCTTCATCAAAAAAATTTTCTTTAGCAACAGTAATATTTGCAATATTTAATATGAAAAAACAAAAAATAAATTTCTTAAAAATTTTAGTCATTAGTACTTTGAATCATTTTTTATAACATCTACGTTATGAACCATACTCTCATAAAAACCTGCTTTAGTAATTTTTACAAATTTTGGTTTATTTCTTAGATATTTTATTTGTTTAGACCCAAGATAACCCATTGAAGATCTCAAACCACCTACTAATCTATAAATAATAGTTCCAACATCGCCTTTATATTTTGCAAATCCTTCAACACCCTCAGGTACATATTTTGAAATGTCTTTTTGTTTCGATTGAAAATATCTATCAGCAGAACCCTTATTCATTGCACCAACAGAACCCATTCCTCTAAAACTTTTAAAATATTTGCCATTTCTTTTAATTAATTTTCCAGGAGCTTCGTCTGTTCCGGCAAATAAAGAACCTATCATTACAGCATCCGCACCAGCAGCAAAAGCTTTAGCTAAATCTCCTGAATATTTTATTCCACCATCAGAAATTATTTTTATATTTTTATTTTTAACTCCACTTCTTACTGAAATGATAGCACTTAATTGAGGAACGCCTATTCCAGCTACTAATCTAGTTGTACAAATAGAACCTGGTCCAATTCCTACCTTTATAATATCTACTCCTAAATTTAATAAGAATTTAGCAGCATCTGGTGTTGCAATATTTCCAGCACAAAGTGCAGTTCTTTTAGTCCTAATTTTTTTAATCAATTTAATTATTTCTGAAACTTTTTTAGTATGACCATGAGCTGTGTCCACAACTATTAAATCTACTCCTTCTTTGAGAATTGCTTTTGCTCTAATAAGTTCAGTTTGCCCTGCTCCTACAGCTGCTCCAACTAGTAATTGTTTTTGTTTAACCTTCTTAATTTCTTTGATTTGTTTCTTTATATCTAGATTTCTATGAATTACTCCAATACCTCCAGCTTTCGCTATAGCAATTGCCATTTTACTTTCAGTAACTGTATCCATTGCTGAAGATAATAATGGAATCTTTAATTTAAGATTTTCAGTTAATTTAATACTTGTGTCAACTTCAGAGGGTAAAATTTCAGAATATTTTGGAGCTAATGTAACATCGTCAAAGGTAAGTGCTTCTTTAATAGGAACCATGATCTTTTATATATGATTCCTTTAGAATTAAAAGTGTCTATCTAAGATTTTTACAAATAATAAAACTTTCTTTAGAGTCTTTGCGGCTCGACTTAGGTTTAAAAATCTTAACTTCCTTAAAAAATTTTTTACCAAGTGCGACAATTTCATTAAAAGATCTGCCCATAAATATTTTTGCAATAAAAATACCCTTTTCGGATATTACATCTTTTGAAAATATAATTGCCTCTTTGCACAACTCACCCGTTTGGATAGCATCAACGTCTTTTATTCCAGTGGTATTTATTGCCATATCAGACATAACCACATCAGTCGGGTTGATAAGATTTCTTTTTATTTTTTCTTGAATTTCAGGTTTTGTAAAATCACCTTCAATTTGAATTGTATTTTTTATATCTTCCATTCTTTTTAAGTCTATTGAAATGATGGTTCCATTTTTAACAACCTTTGAAGCGTATTGAGACCAGCTTCCTGGTGCAGCACCAATGTCTATTACAGAAATTCCACCTTTAAAAATTTTAAACTTTTCATCAATTTCAATCAATTTATATACAGATCTAGCTCTGTAACCTTCAATTTTAGATTGACGAACATAAGTATCTCTTCTTTGTTTATTAATCCAATTTTTTGAAATTTTATTTTTTTTCAACTAAATATCAAATCTTAAGCTTTTAATAATCTTTTTTTTATCTAAAGTTTCTAATTCTATCTTAATACTTTTATCCACTCGCATATCTTTACCATTTTTCCATATTCCAGCTGCGAGATGCATTATGCCTATTTTGTAATTGGGAAGATAAGGTTCTACAAATGTTTTTTGATCTTCATCATATTTTGGTAAAAGATTACTAGTTATCCAATTGCAATTTAAAGGTAAAAATTCTGTTTCGAGATCATCAATATAAACTGACATATTAATTGCTAATCCTTCTGAACCAAAAATATTCCCAGATTTTAGTGTCTTTGACAAATTATTTTGCCATAAGCTCCATCCTTTTGAGTTTTTTTCTAAAGAAAACACGCCAATATTTATATGTGGTGCAAAGGCAAGTTTTCTAGCTTTGTACGTACCAATTTTTGATTTTATTGCATGTTTAAAATTCTGTGATTTGATTATTGCTAATTTTCCAAATAACCAATTTACTTTTGATGTAATTTTATAACCAGGTCCTATTGTTTGTGTAATACCCAACTTTCCATTATCACAAGCTTGAAAATAAAGTTTAACAGAATGCCAATCATTTACCCATGCATCACAATCAATCCACAAATACTTTTCATAGTTAGGAAAATATTTAGGTAAAAATGCTCTTGAAACTTGGCTTTTAAGCCATTCCTTTTCTTTAACTTTGGATTGAGGAACCTCAATATCCCACTCAGCAGATTTAATTTCATCTACTTTATCTAATAATTTTTTTTTTTGATCCTTGTCTAAGCCCGCATCTAAAATACAGATAGCTACATTTTCACTTTCTTTGAATCGTTTTATAGAATTAATTAATTCCTCTAATAAAGGAAAATAGTTAGCATCAGCAAGAGAAACTATTGTATTTTTTTTCATTAAAGTATGTCTTCAAGATCATCATCCTCTTGAATTTTGTCATTTTCATGTTGTTTTTTTAATTTTTGAAAATGAAAAAAGCTTATTGGTAATAAAAGCACATAAACTAAAGAACTTATTGCAATTACATTAAATGTATAAATAAGCAAAAGTCCAAAAAATAGAACAATACCAAATAATAAGAAAATTGTTGTTCTTCTAGGTATTACAATCTTTTTAAATGAATAACTTGGAAATTTACTTATTAAAAGCAATGATGTTGAAACAAAAAATACAGGAACAATAATATTAAAATTTAACTGAATAAGATTAAAACCACTAAGACTTATTATTAGTGGAGTTAACAATAATATGGCACCAGCTGGAGATGGTACTCCCTGAAAAAAATTATCTTGCCAAGAAGGTTCTTGGTTAGAATTAACATTAAATCTTGCTAGTCTTAGTGCAACACAAATTACGTACACTAAACATAATAACCATCCAAATCTCCCTAATGAGTTTAATTTCCAGAAATACATTATGAATGCCGGAGCTACCCCAAAACTTATCACGTCCGTTAAAGAGTCTAATTCTTTTCCAACTTTTGAGGTCCCTTTTATAAGTCTTGCTATTCTCCCATCTAGACCATCAATCAAAGCTGCAAAAATTATTGCAATGATTGCTATTTCGAACCTTCCATCCAAGGCAAACCGGATTGAGCTCAAACCAATACAAACACCCATTAGTGTTAACATATTTGGTAGAATCATTCTTGCGCCTTTTTTGTCTGCTACGATTTTAAAATTTGGTTTTTTTTGTTCCATATTATTTTTTTGCAAGTAGTGTTTCACCTGAAATAGCTTTTTGACCAACTTTTACAAGTGGCTCATAATTTTCATAATATATATCGGCTCTACTACCAAATCGTATCATGCCAATACGATCTCCTTGTTTCAATTCTTGATCTTTATTAGTTTCACAAACTATTCTTCTTGCAACCAGTCCAGCTATTTGAACGACTACAATATCATTGTTGTGAGGGTCTTTAATTTTAAAGTAATTTCTTTCATTGTCTTCACTCGCTTTATCTAATGAAGCATTAACAAACTTACCTGGCTTATACAAAATCTCCTCAATCTTGCCACCACAAGGAGTTCTGTTTACATGACAATCAAAGACATTCATGAAAACACTAATTTTTTTAAATTTTTTATTATCAAGACCAAGTTCTTTAGGTCCATCAACTTCTTCAACCTTAATCACCTCACCATCTGCTGGACTAACAAGATAATTATCATCATTTATAATAACTCTCTCTGGATCTCTAAAAAAATAATAAACCCAAATAGTTAAGACCAAACCAATAAGACCTAAGAAATTACTAAAAATATAAAATAGTATTGTAATTATTCCGGCTATAACTAAAAATTTATAACCCTCAGCGTGAATTTTTGGAAATATCTTACTAAACATATTCTTCTATTTGATAATTTGTCATTAATATGTATATAAAATCGCGAAATTCAATTATTAAGATAAAATATAAGTGAGCAAAATTAGCGTTAAAAACCCAATAGTAGAGTTAGATGGCGATGAAATGACCAGAATAATCTGGGAATTTATTAAAAAAAAATTGATACTTCCGTATTTAGATCTTGGTATCGAGTACTACGATTTAGGAATGAAAAGTAGAGATGAGTCAGGGGATCAAATCACTATTGACTCTGCTAATGCAATTAAAAAAATTGGTGTTGGTATCAAATGTGCAACAATAACTCCAGATGAAGCACGTGTAGAGGAATTTAAATTAAAAAAAATGTGGAGATCTCCAAATGGTACTATCAGAAATATTATTGGAGGGACCGTATTTAGAGAGCCAATAATTTGCTCCAATATTCCAAAACTTGTACCATCTTGGTCTGATCCAGTCGTGATCGGTAGACATGCATTTGGAGACCAATATAGAGCAACAGATTTTAAAGTACCTGGCAAAGGTAAGATGGAAGTAAAATGGACCTCTGAAGATGGAAAAGATGAAATTAAGTATGAAGTATTTAATTTTACAGGTCCTGGTGTTGCTCTCTCAATGTATAATTTAGACAAGTCAATTGAAGATTTCGCAAGATCTTGTTTTAGTTATGGATTAATAAAAAATTGGCCAGTTTACTTATCAACTAAAAATACAATTCTAAAAAGATATGATGGAAGATTCAAAGATATATTTGAAGATGTGTTTAACAAAGAATTTAAAAAAAAATTTGATGATGCAAAAATTACTTATGAACATAGACTAATTGATGACATGGTGGCATGTGCAATGAAATGGAGTGGAAAATATATATGGGCATGTAAAAATTATGATGGTGATGTTCAATCAGATACAATGGCTCAGGGATACGGCTCACTGGGTTTAATGACGAGTACACTACTCACTCCCGATGGAAAAATAATGGAGGCAGAGGCAGCACACGGAACAGTCACCAGGCATTATAGAATGCACCAGCAAGGTAAAGAAACTTCAACTAATCCAATTGCATCAATTTTTGCCTGGACAAGGGGATTGGCTCATAGAGGTAAACTAGATAGTAACGATGAACTTATTAAATTTGCTAATACAATAGAAAAGGTATGTATTGAAAGTGTTGAAAACGGCTCTATGACAAAAGATCTTGCAATTTTGGTTGGGCCATCAAGTAAATATCTTACAACTAATCAATTTCTAGATGTAATTGATAAAAACCTTAAACAAAAGCTAAATTAAAGTCTTAATTTTTTCAAAAGCCTCATCAATTTTGTTTTTATCCTGTCCGCCAGCTTGGGCAAAATCTTTTCGACCACCACCACCTTTACCACCAATAATTTCTGAACCTAATTTTGCAAATTTTACAGCATCATATTTATCAACCAGTTTTTCAGTAACACCAACTCCCAAACCCACTTTATCTTCACTACTTGCAAAGACAATTATAATTCCATCACCAAGTTCTTTTTTTCCAATATCAACTAATTTTCTTATATCTTTTGGAGGTAAATCTTGAACTTTTTGAAATCTTACTGTTATATCATTTATTTTTTGGTCATTAATAATATTTTTTGTCTTATCTTTAAGAACTAAGCTAACGTTTAATCGCTCGAGTTGTTTTGAAAGATTTTTTATAATTTCTTTTAAATCTTCACTCTCAACTTTAGGTTTGCTTCCAAGTTTGATTATTTGTGATGACAAATCATTGATAATCTTCTCATCTTTTTGTACAGATAAAGTTGATAACTTTTCTTTATTCTTGATAAAATCTTCAAGCTGTTTGTCTCTTAAAGCTTCAACTCTTCTTACTCCTGCAGAAATAGATGATTGACTAACAGTTTTAAATTTTCCAATATCTCCAATATTTTTTACATGTGTTCCTCCACATAATTCTGTTGAAAAATAAGCATCTTTTTCCTTACCCATTGAAACAACGCGAACTTCTTCCCCATATTTTTCACCAAAAAAGGCTAATGCTCCCTTTTCTATTGCAGCTTTAGGTGTCATAATTCTTGTGGTCACCTCAGAACCATTTTTAACATATTCGTTAACTAATTTATCTATTGTCTCTAATTCCTCATTAGTAATCGGTTTCATATGACTAAAGTCAAACCTCAAACGATCTGGTGCAACTAATGATCCTTTTTGCATTACGTGCTTACCTAAAGTTCTTCTTAAAGACTCATGAAGTAAGTGAGTTGCTGAATGATAAGCTTTTAAATTATTTCTTCTCTCAACATCAATTTTCATTTCAACTACATCATTAATTCTAATTTCACCAGTTTTTAACATTCCATAATGAACAAATAAATCTCCAAGTTTTTTTTGGGTATCCTCAACTTCAAAAACTGAATTTCCAGAAACTATTGTGCCTTTATCCCCAAGTTGTCCTCCAGACTCACCATAAAAAGGAGTTTGATTAGTTATAATCATTCCTTCTTCTCCGGTAGCTAAAGATTTTGCTTCTTGATTGTTTTTGATCAAATTTAGCACCACTCCCTCAGATTGATTAGACTCGTAACCCAAAAATTCTGTAGGACCGGTTTTATCTTTAATTGAAAACCAAATTGCTTCTTCTGAACTATCTCCAGAACCTTTCCAATTCTTTTTTGCAAGTTCTTTACTTTTTTTCATTAATTCATCAAATTTTTGATGATCAACTTTTAATGATTTATTTTTTAAAATGTCTTCAGTGAGATCTAATGGAAAACCATAAGTGTCATATAACTTGAATGCTACTTCACCCGATAAAACTTTATCAATTTTTGAAATTTCATCATTTAGAATTTTAATTCCACGATCAAGTAGAACTAAAAATTTTTCCTCTTCCATTTTCAATGTTTCTGTAATCAAAGACTCAGATCTCTCTAACTCCGGATAATTTCCAGACATTTCATTTTTTAAAGAATCAAAAATTTTATAAAAAATTGGCTCTTTTGATCCTAATAAGTGAGAATGCCTCATTCCTCTTCTCATAATTCTTCTTAAGACATATCCACGACCCTCATTTGATGGCAGAACACCTTCTGCCAAAAGAAATGAGCTCGCTCTTAGATGATCAGCAATTACCCGAAAACTCGGTATATTATTATCAGCTTGTTTAACTTTAGTAACATCTGATATTGAACTTATTAATTTCTTAAAATGATCAGTTTGATAATTGTCATGAGTTCCTTGTAAAAGGGCAGCTATTCTCTCCAACCCCATTCCTGTATCTACAGATGGTTTGGGTAAATCTATTCTTTTATTTTTTGAAACTTGTTCGTATTGCATAAATACCAAGTTCCAAATTTCAATAAAACGATCTCCGTCTTGATCCTTTGTTCCTGGTAAACCACCTTTTAAATGATCACCATGATCATAAAATATTTCTGAGCAAGGTCCACAAGGGCCGGTTTCACCCATTGACCAGAAATTATCTGATGTCGAAATTCTGATAATTCTATCATCACTAAAACCCCCAATTTTCTTCCAAAAATTGAAGGCTTCCTCATCCTCATGAAAAACTGTTACGTAAAGTCTATTTTTATCTAAACCAAAATCTTTAGTGATTAGACTCCATGCAAGTTCAATTCCTTTTTCTTTAAAATAATCTCCAAAAGAAAAATTTCCTAACATTTCGAAAAAGGTATGGTGTCTTGGAGTATAACCAACATTTTCTAAATCATTATGTTTGCCTCCTGCTCTAACACATTTTTGTGAGGTAGTTGCTCTTTGATAATCTCTTTTTTCTAAACCTGTAAATACGTTCTTGAACTGAACCATTCCAGAATTTGCAAACATTAGTGTGGGATCGTTATTTGGAACTAAATTACTAGACTCAACAATTTTATGATCATTCTTCTCAAAATACTTTAAGAACGTACTTCTTATTTCATTTAACGATTTATCCGCCATACTTTAAAATACAGCTTTTTTATTCTATGTCTAGTTAGGGATAAACGGGGAAAGGCGCTTATAACAAGCGCCTTTATAATTTAAAGATGACCTTTAATTTTAGTTCTTTTTAGAAGGAGTAGCGTCTTTAGCGGCCTCTTCTTTTTCAGCTACTTTCTTCTCTTTTTCAATTTTTTCAGGACTTAGTGGATTTCCCTCAATTTTCTTTGAAATCACACCTGCTTTTTCTCTAATTGCCATTTCTATTTCTGCTGCAACTTGTGGGTTTTGAGCTAAATAGACTTTAGCATTCTCTCTACCTTGTCCTATTTTTTCACCCTTATAAGCATACCATGCACCTGATTTTTCAATAATGTCAGCTTTAGCACCTAGGTCGACTAACTCACCCATTTTACTAATTCCTTTTCCATACATCAAGTCAAACTCAACAACTTTAAATGGTGGTGCAACTTTATTTTTAACTACTTTCACTCTTGTAGAGTTACCAATAATTTCATCTTTATCTTTAATAGCACCAATTCTTCTAATATCCATTCTTACAGATGAATAAAACTTAAGTGCGTTTCCACCTGATGTAGTTTCAGGACTTCCAAACATAACTCCAATTTTCATTCTTATTTGGTTAATGAAAATCATCATTGTATTTGTATTTGAAATTGAACCAGTTAATTTTCTTAATGCTTGACTCATTAATCTTGATTGAAGACCAACATGATGATCACCCATCTCACCTTCAATTTCAGCTTTTGGAGTTAAAGCTGCAACAGAGTCAATTACGATAACTGAAATAGATCCTGATTTTACTAGCGTATCAGCAATTTCCAAAGCTTGCTCACCAGCATCTGGTTGAGAGATTAAAAGCTCTTCAGTATTAACTCCCAATTTTTTTGCATAAACTGGATCTAAAGCATGCTCGGCATCAACGAATGCACAAATTCCACCCGCCTTTTGAGCTTCAGCAACTACTTGTAATGCTAATGTTGTTTTTCCAGAACTCTCTGGTCCGTAAACTTCAACAATTCTTCCTTTAGGCAAACCACCTATTCCTAAAGCTAAATCCAAACTTAAAGAACCGGTAGATATCGACTCAATATCCATTGCTCTTTTTTCGCCCAGTTTCATAACTGAACCTTTTCCAAAATTGTCAGTTATCTGACTAATAGCAGCATCTAATGCTTTATTTTTTTCTTTAATATCCAATTCTTGATCTTTTGTAGATTTAACTACTTTTAAGTTATTTTTTGTCATTTTTTGCCTCTTTTCTTGCTTTTTTTAACAGTCGAATCATAAAATAAATGTACACATTTTGTTCTCTTTAGCAAGAAAAATTTAATTATGCCTAAAAATACAGATATTTAATTTATTTTAAGGTATTCGCTTTGAAGTAAACCAACTGATTTTAACAAATTAAACTTTGAAAGAATAAAATTTCTTTCTGAATTAGCTAATGAAATCTGAGAATTGAGAAGAAGTGAATTTGATTGTATTACCTCTAAAGTAGTCCTTCCTGCTCCACTATTATATTCAGCAGCAATACCCTCACTAGCAATTTCAGCTGCTCTAACTTGTGCCTGAACAGAGTTTAATAAACTTTTATTAGATAGATAGCTAGACCATGCACTAGCTACATTCGTTTGGTTTTGTTTAGTAACACTATCTAAAAGTAATCTAGATCTTGTCTCTAAACTTGAGCTTTTGTTTAATGAAGCTAAATTTTTACCACCCGAGTAAAAAGGCCATGTAACTGTTGCTTTAAGTGTATCTTTTTCTCTTTCATCATATGTAGTACTAAAATCATCTGTATATGATCTTTCTAAAGATAAATTTGCTGTTGGGGCAAGATCTGATTTTGCTATGGTTTTATCTTTTCGGGCTTGCTCATATTCTAATTTAGCAATAATTAAATCAGGATTATTTTTTTTAGAAAGTTCTATCGCTAAATTAAGATTATCTGGCAAGGGATATTCTTTTATTGATTTTTTATCTAAAGATTTGGGATCATTTAAAAGTCCAATTATATTTTCATAATTAAGTTTACTAGTTAAAAGTTCATTTTCGGCTTGGATAAATTTCGCTTGTGCTTCAGCTAATGATGATTCTGATTGGGATACATCAGACAAAGTTATTTGTCCTCTTTCAACACGAATTTGATCTGTTTCTACTTGTCTACTTAATAACTCAACATTATCTCGGTTAATTTTCAACTTTTCATTTGCTAAAACTAAACCAGTATAAGCTTCTATTGATTTAAATAAAATATCTTGTTCTTTTTTTAAAAGTTTTACTTTTGCTAAATCTAATCCAATTCTACTTTTTGAAATCTCCGCGCCTCTTCCAAAATCAATCAATGTTTGTGAAATTGAAATTGATCTAGTGAAAGGGTCAACATCATTTATAGAAGCTTCACCACCTGATTGATTCGTAAGCTTATTTGTATCTTCCTGACTTTTTGATCCAGATAAAGTAACTGTAGGTAGATAATTTCCCTGTGATATTTTTAATTCTTGTTCTGAAATTATTATATTTTCCCTCTCAGCATTAAGTTCTGAATTATTTTTATATGCTTTAGACAAAGCAATAGAAAAACTTTCAGCATTTAAGTTTGCAGTAACCAATAAAGAACTTATTACGATTAATAAAAATTTTTTCATTACTTTTTATATACAGCAGATTTAATTTGATGGTTACTATTTAAATTGAATATTACGGACGCATATTTTGGCATATTTCTAAACATATTTTGAGTTATTCTTTGATAAGTTTTCATAAAATTTAACACTTCTTCTCCACTCATTATTTTTGATTTCACTTTACTTTTAATCCAAAGTTTTCTCTCTTGTTTCAATCTCCATTTTTGTAGCAAACTAAAATTTTTTGCTTTTAAATAAACTAAACAGTTTAATTGTGAATATAAGTTTTTGTATTTTGATTTTAATTGATGGTTTACATATTTTCTCCAAATCAGTTTTTGATCTTTAGCCTTTTCCAATGAATTAATTGTCTTCTTTAAAGTATTATTTTTTTCTGATTTTGCACCAACACACCACCCTTCAAAGATGATTACATCTGGCCTTTTTTTTAAATCATACCATTTTTTTTTGTTAAACCTATCATCGACAGATTTATTAAACGTTGGTAATTTCAATCTTTTAAATTTCTTACTTTTTACCTTTCTAAAGAAATTTAACATCATATTAATATCATGTGTTCCTGGAACTCCTCTTGTCAAAAGCATTGGGTGAACTCTTTTTGATAAACTTATTCTTTCTTTTCTAGTTTTATAGAAGTCATCTATGGAAATCCTAAAAACATTTAATTTAAAGTATTTAATTAAGATAATTCTGATTAAAGAGCTTATTGTAGTTTTGCCTGTTCCCTGGCCTCCTGCTAACCCTACAAAATATGGTCTTTTTTTACCAGCATTTTTACTGATCCAAAAACATAAAGGGATTAAAAAAAACTTAATCATTCTTTCTTTATTTTTAAATTTATCAGCTTTTGTCTCTTGAGACTTAATGAACTTTAAACAATCATTTTTTACCCTACCAAAGCATAAGCTAAATTGTTGCATGAAAATTATTTTTTATCTAAAGGATGATTTTGACCATCGTTTACTGGAATATCTTTCATATCAAAAGTATTTATTTCATCAATACATCCAATATTAAATCCTGTCATGGCTGGATTTATTCTTGGGTTGTGATGGGTATAAATTCCACAGTCAGAGCAAAAATAATGTTTAGCGACTTTAGAATGAAATTGATAAAGTTTTAATTTATCCTCGCCTTTAACAATTTTAAAATCCTCATTTTTTACCATCGACATAATTGCACCTTTTCTTTTACAAATAGAACAATTACATTTTATTACTTTAGCTAAATCTCCATCTAAATTAATTTCTGCTTCAACCGCTCCGCAATGACAAATTAGTTTTTTCATTATTGATTTTCTTATTGAATTTGTTCTTCTGTTTTCCAATTTACTCCATAATCATTTCTATATAAACCGGATCCTTCTTCACCTTCTCTATAAAATTCTCCACCACTTAAACTGCAGTCTAATACTTTGTTCCCATATACATCAGTACCTGGAGCACAAGTGTTTACGGCGTAGATATTTGTATTGAATAAAAAACTTAGAACTATAATTCCAAAAACTTTTCTCATATTATATTCAATTAAACTATCCTTGGTTGAAGTTATCCACAAGCATACAAAATATAGTTTTGATGTTCATGTTTTGATTCACTTTTGATTCAATTACGGACTCAAAATACAACCTCTTGCGTGCATTGTATAAATGGGCTATAAATTAGAACAAAACAAGAACATGAAACTAACTATTCCCTATTATCTGCATAAAGCTGGTGCTGGTTTCCCATCACCTGCCACTGATTATATCGAAGAAGATATTGATCTAAACATGCATTTAATCAAAAATGTTCCAGCTACTTTCATTATCAGGGTACAGGGAAAATCCATGGTCGATGTTGGGATTAATGATGGAGATTTATTAGTTGTTGATAAAAGTTTAAAACCAAAAAACTTTTCAACAGTTATTGCAAATGTTCATGATGAGCTTGTGGTTAAAACTTTAGTTCAAGAAAGAGATAAAAAATTTCTATCGTCAGGCTCTAAAGATTTTTCTAATAGAATTTTAATTAATGAAGAAGAAGATATCTTTATTTGGGGGGTCGTGACTTATGTCATCCATTCAACGTACTAAAAAGCTAGCTTTAATTGATTGTAATTCTTTTTATGTTTCTTGTGAAAGATTATTTAATCCTAGAATAAGAAGAAAGCCAGTTGTTGTTTTGTCAAATAATGATGGTTGTATTATCTCGCGGTCTAATGAGGCAAAAGCTTTAGGAATTAAAATGGGAGAGCCTTACTTCAAAGCAAAAGATATTATTGTAAAAAATAAAGTTGAAGTTTTTTCATCAAACTATTCTTTATATGGAGATTTATCTAGAAGAGTAATGAGAACACTCAAAAGGTTTAATTCAGAAATAGAAGTTTATTCAATTGATGAAGCATTTTTAGATTTGTCAAATTTTCCTGATAGTGAAGTAGAGAAAGTTGGTAGAGAAATTAGAGAAACTATTTTACAATGGACTGGTATTCCAACTAGTATTGGCATTGCGAAAACAAAAACCTTAAGCAAAGTTGCAAATCATATTGCAAAAAAAAAGCAATCAGGTGTTACTAGTTTAATTGGTATAGAAAATTTAGATCCTATTCTTGAAAAAATTGAAATCAATGACGTATGGGGTGTTGGTAGACAGCTTACGAAATTTTATCAAAAAAATGGAATTTATAATGCTAAGCAACTTAAGAATAAATCAAATACTTGGATTAAAAAATGCTCTAATGTTTTAAGTTCAAGAACTGCGATGGAACTTAGAGGGATTCCTTGTATCAATTTAGAAACTACGCAAACAAAAAGAAAAAGTTGTGTTGTCTCAAGATCTTTTGGGAAAAGAATCGAAAAATTTCAAGAATTAAAAGAAGCTGTTGCAAACTACTGTTTAAATGCTTCTGAGAAAATTAGATCAGAATCGTTGGTTGCAAAAGCAGTTACAGTTTTTGTTAGGACAAGTCCCTTTCAAAGGGATTATAACTACTATTCGAATTCAAAAACAATTGATTTTCCAATTGCAACAAACAATAGTATTGAAACAGTTACGACTGCAGTTTCAATTTTAAAAAGTATTTTTAAAAATGGATATCGTTATCAAAAAGCAGGTGTCATGCTTACAGGACTACGTAATGATGATGGAAGAAAAAATTTATTTTCATCAGAAAAAGATGAAAAGATAAAAAGTTTAATGCGATCAATGGATAATACCAATTATAGATATGGAAGATCCACGTTAAGTCTTGCAAGTGCTGGGGTTCATAAAAAATGGAATATGAGAAGACAATATTCTTCTAAAATAGATACCGCTGATTTTTATTGTCTACCAACGATTAGGGTTACTTAGTAAAATGACATCTTGGTTCCACCACTGTCCATGAAGATGTACCAGCATTCCTTTTTAAAACATTATCAAAATTAGAAATTATTTTTCTTTGATAGTTATTTAAATCTTTATAATTAACAGACCATTTTTTAAGTCTTTGAATATTTTGATGATTTGGAAATCGTGTTGCATAGGCATAAAGCCAACCCCAATGGCTACTTGAGCTACCATCAAGATCTTGTCTTTTAAAATCTTTGGCTGGACCAGGAGCTTTCATTTCTTTAGCATACCTGAAAACAATTTCATTGTTCTCAGTAAAATCTATAAAAAATTTAACAATATTATGAAAATTTTTACCTTTATAATCGTAATCCCAGATATTGTAACCTTGATTTTCAGCAATAATTGCTATCACAGATAAGGCGGTCATAGCTCTACCTTGGTAAAACATTGCTCTTCCCCCTCTTCTAGTTTCAATTGGCATACTGCCATCTTTTCTTTGATACTTAATTGCAGCTTCATAATTTCTAAAAGCTTTCTTAAGTAATTTATTATCATTAAGCAAAATACCTAACTGCATATGACTAATTGCTGAAGATAATGCATGATTATGTGCACTTCTAGGAACTCCAACTGCTTGTGTGCCTTGTTTGTATAATTTTAATTCATACATCAAATGTTGATTTTTTTTGACGATTTTTTTAAACCAGCTCTTAATAATCTTATCTTCTTCCTCTGATACATTAATTGATTGTTTTGCAAATGAATATCCAGCCATCATTGGAGATGCGATCCAGAGATTTACTGTCAAAGTATCATTCCAATGTTTTGCTTCATGATCGGATGGTCCTGTTCTTCGAGCCGCATCTGCTTTTGCCCAATCTAAAATCACTCTTTTAACATTTTCACAAGCTTCAATATTTCCTCCACCACAAGGACGTTTAAAATTATCAAACTTTTTTAAGGCATACATAAATCTATTGTCCAGACCATAGCCTGATGGTGCATCTACATTCATTATTGGTAAAACAGGATTGTTTCCCTTATTTACATACATCCTGGTAATACACTTATCTAAATTTTTGGGAATCGGAAAAATAATTTCTGGATTATTTACTATAGCTTTATTTTTTATTTTTTTGAAATCAGCTTGAGAAATATTAGAGATAAAAAAAAATAATAAAATTAAAATTATTTTTTTCATTATAAAAAAACTACTTCAGTTTTTCTATATTACTGATATTAGTTAAGGCTTTATCAAACTCATCCATATTTTCCCGTAAAGCTAAACTTGAAATTGAATAGATCATAATTAACAATAATATTAATGGTAAAGCAGTAATAATTGAAGCATTACTCTTAATCATTAAAATATAGACAACAATAAATAATGCTGAACGAATTAATACAATTTTTCTAAACACACTAATTATTGAGAGTGAATGTTTCAATAAGTTAATAAAACTCATTTTGGAAGGCCCAAAATATCTTTGACCTCTTATAGAAGGGATTGAAATCTTATTTTTTTCAATTTTTGATAATGAGCCCGAAAAACTATTCCAAGTTGATTTTTCTTTGATTAGTTTTTCAATAGTTGCCTTTGTTAAGCAAGTAAAATTTCCATATTTTATTGAATGACCAGAAAAAACTAAAGTAATGATCTTATGGAAAAAGTAGCAAAATTTAAAAATAAAGGTCTCAGATCTTTTAATTCTTTCTCCAACAACTGTTTGATAAGGTTTATTTTCCGCAGATTTGATAAAATCTTTGATTTCTTCAGGCCTATCTTCCCCATCACCATCCATAGGAATTACATAATCAAATTCCTCTTTTTCAAAAATATATTTTAATCCAGATGCTATACATCTTGCATGTCCTCTATTTTCTCTCATTTTAATGACTTTAATTGAATTAATATTAGAAATTTTCTTTATATCCAATTGGCGATCAAAATTCGAGGCATCATCAATAATAATTATTGAAATTTCATGGTTAATATTTTTCATTTCTTCATCAATATTATTTAGAAGTTTTGATAATGATTCCCAATCATTGTAAACAGGAATTAAGATTTTAAACTTTTTCATTTTATTTAAATCCAACACACACATCATCAATGCACATATGTTCTTTTAAATTATCTATTTTATTTTGATCTACTAATCCAATCCAAGATGGTCTTGTTTTCAGATGGTAAGATAAATTACCAGCTTTCCATTCATCACCTAAAACTACAGTAATTGGATTATCAAACTGTTGGTCCCAAACGTATTGAACCTTAATAGCAATTTCTTTTCCTGGATAATCTGTTCTTTTATCTGTCTGTTTTATGGAGATATAAGAATATAATGTTGGAGATAAAAAAAATAAGAAAATAAAACCATATAAAAATGTACTTATTTTTTTTAGATCAATTTGAGATTTTAAAATATAAATAAATAAAATTCCAAAGAATAAGTAGAATGGTGTCATCCACATAGTTCGAATTTTAGAGCCAGTAATTATTGAAGTAATTAAAATTAATATAATTGGAACTAAATTAATAAAAAATAAAAATAATATTTTTTTATCTTTCAAATTAATCTTAAATTTAATTTTTTTTATTAACAAGCTTATGAGTACAAAAAAAGGAATTAATAAAACTAATTGTTTAATCAAAAAAATAATTGGAAATTTTATATGATCAAAAAGGTTTGAATTTTCTAATCCGGATCTTTTAAGTCCATATTCTATAGTGATGTAATCATTATTGTTTAACCAAATTAAATGAGGGACTAGTAGTACTAGTAAAACCTCAATTGATATTAAATATTTAAAATCAAATTTTTTTATTTTTTTAAAAATTAAATACAAAAACAAAAAAACAACTGATAATAATAAGTAGATAAATAAATATTTTGATAAAACACCTACAGCACCAAAAAATCCCAAAATAATGGTGTCTTTAACATTAATCTTATTATTATTAAATATTTTCCAGGAGTAGTAAACAACAATAGACCAAAAGGGTAATTGACAAACATTTACATTAAATTCTGGGGTTGTAAAATTATAAAAATATATACTTTCAAGTAACAAGACTGAAAATAAACTCAATAATAAATTATTAAAAATTTCATTAGCTAATTTAAATACATATATGAAAGAAATACATACAAATATCTGGCTTAAAAAGTAATAAGCCCAATCTTGAGATCCAAAAATTTGATAAAAAATTTCTGAAAAAAATGCACTTGCTGGTGGATGTTTATTAAAACCCCAATCTAAATTATTACCCCAAGCAAGGGCCTCTATTACGTCTAAAGGTAAATTGTAATTTGTTAGTGTTGGTATAATTGTCCAAATGATTAAATGAGATAAAATAAATATAAAAAAGATATTGCTGATATTTCTTTTAAAAACATCCATTATTTAACAATTACATTAATTAACCTTGCTTGACACCCTAATTTTGCTGAATATACTGCGCGGCTGTTAATTCAAAGCTATGCCTAAAGTTACAAAAACAAAAAAAAAAGTAATAAAAGCTAAGATTAAAGAAAGTAAAAAACCTTCAAAAAAAACAGTTAAACTTGTCAAAAAACTTAAAGAAGCAAAGAAATTACCAATAAGAATTTCAAAAACTTATATTCCAAAAGACACTGAAAAATATATGTGTGAAAAACATAAGATTTTTTTCAGAATTAAACTTCAAGAATGGAGGAAAGAGCTAGTTAAGGCTAATAATGAAGCTTTATATTATGGTAGTATGGATGATAATAGTATATCAGCTGATATCGTTGATCAGGCAAGTTCATATACAGATAAAAATGTAGAGATGAAAGCAATAAATAGACAAATAAAATTAATCTCTGAAATTGATAAAGCTTTAATTAGAATTAAAGATGACACTTATGGATATTGCTTAGACACAGCTGAAAAAATTGGGCTCAAAAGATTAATGGCAAGACCTGTTGCAAAATATACAATTGCTGCGCAAGAAAAACATGAAAAAAATGAAAAAGTCCACGCTGATGACTAAAAGGAAAAAAAATAAAAATAAAAATAAAAAGGAACATAATCCTATTACCTACAATTTTACTAAAAAATATATTTACTTTTATTATGCTTTTTTTTGGATACTTTTAATATTATTTGTATTTACTAGATGAATAAGAAATTGATTTTAATTATCATAATAGTTCTTGCAATAGAACTTTCGGGACATGGTATATTTGCCTCATTGTTTAGATTACTTAATTCCATGAACTAATTATGGCTTAGGTGGAAACTCTTCTTTATTCATAAACGAAAAACCTTTTTTTACTTTGTCTCTTTTAGATATTTCAAGATACCACCTAGTTAAATTTTTATATTTTTTTAAACCAATATCATGCCATTCATGACGAGCAATCCATGGAAAAGTTCCAATATCTGCAATTGTATAATCATTGCCAGATAAAAATTTTGATTTTAACAAAACATCATCTAGCTCCTGGTAAATTCTCTTTGAAATTTTAAAATATCTTTCCTCTCCAAATTTACTTTTACCAGGATTGTAATGATGAAACTGATGATGCTGTCCCAACATTGGACCTATATATCCCATTTGTGCCATTAACCATTGATTGATTTCTGTTCTATTTTCTTGATTGTAAAACTTTCCGCTACTTTCAGCCAAATAAATTAAGATTGCCCCAGATTCGAAAATAGTTTTATCATTTTTATGATCAATTATTACAGGTATTTTGCTGAAGGGGCTAATTTTTTTAAATTTTTTCCCAAATTGTTCTCCATTTTCAATATCAACCTTAGTTACTTTATAGTTGAAACCAATTTCTTCCAGCATAATACTAATTTTTTTTCCATTAGGAGTATTTGCAGAAAAAAGTTCAATCACTTTTTACACCAAGACGATTTTTGATTGTTTTAGACGATGTTGTAAATTCGAATCTATATTTTTCATTGGGTCTCGCTAATTTAAAACACGCCCTCGCAGCTAAAGCACCTTCATGAAATCCAGATAAAATTAATTTTAATTTTCCAGGATAAGCGCATATATCTCCAACAGCGTAGATCCCTTTTTGATTTGTTTGAAATTTTTCCGTGTCGACTTCTATAGTTTTTTTATCAATGTTTAAACCCCAATTAGCTATAGGGCCAAGTTGCATTATTAATCCAAAAAAACCTAATGCATAATCAGTTTTAAGTGTTTTTACCTCTTCGTCTTCACTTTTGATTTCTACACTCTCTAACTTTTCTTTTCCCTTTATTGATATCATTTGAAACTTAGTAAAAAGATTTATTTTTCCATCTTTTGCCAGTTGTCTTATTATATTAACACTATTTTTTGCCCCTCTAAAATCATCTCTTCGATGAATTAAATTTACTTTTGAGTTTCTTGATAATTCAATTGCCCAGTCAATAGCACTATCTCCACCCCCAAAAATTGAAACTGTTTTGCCTGCAAAAATCTTTTTATCCTTAATAGAATAAAAAATTGATTCATTTTCAAATTTTTCACATTCTTTTACTGAAAATTTTCTTGGTTCAAATGCGCCTACACCTCCCGCAATTATAACGTTTGGTGTTGAAAAAACAGTCCCATTATTTGTTTTTACAATCCATCTCTCGTTCTCTTTTTTAACCTCATCTACTCTTTCATTTAAATGAAATTTTATATTAAATGGTTTTATTTGTTTTAATAAATTGTTAGTTAATTCTTCTCCAGTGCATTCTGGAACTGCAGGAATGTCATAAATTGGTTTATCTGGATAAAGTTCAATACATTGACCACCAATTTTATTTAAATTATCGACTATTTCACAATCCAAACCAATTAATTTCAATTGATGGGCAGTAAATAGACCCGTTGGACCTGCTCCAATAATTAATGCATCTGTTTTTTTCATTTAACCTTGTTTAGATGGAATTTCTACTGTTAGGCCATTCAATTCATCTGAAACAACTAGCTGGCAACTTAATCTGCTATTTTTTTTTGGCTCAAATGCCATATCCAACATATCCTCTTCACCATCCTCTTTTTTAGGTAACTTATCTAACCATTCTTCTTTGACATAAACATGGCATGTTGCACAAGCCATCCCTCCACCACAGTCTGCGTCAATCCCGGGAATATCGTTTTGAACAGCACCTTCCATAACTGTTAAGCCATTTTGGACATCAATAGTATGAGTTATTT
>CACAIR010000009.1 GCA_902532565.1 uncultured Pelagibacteraceae bacterium | reverse complement strand
CAACACCAGAATTAACTTGGGCTTTAATTCTTGGTTTAGCCAGAAATATAAAGGAAGAGATAGATAATATGTATCAAGGCTATTGGCAAACAAGCATAGGCGTTGAGCTTAAAGGAAAAATTCTTGGACTTATTGGGCTTGGAAAAGTAGGCTCGCAAGTAGCAAGGATAGGTAAAGCTTTCGGAATTCAAGTTATGGCTTGGAGTGAAAATCTTGATCTTAACTCTTGTAAAGAGTTAGATGTTTTACCTTGTACTAAAGAAGATCTAGTTAAAAATTCTGATTTCTTATCTATCCATGTTCAAGGAGGAGAGAGATATCAAAATTGTATAACTTTAAAAGAATTAGATAAAATGAAAAAAACAGCTTTTTTAATTAATACCTCTAGAGGACAAATTGTAAATGAGGAAGATTTAATAATTGCTCTTTCAACAAATGAAATTGCAGGTGCTGGACTTGATGTTTATGAAAAAGAACCTTTGCCGGAGAATAACAAACTTAGGTTTTTACCAAATGCTTTATTAACACCCCACTTAGGTTATGTGACTGCAGAAAATTACAATTTATATTATAGTCAAATGATTGAGTCATTAGAAGCTTGTGTAACTGGTAAACCAATCCGTATAATTGAGTGATAATGGATTTATCAGTTGTAAATCACGAGGATTATTTTGCAAAAATTGGCGATGACCACAAATTTCCAATTAATAAATTTGGCGAACTCGCAAATTATTTAATAAAAAAAAAGATAGTTAAAAAATTCTATAAACCCTATCCATGTTCTGAGTCAACTTTAAAAAGAGCTCATTCAGAAAAATATATCAAAGATGTTAAAAATAAAACATTAGATCAAAATATTATAAAGAAAATTGGTTTTCCGTTAGTTGATAGTGTCATCAAAAGATCATTAGTTGCTACTGGAGGGACAGTTCTTACGGCAAAGCTTGCAATTAAAAATGGGCTTGCATGTAATACTGCTGGTGGAAGTCACCATGCTAATTTTAATAGTGGTGCAGGTTATTGTGTATTTAATGATGTAGCAGTATCAGCCCAATATTTACTTGATAGGGGCCTAGCTGGAAGAATATTAATTATTGATTTAGATGTGCATCAAGGTAACGGAAATGCCGAAATATTTAGAAATAATAACAATGTATTTACTTTTAGTATGCATTCAAAATCAAATTATCCAGCAAAAAAATCAAAGAGTGATCTTGATGTAGATCTTGATGATAATATAGAAGATAAACAATACATAAAAATACTTAATTTTTATTTAAATCGATTAAATCAAGAAAATTTTGATTTTATTTTTTACATTGCTGGTGTCGATATTCATTATAACGACCGGTTAGGTAAATTAAAAATTTCAGATGAAGGAATAAAAAAAAGAGATGAAATTGTAACAGAAAATTTTTTTTCTAAAGGCATTCCTCTTTGTGGTGTTTTAGGTGGTGGATATAACAAAGATTTTAAAAAACTTGTCGAATTACACTCCTTTTTACATCAATCATGTGCTAAATTAATCTAGTCAATGAATATTAAAAATCCAAATCTTTCAGCTGAACAAAAATTAGTAATGTTTGAAGATGGAACTGAACCTGCGGGTACAAGTGAGTTAAATAATGAAAAGAGAGAAGGCAGTTATCATTGTGCCAACTGTGGAATAGAATTGTTTAATTCTAATACAAAATATGAAAGTGGATCAGGCTGGCCCTCATTTTTTCAATCTTTGCCTGATGTTTTTGAAACAAAAACTGATCATCTATTAGGTTATGCACGAAAAGAATATCATTGTAAAAATTGTAATGCTCATCATGGTCATATCTTTGACGATGGTCCGCAACCAACAGGGAAAAGATATTGTAATAATGGGGTCTGTTTAACTTTTAAACCTAAATAATATTATTTTAATAGTTCTTGGAGTTTATTTTCTTTTTCTAATGCTCTAACTTCATCATAACCACCAATATGTTGATCATCAAAAAATATTTGTGGTATTGTTCTTTTTCCATTTGCTTTTCTTATCATTTCATCCATAGCACCATCAACAGTCGCAATATTTATTTCTTTGTAATTTGCATTATTTCTAGTCAATAATCTTTTTGCAGCATCACAATAATTACAATAAGGACCAGTATAAATTGTAATTTTTTTCATAAATTATAAATAATCACCTTTTTTGATTTTACTAGTGATTTGTTTTCTAGAATATTCAAATTTTTTTCTATGTTTAATACTTTTTTGATTTACTCTTTTTCTCCATAATCTGAACGAAGATGGTTTGAGCGATCTTCTCATTATTTTGATAACACCAGATTCATTGTGACCAGTCTTTTTCTCGATTTCCTCAAATGTGATCCTGTCAGCCCAGGCAGCCCATATGACCCAATCTGGATTTTCTATATTTGGCTCTAGATTTTTGACCCTAGTGACCGGCCTGTGACCTTTTTTTTTCATAAATCCTTTATATTTGAAAAAAATCAATAATGCATTTTTTTTGAGATCTGGTATTATATTAAAGATAGTCCTTTTAGCCATCTTTAGCTCCCGGTTTTTTAAGGACTATCTTTTTTTTTATATGCTCCCCCTAGATTTTATTCTTTTTTTACAAATTATTATTTTTCTGTTTATTACACCTGGAGCTCCAAGAATAGTAATTGTCTCTTATTCTATGAATTATGGAGTTAAAAATTGTGTTTGGACTGCATTAGGAGATATTACAGCTAATTTAATTCAAGCAACTTTAGTAATTTTTGTTTTAGGTTCTTTTTTTTTAGATTATCCAAGTTTTTTAGATTTTTTTAAATGGATAAGCGTAATTTACTTACTTTATTTAGCTTACGATGTTTATAAATCCACACCAAAAAATATAAATTCTAAAAAAATAAATACAAAAAGTTTTTTTTCTTTTTTTAAAGATGGTTTTTTAGTTGCAGGAACAAGTCCTAAGGCATGGTTATTCTTTCCTTTGATATTTCCGCAGTTTATAGACTTTAACTCAAATTATATTATTCAATTTTTTATTTTAATAACAACATATGTGGTATTGGATTTCTTATCTTTAATAGGTTACGCAATACTTGCACAAAAATTAATTCGATGGATTAATGCAAACCCAAAAACTATAAATACAATTTCTGCGAGTGTTTTGGTAATTATTGCCTCTATAATTGTTGTAACACAACAACATTAAAGCACACAATGGCAACTTGCCAAGCAAGTTAAATTGGGTTTTAATTTAATTTAATTAATTAATTAACCAAAGGAAATAAAATGAAACTAAATAAAGTAATCTTGAGTTTTATTTCTGCAGTAGCAATTTTATTTTCAACATCAGTTGTTTCATTTGCAAAAGTTGTTGGTGATAAGATAATTTTAGGTTCTGCTATTTCATTAACTGGTAAGTATTCATCTAATGGTGTTCATACTCAAAATGGCTATAATATGGCTGTTGATAGAATTAATAGCATGGGTGGTGTAAAAGTTGGTGGAAAAACTTATAAGTTTGAAATCATATATTATGATGATGAGTCAAACCCAAAAAGAGCAGCACAACTTGCAGAAAGATTAATTTCTCAAGATGGTGTAGAGTTTATGCTTGGACCATATAGTTCAGGTTTAACAAAAGCAATAGCACCAGTAACAGAAAAATATGGTGTACCTATGGTTGAAGCAAATGGTGCTTCTAGATCTTTGTTTACAAAAGGTTACAAATATCTATTTGCAGTTTTAGCTCCAGCTAATTTATATTTAGATGTTGCTATTAGAACAGCAGTTGAGTTAAATGGTGGTAAGGGTGTAAGAATTGCTCAAGCGTTTGAACAAGATGCTTTTTCACAAGACGTTAGATTAGGCATTTTAGATGCTGCGAAGGAGACTGGATCTGAAATCATAATCGACGATAAACTTCCAAAAGAACTTAACGACATGGCTGCAACATTAGTTAAAGTTAAACAAATGAAGCCAGATGTTTTAGTTGTATCAGGTCACACAAAAGGGGCATTAACAGCAATTAGACAGATTGCTGAAATGAAAGTAGATGTTCCAATGCTTGCAATGACGCACTGTGATGCTGCGAAATTATCAAAACAACATGGTAAAAATTCTCAGTATGCTCTTTGTGCTTCACAATGGCATAAAACGTTAACCTATAAAGATGACTTCTTTAAAGATGGTATGACTTATGCGGCAGACTTTACAAAAGAGTTTGGATACGACCCGCCTTACCAAGCAGCTGAGTCTTCAGCAGCCTTATTAGTTTTTAAAGATGCTTTTGAAAGAGCTAATTCTTTCGATCAAAAGAAAGTAAGAGATGCTCTTGCAGCAACTAACATGCAAACATTCTATGGAAATATAAAGTTCGCACCGGGTGGTCAAAATGTTGACAAGCCGATGGTACTTTTCCAAGTTATGTGTGATAGCGCTGGGAAATGTGAAAACAAAGTTGTTGCTCCACTTAAGTGGGCTTCAGCTAAGTTAATTCACCCAGTTCCTAAGTGGTCTGAAAGATAATAACAAATCTACAAATACCCCCTAAACTTTAGGGGGTATTTTTTTTTAAGGTAAACTATGGATTTCATGGTGTTTCAATATCCAATGATTAGTGTTCAAGCCTGCTTGGATGGAATACTTCTAGGAATTTTATTTGCTTTGATTGCCTATGGTATGGCTTTGCAATGGGGAGTGATGAATATCATAAATATTGCTCAAGGTGATTTAGTTATTCTTGGGGGATATATTGCATATTTTATGTACCTTTACGGAATTCATCCTGCTTGGGGCGTAATTGTTGCACCATTTATAATGTATTTTGTTGGAGTCGGACTTTATAAATTAGTAATTAATAAAGTTGTTGATAGAGATTTATTTATCTCAATTCTTGCTACATTTGGAATAAGTATTCTTTTTATGCAATTAATGAATTTTGCATTTGGTGCTGATGTTGTTCTAGCTAATTCAGGTTATGGCACAACTTTTTTATTTGATAGCGCAGTAGTTTTGCCAAATTCAAAAATATTTTCTGCATTCATTAGTATTTTATTTGCGATTTGTTTAGTGATTTATATGAAAAAATCTAAGCTTGGCCGTGCAATTAGGGCAACTGCACAGAATGCAAGAGCTGCAAAAATTTTAGGAGTAGACACAGAGAAAGTTTATGCAGCTACATTTGGTATTAATGCAGCTCTTTGTGGTGTCGCAGGGGCTTTAATATCAATAACATTTACAATTCATCCCTACATGGGATTACCTTACACAATTAGGTCTTTTATGATTGTAATTGTTGCAGGATTAGGAAATTTACCTGGAGTAGCTTTATCAGGAATGGGATTAGGAGTTTTTGAGGAATTTGCAGACTATATTTTGGGAACAGAATTTAGAATTGGGGCCGTATTCTTGTTATTAGTCTTAATTTTAGTTTATAGAAGATTTAAATTATCAAGAAAGCGAGAGTATTTAAAATGAGTAAAAACCTTATTTTGTACACCATAATAATAGTTTTTGGATTAACTGCCCCTTTTATATTCCCAGCATTTAAAGTTCAACTATCCATACTTTGTGTTTTAATTGTTTTAGCACTCACTTGGAATATTCAAGGTGGAGAAATGGGTTACAACACATTTGGAAATATATTATTTTATGGTCTTGGAATGTATCTTTGTGCCTCAGTTCAGGTTGGAATGTTTTTTCCATTAGCTGAATGGACAGAAAGTGGTGGTGAAAAAACATTTGTGCATACACCTACCCAATTTTTTCAAGGAATAGCAGTTGGACTAGTATTTGCAGCAGTGGTTCCAACAATAGTTGCTGGTTTAATTGGTTATGCAATCTTAGGATTAAGAGGTCATTATTTTGCAATTTGTACATTAGGTTTAGGAGTTGCTGCAGGTGAAATTTCTGGAGGTATAGAGATCATTGGAGCTGGACAAGGTTTTACGACTCCACCATTTCCAGATGTTGGTGGTTTAGAGGCTAGAGGAGAATTTTTTTACTTACTTAGTTTTGGTGCTCTAGTATTAACTTTCATTGCTGTAAGGGCGATTTATTCGACAAGATTTAAATTAATTTTAAATGCGATCAGAGATAACGAAGATAAAGCTGAAGCAATGGGAATTCAAACTATGAAATATAAAATTATTGGCTGGATGATATCTGCTTTCTTTTGTGGGTTAGCTGGAGGAATTATGGGTGGACTTGTTGGCTATATAGACTCCACCGATGTTGCATTCGATGGAAGAGAGATGGGAGTATTCATGGTCTTGATGGCAATTTTAGGAGGTAAAGGAACTTTATGGGGACCAGTTATTGGAGCGACTGTATTTCATATTTTCAAAGAAGGGTTTTGGACATTCTTTTTAGGTTGGCAGTATGTTGCACTTGGAGTCCTAATAGTTGTAATAGTAATTTATTTCCCAGAGGGAATAATGGGATGGTTAAGAGAAAAATACCCTGAAAGATTTGGGGAAGTAGTTGATGAAGCTGATCGAAAAGCACAGGTGGAATTAAAATGAGTATTTTGGAAGTTAGCAATGTAAGTAAATCATTTGGCGGGGTTAAAGCTAATGTTGATATATCAATGAATGTTGAGAAAGGTAAAATTGTAGGTTTAATTGGACCTAATGGTTCTGGCAAAACTACTTTATTTAATTCTATCGTAGGCACCTATCCAATAGATAATGGATCTATTAAATTTAATGGAAAAGAAGTATCTGAATTACCAGTACCAGTGATCGCAAAACTTGGTCTGCTGAGAACTTTTCAACAAACAAGAATTTATGGAAAGTTGAACTGTGTAGAAAATATGTTGATTAGTCATAAAGGTAGTGATGCTAGTTTGCTTACAATATTTAATAAAATTCCAAAAGATTTAACTGAAAAAGCTGAAAATTTATTAAATTTTGTTGGTTTATATCAGAAAAGAAAATTAAGAGCTGGAGATTTATCTTTTGGTCAACAAAAGTTATTAGAGCTAGCTATGGCATTAATGAATGAACCAGAAATGCTATTATTAGATGAACCTACTGCTGGAATTAATCCAACTTTAATCAATGGAATAATTAATAGATTAATTAAAGTAAATCAGGATTTTGGTATTACACTTTTAGTAATCGAACATAATATGAAAGTGATTATGCAACTAGCAGAGGATATTTTTTGTCTAGCTCATGGAAAAATGCTTGCTAATGGGACACCAAATGAAATCAAAAATGATAAGCGAGTTATTGATGCTTATTTGGGAGCTCAATAATGTCTAATCAATATGAAGTTTTAGGAAAAGCACCTGTAGCTGAAGATTTGAAAAACTTATCTCCAAATAACGTTCATTTAACTATCAAGAATCTTAATGCAGGTTATGGTAAAATGGAGATACTTCATAATTTTGAACTTTTTGTAAGTAAAGCTCAATCATTGTGTTTGATTGGCCCTAATGGTGCGGGTAAATCAACAATACTTCATTCAATTTATGGTTTTACAAATATTTTTTCTGGAAAAATTGAAATTGATGGAAAAGAGATAACTAATCTTTCTCCTGCTGAAAAACTTAAATCAGTTGGCATCGCTTATATTCTTCAGGATAATTCTGTATTTCCAGATATGACAGTAGAGGAAAATTTATTAATGGGTGGATTTATTAAAGATAAAACCGAAGAGTCTTATTCAGAGGCTGAAAAAATTCTTCAAAAATATGAAAGGCTTGGAAATAGAAGAAATCAACCAGCAAAAGTTTTATCTGGAGGTGAAAGAAGATTACTAGAAATTTCTAGAGCATTAGTTATGAAACCTTCAGTTCTATTAGTTGACGAACCATCTATTGGATTAGAGCCTAGATATATAGATATGGTATTTGAAATCTTAAGAGATCTTCAAGAAAATGAAAAAAAAACAATTATTCTTGTAGAGCAAAATGCTAAAAAAGGCCTTGAGTTTGCTGATATTGGTTATGTTTTAGTTTCAGGTCAAACAGCCATAGCAGGTAAAGGTGATGATCTTTTAAATAATCCAGATGTCGGTCGCTTATTTTTAGGTGGCTAATGGTAAAAAAAGAATTATTTTTTAGAGGATATAAATCAATCTTAAAATCTGATAGCCCAGCGATAGCCTTAGGATGTTGCTTTATTGCAATCGGAGCACTTTTAAAGAACATTGGTTTTAATATTCAAGAAAGTATTTTTTCTACAATGTTAATTTACGCTTTACCTGGCTCACTTGTAATGGCAGAGTCCATCTTAGTTGGAGCATCATTAATAAGTATTTTTATTGCTGTTTGGTTTGTTAACGCTCGGCTATATCCAATGGCAGTGTCTTTATTTCCATTAATGATGGATGAAGGACAACCAAAGTGGAAATATTATTTATCTTGTCATTTCATTGCTGTTTCAGCATGGTTAATAATGAAAAGCAATTATGAAAAAATTGATAAAAAAGATAGAGTTGATTTTTGGATAGGAATTGGTTCAGCTACATGGAGTGTTGCTGTCATTTCAACAATTATTGGTTTTTATTTATCCGATTATCTAAATAAAGATATGTTGATGGGTTTAGCAATACTAAATCCAATTTATTTTACTTGTATGATGGTGGGAGCAATGAAGAAAATACAAGTTGCTTTATCTGTTACGCTTGGAGCAATTTTAGGACCAGTTTTTTATTTTTTTTCACCTGAATGGTCTATTCTATTGGGGGGTATTTTTGCTGGATCATTTGCTTATTTAATTGGAGAAAAAAATGTCAATTAATATTCTTTTATCAATTATTGTAACTTCTTTAGCAACTTATGTATCAAGATTTTTGGGAGTTTTATCATCAGTCAGGATTAAAGAAACTTCAAAACTATTTAGATGGTTTAATTGTTTAGCTTATGCAACATTAGCAGCTCTGATTGCTCGAACAATTATATTTCCCGTTGGTGTTTTATCAGAAGCTAGCTATTTAAGTCGAGTTTTGGTTGTTTTATTAAGTTTAGGAATTTTCTTTATATCTAGAAAAAATTTTGTTTATCCAACAATTTTTTCAGCAATTTCAATGGCATTTTTAAATAATTATTTTTAGCACTTTTAAAATTTAATATATTTAGTTAAAATATGATATGAAACAAATAGATGGATTTGAAATTTCAACTAGTCAGATTTCTGAAAGAATAATAGACATAAAGATTAAAGATGAAACTATTAATAAACTAATTTTTCCTTTTAAAAAATTTGATTTAACAGCTATTGAATATAAACCATTTACTAGATTTACAATTGCTAAAAGTTTAGACGATTTAAGTCAGAATCAACTTAGTCCACTTATTAATAAGATTATAAGAGAAAGAAACCTTGGATGTTTTATTATTAGTGCTCAAAATACAAATTCAAATATTGATGACATTTTTTTAGTAAAATTATCGACTGCTATAGCTCATCTAATAGGTAGTCCTAATCACGATTCTATGACAGGAAAATTTTATGCCAGGTTTCATGTTAAACACGAAGACATGAGTGACTCTTATTTAAGAAAAGCATATACAAATATGGATCTTCACACTGATGGGACTTATGTAAAAGAAACTACAGATTGGCTTTTAATGGCAAAACTTGAGGAAAAAAATGCTGAGGGGGGAGAAACAGCAATGTTACATCTGGATGATTGGGAGTATTGTGATGAATTATTTAACAACCCAGTAGGAAAAGAAAACTTTTTGTGGTCTTCTCCGAAAAGTAAAAATATAGATTATAAAGTTGAACATCCAGTATTTTCAAAAGATCAAAATGGTAAACCACAAATCTCGTATATTGACCAATTCCCAGAACCAAAAAACATGACACAAGGAAATTTTTTACAAAAATTATCTGATTGTTTAGAGGAAAGCACAAATAAAGTGATAACCAAGCTTCCAGTGGGCTCAGCCATAGTGGCAAATAATTATTTTTGGCTTCATGGGAGACGTCCCTTTAAAGAAAATAAAGATTTAAGTAGGGAGCTTTTAAGAATTAGAGGTAAATTTTTTCATAAAAACAATTTATGATTGAAATAGAAAAAGTTGAAAAAACTCAATAAATTCAACCGTTTTTTGTTGTAAAATTGCAACATTATAGTTTTATTTGAATAAACATTGATTTAATCAAACATGAAGATTTTTTTTATGATAATAAATCGTTGTTATTAAATTAATTTAATTAATATAAGGATTAAAAATGAAGAAATTACTAATAACTTTTGTACTTTCTGCATTCTATGCAACATCAGCTGCTGCAGCAGATTTTGGTGTTAACGTAGGTGCATCAGGTCAGGTCGGAGTATTCACTGCGTCTGCTACTGAAAGTACTGGAACGGTTGCAAAAGGAAATGGTACAGAGCATGGAGCTGCTGGTTATGGATCTATTTTTGTAGAATTATCTATGGCTGATAGATTTATGCTAGGTGTAGATTACGTACCAGATGCTTTAGAAACTGATACTGTTGAAACTGCTAAATCTGATAAAGGTGTAGGCGCTATTACTGCAACTACTGTAACAAACACATTGAAAGTTGAATTTGAAAACTTGATGACTGTTTACGGTGCTTTCATGGTAAATGATAATATTTACTTAAAAGCTGGTGCAATAACTGTAGATGTAAACACAAAAGAAAATTTAGCTACAGGTGGTAAATATGCAGACTTAGATCTGGATGGTACTATGATGGGTATTGGTTATCATAACGCTATGGATAACGGTCTTTTCTTTAGATTTGAAGGGACGTACATGGAGTTTGATAGCACCACATTAAGTTCAACAGGTACAGCTTCAGACAACAAGATTACACTTGGTCAATTAGACGGTGTTACTGGTAAATTATCAATCGGTAAAACATTCTAATTAAGGGTTTAATTTTTAAAATTTAAAAGCCCCCATTTGGGGGCTTTTTTTTTACCTTAGAAATTGAGTTTTATTGATATAGTAACATCTATGAATTTAGGATTTATTGGATGTGGAAAAATAACATCCTCAGTAATAGCTGGAATATCAAAGTCATCAATTAAATATGATAAAATATATATTTCAGAAAAAAATAAAAAAATTTCTAAAAAAATCAAAAAAAAATATAAAAAAATATTAATTGAAAAAAATAATCAGAATATAATTGATAATTGTAATTGGATTTTTTTAGCAATCACTCCAAGGGTAGGTCAAAAAATAATTAAAGATTTAAAATTTAAGTCTAATCAAACAATAATAAGTTTTATTTCAACTATAACAATTGTTGAATTAAAGAGAATGATAAAGATAAAGGCTAACATAGTAAGAGCAATACCACTTCCCCCAATCTCTTTAAAAAAGGGTCCGGTGCCTATATACCCACCCAATAAAAAAGTTAAAGCATTTTTTGATAAATTAGGATCAACTATTGAAATTAAAAATGAAAAATTATCGATAAATTTCTGGTCAACGTCAGGAATGATGGCTTCCTATTATGAATTATTAAATGTAATTAGTGCTTGGTTGGTCAATAAAGGCATTAAAAGAGTTCATGCTCAAAAATATATAACATCGTTATTTTTAGCATTATCAGAAGATGCTGTTGTAAATGCAAAAAAAGATCTTAAACATTTAGTAAAAGAATCCCAAACACCAAAGGGACTAAATGAACAAGGTCTGAAAGAGATGAAACAAAAAGGTGTTTATAAATCTATTACAAACACTTTAAATAGTATTCATAAAAGACTTAACAAGTAACTAATGTCTGAAAACATATTAGAAATCAGTAATCTATCAAAATATTTTGGAGGATTGGCTGCAGTATCGGACTGTTCTCTTAAAGTTAAGAAAGGAACAATTACTGGAATAATTGGTCCTAATGGATCAGGAAAAACAACTTTATTTAATCTAATTGCTGGAAATTTGAAATCATCAGCTGGAAGGGTTTTGTTTAATAATGAAAATATTACAGATGTTCCATCCTATGAATTATTTTCAAAAGGATTACTAAGAACTTTTCAAATTGCTCATGAGTTTACTAATTTATCTGTTTTAGAAAATTTAATGATGGTTCCTGGTAATCAGTCAGGAGAAAAATTGATGAATGCCTTATTAAAACCTTCGTTGGTAGCAAAAGAAGAAAGTCAAATTAAAGAAAAAGCTATTGAAGTGGTTGAATTTCTCAATTTAGGACATTTAAAAAATGAATTGGCTGGAAATTTATCAGGAGGTCAAAAAAAGTTATTAGAATTAGGCCGAACAATGATGGTTGATGCTAAGTTAGTATTATTAGATGAGGTTGGGGCAGGCGTTAATAGAACACTCTTAAAAGATCTTGGGACAGCTATTGAGAAACTTAATAAAGAAAAAGGTTATACATTCTGTATGATTGAACATGATATGGATTTTATAGGAAGATTATGTGATCCAGTAATTGTAATGGCCGAGGGATCAGTTCTTTTTGAGGGCTCAGTTGAAGATGCGAAAAAAGATGAAAAAGTAATTGAAAGTTATTTGGGTAGAGGCTCAAAATTAAAGGAAAATTAATTATGGCATTTTTCGAGGGTAATAACATGACTGGTGGGTATGGATCTGGTCCAGATATAATTAATTCATGCTCTGTTAATGTTGAAAAAGGGGAAATAGTTTCAATTCTTGGACCTAATGGTGCAGGAAAATCTACAGCTATGAAAGCAATGTTAGGTTTATTAAATTTAAAGTCAGGATCAATCACTATTGGTGGAAAGGATATTTCAGATCTTTCTCCTCAAGATCGGGTCAAGGAAGGAATTTCTTTTGTACCTCAAACAAAAAATGTTTTTGCAGGCATGACTGTTGAAGAAAATTTGGAAATGGGCGCTTTCTTAATAAATAGTGACTACAACTCAGTTTTAGATGAAATTTATCATTTATTTCCAGTTCTTAAAGAGAAGAGAAGTCAATTAGTTGGAGAGCTGTCAGGGGGACAAAGACAGCAAGTTGCTCTTGGTAGGGCATTAATGATTAAACCATCAGTTTTAATGTTGGATGAACCAACAGCAGGTGTTTCGCCAATAGTAATGGATGAATTATTTGATCATATAGTAAAAGTTAAAAGAACCAATGTTGCAATCTTAATGGTTGAACAAAATGCAAAACAAGCATTAAATATTTCTGATAGAGGCTATGTTTTAGTTACAGGTGAAAATCGTTATTCAGGTACTGGCAAAGAACTTTTAAATGATCCGAGAGTAAGAAGCTCATTTTTAGGTGGATGATATGGATTTTTTAAACGCAAGTATTCTTTTATTGAATTACATTTTTGTTCCAGCCCTTGCTTATGGATCTCAATTAGCATTGGGAGCAATTTTCGTTACTTTGATTTATGGAATTTTAAGATTTGCTAACTTTGCAACTGGGGACATGATGTCTTTTGGAACTATGTTTACAATTTTATTTACATGGTATTTTCAATCAGTCGGTATTGGTCTTGGAGTATTACCCACCGCACTATTAGCAATCCCTTTTGCAGTAATTTTTATGATAGGTTATATGCTTTTAATTGATAAGTTTGTTTTTAAATATTATAGATTTAATAAAAGCCCTCCAGTTCAACTAGCAATGGTCAGTATTGGTGTGATGTTTGTAACGCAAGCTGTAGTTAGAATAATTATAGGCCCTTCAGATAGAAGATTTTCTGATGGTGAAAAGTTTATAATTAAAGCAGGTGAATTTAAAGAAATGACAGGTTTAAACGAAGGGTTAGCAATTAAATCAACTCAAGTTATCACTATTTTAGTAACTATAATTCTTGTATCTACTCTTTTCTGGTTTTTGAATAAAACTAAAACTGGAAAAAGTATGAGGGCATATTCTGATAATGAGGATTTGGCATTACTCTCAGGAATAGATCCTAAAAGAATAGTGATGATAACTTGGATCATAGCGGGAATTTTAGCTACAATTGGAGGAGCACTTTATGGTTTAGATAAAAGCTTTAAACCTTTTACCTACTTTAACAATATGCTTCCAATATTTGCCGCCGCAATCGTTGGAGGGATAGGAAATCCTTTCGGAGCATTTTTAGGTGGATATGTAATTGCTTTTTCGGAAATACTTTTAACTTATGCTTATAAGAAATTTTTTATGTATGTTTTGCCAGAAAGTATGGAGCCCGATGGTTTAATTCAGTTGCTTTCAACTGATTATAAATTTGCTGTATCCTTCTCTATATTGGTAATTGTATTATTATATCGGCCATCTGGAATATTTAAAGGGAAGGTACTTTGAGAAAAAATTTAAACGTAATTGCTGCTTATAGTATTATGATGGGATTGATTATTCTTGTAGGAATATTTCAATCTTGGAATATTGCTTTATCAATATTCAATCTTTGCCTAATTTCAGCAGTTATGACAATGGGTGCAAATATTCAATGGGGTTATGCTGGCCTAATTAACTTTGGTATAATGGGCTATACAGCTTTAGGTGGTTTAGCAGCCGTTATAATTTCAGTAGATCCAGTGCAAGAAGCTTGGAGTGCAGGCGGTTACAATATTTTGTTTAGCTTATTTTTGATAATAGGAATGGTATTATCTGTAAGATATGTTTTAAAGAAATATCATAAATCTAAAATAAGGACATATATTATTGCTACTATTATTATCTCTGGGATTATAATCATACGATTTGTATCTGAACCTGGTATTGAAGCAATTGAAGAGATTAATCCTGCAAAAACAGGATTTCTAGGTGGTTTTGGTTTGCCTATTGTTTTTTCTTGGGTTGTGGGGGCTTTATTTGCTGGAGGCTTAGCATTTGTGATTGGCAAAGTAGCTTTAGGATTAAGAGCTGATTATTTAGCGATAGCTACCTTATTAATTTCTGAGATTGTAATAGCAATTATTAAACATGAGGATTGGTTAACTAGGGGTGTGAAGAATGTTATTGGACTAAAACGACCAGCTCCTTATGAAGTTAATTTACAACAAACTGATTGGTTTATCAATTTGGTTGAAAAATTTAACTCAGGTAAATTAAATTTAATCTCAGATCTTACTGAAAGACAATCTGCTCTAAACCAATTTGTAATCGAAGGATCATCAGTTTTTGTAAAGCTTTGTTACTCAGGGTTATTTTTGGTAGTTGTGATTATTCTATTAATTCTAACCCAAAAAGCTCTTTACTCTCCTTGGGGAAGAATGATGAGAGCTATAAGAGACAATGAAGAGGCAGCAAATGCAATGGGTAAAAATGTAGTTAAACAACATCTATTAATATTTGTGTTAGGTTCAGCGATAGTTGGAATTGCAGGAGCAATGCTAGTAACTCAGGATGGACTGTTTACTCCAGGTAGCTATAGACCAATGAGATATACTTTTTTAATTTGGGTCATGGTTATTGTTGGCGGAAGTGGAAATAACTTTGGTGCAATTCTTGGAGGTTTCGTAGTATGGTTTTTATGGATTGAAGCTGCTCCGATAGGGTTGTATTTGGTAAATTTAACAACTGCAGGATTAGATGATACACACTTTTTAAAAGTTCATCTAATTGAAAGTGTGCCTTATTTTAGATTTTTAATGATGGGGTTAGGCTTATTGCTTATAATGAGATATAGGCCAAAGGGTATACTTCCAGAAAAAATAGAAATAAAATAATTTTATGAAATATATAATATTAGGTGCTGCAATTGCATGGTTTATGTATATAGCAGATAAATATATAATTTAAAAAAAACCCTAGCGAATTACTTCGCTAGGGTCTTGAAATATTAAATATTATCTTTGTTTTTTAGTTTTAAATTTTCCGCCTTTAATTTCTTGTTCTAAGAAAGAACCTTCGGCTTCACCGACGCTAGTAAAAGTAACTCCAGTTGCACCTTCATAGTCAACTTTCTTACCTTTCGCTAGTAAATCTAAACCTTTTTTTAGTTGTCCTGGGTAGATTTTTGTTCCAGGGCCGTTAGCAACATCCATTACGTTTTTTGCAATAGAAGCTCTATCAGTTGAACCACCAGCTTGCATCGCTAAAATAATCAAAGCAGCTGCATCATAAGATTCACCAGTGTATGGACCAGAGCTATCAATTCCAGCTGCACTTGCAACTTTAGCAAATACTCCTGAACCTTTTCCAGTCGATCCTGGCATTGAACCAAAAGATTTACTTAAATCTTTTCCGAAAGCATCAACTAAAGATTGACCAATCATACCATCAGATAAAATAAATCTGTCAAATGCACCAGAGTCTAAAGATGCCTGGATTATTCCTTTACCACCTTGGTCTAAATAGCCAATTACAGCTACAGCATCACCACCAGCAGAAGCTAAAGTTGCTACCTCTGATGAATAATCTGCTTTACCATCTTCATGAGCTGTTACTGTTGTAACTTTAATACCATGAGCTTTTACTGCTGCTTCATAAACATCAGCCAAACCTTTACCATAGTCGTTATTTGTATAAGTTATTGCTACGCTTTTAACTTTTCTATCTTTAGTAATATCAGCTAAAATTTGTCCACCTCTTGCATCAGATGGAGCAGTTCTAAAGAAATATCCATTGTCGTCCAAAGTAGTTAATCCTGGAGAAGTTGCTGACGGTGATATCATTACTACACCATTTGGTACAGCAACATTTGATGCGATAGCACCAGTTACACCTGAACAGTCTGCTCCCATAATAGCTGCAACACCTTGTGAAATTATTCCTTCAGCTGCTGCAGTTGCTGCTGCTGAATCAACACAAGTTGAATCTGCTCTTATTGCCTCAATTTTCTTTCCACCTAACAAAGAACCTGAGTCAGAAGCTTCTTTAAAAGCAAGTTCTGCTGAGGCTGCCATAGCTGGAGTAAGTGACTCAATGGGACCAGTAAAACCTAATATGATACCCATTTTAATATCTGCCATTACATTTGTCCCAAAAATTGAAACAAACATAAATGCAGCGATAAATAGTTTTTTCATTATCTTCCTCTTTATTGTTAACAATTTATAAAAGTTAAATTAAAGCCTATTTAAATAATTTTTCAATAAGCAAATTATTTTATTTTATGCATCAAAAAAACAGATGATATAACAATTATACCCCCCATTATGAACATCAATGTAGGAACTTCACCAAAAATTATGAAAGAGAGGATTATTCCAAAAATAGGAAATAAAGAATAAAAAGGAAATATTTGACCCACTGTATAAAACTTATAGAGATAAAACATTAATAAATGTGCACACAAAGATACAATTATTGCTTGATAAAAAATTAATATCCAAGAATTGATATTTATTTGAATAATATTTTCGTAAATGTTTCCTTCAAGTAAAGTAGAAAAAATAATAAGAATAGAAAAACCAAAAATACCCGTACTAGCATTGATCATACTTGTTGGTAATTCTTTAAGTTGTCTCGAATAAACTTGAGCTAAACCAAAAAATAGTGCCATTAAACTTGCAAAAAATAATCCTAAATAATTTTCATTAAGTTTTGGATCAAAGAAAATAATCAGTATTCCAAGAAATGAAGTTAAAATTAAAAACCATTTATTTTTGCTTATATTTTCTTTAAGGATAAAAGCACTTGCCAGTATGCCAAAAGGTATTGCGAGTTGGGACCCTAGAATTATAGGAGAAATTATTGAGGAGTGATATAAAGATAAATTCATAAATACATATACCAATACCCCCATTGAAATTGAAAAAATAAAAAGAGGTTTAAAAAATTTTTTACTAGGTATTTGAAATCTCCAAAAAGGAATCAATATAATAAAAACTAAAAACATCCTTAGTGAAGCCATTAAGATTGGAGGCACAGAATTATTTAAAGCTAGTTTTGCCACTGGAAATGCGCTTCCATGAGCAATCATTATGAAAATAAGGATTAATAAATGTTTAAGTGGCAATTATTTTATGATTAAAAGTATTGTTTAAATGTTTCATTAATAGACAGTACTCCATAATCATTTAGTCCTCCAATAATTAGTTGTAATGCTACCAATAAAATAAACCCTAAACCAACGTAGACTATCCATAAATGTTTTTGTATGTAATGCGCCAAATATGTTGCTAAAGCTCCTGTCAATACAACTGATAACATTAAACCAAAAATCATAAATCCAAAGTATCCTTTCGCAGCTGCCACTACACCAATAACGTTATCAAAACTAATCATGATATCTGCAAATAAAACTTTACCAATGCTATTAATATATGAAGGCTCTTTAGTTTTTTTTGTTTGAGATCTTACTTTTTTTATATCTACTAAATCTTTTCTCAGATCATTAACTATCCAAATTAATAAAATACCACCTAAAATTTTGACAAAATAAAATTCAAATAAGTATGTGGCAAATATTGCAAAAAAAATTTTGAAAACAAATGCTCCTATTACACCCCATAGAATTATTTGTTTTCTGTTTTTTGGTACGAAATTTGCAGCTATTGAACCAACTATCACAGCATTATCAGCTGTAAGAATTAATGTAATAAAGATGATTTTCGTTAAAATTACAAGTTCTTCAATCAAGATGATAACTTATAATAAATAAATTGACTAAATTCAATTTATTCAATCTTATATGAGTAATTTGAGTGTAAACTCCTTAAAACAATTAATATTTTGAAACTTTTTCTCCAGCTATAACTGCTTTAAGTTGGTTATACTCCTGGCAATTACAACTTTCTAATATCTCTAATCTTTCAACAGCTAGATTATGTCTATTAGTGGCAACATAAAGTTCACCTAAATATTCATTAATACCTACATGATTAGGTTCGATTGCTAAACCCTGAAGATAATATTTTTCACCATTTTCAAAATCACCAAGTTTCCTAGTTGTGAAACCTAAATTATTTAAAGTATCTGCTTTATTAGGGAATTTTTTGTTAGATTGAATTAAAAGTTTTTGAGCTTTCTTATATCTTTTTTCTGCTTTTTCTAATTTATCTTTTGCCTCAAATTTTTTTGCAGCTTTTATATGAGAGAGAGCCATATCATATTGAGTTCTAGTTTTAGAAGATCCACTATCACTTGACTCTGATGAACTTGATCCAGCGGATAAAGAGTTTGTTATTAAAAATATTATAAAGAAGAGAGAAATTATTGAAGTTTTTATCATTTTAAAAATTTTTCCATTTTATTTAACTTGGTTAGTTTAAGCCCATTATTGAGCAAGTTATCTTTAATTGACTTTGCTGTACTTAATGAACTAATATTATCCCCATGTATGCATACAGAGTCAATTTCACAAGCTATTTGCTTTCCACTGTGACAATTAAGCGACTGATTCTTTACCATAGTTAAAACATGTTTTTTAGCGATTTCTGGGTCTGTAATTAATGCATGAGGTTTTTTTCTAGATACTAAATTTCCATCATCCTCATAATTTCTATCAGCGAATATTTCACAAGCAATCCTCATATCTAATTTTTTTGCGGCCTCTTGCATTTTAGATCCTGTGGGAACTAAATAGATTAAGTCTTTACTAATTCCTTTTATTGTTTTTGCTAAAATTGTAGCTAATTCAATATCTTCACATGCCATATTATTTAGTGCCCCATGAGGCTTAATATGTGAAACTTTTTCATCATATTTTGAAGCAATTTTTTGCAATATTTCAAATTGATTAATTATTAATTTTTCTATTTCTGAAGACGACAAGTACATCCTTTCTCTTCCAAAGTTTTCTGGGTCATTGAATGATGGATGAGCACCAATACTTACGTCATTTTTTTTTGAAATCTCTATGACCTGACTCATAGTTTCTTCATCACCAGCATGATATCCACAGGCAACATTAGCTGAATTTACAATTTTTAGTAAATCAGGATCATGTTTATTAGAGTGATGTTTTGATTTTTCACCTAAATCGCAATTTATATTAATTTCCATAATTATAATAGTTAAGTATAACATGGCATGATAAAAAATATATCAAATCTTGGTGACGCAGCTTTGTATTGCGATTTTGGAACAGAAGTAAATAAAGAAAATAACATTCATGTAATTAATTATTTCAAAAGTATCAAAGAAGAAAATATTCCAGGAGTTAATAATTTAACTCCTTCATATAATAAATTGATAATATCTTTTGACCTTAAAAAAACTAATTACAAAGATTTAAAAGTTTTAATTGAGAATCTTGATATTAATTCATATGAGAATTTAAAAAGTGAAGAAAAAGAAATTCCAGTTTGTTGTGATGAGAGTTTTGCATTGGATATAAAAAGGTTAGAAGAAAAACTTAAAATTGATAGAGAAAAAATATATGAAAATTTTTTTAGAAAAATTTTTTTTTGTTATATGACAGGCTTTATAGCTGGTATGCCATTCTTAGGTGACTTAGATATAAATATGAGAGTTAAACGACTTGAGACGCCTAGGATCAAAGTTCCTAAGGGATCTATTGGTATAACTGAGCAATTTGCAAACATTTATACTTTTGAAAGTCCAGGCGGGTGGAATATTATTGGTAATACACCATTAAAAATTTTTAACAAATATAAAGAATCAAATCCAAATTTGATTAATCCAGGCGATACTGTTGTTTTTAAAAATATAACTAAAGATCAATTTCAAAATTATAATGAATAAGAATTATTTTCAAATTATTAGAGGTGGAATAAACACAACTTTTCAAGATCAAGGTCGAAAAAATCTTTATCATATAGGCATTCCATTTAGCGGAGCAATGGATAATAGAAATTATTTACTGGCTAATAATTTAGTAGGAAATAAATCTGAAGCTCCAGTTATTGAATTTGCATATCAAGGCCCTTTATTAAAATATTTTGGAAAAAAAATAAATATTGCTGTTACAGGAGATGTAAATTTTAAAATCAAAAGAAATTCAAATGAGATTAATGGTAAATGCTATCAATCAATTACAATAGAAAATGGTGACGAATTAGATATTATTTCTACCAACAAATCTGTTTATGGCTACTTAGCAATTAGTGCTCAATTAAAATTAAAATATCAATGGTCGAGTTGTTCTATAAACACTAAAGCGAATATAGGTGCTAATGAAGGTAAGAAATTAGAAAAAAAACAAGAAATTGATATTTTAAAAATTAATAAAAATTTAAGTAATAAAAAATTGAATTATACAGATACTAGAATTGAAAAAATCAGAGTAATAAAAGGAACTAATTTTGATTATTTCTCAGAGAATGGAAAGAAAATATTCCTTGAGAAGGAATTTATTGTTTCTAAATTATCTGATCGAATGGGCATGAGATTAGAAGGATCAAAAATAGAAAATATTATTAATACTAATATAAAGTCAGAGGGTTTAATAAAAGGCGTAATACAAGTTCCAGCAGATGGAAATCCAATAATAATGCTTTCTGATCATGGAACTATTGGTGGTTATCCTAAAATAGGAGTAGTTATAAGTGCAGATTATGACAAATTAGTACAGTTAACTCCAGGTTCTAAAATAAAATTTGAAGAAGTGAATTTAGCTAGCGCAGAAAACTTATTTAGACTATATGAATTAGAAACTCAAAATTTAATTTCACAAATATAATGAATTTTATCAATAATTTGCCTGGGCCACTTTTAGTATTTTTAGGAGCTGTGAGTTTAAGTTTTGGAGGCTTAATTGTAAAATCTTTCGAGGGATCGACACTATGGCAAATTTTGTTCTGGAGATCTGTTTTTTTTTTATTGGTTGTAATTTTTTTTCTTTTATTAACATATAAAAAAAAAGTTTTCAGTGTTCTTCGTGGTTCAGGCTTGCCAGGAGTTATTGGTGGAATAATATTATCAATTGGTTTTGTTAGCTATGTATTTGCCATGTATGAAACTACAGTAGCAAATACAAACTTTATAATTCAAACTCAAACATTATTTCTTGCCATATTTGGCTATATTTTTTTAAAAGAAAAAGTTTCTAAGTTAACCATTTTTTGTATTTTGGTTGCAGTATCTGGTATTTTTTTGATGCTTGGAAGTACTATATCACTAGGACAGATGACTGGAAATCTTGTTGCATTTTTAATGCCCATTTCATTTGCAGTTTTGATTTTAATTGTAAGAAAATTTCCTGAAGTAGATATGATTCCACTCCAGCTTGTTGCGGGTATTTTTGCAATGATAATAGGTTTTTTAATGTCACCTACAATCTTCATTTCTTCAAAAGACATTTTTTTGGGATTCTTAGCTGGTTTTTTTCAACTTGGTTTTGGATTTATTTTTATAACTATTGGAGCTAGATCAACCCCTTCAGCTTTTGTAGGAATAATAATGTTAACTGAAGCTGTTCTAGGACCTTTGTGGGCATGGATATTTGCTAATGAATATATTCCTTTATCTGTTTTAATTGGAGGTTTAATAGTAATTTCGGCTGTAGTGATGCAATTTTTAGATAAATTTACTAAAAAAAAACAGCCACTTTAATATTTAAGTTAATCTAATTTTATGTTAGACTAATTCTTACGGGAGAGACTACATTTTTGTAGCGCCGAAGGAGCAACTACCCAGGAATCTCTCAGGCAAAAGGACCGTAACATATTAACTCTGGAAAGAGATTAAGTTCTCGCCGAAGGAGCAAAACTCTCAGGCAAATATACAGATGGGTACAAAGAGTTAATATGGAAATAAAAAAAACATCGCTGTACCAGTTACATCAAGATTGCAATGCAAAATTTGTTGAATTCGCAGGCTATCAAATGCCAATACAATATTCGGAAGGCATTCTAGAAGAGCACAAATTCACAAGAAATCACTCAGGTATTTTTGATGTTTCCCATATGGGTCAACTATTTATTTATGGTGGTGAAGATTTAATTAAAGATTTAGAAAAAATTTTTCCTTTAGATCTAAAAAATTTAAAATTAAATCATTCAAAATACAGTTTCTTAATGGACAAAGATGCCGGGATACATGATGATTTAATTATCACAAAAACAAATGAGGGTTTTTTGATAATTCTTAATGCAGCATGTAAAGATAATGACTTCAAAATTTTAAAAGAACTCCTTAAAGACAAGCACAAAATGGTTTTGGATGAAAATAGATCTTTAATTGCCATTCAAGGTCCTAAATCATCAGAAATCCTCAACGCTGTCATTAATGGTGTAAAAGCTCTTAATTTTATGTCTGGAAACTGGTTTACATTTGAAAATCAAAAAGTTTATATTACGCGTTCTGGTTATACAGGTGAAGACGGTTTTGAGATATCAATCGAAAATGATTTTGTAGATAAATTAACTAGAGAATTAATCAACAAAGGATCTAAATTAATAGGCCTAGGGGCAAGAGATACTCTAAGATTGGAAGCTGGTTTATGTTTATATGGTCATGATCTTGACAAAGATAAAACTCCAGTGGAAGCAAATTTAAAGTGGGCTATTTCAAAAGAAAGAATATCTAAAGGAGATTTTATAGGCTCAGACATAATTATTAAACAATTAAATGATGGTGTTAGTAAAATTAGAGTTGGAATTAAACCTGAGGGAAAAATTATTGCTAGAGAAAAAACAAAAATATTTAATCAATCAGATGTTCATATTGGAGAAATCACTAGTGGTACATTTGGACCAAGTGTTAATGGGCCTGTAGCAATGGGTTATGTAGAAAATGAATTTTCAAAAAAAAATACTAAAGTATTTTTAGAAGTAAGAGGAAAAAAACATCCTGCAAATATTTGCAGTTTGCCATTTTATAAAAAAAGTTATGTCAAAGGAGTAAACTAATGAGTGAAGTAAAATATTCAAAAGAGCACGAGTGGATTAAATTAGATGGAGATTTAGCAACAATTGGTATTACAAAACATGCCACAGAGATGTTAGGTGATATAGTTTTTGCAGAACTTCCAGAGAAAGGCTCTAATGTAGAGAAAGATGGCACAGCTGGTGTTGTGGAGTCAACTAAAGCTGCTAGCGATGTATATACTCCTGTGAGTGGTGAAGTAGTTGATACAAATCAAGCTATCGTAGATGATCCGTCAAAGATTAATCAAGATCCAGAAAATTCAGCGTGGTTTTTTAAACTTAAAATAAAAGATCCATCAGAAATGGATACCTTAATGAATAAAGATGATTACGATAAATTTGCAAAGGAGACTTCAGTATAATGTTACCAAATTCAGAAAAAGATTTTTTAAAAAGACACATTGGACCTTCTAAAGAAGACCAATCAAAAATGTTAAAAAAATTAAATTATAAATCACTAGATGATTTAATTGACAATACTGTCCCAGAAAAAAATAAAGTTTAAAGGTGAACTTAATATTGGTGACTCAAATTCAGAGTATGAGGCATTAAGAAAATTAAGAGCAATTTCTAAAAAAAATCAAGTTTACTCAAATTTTATTGGTATGGGTTATTACGGAACTTACACACCTTATGTAATTTTGAGAAATATACTAGAAAATCCAGGTTGGTATACTTCATATACGCCTTATCAGCCTGAGGTAGCTCAAGGAAGACTTGAAATGTTATTGAACTTTCAACAAATGATTGTTGACTTTACAGGAATGGATATTGCCAATGCCTCTTTATTAGATGAAGGTACAGCAGCAGCAGAGGCTATGGGTCTAAGTCACAGATTAAATAAAAAAGATAGTAATTTAGTTTTTGTCTCTGAGGATTGTCATCCTCAAACAATAGATGTAATTCAAACAAGAGCTGAGCCAATGGGTTTAAAGGTTTTAGTCGGTAAAGAAGATGAAGTTTTAGACCAGCTAAAAGAAGATTTAGTTTGTGGTATTTTACAATATCCTGGAACTTTAGGAGATATTAAAGACCCAAGCGAAGCAATTAGCAAAATTCACAAAAAAAATGGGAAGGCTATATTAGCTTGTGATCTGTTAGCTCTAGCAAAATTAAAAACACCTAGAGAACTTGGTGCCGACATTGCAGTTGGAAGTTCCCAAAGATTTGGTATTCCAATGGGATATGGAGGTCCGCATGCAGCTTTTTTTGCAACCAAAGATGAGTATAAGAGATCAATGCCAGGAAGGATTGTCGGTGTATCAGTCGATAGACATAGTAATAAGGCATATAGATTATCTTTACAAACTAGAGAGCAACATATTAGAAGAGATAAAGCGACTAGTAACATTTGTACTGCACAAGCCTTGTTAGCAATTGTGTCAGCAGCATATGCCATTTATCATGGTCCAGATGGAATTAAAAATATTTCTGAAAGAGTGTCTCAATTAGCAAAAAGTTTTGCTGATAAAATTAAACAGTCTGGATATGAACTTTATTCTAATAATTTTTTTGATACGGTTACAATTATTACAAAAGAAAAAACTGATCAAATTTATAAGAATGCTCTGAATCAAAGAGTTAATATACGAAAAGTAAATTCTGAAATGTTAGCTGTTTCTTTTGATGAAAGAAAAAATGTTTATAGAGTAAATCAATTATTAAAAATTTTTAATGCAGCAGAATCAATTAAAAAAGAAGACCCTTCAGTAAGTTTACCTAATTTACCAAAAAACTTATTAAGAACTTCAAAATATTTAGAACATCCAGTTTTCAACTTATACCATTCAGAAACTGAAATGCTTAGATATTTAAAAAGATTAGAAGATAAAGATATTGCATTGAATAGAACTATGATTGCACTTGGCTCATGCACAATGAAGTTAAACGCTGCTGCCGAAATGATCCCAATATCATGGAAAGAATTTGCAGAACCTCATCCGTTTGTTCCAATAGAACAAATGGAAGGTTTTAGAGATTTATTTACTGATTTAAAAAATTGGTTGCGATCTATAACTGGTTTTTCAGGTGTTTCTTTGCAACCTAATGCAGGTGCTCAAGGTGAGTATGCAGGCTTAATGGTTATCAGAAAATACCATTTAGATAGAGGTGAGCCTAATCGTAATATATGTTTAATTCCAAGTTCAGCACATGGTACTAATCCAGCAAGTGCACAAATGGTGGGAATGAAAGTGGTTGTTGTTAATTGTGATAAAGAGGGAAATGTTGATTTTGAAGATTTAAAGAAAAAAGCAGAGCAACATTCTGAAAACCTTGGAGCATTAATGGTAACTTATCCATCTACCCATGGAGTATTTGAGGAAAAAATAACTGATATTTGTGAATTAGTTCATAAACATGGTGGTCAGGTATACATGGATGGAGCAAATTTAAACGCTTTAGTTGGAATTGCAAAGCCTGGAAATTTTGGACCTGATGTTTGTCATATTAATTTGCATAAAACATTTTGCATTCCTCATGGTGGAGGAGGACCTGGAATGGGACCCATTGCCTGTAAAAAACATTTACAAGTTTATCTACCTAACCATCCAGTAATAAAAGATTGTGGACCAACAACTGGAATTGGTGCAGTGTCGGCAGCTCCTTGGGGTAGTTCAAGTATTTTGTCAATTTCTTGGATGTACATTAAAATGATGGGGTCTGCAGGATTAAAGCTTGCTTCTCAAGTTGCGATATTAAACGCAAATTATATTGCTCATAGATTAAAAGATCACTTTCCGATTTTATATAAAGGATCTAATGGGAATGTTGCACACGAGTGTATTATAGATATTAGAACGATAAAATCTGAAACAGGCATAACAGAGGAAGATATAGCTAAAAGATTAATAGATTTTGGTTTTCATGCACCAACTATGTCTTGGCCTGTAGCTGGAACTATGATGATAGAGCCAACTGAAAGTGAAGGCTTGTCGGAGCTCGATAGATTCTGTGACACTTTAATAAAGATAAAACAAGAAATAGACCAAGTTAAATCAGGTAAGTTTGATAAAATTGACAATCCAATTAAGAATGCTCCTCACACTGATAGTGAACTAGCATCTGATAACTGGACACATAAATACACTAGAGAAGAGGCAGCTTATCCAGCTAAATTTTTAAAAGTAAATAAGTTTTGGCCTCCAGTAGCGAGAGTAGACAACGTATATGGAGATAAAAACATTTTTTGCACATGTCCAAGCATGGATGAGTTTAAAGAAGATGCAGCATAATCGTTAATGAAAATTGCTGTTGTTGGGTCAGGTATTTCTGGACTAAGTGCTGCTTATTATTTATCTAAGAAACATCATGTAGATCTTTTTGAAAGAGAAGATCATTTTGGTGGACATTCTCATACTATAGATTTGTTTTTTGATGAAAAAAAAGTTTCTGTTGATATTGGATTTATAGTTTTTAATTTTCAAACTTATCCAAATTTAGTTAATTTTTTTAAGGAAAATGATATTCAAATTGAAAAAAGCAACATGTCTTTTTCTGTTTCAGTAGATAATACAAATTTTGAATATTGTGGCAAAGGATTAAGTGGAATTTTCTCAAATAAATCAAACTTATTTAATATTCAGTTTTTAAAAATGTTTTTTGATATAATAAAATTTTATAAAAAAAGTGATAAAGTCAGTATATTAAGTAAAAAAATCACTTTAGGTGAATACTTAAAAATTAATAAATTATCCAAAACGTTTATCGATTATCATATTATACCAATGGTATCTGCAATTTGGTCTATGCCTCCATATAAAGCAAGCAAGATGCCAATAAATTTCTTTTTAAAATTTTTTAAAAATCACGGTTTATTCAAATTAAGAAACAGACCGCAGTGGTACACAGTAACCAATAGAAGTAGAACCTATGTTAGTAAAATAATTTCACAAATAAGTGGAGAATATTTTAAAAATTATAAAGTAACAAAAATTAAAAGAAAAACATCAGGAATAGATTTATATTACGGTGGAGAAAGTGAATTTTTTGATTATGACAAAATTATTTTGGCAACACATGCAGATGAAGCTCTAAAATTAATTGAAAATCCTACCGATGATGAGAAAAATGTTCTTTCAAATTTTAATTATAAAGAAAATATAGCTTATGTTCATACAGATATTCGAGCCATGCCAAAAAATAAAAAAGCTTGGTCTTCTTGGAACTCTTCAATAGATGATAAAAATTTAGAGAAAAATTCAATTACTTATTGGTTAAATTTATTACAAAATTTAAAGTGTGATAAAGATATTTTCTTAACATTAAATCCTTACTTTAAGATTGATGAAGATAAAATATTGAGAAAAGTAAAGTTTACGCACCCATATTATGATCAAAAAGCATTAGATGCTCAATCTGAGCTTGTTAAAATACAAAATAAAAAAGATTTACTTTTTTGTGGAAGTTATTTTGGTTACGGATTTCATGAAGATGGAATAAAATCATCTATTGAAATGCTACAAATCCTAGATGACTAATTCTTGTATATATAGTGGAAGTGTAATCCATAAAAGATTTAAACCAAAAGAGCATTTCTTTAAGTATAAAGTATTCTCTTTATTTATTGATCTTTCAGAGCTCGAAGAGCTTAACAAAAACTTAAAATTTTTTTCGTTTAATAAATTTAATTTAATTAGTTTCTATGAGAAAGACCACGGTGAACGTGACGGCTCATCTCTTCTAAATTGGGTAAAGTCGAATTTAAGAAAAAACAACATAAGTGCTGAAAATATTAAAATTAAACTTTTATGTTATCCTAGAATATTAGGATATGTTTTTAATCCCCTGAGTATTTTTTTTATATATGACAAAGATGAAAATTTAATTTCTATTTTGTATGAGGTTAAAAATACGTTTGGTGAACAACATACTTATGTATTTAAAGTAGAGAGTGAAAATAAGTTAATTCAAAATAATTGTTCAAAAAAATTTCATGTTTCGCCATTTATTGAAATGAATTGTAATTATTTTTTTAGGATATTAAACCCAGGAGAGAATTTGTCAGTTAAAATAGATCAGTACGATCAAGAAGGAAAAATTCTTTTTGCATCTCAAGATGGTAAAAGATCTGATTTAACAAGTGAAAATTTAATGAATTCTTACCTAAAACATCCCTTAATGACATTTAAAATAATTTCTGCGATACATTTTGAAGCGTTTAAATTGTGGATTAAAGGAATTAAATTTGTGAAAAAAAAATTAAAAATTAAAAATAATATAACAGTAGAGAATTAATGTTTTTAGATAAAACGGCAGACAGGTTAGTTTTTAAGTTTCTTAAAAATATTAATTATGGATATCTTGAATTAACAACTGTTGACGGAAAAATTTTAAAATTTGGAAATTCAGATGAAAAATTAAGAGCGAACATTGTAATCAAGAAACCAAATTTTTGTTATAATCTTATTAAAGGTGGCAGTATTGGATTTGCTGAAAGTTATATGAGAGGTGAATTTGAAACTGATAATCTATCAAATCTAATTGAATTAACTGCTAGAAATATTCAAGTGATATATAAATTCTCAGGACTTCTTGATTTTACAATAATTAATTTCGTAAAAAACAAAATTATCAAAAATACAAAAAATCGAAGCAAAGAAAATATTGCAAAACATTATGATTTAGGTAATGATTTTTTCTCACTTTGGTTAGATGAAACATTAACTTATTCTAGTGCTATATTTGACAATAAATCAAAAAATCTTTCTGAAGCTCAAAATAACAAATATCAAAAATTAATAGATCTTATCAAGCCAAATAATGGTGACAAAGTTTTAGAGATTGGATGTGGATGGGGTGGTTTTGCGGAATATTTAGGTAAAAAATATGATGTTAAACTTGATTGTATAACAATATCAAAAAAACAATTTGAATACACAAAAGAGCGAATTTTTAAATGTGGTTTAAATGAAAAAGTTAATATTGAAATAAAAGATTATAGGGATCTTAAAGGCAAATATAATTCAGTAGCCTCAATAGAGATGATCGAAGCTGTCGGTCAAAATTATTTAGAAGGATATTTCAAAACCATAAAAAATAATTTATCCAATGGTGGAAAAGCTGCTATTCAAGCAATAACAATAGATGACAGACTATTTGACAGATATAAAAATAAGCAAGATTTCATTCAAAAATACATTTTTCCAGGGGGTTTTTTACCAAATAAAAATAGTATTAATCGTTATGTTTCTGACAATGGATTAACTATTAATTCTTACGTTTCTTACGCAGATCATTATGCAAATACTTTAGCAATGTGGAGAAATGAGTTTTTAAAAAAATGGGATCAAATTAAAAATCAAGGTTTTGACTTAACATTCAAGAGAATGTGGGAATTTTATTTGTCTTATTGCGAGGCTGGCTTTAAGTCAAAGAATATAGATTTAATTCAATTTTCAATGCAAAATAAATAAGAAACTAAGGAGATATAAATGATTTATTTTAAATCAACTAAGTCAATTTTATTGATAATTTTGTTATTCTTAATTACAAGTTGTTCAAATAATAGCGCCATGAAACCTGAAGATTTTAAAGATAAAAAACCAAGATTAGTAATTGAAGAGTATTTATCAGGAAATGTGAAAGCTTGGGGAGTTTTACAAAATAGATCTGGCAAAGTTACCAGACAATTTTCTGCTGATCTAGATGGAACCTGGGATGGCAAACAATTAATTCTCAAAGAAAAATTTAATTGGGATGATGGTGAAATTCAAGACAGAGAATGGAAGATCACGAAATTAGATAAGAATAATTACGAAGGCACAGCAGGAGATGTTGTGGGAAAAGCTAAAGGATACTCATACGGATCAGCATTCAAATTTGAATATGTTCTTTTAGTGCCTGTAAAAGGAAAAGAAATGAAAATCACCTTTGACGACTGGATATTCAAACAAGATGATCGTGTCGCGATAAACAGAGCAACTATGACAAAGTTTGGTATCAAAGTCGCCGAACTTACTGTGGTGTTTGTTAAAGATTAATTTTTTTTTTGATATTTTGTCATTTTACCAACTAAACCAAAATATATTTTATTTGGTAAGAAGCTGAGAAACTTAAGTATAAGTGTTAATGATTTTGGAAAATGAATTTCAAATACATTCTTGTTAATTAATCCTTCATAAATTTTTTCGGCTGCATATTCAGTAGTTTTTAAAAATGGCATTTTAAAATCATTTTTATCAGTCATTGGTGTTTTTATAAATCCAGGTGATACTAAGCAGACACGTACATTTGATCTTTTAAAATCAAAATATAAACTTTCCGCTAAATTATTTAAAGCAGATTTAGAAGGTCCATAACCAGTAGAGTTTGGTAACCCCCTATATCCAGCAATAGATGAAACAATAGTGATAATACCTTCTTTTTTATTTTTAAAATATTCTTCTACAGCTTTAATGCTATTTAATGTTCCAAAAAAATTTACTTTAAATACATCTTCAATTTGCTCAACATCAATATCTTTTTCTTTTTTTGGATCCCATGTTCCTGTTGAAAAAAAACAAATATCAATACCTTGAAATTTATTCTTAATTTGTTCAAAAACTTCTCTGCACTTTGACTTATCTGTTACATCTAAAGGAAATCCATGAATGTTATGATTATTATCAGAGATTTCCTTGAGTAGGTTTTCACGCCTTGCCGAAATTGCTACATTCCAACCCTCGTTAGCAAATTTAATGGCTAAAGCTTTGCCTATTCCAGTGCTTCCACCAGTTATCCAAATAGTTTTTTTATTCATTATATAAAGATGTATATTACTTATATGTTAAAAAATAAATTTTTATCATTTATACTTTTTTTTGTAATTACTTTTTCTGCGTCATTTGTTGGTGGTTTAGTATCAATCAACCTTAAGGAACCCTGGTATTCAGAGCTTATTAAATCAAATTACAATCCACCAGACTGGATATTTGCACCTGTATGGACAACTTTGTATCTAATGATGACATTAGCTATATGGTTTTTTTGGAATACAAAAAATAGAGATATAAATACAGTTTATATTTATTTTATTCACATAATCTTTAATACAACTTGGAGTATTGTTTTTTTTGGTTTACATCAAATTTTTTTAGCTTTGGTTGTATTAATGATTTTAATTTTATTAATTATTGTTCTTATTGTAAGGTTTAAACGTGTCAATTTTGTAAGTTATTATTTAATGATTCCCTATTTACTTTGGTGTTGCTATGCACTATTTCTGAATTTTAACCTATTAATGCTAAATTAAATGAATGATGTTGTAATAGTTGGTGGAGGTATAATTGGCGCAGCAACAGCTTATTTTTTATCTAAAGAAGGTAGAAAAGTAAAAGTAATTGAAAGGGATCCAACTTATAAAAATGCATCTTTTCCACTCTCACTAGGAGGTTTTAGAAGACAGTTTTTTCAAACCGAAAATATTTTATTGGGTAAGTTTGCAAGAGATTTTATTTTTCAAATTCCTGAATTACTTAAAACTGAAAAAAATCCTAATCCAACCGCAAGTATGGTAACTAATGGTTACTTGTTAATGTTTGGACCCGATCATGCTGAGGAGCAATATAAAGCTTTAGAAAATCACAAAGCTTGTGAAGCAGGAACAAAAAATATTAAAGGCTCAGAATTAACAAAATATTTTCCATATATTAACAATGATGGAATCGAAACAGCAACATTTACTGATAATCAAAGTGAAGGTTGGATAGATCCTTTTATGTTCCATAGTGCTTTAAAAAGCAAAGCAACTGAACTTGGTGCAGAATTTATCAAAGGTGAAGTAAAATCTCTTTCTGAAATAAAAGCTAAAACAATTATTTCTGCTGCTGGATGTTGGACAAAAGAATTATTAGAAGATATTCCAGTCGAACCTCAAAAACATACCGTATTTAGAGTAAAATGTCCAAAGCACATTCCTGAAATGCCATTAACAGGAGATCTCACTACAGGAGTTTATTGGAGACCAGAAGGAAAAGAATATTTGGCCGGATCTCCAAAATCAGTGTTTGATGCAAAAGATCTTGAGCCTGCGTGGGATGATTTTGAAGAGCTTGTTTGGCCAGCATTAGCACAAAGGATACCTGCAATGGAGGAACTAAAATTAACTGGAGGTTGGGCTGGCTATTATGATTGCAATAGATTAGATAATAATGCTGTAGTTGGAAAACACCCTAAATTTGATAATGTTTATTTAGCTACCGGGTTTACAGGTAGAGGCTTAATGCAAGCTCCAGGAATAGGAAGAGCACTTACAGAATTAATTACTACAGGGGCATATCAATCAATAGATATATCAAATATGTCAGTTGAAAGAGTTTTAGGAAAAGAAGCTAGAACAGAACCCTACGTCTTATAATTAAGTTCCACAAAAAGTTTGATATTTTTTATCTGATATAGAAGGGTATTGATAATCTTCTTTTCTTTCTTGTTTATCGTAGGGTTTTTCTAAAACTTCTAACATTTTATTGAATGGTTTTAAATCACTTTGCTCCGCAGCCTCTAAAGCCTCTTCAACTTTATGGTTTCTTGGAATAAATAATGGGTTGTTAGTTCTCATTAATTCCATAGATTTCTCTGAAGTGCTGTTATTTTTCAACAATCTATCTTCCCATCTTTTTTTCCAGTTAATAAAATCTTTATCATTATATAATTCAACTTTTTTTAGATTGATGTTCATCAAATGACAAAATGTATTTGTATAATCTGCTTTTTTCTCATGCATCCAAGTTAAAAGATCTAAAATTAAAAATTTGTCTTTATCATCTGAACCAAATAATCCTAATTTATCTCTCATCATGTTCATCCATTTTTCTTCATATTTTTTTTCAAAAGAATTAATTGATTCAGTGGCAATTTTGATAGCTTTTTCTTGATCTTTATTAATTAAAGGAATTAAACATTCAGCAAATCTGGCTAAATTCCATTTTGTAATGACAGGTTGATTGCAATAAGCATATCTGCCTGTTTGATCAATCGAACTAAATACAGTTTTTGGATCATAGGTATCCATAAATGCACAAGGTCCGTAATCAATGGTTTCTCCTGAGATAGACATATTGTCAGTATTCATTACA
>CACAIR010000008.1 GCA_902532565.1 uncultured Pelagibacteraceae bacterium | reverse complement strand
AATTTTATTACTCTTTGATATGATAAGTAGAAGTCGTTTGAAAATATTAAATTTATAATTAGCGATGAAAAGAAAAATATAAGCAGGTAAAAATTAATTTTATAATCTGAGAAATTTATTTCATTTTTAATCAGTTTGAATAAAAATAATGAACCTAAGATTATTATACTTATATTAATTAAAAAATTTCCTGCTAATATCGAAGCTGGAAATAATGAAAATAGTATTATTAATGTATTATCAATTTTATTTTTTGTAAAAAAAAACATTTAATAATTTTTGGTTGCGGGGGACGGATTTGAACCGCCGACCTTCAGGTTATGAGCCTGACGAGCTACCAGACTGCTCCACCCCGCGGTAAAATCAAATTCTATTTTTAAGTTTGTTAAACTTTTTTACCCTTTTTATGTTATCCTGTAGAATTCTCTTTTTCTTTTCTGAGGGTTTCTCATATGTGTTCTTAAGTTTAATAATTTTAAAAAAACCGTCTCTTTGTAGTTTTCTTTTTAAAACTCTTAGAGCCTGCTCTACATTATTATCTTTGACTTCTATTTTAATAAATACCTCCAAAAAGCGAAGTAAATATCACTTTTATATTTTTATGTCTATTTTTTTTATTCATTAAATTAATTTTAAGGTTCAACTTTTGCCTTTTCTTTTTGTTTTTTTTCTCTTTTCACTCTTCTTTCTGCTTTTTCAATAGCTTCACTCAAATCTTTTTGAGTAAATAAATTTAAAGCAACGGGATCTTTTGGATTTAAGCTGTTGTAATTCCAATAATTTTTGTTTCTAATGGCTGTTACTGAGTTTTTAGTAATTCCTACTAATTTAGCTATTTGAGAATCTTTTAAAATGTTATGTTGGCGAATTAACCATAGAGCCGAGTCTGGTTTATCTTGTCTTTTTGATAGCGGGATGTATCGTTTTATTTTTTTTTCGGTGTTTGAAATTTCAATATCAGCACTTTTTATCATTAAAGGTCTATTTTCATCTTTTGATGAAAGTTCAATTTCCTCTCTTGATAATTGTCCTGAAATTATTGGATTGTAAGCTTTGATACCTTTTGCAACCTCTCCATCAGCAATACCTTGTATTTCAACTTCGTGTAATTTACAAAAATCTGCAATTTGTTTAAATGTTAGTGTAGTATTTTCAACAAGCCAAACGGCTGTTGCCATTGGCATTAAAGGTGCATTTGACATTTATTTTTTTATCTCAGATTTAAAATTTTGAAATTTTTTATTGAATTTACTAATTCTACCTTTATCCATCAATTTTTGTTTTCCACCAGTCCAGGCTGAATGTGATTTGGGATCAATTTCTAATTTTAAGACTTCACCTTCTTTTCCCCAAGTTGACTTAGTTTCAAATTGTGTGCCATCTGTCATTTCAACTTTAATCGTATGATAGTTGGGATGAATATTTTTTTTCATGACGAGACTTATAACAAAAGAAATTACTAAAACAATTAAAACTTAGTCAATTTTTCAACTAATTTTGAATTAATATCAGAGCTAGAAGCAATAATTTTGATATTTTTATTAGCTGATAGATCAATTTCATTTAGAACTCCACCAGCCTCTTTTATCAAAATAATACCAGCAGCAATATCCCAAAGACTTAAATTATTTTGAAAATAACCATCATATCTACCAGCTGCAACGTATGCCATATCAAGAGCTGCACATCCTGATTTTCTATAAAGCAAATCTAAATCTTGTTTGATTTTTCCACCTGTTGCAAATAAACAATTATTCAATTTATTTTTTTTTGAAACTTTAATTCTATGATTGTTAAAATATGCCCCATTTCCTTTTTCAGCAAAAAACATTTCATTTTTTATTGGATCAAAAATTAAACCCGAAATAATTTCATTTCGGGATTTTAAAGCTATAGAAATAGCAAAATGAGGTATGCCATGTAAAAAGTTAATTGTTCCATCTATAGGATCTATTATCCAAGTGTTATTTTTATCTTTATTATTTTCAATGCCATTCTCTTCACTAATAATAGAATAGTTTGGTCTAGCTTTTTTTAACTCATCAATTATTATTTTTTCTACTTTAAGATCTGAATTGGTTACAAAATCTGATGGTCCTTTTTTTGATACTTGTAATTTTTCAATCTCACCAAAATCTCTTATAAGAACTTTTGAGGCTTTTTCACTCGCTTTTACCATTACATTGAGATTTGCTGAAATTGAGTTCACAAAATTATATTTTTTTTATGTATTCTAGATTTCGTGTATCAACAACTATTTTATCCCCAGCTTCTATAAATGGAGGCACCTGAATACTTAAGCCGTTGTTTAATATTGCAGGTTTATAAGAAGAAGATACTGTTTGACCTTTTAATGAAACATCAGTTGACTCGATTGTACAATTTACTTGATTAGGCAAATTTACAGATATGGGAAATTCATTGTGAAAACTTACAATAACCTCAAGATTTTCTGTTAATAATTTTCCTTTTTCTCCAATTATATCTTTTTTTATCTCTATTTGTTCAAAAGTTTTTGGCTCTATAAAAAAATACTTTTGATCATCTTCATAAAGATAATTAAAACTAGTTTCTTCTAAAGAGGCTTTTTCTACGGTTTCACTAGATCTAAATCTTTCATTAAGTTTTGTGTTTTTGTTGATACTTTTCATTTCAACCTGTGCAAACGCGCCACCTTTTCCTGGTTTTACATGTTGAGTTTTAAGAACCTGCCATAAATCATCTTTGTATTCCAGCAACATACCAACTCTAATTTCACCTGCATTAATTTTCATATTAATTTTTTAATTGCATTTTGTGGATTAAGTTTTTTATTCTTCCAAATGTAGCTTGAAATAGCTAAAAAGTTTGCTTTATTCAACAAAAGATTTTTATAGTTTTTTAAATTTATACCACCGATAGCTACAATTGGTATTTTTGTTATCTTTTTTGCTTTTTTAATTGTATTGAGTGATGCTTTATATTTAACTTTTTTAGTTTTTGTAGAATAGAAAGCCCCAAAAGCTATATAGTCTGCTTTATTTTTTGTAGCAACTTTAGCTAAACGAATAGAGTTATGACAGGTAATCCCTATAATTTTATTACCAATCAATTTTCTAGCATCTGAGATGCTCATATCTTCTTGACCTAGATGACAACCATCTGAATTTAATTTTTTTGCAAGATAAACATCATCATTAATCAAAAATTTAACATTAAATTTTTTACATATTTTTTTAATTTTTTTTCCTATTTTTATTTTTTTTCTAAAACTTTCCTTTTTTAATCTAAGTTGAAAAAAACTAACCTTTTTTTGTTTAAGTACTGCGATTAAATCAGTGTAAAAAAATCTATTTATTTTGGTTGGCGAGATAAGGTATACAAATCTTTTTTTATTAATTTTCAAGTTCTTTAGACCATTTTGCTTTTGCAGCGAGAGTATTCATTTTTGCTCTGTGATTAAATATTTTTTGAGTGCCCTCAATATTATTAATATCTTTAGACCAAAATTTTAAAGCAGTTTGTTGAAGAGCTCTTCCATAAGAATAACTCATTATAAAGGAGGTATCATTATATTTGTTAATTAGATTTAAATTTTCTGTTGCCTCTATTTCTGATTGACCTCCAGATAAAAAAGCAATTCCAGGTACTTCTGAAGGAACTGAATTCTTTAAACATTCCAAAGTTAATTTTGCAACCTGCTCACTTGAAATTTGATTTTTCGATTTATTTCCTGCTAAAATCATATTAGGTTTTAAAATAATTCCTTTCAAATCAACTTTATGTATGATTAGTTCTTCAAAACATTTTTTTATTACCTCTGATGTTTTTTCATAACATTCTTTTGCAGAATGATCTCCATCCATCAAAACTTCTGGCTCTACTATTGGAACCATATTACATTCTTGAACTAATGAAGAATATCTTGCCAATGCATGAGCATTAGAGTGAATTGAAAGTTTACTTGGGTGAGACTTAGATATATTGTAAACCCCTCTCCATTTTGTAAACTTTGCTCCAAGTTTGTAATATTCATTTAGTCTTTCTCTCAATCCATCCAGGCCTTCAGTAATTCTCTCATTTTCCGAGCCTGCAAGTTTTTTTGCCCCTGTGTCAACTTTTATGCCTGCTATACTTCCCATATTTGAGATTAATTCAGGTATCCTATTTTTTTTGGAGGACTCTTGTTTTATTGTTTCATCATATAAAATCACTCCTCCTATAAATTCTGTCATACCTGATGCGCTAAAGAGTATTTCCCTAAATAACAATCTATTCTCGGCAGTTGATGAAACCTTAACAGCCTCAAGTCTTTTGGTCATAGTTGCTGTACTCTCGTCAGCTGCAAGAATTCCTTTTCCATTTTGAAGAATTTTAAGAGCTATACTATTTAGTTCTGTCATATTAATTTAGAGCTTTTATACCAGGTAGCTCTTTTCCTTCAAGGTATTCTAAAAATGCTCCACCAGCAGTTGAAACAAAGTCAAAATTTTTTATGTCACTTATTTGTTTTACAACAGCAATTGTATCTCCGCCTCCTACAACAGAATAAATAGAATTATTTTTATTTTTGTTGATAATTGCCTTAGCAATTTCATAACTACCCCCTGCAAAATTTAAATTCTCAAAATAACCTGCTGGACCATTCCACAGAATTGTTTTGCTTATTTTTATAATGTTCTTAATTTTATTAATTGTTTTTGGTCCTATATCTAAAATTAAATCATCATCTTTTATATCATATAACTCTTTAGTTTGAGATTTATCATTAAAATTTTTTCCAACCAAAACATCCTCAGGAAAAATCAATTTACAAGAATATTTTTTTGAAGTTTCGAAAATTTCCTTTACAATTTCTCTGCAATTTTCCTCTTTGATTGACTTACCTATTTGATACCCTTTAAAATTAATTATATTATTTGCCATAGCTCCAACTATGATAATATTATCAAATTTGGGTAATAAATTTTTTATTATACCAATTTTTGTTGAAATTTTTGATCCACCAATAATACAGGTTATTGGTTTTTTTATATCAGTTGTAACTTTTTTTAAGGCATTTATTTCTGTCTCTAACTGTAATCCTGCAAATGAAGGTAAAAATTCAGTGATTTTATTTATAGATGCATGAGATCTGTGAGAGCAAGAAAATGCATCATTAACATATAAATCACCAAGGCCAGCTAAATGTTTTGCAAAAGCTATGTCATTTTTTTCCTCTTCCTCATAAAATCTTATATTTTCCAAAAAAATTATTTGATTATTTGGATCTTTAAATAAATCGTCTTTTTTTAATTTAAAAACATCATTACTAATTAAATAAATTTTCTTATTTAATTTTTTTTCCAAATTTTCACAAATTGGTTTTAAGGAGAAATCATTGATTATTTTACCATTTGGTCGTCCAACATGAGATATTATAATAATTTTAGTCTGTTTTTTAATTAAAAAATCAATGATAGGTAAAATTTTTCTAATTCTTGTATCATCAGTTATAAGTCCTTGTTTTAAAGGTACATTTAGATCTAATCTTAATAAAACTTTTTTTTGATTAAGATTCTTGTAATCTTTAATACTATTCATTAAGAAATTTTGTGAAGATATTCAGCTATGTCACACATTCTATTTGAAAATCCCCATTCATTATCATACCAAGCTGAAATTTTACCCATATTTTTTCCTACTACGCTAGTTAAACTTGCGTCTACTATGGATGAGGAAGAATTGTGATTAAAGTCTATAGATACAAGTTTTTCTTTTGTGATCTCAAGTACTTTACTTTGTTTACTAAATTTCTGGAATGCGGAATTAATTTTCTCAATACTTAAATCTTTTTTGGTACAAAAAACAAGCTCAACCAAGGAGACGTTTGGAGTAGGCACTCTCATCGCAATACCATCTAATTTTCCTTTGAGTGATGGAATAATTTCTCCAATCGTTTTTGAAGCGCCAGTTGAAGTTGGCACGATAGATTGGCTTGCAGATCGAGCTCTTCTTGGATCTTTGTGAGAATTATCTAAAATTCTTTGATCACTTGTGAAAGCATGAATTGTTGTCATAAAACCTTTTTCGATTTCAAAATTTTTGTTCAGTACATACGCCACAGGTGCTAAGCAATTAGTAGTACATGATGCTGCTGAAATAATTTTATCATTATTTTTTAACTCGGACTCATTTACTCCAAAAATAATTGTTTTATCTGCATTTTTACATGGTGCTGAAACAATTACTTTTTTTGCCCCATTTTTTAAATGAGGCTGTAATTTATCTTTAGAATTAAATTTACCAGTACATTCAAAAACATAATCTACATCATATTTTTTCCAGTTTATATTTTTCAAATCAGTTTCTTGACCAAAAGTAATTTTGTTTTTATTTACAATTAGATGTTTATCATCATAGGATATATCTCCCTCAAATCTTCCATGAATTGAGTCATATTTTAAAAGAGATGAACAAGCCTCAGGATTTGTTCTATTATTAATATGTTTAATTTCTATATTTTTATAATCATTTTCAATAATCGACCGAAGAATCATTCTTCCTATTCTGCCCATTCCATTGATACCAACTTTTATCTTCATAGTTTTTCTTTAATTCTTTTAGTTATATTTTCTGAATTTAATCCAAAGTGATTGTATATTTCTTTATATGGAGCACTCTTTCCAAAATTGTTGACTCCAAAGTTTAATCCATCATTTCCAGTATATTTTTTCCAAAAATTTGTTTCAGATGCTTCTATAGATACAACGAGACTTGTCTCACCCAAAATTTTAGTCTTATATTCCTCACTTTGTTGATCAAATAATTCATGACAAGGCATTGATATTATTTTGGAATAAATACTATCTGTGGCTAATTTATGACCCACTTCACAAGCCAAACTTGTTTCCGATCCAGTTGCTAAAATTGTTAAACTAATATTATTTCCAGTTCTTAAAATTTCATAAGCACCTAAAGAAGACTCATTTTTAGATGAGTTTTTTAGTCTGATAGGATTAATCCCCTGTCTAGTTAAGGCTATTACACTTGGCGTATTTTGATTTTCTAGTGCTAATTGCCAACATTCAAAAGTTTCGATTGTATCAGAAGGTCTAAAAACATTTAAATTTGGAATAGATCTTAAACTCGTTAATTGTTCAATAGGTTGATGAGTTGGACCATCTTCTCCTAAACCAATCGAGTCATGTGTAAATACATATATAACTCTTTGCTTCATCATTGCTGCCAATCTGATTGATGGTTTACAATAGTCACTAAAAATTAGAAACGTCCCACCATAAGGAATTAAATTACTATGCAACGCAATTCCATTCATTATTCCACACATTGCATGTTCTCTGACTCCGTAATGAATGTAATTCCCAGAAAATTTACCAGGAGATATTATTTTATGATCTTTAGTTTTTGTGTTATTTGATCCAGCTAAATCAGCTGAACCACCAATTAGATTAGGCATTTTTGATATAATGTTTAAAAAAATTTCAGACGATTTTCTTGTTGCGATTGGTTTTAAGTTTTTAAAATACTCATTTTTTGATTTTTGAATTAAATTTTTGTATGAGTTAAGATTTTCAAATTTTAAAAAAATTTTCTTATATCTTTTTTCATTTTTTTCTGCTTTTATTGACGCATTTTCTCCAATTTTTCTCCATTTATTTAATAATTCATTCGGGATCTTAAAAGCTTCATGACTCCATTTAAGTTTTTTCCTAACTAATTTGATTTCATCCACTCCTAAAGGACTTCCATGCGAAGATGCTTTTCCTCCTTTGTTTGGAGATCCAAAACCAATCGTTGTTTTGCATGAGATGGCTGTAGGTTTTTTTGATTTTTGGGCTTTTTTTAGGGCCCTGAATATCTCTTTGTAATTATGACCATTTATTTTTATAAATTCCCAACCATAACTTTTAAACCTTCTTTCATGGTTATCAGAAACAGCTAAGCTAGTGGGACCATCAATAGATATGGAATTATTATCGAATAACAGAATAAGATTTTTTAATTTTAAGTGTCCAGCAAGACTTAATGCTTCATGACTAATTCCCTCCATTAAGCATCCATCTCCAGCTAAGACATATGTTTTATGATCAATAACCTTTTTTCCTAATTTTTTTTTTAAAATTTCTTCTGCTAACGCAAAGCCCACTGCATTTGATATTCCCTGACCTAATGGACCTGTTGTAGTTTCTATTCCTGAGTTAGGATGATATTCAGGATGACCTGCACAAATGGAATTTAATTGTCTAAAATTTTTAATATCTTCTAGAGAAATACTTTTATAGCCTGTCAAATATAGAAGTGAGTAAAGTAGCATAGATCCATGACCAGCTGAAAGTACAAATCTATCTCTGTTTATCCAACTCGGATTTTTGGGATTAAATTTAAGGAAATTATTGAATAAAACTGTTGCTACATCGGCCATACCCATAGGCATACCAGGATGCCCAGAATTAGCTTTTTGAACAGCATCAATTGCCAAAAATCTTATACAATTTGCGAGGTTATGATGTTGTTTGTTCAAAATTATCCTGTGTAGACTTAGAAGAATCTATTTAATATTATAAATATATATATATGAATTCCATCACTGAAAAAGAAAAAAAATTAAGTTTTGCTTTAGACAGATTGAAAAACTTAAACTTAAAAAATCCAGAAATAGAGAATAACATAGAGGAACTAGAAAATAAAAAAAATCAATTAGAAATTGAAAAAAAAGAGCTTGAAGTTAAATTTAGTCTTTTAAAAGAAGACTATGATTCTTTATCAATAAAAATTGAAGAGATCAAAAACACGGAGAAAATAGAAGAAAGAAAAAAAATAGAGTTCTCTGAAAAAATTGATGAATTAAATCAAGAAACAGATACTCTGTTAGAGGAAATAGATAAATGGCAAACGTAAGTATTAAATTCAATGGAAAAGAATTTTTATTATCTTGTGATGATGGACAAGAGGAACACTTAGAAGAACTATTGATACAGTTAAATAAAAAATTTAATGAATTAAAAAATAATCTTGGAAATTTAGGTGAAAATAAATTGCTTTTAATCACAGCAGTTAAAGTAATGGATGAATATTATGAAACCAAAAAAAAGGTTGAGCAAAAAAAAAATGAATTTAAAGAACTTTCAAATAAATTCAGGGAATTAAAAAGCTTAGTTTATGATTATAGAGATAAAAAAGAAGATGAAATAAAAAATTTAAATGAAAAACATCATAAGTTAAAAGAAGAAATCGAGAATAACAAAAAAAATTATGAAAAAATAATAGATCAAACAGCTGATGAAATTTCAAATTTTATAGATAAAACTAATTCAGAAAAATTATCTTAGATTAAAGTGAACAAATCATCTATTAGAAAAAAATTACTTAGATTAAGAAAAAAAAAATATAAAAAAAATCAATCTCCTAATCCAATCAAAATTTACAAATTTTTAAAAAATAAAGTATCACAGTCAAAAATTATTGGAGGGTATTATCCTTTTAACTACGAATTAAATATTTTAAATATTCTAAAAGTATTTGAAAATAACGATTTTACCATATCACTTCCAAAAATTATGAAAAATAATGAAATGAATTTTTTTAAATGGTCCAAAAAAGAGCCACTTAAAATTAATAAACTTGGAATACCTGAGCCAATTTCTAATAAAAAAGTTTATCCTAACATTTTATTAATTCCTTTAGTTGCCTTTGATGATCAGCTAAACAGATTAGGTTATGGTGGTGGTTATTATGACAGATATTTATCTAGAGTAAAAAATAAAAATAGATTATTAAAAGTAGGTTTAGGTTTTTCTTTTCAAAAAGTAAAAAATCTTCCTGTTGAAAAATATGATAAAAGTCTTGATTGTATCATTACAGAGAAGAAGATTATTGAATGAAAATTTTATTTTTAGGTGATGTTGTTGGAATTTCAGGATGTTCTAAAATTTTGAATAATTTAAGGTCAGAGATTGACAAAAAAGAGATAGATTTTGTGATTGTCAATGGAGAAAATTCTGCTGAACCTGGAGTAGGTCTTACAGAACGAATTTGTAAAGATTTTTTTAATTGTGGTGTAAATGTAATTACATCAGGAAATCATGTTTGGGATCAAAAAGAAATTATGAGTTATATAAATAAAGAAAGTCGACTTTTAAGACCATATAACTTATTTGAACCAGCTCCTGGAAAAGGATTTGAAATTTATAAAACATCAAATGATGTGAATATAGGAGTATTGAATCTTATGGGGAATGTATTTATGAAAAAGTGTGATGATGTTTTTGAAATTGCAAAAAAATTTTTGAAAGATTATACACTTAGAGATAATTATGACTTACTTGTAGTTGATTTTCACGGAGAGATTACAAGTGAAAAAAATGCTATTGGTCATTTTTTTGATGGTAAAGCTACATTAGTTATTGGAACGCATACCCACATTCCAACCAATGATGCTCGTATTTTAAAAAAAGGTACAGCTTATCAGACAGATGCAGGCATGTGTGGTGATTACGATTCTGTTATTGGAATGAATAAAGAAAACTCATTAAATAGATTTCTCAAAGAAAATTCCATCAAACATTTTCCTGCAGTAGGGGAAGCCACCTTAAGTGGGGTTATTGTCGATTGTGATTTAAAAACTGGACTTTCAAAAAATATAGAAAGTTATATCTTCGGTGGTCAACTTAAAAATACATTATAGATTATGGCAGGACATTCACATTGGGCGGGGATAAAGCATAAAAAAGGAAAAGCCGATAAACAAAGATCAAAAATATTTTCAAAAATTTCAAAGGAAATTACTGTTGCTGCTAAATTAGGAGATAAAGATCCTGCAATGAATCCAAGATTAAGGTCAGCAATTCAAGCTGCAAGATCTGCAAATATGCCAAAAGACAATATTGAAAGAGCAATAGACAAATCTTCAGTAAATACTGGATCAAATTTTGAGAATCTGAGATATGAGGGATTTGGTCCAGATAAAGTTGCAGTTATAGTTGAAGCTTTAACAGATAATAAAAATAGGACTGCATCTAATATTAGAACAATATTTCAAAAAGCTGGTGGCAGTCTAGGGACCCAAGGATCTGCATCTCATAATTTTAGTCAAATGGGAGTCATTAAAATTAACAGAGATGAGATTTCTGAAGAAAAAATACTTGAGCTAGCTATAGAAGCTGGTGCAGATGAGTGTATAACAAAAGATATTTTTTATGAAATACAATGTCCAGTTAGTAAAATATATAATGTAAAAAAAAATCTTGAAAATACAATAAGTAATTTTATTTCAACTGAAATTGAGTGGATACCACTAATTAATGTTAAAATTTCTAGTGAACAACAAGAAAAATTAATGGAATTTTTTGAGACATTGGAGGATGATGATGATGTTCAGAATATTTACTCAAATGTAGAATTTAAAACAAGTTGATGCTTATAATTGGAATAGACCCTGGGATTTCTGGTTCAATCTGTTTTTTTGAAAATGGTAAGATTTTAGATGTAATTGAAATGCCAACAATGATAGATGGGAAAAAAAACAAAAAACAGGTTAATGGATCACAAATTTTTAATGAAATATCAAAAAGAATAAAAGAAATAGATAAAAAAAATATTAGAGTTATAATTGAGCATGTATCGGCTATGCCCGGTCAAGGTGTTACTAGTATGTTTAATTTTGGCCAATCTTTTGGTATATTAAAAGGGATATGTTCCGCGATGCAGATTTCTATGTATTTTATTAGACCTGCTAAATGGAAAAAATACTTTAACTTAATTAATTCTGAAAAGGATGCTAGTAGAACTAAAGCAATTGAAATATTTCCTTATTTTTCATCAAATTTGGCAAAAAAAAAAGATTCAAATAAAGCAGACGCAATTTTAATTGCCAGTTATTATTACGAAACATTCAAAGATGAGGAATAGCCAAGTTTTTTTGAACAAATTGATGACACATTTGAGTGTGAGAAGATGAAATGGAAGCAGATATATCATCTCAGGCAGTAGGTTTAGCATCTAGTGCAGATTTTTCATTAATTAATTTATTTATTCGTGCAGATATTATTGTAAAATCTGTGATCGTATTATTGATAGCTTGCTCAATTTATTCTTGGGCAATTATTATAGAAAAAATTAAATTTTTTAAAAAAATAAATATTTTATCAGAAGAATTTGAGGAAAAATTCTGGAGATCAAAATCTGCTGAAACATTTTATAATAACCTTCCCTCAAATGAAGATGATCCAATGACATCATTATTCAAAGAGTCAATGCAAGGCCTATTAAAATCAAAATCAAAAACAAATTTAGGTGAAAAAATGAGTGGTATATTAGAAGTTGGGATTGAGAAACAAATATCAAAAATTGAAAAAGGTTTTACATTTTTAGCAACAGTGGGATCTACTGCACCATTTATTGGATTATTTGGAACTGTTTGGGGAATAATGAACTCCTTCCAATCTATAGCAATTTCCAGAAATACTAGTCTTGCGATAGTTGCGCCTGGTATTGCGGAAGCACTATTTGCAACAGCTCTTGGCTTATTAGCAGCAATTCCTGCAGTAGTTGCTTATAATAGGTTTAATAATGATAGCAGAAAATATTCTCAAAAATTGGAGAGTTTTTCAAAAAGATTTTTATCAATTATTTAATTAGGTAATGGCATTTAAATTTAATCGTTCATCTAAAGAACCAATGAGTGAAATTAATGTTACACCATTTGTGGATGTAATGTTAGTGTTATTGATTATTTTCATGGTCACAGCTCCATTGTTAACTGTAGGTGTACAAGTTGATTTGCCAGAAAGTTCAGCCGATTCATTGCCAGAAGAACAGGAACCCTTAACCTTGTCAATTAATTCAAAAGGAGAAATTTTTATTCAAGAGTCAAAAGTAGAATACGATAAAATCATTGCTAAAGTTTTAGCAGTTTCAAAAAATAGAACAGATACACGTATTTATGTTAGAGGAGATAAAACAATAAATTATGGGAGAGTTTTAGAAATAATGGGACTTCTTTCAGGATCAGGTTTTACAAAAGTAGCATTGATATCAGAGCCATATAAAGAAAGGTAATTAACAAGTGAATAGAAGCATAATTTTATCTTCTGTTTTACATATTTTCGTTATAATTTTGACTGCAATGAGCCTTCCATTTTTAGCAAAAAAACCCATCGATCTTCCACCGATTGTATCAGTAGAACTAATTCAAATTACAGAAAAAACTAATATTCCTTTTGCTCCAAAGGCTAAGAAGATTATCGAAAAAGTTAAAGAGGAAGAAAAAAAGTTGGTTTCAGAGCAAGCTCCTCCGAAAAAAGTTAAAAAGAAAAAACCTGATTCTGTACCAATGCCCGAGGATGATGTGAAAAAAGTTAAAAAAGTCAAAGATGATACCCAAAATCCTGAAAAAATTGATAATAAAGTAAAGCAAGTATCAGAGTTTGAAAAAGAGGAATTGTTCGATCCAAATAATATAGCGGCACTTATAGACAAATCTAAAGAAGAGGTTGCATTAGAAACAAATAAGACAGATCAAGTTACCCAAGATCAATCCAAAAATTTTGATAATCAAGGTCTTACTTTAAGTGAGGAAGACGCATTAAAAGCTCAGATATTTGGTTGTTGGAGTATTCCACTTGGTTTACCATATAATGAAAATTTGTTAGTACGGATTAAATTAGAATTAAAACCAGATGGCTCAGTTATTAAGTCTGAAATTTTAGACCATGCAAGGATGAATAGACCAGGACAAGGATTTTATAAAGTTTTAGCCGAAAGTGCATTAAGAGCTATTAAATTATGCCAACCATTGAGAGTACCAACAACTGGATATGAAAAATGGAAAGAGCTACAATTAAATTTTGACGCAAGAGAGATGTTAGAGGGCTGATTATGAAAAAATTAAAATTCTTATTATTATTATTTTTATTATTTCCTATAAAATCTTATAGTTTAATTGAAGTAGATATAACTAGAGGTAATTTAAATCCATTACCAATAGCAGTTTCACCTTTATCAATAGATGAAAAGTCTAATAAAAGTTTTAAGAATTTAATTAAAAATAAAAATATAGGAGAAGAAATATCCTCAATTGTTGAAAATAATCTTAGAACATCTGGTTTATTTAATCCATTAAGCAAAGATGCATTTCTTCAGGCACCTGATATTGCAAACTTAAAACCAAGATTTGAAGATTGGAATCTAATTAAAGCACAAGCTTTAATAACTGGTAGAGTTTCAAATGTTGATAATAAGTTAAGGGTTGAATTTAGACTTTGGGATGTATTAGCAGGCAAAGAGATGATGGCTCTTGCATTTACAACTGTACCAACTAATTGGAGAAGAGTTGGTCATATAATTTCAGATAAAGTTTATGAGAGATTAACTGGTGAAAAGGGATATTTTGACACTAGAATCATTTATGTTGCCGAAGAAGGCCCAAAAACTAAAAGAGTAAAAAAATTAGCGATCATGGATCAAGATGGTGCTAATAATAAATTTTTAACATTAGGTAATGAGTTAGTCTTAACACCTAGATTTAATCCAAACAGTCAGATGGTAACATACCTTTCATATTTTAGAAATTTACCTAGAGTTTATCTTTTAGATATTGAAACTGGTATGCAAGAGGTAGTTGGTGATTTTCCAGGAATGACTTTTGCACCTCGTTTTTCACCAGATGGAAAGAAAATAATTATGAGTTTTGCTAAAGATGGGAATTCTGACATTTATACAATGGATCTAGAAAATAGAATTGTTGAAAAAATTACTAATCACCCATCAATTGATACATCTCCATCATATTCACCGGATGGAAAATTTATTTGTTTTAATTCTGATAGAAGTGGTTACCAACAAATATATGTTATGAAAAGTGATGGTAGCAATGTAAAAAGAATTTCTTTCGGTAATGGAATTTATGGAACACCGGTTTGGTCACCTAGGGGTGACTTGATAGCTTTTACCAAATTGCACAAAGGTAAATTTTATATTGGTGTCATGAGAATAGATGGTAGTGGCGAAAGGCTATTAACTGAAAATTTCTATCAAGAGGCTCCCTCATGGTCACCAAATGGAAGAGTTCTAATTTTTTATAGAGAAACAAAAACAGATGAAAAAGGGGAGGGTTTTTCAGCTAAACTATGGTCTATTGATCTAACTGGTTATAATGAAAGAATGGTAAAAACGCCAACAGATGGCTCAGACCCATCATGGTCATCATTATTAAGCAATTAGTTTTAAAATACTTGATTTTTTAACTTGAAACGTCTAGTTAGGTGTGAAAATATCAGTTATTAGAAATATTGATTAAGGAGTAATAATGAAATTAAACAAAATTTTAAGAAATTCACTTTTGATTGTACTAGCATGTTTTGCATTGAGTGCATGTGCAACTAAAAAAGTTTCAACAGGTCAAATGCAAGGAGACGTATATACTGGTACAGATACTGTTGAGTATTTAGCTTCAGGTGTGCCAGACAGAGTGTTTTTTGCAACTAATGAGTCAGTTTTAACAACTGCTTCAAGAGAAACATTAAGGAAACAGGCTACATGGTTAAGAAAAAATTCAAATATTACAATTGTACTTGAAGGTCACGCAGATGAAAGAGGAACAAGAGAATATAACCTAGCTTTAGGTGAAAGAAGAGCAAATGCTGCTAAAGATTATTTAATGACTTATGGTGTATCTTCCGACAGAATATCAGTCTTAAGTTACGGTAAAGAGAGACCAGTTGATTCTGGTTCTAATCCTTTAGCGTGGTCAAAAAACAGAAGATCAGTAACTGTTAAAGCAAATTAATTAATATTTCTAAAACTTAAGACCCCTTGATTTTCAGTAATTAAGGGGTCTTTTTTTTGCCATTTTTATAAACATAACTAATTTAAAAATGAAATTTAAAAACTTATTATTATTAAAATTATTAATTTTAATAAATCTCAGTGTGCCTAAAACCTCATTAGCTGACAATCACAATATATATGAAACACTTGAGTTAATTCAAAAAGATATTAAGACTCTTGAAAAAGCAGTTTATTCAGGGTCAATTGAAATTAATAGTAATACATCAGGAACATCAAATTTTGATAAAAATTCTGAAGATGTTCTTACTAAACATTTATTAAAACTTTCAGAAATTGAAAATCAATTTCAGCAACTTACAAACAAATTTGAGGAAATAAATTTTAAATTGGATAAATTATCGAATAGATTATCTAAAGTTCAAGCCGATAATCAAATAAGATTTCAGGACATAGAAATCTCTATAAATTCTGGCGAAGGTATTAAGAAGATTACAAAAAATCTTTCCCAAGATAATAACGACGATGTATTGCCTGGCTCATCAGTTCCACAAGATCTAGGATCTATTTCTTATAAAGATACAGAAACAAATGAGACGACACAAAAAATTGAGTCTGTAGAAACAACAGCATCTATTGTAACAGAGACTTTTCAAGCTGAAGAAAAAATTTTACCTAATGAGCCTCCAGATAAACAATATGAATTTGCAACTAGTTTTTTAAAAGTAGGAGACTATCCAACAGCTGAGAGAGCTTTTAGAGAATTTGTTCTATCTAATCCAAAACATGAGTTGGCAGGTAATGCTCAATATTGGTATGCTGAAACTTTTAGAATTAGACAGTTATATACTGATGCTGCAGCAGCCTACTTAGAGGGATATCAAAAATATCCAAAAGGAGAAAAGGCTCCTGTAAATTTATTAAAATTAGGAGTTTCGATGGTACAAATTGGAGAAAAAGATCAAGGATGTAAAATGATAAACGGGGTTGAAAAACAATATCCAAAAGCAAATCAATCTGTTATCCAAAAAGCCAAATATGAGTCTCAAAAATTTGAATGTAACCAAAACTCCTAAAAATCTAATATCAAAATTATCAAATAAAAGAATTAAAGATTTATTCAAAAAATTTGAAAAAAATTTTGAAATTAACAAAAGCTTTGCTGTTGCTGTATCTGGAGGGTCAGATAGCCTTGCTCTAGCTTTCTTGGCTAAAGTTTTTTCAATAAAATATAATCTAAGATGTACGTTTTTGATTGTAGATCACAAATTAAGAAAATCTTCAACGAGTGAAGCAAAAAAAGTAAAAAAAGTTTTAAATGATTTTGGTATAGAGGTAAAAATATTAACTTGGAATGGAAAAAAACCATTAAGAAACATTCAGTCATTGGCCAGAAAAAAAAGGTATGAACTTTTATTTTCAAAATGTAAAAGTTTGAAATGCACAAATTTAGTAGTAGGTCATCACTTAGACGATTTATTTGAAAATTTCTTCATAAGAATGATTAGGGGGAGTGGATTGAAAGGTTTGACTTCTCTTGAAAAAAAAACAAGTATAGATAGAATTAATTTATATAGACCTTTATTAGATTTTGAAAAAAAAGATTTAGAATATGTTTCAAAGATTGTGTTTAAATTTTTTGTAAAAGATCCTTCAAATGAAAATGTTTATTTTAAAAGAATACAGATAAGAAAAATTATCAATGATTTTAAGAAAAGTGGACTTGAAAAAGAAAAGCTATTATTAACATTGAAAAACTTAAAAAGCTCAAATAATGCTATCCAGTTCTATACTGAGCAAAATCGTAAATTAAATTCATTTTTAGATAAAGATAATAAAAAATTACTTTTAAATAAAAATTTTTTTAAACAACCTTATGAGATAACTTTCAGATCTTTTTCTATCTCATTAAAGACTATAGGTGGAAATTATTTTGCTCCAAGAGGAAAAAAAATAGATAGTGTTTTAGAAAAGATCAATAATGACACACTTAAAAAAGAAACATTATCTGGTTGTATTATAAAAAAGGTCAATCAGACAGTAATTATAACAAAAGAGTACTAATTTTGACACTTGTTTAATTGTTAATAATTCTTATCTTAAGGATCGTATGAATTTTAAAAATTTAGCTATGTGGGCTGTAATCGTTTTTTTGACGATAGGTTTGTATAATATGTTTAAAAATCCTCAATCAAATGTAAGAGGAGGTAATCAAATCATTTTCTCAGATTTTTTAACTTCTGTAGATGACGGGGAAATTGTAAAAGTCGAAATTCAAGGAAATAATATTAAAGGAGTTTACTCTAATGGAAATAGCTTTTCTACATATGCTCCAAATGATCCAAATTTAATTGAAAAGTTATCCGAAAAAGGCGTCAGTATATCTGCTGCCCCAATAGAGGAAAAAATGCCGTCATTATTTGGTGTACTATTATCTTGGTTTCCAATGTTATTATTAATAGCAGTTTGGATTTTTTTCATGCGTCAAATGCAAGGTGGAAAAGGTGGTGCAATGGGCTTTGGAAGATCTAAAGCTAAAATGATGAATGAGTTGAAAGGTAAAGTAACTTTTAATGATGTTGCAGGCGTTGAGGAAGCTAAAGAGGAAGTTGAGGAAATTGTAGAATTTTTAAAAGATCCAAAAAAATTTAGCAGGCTTGGTGGAAAAATTCCAAGAGGTGCTTTACTAGTAGGACCTCCAGGTACTGGTAAAACTTTGTTAGCCAGAGCCATAGCTGGAGAAGCTGGAGTACCTTTTTTTACAATTTCAGGATCAGACTTTGTGGAAATGTTTGTAGGAGTAGGAGCTTCAAGAGTTAGGGATATGTTTGAACAAGGTAAGAAAAACTCACCATGTATAATATTTATTGATGAGATTGATGCTGTCGGAAGAAGCAGAGGAGCTGGCCTAGGTGGAGGTAATGATGAGAGAGAACAAACATTAAATCAGTTATTAGTTGAAATGGATGGTTTTGATACAAATGAAGGAGTGATAATTATTGCAGCAACAAATAGACCTGATGTACTTGACCCAGCTCTATTGAGACCAGGTAGATTTGATAGACAGGTTGTTGTTTCAAATCCTGACATCATTGGAAGAGAAAAAATTTTAAAAGTTCATGTGAAAAAAATTAAAATGGCCCCAGACGTAAATTTAAGAACTATTGCAAGAGGAACGCCTGGTTTCTCAGGAGCGGACCTTGCTAATATAGTTAACGAGGCTGCATTATTAGCTGCAAGAAAAAATAAAAGGATAGTTACTCTTAATGATTTTGAGGAAGCTAAAGATAAAGTAATGATGGGAGCAGAGAGGCGTTCGATGGTAATGACTGAAGATGAAAAAAAATTAACAGCATACCATGAAGGCGGTCATGCTTTAGTATCTTTTAATATGCCCAGTTATGACCCAATTCATAAAGCAACAATTATTCCAAGAGGGAGAGCTTTAGGTATGGTAATGAATTTACCAGAGAGAGATAAACACGGTTTTTCAATTAAATATTTAAAAGCTAGATTAGCCGTATGTTTTGGAGGAAGAGTTGCAGAAGAAGTAATTTTTGGAAAAGATAATATATCTACTGGAGCTGGCGGAGGCTCAGGATCAGATATTAATCAAGCAACCCAGCTAGCTAGAGCAATGGTAACTAAATATGGAATGAGTGAAGAAATGGGCCCAGTCGAATATGGAGAAAACCAAGAAGAAGTTTTTTTAGGAAGATCAGTAACACAGACACAATCTGTTTCTGAAGAAGTTGCAAAAAAAATAGATAAGGAAATTAGGAAACTAGTTGACGAGGGTTATAATAAAGCTAGAGAAATTTTGACTGAAAAAATTGATGATTTACACAAAATTGCTAAAGCTCTTATGACTTATGAAACTTTAACAGGTGAAGAAATTGAAAATATCATTAATAAAGATATTTATCCCGCAGATAAACAAGATTTAAAAGCTGAAGATGACAAAGGTTCAGCGATGGATGTATTGGGCCTAAAACCAAAAATTGTTCATTAATTTAAATGTCTAGATATTACACGAGAGTGTGTAATTTCTATTATGGTAAACAATCTAAAAAGTTAGTAAGAAAAAAAAAAACTGTATCTTTACATAATATTGATGAAATTTCTTTTGATCAAATAGAAATTATCACAAGGAAATCAAAGAAAAAAATTTCTATAAATAAAATAAAAAATTTAGCAAAACCTCTAAAAAACAAAATAAATCTTGATCTTAAAAAAATTTCATCAAGAAAAAAAAATTTTTCTAATTTTAATTTTGAAAATATTCCAAATATATTGGGTGTTTTGAATTTAACACCTGATAGTTTTTCAGATGGAGGAAAATTTAATACAGAAAAAAAGGGAGTCAAACATGCCTCTCATTTATTTAATTCAGGCGCAAGCCTAATTGATGTGGGTGGTGAATCAACAAAGCCAGGATCAAAAAAGATTAAAGAAAATTTAGAGTGGACTAGAGTTAGCAGAATTTTAAAATTACTCGGCAAAAAAATACCCTTATCTTTAGATACAAGAAAATCAAATATCATGAAGAAAGGTATAAAGCTTGGTGTAAAGTTAATAAACGATATTTCAGGATTAAGTTTTGATAGCCAAACATTAAAAATTCTAAAAAAATACCAAATTCCTTTTGTAATCCATCATTCAAAAGGCACTCCTGAATATATGCAAAAAAATCCAACTTATAAAAATGAATTGTTAGATGTTTATGATTTTTTTGAAGAAAAAATAAAATTACTGAGATCGATTGGTATAAATCATAATAACATAATTTTAGATCCAGGGATAGGTTTTGGAAAAAATTTGAAACATAATATGAGTTTGATACATAATATTTCTATTTTTCATTCATTGGGTTTTCCTATACTTGTAGGTAATTCTAGAAAAAGTTTTATTGGGAAATTGTCTGGAAAAAATGATACTAAATTACGAATTGGCGGAACAATGGCTTCCTCAATTTATTTAATGATGCAAGGAGTCCAAATTTTAAGAATTCACGATGTTAATGAAATAATTCAAGGCATAAAAGTTTTTAAAAAAATTGTAAATAATTAATGACAAAAAAATATTTTGGCACTGATGGTATAAGAGGAGCTATAAATAGTAAAAATATCAATGGAGATATGTTTTTTAAATTTGGCCTTGCAAGTGGGACTTATTTTAAGTCTCAAAAAAAAAAAAAACAAATAGCTATTATTGCTAAAGATACGAGACTGTCGGGCTATACTTTAGAACCAGCATTAGTATCTGGATTAGCATCAGCAGGAATGCATGTCTTTACTTTAGGTCCGCTTCCAACAAATGGGCTAGCTATGCTTACAAAAGTGATGAAAGCAAATATGGGAATTATGATTACTGCTTCTCACAATCCACATCATGACAATGGTTTAAAATTATTTGGTCCTGATGGAATGAAATTATCAGATAAGATAGAAAAAAAAATTGAAAGTCTAATTGATAAAAAGATTGTAAAAAATCTCTCGAAACCAGAAAAATTGGGTAGAGTTAAAAGATTAGAAAGTGGAACAAAAGATTATATCGATATTTTAAAAAAGAATTTTTCTAAAGAATTTAACTTAAGAGGATTACGAATTGTAATTGATTGTGCAAATGGAGCTGGTTATAAAGCAGGACCAGAATTATTAAGATCGTTGGGAGCTAAAGTAATATCAATAGGAGTAAATCCTAATGGTTTGAATATAAATAAAAATTGTGGGTCAACATTCCCAGAAAAAATCAGGTCCGCAGTAAAAAGGAATAAAGCACATATTGGCATTTCTTTAGATGGTGATGCTGATAGAATTATTATGTGTGATGAAAAAAGCAATATTATAGATGGAGATCAAATTCTCGCTGCTTTAGCAACAAGATGGAAAAGTAAAAAAATGCTAAAAGGTGGAGTAGTTGGCACAATGATGTCTAATTATGGTTTAGAAAAGTATTTTAAAAAAGAAGGTATTAAATTTATTCGTGCTAATGTTGGTGATAGATATGTGAAGGAAAAAATGCAAAAATATAAATTTAATTTAGGTGGGGAGCAGTCAGGACACATCATTTTAGGAAAATTTGCAACAACTGGCGATGGTTTACTTGTGGCTCTAGAGTCTTTGTTTTCACTGAGAAAAGGAAAAAAAGCAAGCGAATTTTTTAATAAATTTATAAAAATACCTCAGCTATTAAAAAATATTGAGGTCAAGGATAAAAGTATAATTAATAGTGCTGAGATAAAACGTTCCATAAAATTCGCATCAAAATTAATAAAGGGCAAAGGTAGAATATTAGTTAGAAAATCAGGAACAGAGTCAAAAATAAGAGTAATGGGAGAAAGTGATAGTAAAGTTCTTCTTTCTAAATGCGTAAATATTATTGTAAAAAAAATAAAATAATTTGAAAATAAGATCAAAAATTTTGATTATTGCAGGATCTGACTCTTCTGGAGGAGCAGGAATTCAAGCTGATATCAAAACAGCTACAAGTTTAGGTGTTTATGCAATGACAGCTGTGACTGCTGTAACTGTCCAAAATACAACAGGAGTAAAATCTATTTTTTCAATACCTGAGAGAGAAATATATAACCAAATAGTTTTTACATCAAAAGACATTAAACCTAATGCTATAAAAATTGGAATGCTTCACTCAACACAAGTGATAAATAAAGTTTTTAATGCTTTAACTAAAATCAGAATTAAAAAAATAATTTTAGATCCTGTAATGGTAGCAAAGGGTGGATTTAAACTTATAAATGACCAAGCAATTAGCTTGATGAAAAAAAAATTGCTTAAAAAAGTTCTGTTAATTACCCCTAATATACCTGAAGCTCAAATTTTAAGTGGAGTTAAAATAAATACCAAAGAAGATATGATTTTTGCTGCAAAAAAATTAGTTCAACTTGGGGTCCCAAATGTTTTAATTAAAGGTGGTCATTTAAAGTCAAAAAAAGTAGACGATATATTTGTTAATAAAAAAGAAATTAAAATATTTTCAAATAAAAAATTGAATACTGAAAACACCCATGGAACAGGCTGTACATTGTCAACAGCAATTACTTCCTTCTTATCATGTGGAAAACCCCTAAAGAAATCTTGTGAGCTGGGAATTAAATATGTAAATTCTGCAATATTAACTAACCCCAAAATTGGAAAAGGACATGGTCCAATAAATCACTTAAATTCAATGAAATTATTAAAAAGATATAAATAATGAAAAATATTGTAGTAGTAGGTTCACAATGGGGTGATGAAGGGAAAGGAAAAATAGTAGATTGGTTGTCTGAACAAGCTGATGTAGTGATTAGATTTCAAGGAGGGCATAACGCAGGTCATACATTAGTTATAGAGGGGGTAACTTATAAACTTAGATTATTACCTTCAGGTATAGTTAGAAAAAATAAAATCTCAATTATTGGAAATGGTGTAGTTGTAGATCCTTGGGCCTTGATAGATGAAATCAAAGAAATTAAAGAAAAAGGTATAGATATAAACCCAGAAAATTTTATGATTTCTGAGGCTGCAAATTTGATTTTACCATTTCATAGAGAAATGGACGAAATTAGAGAAGATGCTGCTGGAAAAAGTAAAATAGGAACAACAAGAAGAGGTATAGGACCTGCTTATGAGGATAAAGTTGGTAGACGATCAATTAGAGTGATGGATTTGAGATCGGAACAAAACTTAGATAAGAGATTAGAAACAGTTTTATTGCATCATAATGCAATAAGAAAAGGTTTGGGAAAAAAGATATTTGAAAAAGATCAGCTTAAGAGAGATCTGTTGGAAATTGCTCCAGAAATTTTAAGATATTCAAAACCTGTTTGGTTAGAAATTGATCAATTTAAAAAACAAAAAAAAAAGATATTGTTTGAAGGTGCTCAAGGAATTTTGCTTGATGTAGATCATGGAACATATCCATATGTTACATCTTCAAATACTGTTGCATCCAGTGCTGCGACTGGAACCGGATGTGGTCCTAACACAATTAATTATGTTCTAGGTATAACTAAAGCTTATACAACTAGAGTTGGAGAAGGTCCATTTCCTACAGAGTTAGTTGATGAGACTGGTGAATTGTTAGGGACAAGAGGAAAAGAATTTGGGACAGTCACAAATCGAAAAAGAAGATGTGGTTGGTTTGATGGAGTGCTAGTTAGACAAACAATTAAGATTTCAGGAATTGATGGAATTGCGCTTACAAAATTAGATGTTTTAGATGAATTAGATGAAATTAAAATTTGTATTAGTTATGATTTAAATGGTAAAAAAATTAGTTATTTACCTGCAGCAGTTGAAGATCAATTGAAAATTAAGCCAATTTACAAAACTTTTGCTGGATGGAAAACTACTACTAATGGTATTAAAAATATTAATGATTTACCTGATAATGCAAAGATATATATAAGTGCTATTGAGGATTTTATTGGAGCTAAAATATCTAGTATATCCACTAGCCCGGAAAGAGATGATACAATTTTAGTTGAAAACCCTTTTGAAATTTAATTTACTGGTAAAAGATTTTTAGATTTTGCTAATAAAAGCATGTGTTTTTGTAACTTTTCAAAGGCCTTATTTTCTATTTGTCTTATTCTTTCTCTGCTTACTTTATACTTCTTACTTAAATCTTCTAAAGTAATTGGATTATCATTTAATCTTCTTGAATAAAGAATTTCTTTTTCTCTTTGATTTAAGATCTTAATTGAATTTTTAAGAAGATCTTTTCTTTGCTCCATTTCCTCTTGGTGCGCAAACTTAAGATCATGATCTAATTCTTTATCTATTAACCAGTCTTGCCATTCATCTCCATCCTCACCAACCTGAGCATTTAATGAAAATTCTTTTCCAGAAAGCCTTCTATTCATAGAAATAACTTCATCTTTGCTAACATCAAGTTTATTGGCTATTTCATCTACATGTTCATCTCTTAGATCACCTTCAGACTGAGGTGCAATTTGATTTTTAATTTTTTTCAAGTTGAAAAATAATTTTTTTTGAGCAGTAGTTGTTCCAATTTTTACTAAACTCCACGATCTTAAAATATATTCTTGTATTGATGCTTTGATCCACCACATTGCATATGTTGCGAGTCTAAATCCTTTTTCTGGTTCAAATTTTTTGACTGCTTGCATTAAGCCAACATTTCCTTCAGAAATCATTTCATTTATTGGTAAACCATACCCTTTATATCCCATTGCTATTTTAGCAACTAATCTTAGGTGACTTGTTACCAGTTTTTCTGCAGCTTTTATGTTTCCTGTTGTTTTCCAATTTTTAGCAAGCATGTATTCTTCTTCAGCATCGAGCATCGGAAATTTTTTGATTTGATTTAGGTAAGCTGATAAACCGCCCTCATTACTTAAAATTGGTAAATTATTGTTCATTGCAATACTCATCGATAGTTTATTTAATTAAATATTTTTATATTTCAATGATTTAGTTTTTTTGTTTTTCCTAGCTTTTTTAAGATATTACTAAGCTCTAGTGGTAACTTTGAGCTAAAAATCATCTCTTTCTTTTTTTTGGGGTGAAAAAAACCTAAGGTTTTTGCATGTAAGAATTGTCTATTTAAACCTATTAGAAGATTATAAAGCTCATCATCTACATTTTTAATTTTTTTAAATTTTTTTTTATATTTATCATCTCCAACAATGCTATTTCCTAAATAATTCATATGAACTCTTATTTGGTGAGTTCTACCTGTTTCCAATTTACACTCAACAAGTGATAATGTGGGAGTATCTTTATTTTCAAAAAATTCTAAAGTTTCATAATTTGTGACAGCTTTTTTTCCTTTTGTTTGACTCACTTCCATTAATTGGCGATTCTTTGAACTTCTCCTAATATAATTTTCAATTCTACCCTTAGATGGTCTTAATTTTCCCCAAATAAGTAATTGATATGATCTTAAAATTGTATGTTTATTAAATTGAAAAGATAAATTTTCATGTGTAAAATTATTTTTTGCTATAACTACCAAGCCAGAAGTATTTTTGTCAATTCGATGAACAATTCCTGGCCTTAATTCATCTCCAATTCTATATGATAATTTTTTATCGTAGTTTATTAAGGCATTTACTATTGTGTTATCATAATTTCCCGCCCCTGGGTGCATAACAATTCCTGCTGGTTTATTAATTACAATTAAATCATCATCTTCATAAACTATATCAAGATTGAACTTATAAGGTTTTAAAGATGCCTTTTTAGGTTGTGGAATTTGGATATTAATTTTATCATTCGAAGATAACTTTTTTGATGGGTCTTGAATTATTTGATTATTAATTCTCAAATTTTTATCTAAAATTAAATTTTTTATTCTAGTTCTACTTATTTCTTTGTTATACTTGTTGATAAAGGAGTCAACTCTAGTATTTTGGTCTTTTTCATCTACAATTAAATTTATTTTTTTTTCCATAAAATAATATATTAATATTATACGCGCTTGTAGCTCAACTGGATAGAGCGCCTGACTTCGGATCAGGAGGTTCTGGGTTCGACTCCTAGCAGGCGCACCATTATTCTCCAATATTTATAAGGGTTCCCTTGTCTCTTGCTTTATCAAATGAATAATAAAACACATAAATAGATAAAAACAAATAAAATGTGTTTAGATAAAGAGCATTTAAAATATTTTGATAATTAACCATACCATTTACTAAAATATTTCTTGCTTCTTCAAAAATATAGACCAGCGGGAGTGCATAGGCTATTAATTGAAAAATTTTAGGTAATATTTCTACGGGATAATAGATGCAGCCAAAAGGGGCTAATAAAAACATAGTTGACCAGGCTATATTTTCAAAAGATGGTCCAAATCTTAATAAACCTGCGGATACAAACAAACCTAGTGTAATACCAAATATGTATAAACTTAAAAAAAGAAAAGCCAATGGTAACCCAAGACTAAATAAAGAAATACCAAATAGTGGTGAAGTCAATAGTATTGCTGGCACCAAACCTATCAGTGCTCTAATTAAAGCTGTAAAAACAAGAGCAGAAATGATTTCACTGATTTTCATAGGGGCGATAAATAAATTTGTAAAATTTCTACTCCAAATTTCCTCTAAAAATAACATGTTGAAACCAATACTTGTTCTAAATAAAAAATCATACAGAATGGCACAGGAAAGAATCACTCCAACAGCGCCATTGTAATAAGAGCTATAAGTTGCAAAAAAATTAGATATAAAACCCCATAAAGTAATTTGAATTGATGGCCAATAAATTAAGTCTAAAATTCTCGGAAATGATCTAGTTATTAAATAAAAATGTCTCAAAAAAAGACCATAAATTCTATTTATATTCATTTTTATTTTCTTGCGATTTCTAAAAAAACTTCTTCCAAATTTTTACTTCCATATTTTGTAATTAATTCAGTCGGAGTTCCTTTGTCAACTATAATACCATCCTTCATCATTAAAACAGAGCCACATAATCTTTTAACTTCACTCATGTTATGCGAAGCAAGTAAAACAGATATTTTTTTTTCTTTTTTATAATTTTCTAAAAAAGTTCTAATAAAGTCGCCAGTTTCTGGATCAAGTGATGCTGTAGGCTCATCTAAAAGAAGTACTGAAGGATCATTGATCAAAGCTTTAGCAAGGCTAACTCTATTTTTTTGTCCTGAGGATAATTCCCCAGTAATTCTATCTAATAAATCATTTAATCTGAGTTTGTTTGTAAGATAATCTATTCGTTGATGTAAGTTTTTAATATTATAAAGTTTACCGTATACAATTAAATTTTGTTTTACTTTTAGTTTTTTTGGTAGCTCAATATAAGGTGAAATAAAATTCATTTTATGTAAAAGAGAAATTTTATTTTTTTCTATATTTTCTCCGTTGATCAAAACTTTTCCATTAGTTGGTTTTAATAATCCTAATATCATTCCAATTGTTGTAGTTTTTCCACAACCGTTTGGACCTAGTAGGCCAACCATTTCATTTTCATTAATTTTGAAATTGATATTTCTTACAGCTATTTTTGATTTATAACTCTTTGTAAGATTAATTACTTCGATTGAATTTATCATTAGTATTTAGAAGCTCTATTAAGTCTATCATTTATTGTTTTACCTAAACCTTTATTTGGAATTTTTTCAACTGCAATTTTTTTAAATCCATCTTGTTTAATTTTTCTTAAAATTGTATATAAATTTTTTGCAGCTTTATCTAGGTTCCTTTTTTTAGTCAAATAATAATAATTTTTGAAGTGAACTTTTCTTTTTTTTATTAATACATAAGCTTCATCTTTATTAGGTATTTTTACATTAATACGTAAAGGTATACCTGGTGAGTAATGAAGAGGAAACAATCCAGGCGAAATTTTAATTTTTGTATTTATGTTTATTAATAGTTTTTTGTTTAAAACTTTTTCAATTTTTGAAACATCTAAACCTCCATACCTTAATATTGAAGGTCTATTTAAAAGGCTCAAAATTGTAGACTCAACACCTATTTTGCTTTTACCACCATCTAAAATGAACTTAATTTTTTTTCCAAATTCATCTTTTACATCTGAGACTTTAACAGAACTTAGTCTTGAGGAGAGATTTGCACTAGGAGCAGCTAAAGGATAGCTCAAACTTTTTAATAAAATTTTAAATAAATTATGCTTAGGAAATCTTACAGCTAAAGTTTTTTTATTATTCGTAACAAATTTAGAAATTTTAGAATTTTTTTTTAATTTTAAAATATATGTTATTGGTCCAGGCGAAAACTTTTTATAAAGTTTCAAAAAATTATCATTTAAATCACAATCTTTTTCAAGTTGATCTAGATTATAATAATGAACAATAAGTGGATTATTTATAGGTCTTTTTTTGAGCTTAAATATTTTTTTTATAGCATCATTTGAATAAGCATTACCTGCTAAACCATATACGGTTTCTGTTGGCACAGCAATGCAGTGATTATTATCTAAATAATTTTTAGCTTTTTTGATATTTGATTGAATAGATTTCATGTATTAATAATTATTATTATATGAAAGATAAAATTTTACCACCCGAATATGACCAAAGCTCTCTTGAGGAGCTTACAGAAAAAGCAAACAAAATTATTGAGTCTTTAGAAAAAGAAAATGACTTAGGTAATTCATTAGAAAATTATAGAGAACTTTTACGATTAAATAATATAATTGAAAAAAAATTTCAAAAAAATTTGAAATCAATAAGTGAAGAGACAAAAAAAAAAATAAATAATATATTAAAATAAATGAACAGCCAGCTTAGTAAAATTGCACAAGATACAAATTTTTTCTTAAAAAGATATATTAACAAACAATCTAATTCAGATTTAATGTCAGCTATGAAATATGGCCTTTTTCCTGGTGGTAAAAAAATTAGATCAAAAGTTTTAATTGATATTGGTTTTTTATTTTCAATAAAATATAAAACATTAATTACTATAGGTGCTGCAGTTGAATGTATTCATGCATATTCACTTATACATGATGATTTACCTTGCATGGATGATGATAAGATAAGAAGAGGAAAACCATCTACACATATAAAATACGGCGAATCAACAGCTGTTTTAGCTGGCAATTCTTTACTTACTATGGCATTTGAAATTTTATCTAGTCGAAACTTAGAATTGAATGAAAAAATTAAAATTGATTTAATAAAAAAATTGTCAGAATGTGCTGGTCATTTAGGAATAGCCGGAGGACAATATTTAGATTTAAGTTATGAGAAAAAAAAAATTTCAAAACACAGGATAGTTGAAATGGAAATAAAAAAAACAGGAAAACTTTTTAGTTTTTGTTGTGCAGCTCCAGCTATAATAAAAAAAAAAGATATAGTCGAAATAAAGTCTTTTGAGAAAATAGGATCTCAAATTGGACTTTTATTTCAAATTGCTGATGATTTGATTGATTTTAGGGGAAACTCAAAGCTAGCAGGAAAAAAAACAGGAAAAGATAATAAAAAAGGAAAAGCAACTCTAATAAGTTTATTAGGTTATAGGAATTCAATTAAATATTGTAATAAGATTATAAAAAATATTAATAATAAACTGAATAAATACGGCAAGAATAAAAATGAAATTAGTGATACTTTAAATTATATTTTAAAAAGAGAAAGATGAAAAAAGATTATAAATATTTAAATGAAATAAACTTTCCCTCTGATTTAAGGAAAATTAAAGAAAATAATTTGCAGGAAGTTGCCGATGAAGTAAGGGCTGAAATGATAAGTGCAGTTTCAGAAACAGGTGGCCATTTAGGTGCTGGTCTTGGTGTTGTTGAATTAACAATAGCTCTACATTATATTTTTGATACCCCAAACGATAAATTGATATGGGATGTTGGACACCAATCTTATCCACATAAAATTTTGACTGGCAGAAAAGATAAAATTAGAACTTTAAGACAGGGAGATGGATTATCTGGTTTTACTAAAAGATCAGAAAGTGAATATGACCCTTTCGGAGCTGCTCATAGCTCAACTTCGATCTCATCAGCTTTAGGTATTGCTGAGGCAAATAAACTTGAAAACAAATCCTCTAATGTAATAGCTGTGATAGGGGATGGGGCAATAAGTGCGGGTATGGCCTATGAAGCAATGAATAATGCAGGTGCTTCTAAAACAAAAATGATTGTAGTTTTGAATGATAACGATATGTCAATTGCAAAACCAGTTGGTGCAATGCGAACCTATTTAGCAAAATTATTTACTGGGAAAATTTATTTTAGTTTAAGAGAAACTTTTAAACTAATTACTTCAGCATTTTCAAAAAGATTTAGCGCAAAAGCTGGTAAAGCGGAGGATTTTTTACGTTCAGCTGTTACTGGAGGAACTCTTTTCAGTTCATTAGGATTTTATTATGCAGGTCCTATAGATGGTCATGATTTATCGTCTCTCATTCCAATATTGAGAAATGCCAGAGACTCAAAATATGAGGGCCCTATAATGATACATATTAAAACACAAAAAGGTAAAGGCTATTCTTATGCTGAAAAAGCTAACGATCATTACCATGGTGTATCAAAATTTAATGTAGAAACAGGTGAGCAATTAAAAAGTAGGACCAATCTTCCAGCTTATACAAAAGTCTTTGCAAATACTTTAGTAAAGCATGCAAAAAAAGATAGTAAAATTGTTGGAATAACTGCGGCCATGCCCAGTGGAACAGGAATGGATATTTTTGGTAAAGAATTTCCAAATAGAATGTTTGATGTTGGTATTGCTGAACAACATGCAGTAACTTTTGCAGCTGGACTAGCAACTGAAGGTTATAAACCTTATGCAGCTATTTATTCTACTTTCTTACAAAGAGCTTATGATCAAGTCGTCCATGATGTAGCTATACAAAGTTTACCTGTAAGATTTGCAATAGATAGAGCAGGTTTAGTTGGAGCTGATGGATCAACACATGCAGGTTCATTTGATATAACGTATTTGTCAACCCTACCAAATTTTGTTGTAATGGCGGCAAGTGATGAGGCTGAGCTAGTAAAAATGATTAACACATCAGTGGAGATTAATGATAAGCCTTGTGCAATTAGATATCCAAGAGGAACAGGTATTGGCATTGAATTACCAACAATTGATGAAAAAATTGAAATTGGTAAAGCAAGGATCATTCAAAAGGGTACTCAAATATGTATTTTAAGCTTAGGCACAAGACTCGCGGAGTGTAAGCTGGCTGCAAAAGAGTTAAAAGCAAAAGGCATTTCTGTAACATTAGTAGACTCGCGATTTGCTAAACCATTAGATGAGAAACTTATTTTGAATTGTGCAAAGGAGCATGAAGTTATGGTTACAATCGAGGAGGGTTCAATTGGAGGATTTGGTTCCCATGTTAAAAATTTATTATCAGAGAAAGGTATATTTGATAAAGGTTTGAAATTTAGATCTATGACTTTACCTGATAGATTTATTGAACAAGATAACCCGATGAAAATGTATGAGTTAGCTGGTTTAAACTGTTCTCAAATTTCAAAAAAAATATTAGATGTTTTTTTCAGCAAAGATTCAATAAGAGTTGTAAAAGATTAATTTTTTTATCCACATTGAGCTTTGTGCATTAGGTAGTGATCAAGCAGCACACAATTCATCATTGCTTCAGCAATTGGAACTGCTCTAATACCAACACATGGATCATGTCTACCTTTGACTGAAATTTTTGTATTCTTTCCAAATTTATTAATTGTTTTTCTTGTTGTTAAAATTGAAGAAGTTGGTTTGACAGCAAATGAAGCAATAATTTCTTGACCTGTCGAAATTCCACCTAATATTCCCCCGGCATTATTTGAGTAGAATTTTAATTTTTTATCTTTTAATGAAATTTCATCAGAATTTTGTTCTCCACTTAGTTGTGCAGAATTCATTCCTGACCCAATGTTTACACCTTTTACAGCATTAATACTCATTAGACTTGAAGCTATATCAGTATCTAACTTTGAATATATTGGGGCACCCAAACCTACAGGAATACCTCTTGCTCTTATTTCAATTACTGCACCACATGACGATCCAGATTTTCTTACGCTGAGTAAATATTTTTCCCAGAGTTTAATTATTGATTTGTCTGGACAAAAAAATGGATTTTTTGATATTACTTTATCATTCCATTGACTGGTATCACATCCTAATATTCCCAATTGAGTTACTGCACCAATTACTTTAAATTTTTGACCTAATTTTTTTTGCAATACAATTTTCGCTACTGCCCCGGCCGCAACTCTAGCAGCAGTTTCTCTTGCCGAGGATCTTCCGCCACCTCTATAATCTCTTATTCCGTATTTCTTAAAATAAGTAAAATCTGCATGACCGGGTCTAAATTTATCTTTAATATCTCCGTAATCTTTAGATCTCATATCTTTATTATAAATTATAAGTGAAATAGGTGTACCAGTAGTTTTGCCCTCAAAAACGCCAGACAATATTTCGACTTTATCGTCTTCTTTTCTCTGAGTTGTAAATTTTGATTGCCCTGGTTTTCTTTTGTCCAATTCTCTCTGAATATCTTGCTCTTTTAGATTTATATTTGGTGGACAACCATCAATAATGCAGCCAATTGCAGGACCATGAGATTCCCCCCATGTTGTAAAACGAAATAGCTTTCCAAAAGTATTAAATGACATTATTTATATTATATAGATTATTTTGTTTAAATTATGAATCAAAAAAACTCTTTAGGACTTAATAAATGCTTCTTAGATTTAGATAACCCATTTGAACTATTTCAAAAATGGTTTGAGGAGGCTCAAAAAAAAGAGATTAATGATCCAAATGCTTTAGCACTTGGTACTGCAAACAAAGAGGGTATTCCCTCGGTAAGAATGGTTTTACTCAAAGGACACAGTGAAAAAGGATTTATTTTTTATACGAATTTAAATAGTCAGAAAGGAAATGAAATTAAAGAAAACCCAAATGCTACAATGTGCTTTCATTGGAAAAGTCTACTAAGACAAATAAGAATAGTTGGAACATTGAAACAAGTAGATGATCAAACCGCTGATGAGTACTATAATTCAAGAGCATATGATAGCAGAATAGGTGCCTGGGCCTCAAAACAAAGCAGTATTCTACGAACTAGAAATGAACTTTTAGATGCTTTAGAAAATTATAAAAAAAAATTTAATGACAGAGATAATGTTCCAAGACCAAGCCACTGGTCTGGCTGGAATTTAACACCTTCAACTATTGAATTTTGGTTAGATGGAGATAATAGAATACATGAAAGATTAAAGTACTCTTTAGATAAAAACGGTAATTGGATAAAAAGTCTTCTAAGTCCCTAAAAATCTCTAGACAAACTAAATGAAGTTAAATTTTCAAGAATATTTCTCTCATTACAATCTTTAAATATCGATAACGAGTTTGACGCTAAATTTATATAATGATTTGCTTTTTGATAACATTCTTTAATAATTTCATATTGTTTGATTAATGTTAACGTATAATTAAAATTACTTTCATCTCTACTGTCTTTTAGAAAAATATTTTTAAGATTTTCTTTTTCTTTCAGATTTGCTTTTTGGAATAATAAGATTATTGGCAGAGTAATTTTCCCTTCATAAAAATCTTTGCCAATTTTTTTTCCAAATAATTTTGACTCAGAATTGTAATCTAAAGTATCATCAGCTATTTGGAACGTTAACCCCAAATTCCTTCCATAAAATTCTAAAGCTTCTTTTTCCTTCGATGTCACATCTGACAATATTGCACCAACTTTGGTAGAGGCTGCAAATAATTCAGCAGTTTTTGCAGAGATTATTTTTAAATAAGTTTCCTCCAACATATCTACCTCACCTTTATGCTGTAATTGAAGAACTTCTCCTTGAGCAATCTTAGAGGAAGTTGAGGATAATAATTTTAAGACTTCAATATTTCCATCATCTACCATCATTTCAAAACATCTACTAAGCAAATAATCTCCAACCAAAACAGAAGAATGGTTATCCCAAACTTTGTTTAAAGTTTCTCTTCCCCTTCTGATAGATCCATTATCTATTACATCATCGTGCATTAAAGTTGCTGAGTGAATAAGTTCTACACAAGCAGCTAAATTTATATCTCTAGTTCCTTTTGAATATTTACATAATTTTGCAGAACCTAAAGTCAGTAAGGCCCTTAATCTTTTTCCACCCGTATCGAGGTGATAGCTTGTCATTTTTTGAACTAACTCAACATTGCTCTCTAATTTAGACTTAATTTTTTCTTCAACTAACATCAATTTATCTTCAACCGAATTTTTAAGTTGAAAATATGAATTATTAATTTTGTTTTTTAGTTGTATGACACTTCCCATTTACTGAGCAAATTAGTATAAAAGGTTACTTTTGATACTTATCAATTGACGCACCTGAATCTTCAATTATAAGGTGTCTTTATATTCACAAAAAAATTCTATAAATATTCAAAATGCTCTCTTTTTTTAAAAAGAAAAAAATTATTCCACATATAAAACTAAGTGGTGTAATTGGAAATGTTGGTAAATTTAAACAAGGTATAGATTTTTCTGGTCAAGAAGAGATTATTTTAAAAGCTTTTTCAGTTAAAAAAGCACCATGTGTTGCTATTACAATAAATTCACCTGGAGGTTCTCCCGTCCAATCACATTTAATTTACAGCTTAATAAGACAACAGGCAAAAAAAAATAAAAAAAAAGTGATAGTTTTTGCCGAAGATGTAGCTGCCTCAGGTGGATATCTAATAGCATGTGCTGGAGATGAAATTTACGCGAACTCAAGTTCAATAATAGGCTCGATAGGAGTTATCTACTCTTCTTTTGGTTTTACAGAATTGATAAAAAAAATAGGTGTTGAGAGAAGAGTGCATACTGCTGGGAAAAATAAAAGTACATTAGATCCATTTCTAGATGAAAAAAAGGAAGACATCGAAAGATTAAAAAATATTCAATTAGATTTACATAAAGATTTCATAGAGGTAGTCGAAAAAAGCAGGTCATCAAAACTAAAAAAATCTGAGGTAGAATTATTTTCAGGTGAATTTTGGTCAGGCAGAAAAGCCAAAGATCTTGGTTTGATAGATGAGATAGGAAATGTAAATCAGATATTAAGAGAAAAATTTGGAGAGGATGTTGTTATTAAAAAATTTGAAAAATCAAAAAGTTGGCTTAGCAAAAGATTGTCATCTTCAAATGACCATGTCGATCAATTAGCAAACATATTAGAGGAGAAATCAGTTTGGCAAAAATATGGCCTCTAAAAAAAATAAAAAAAAACCAAAATTTCAAACTTTTCAAGATACAATTATTAATCTGCAAAAGTTTTGGAGTAAAAATGGATGTGTAATTTTACAACCTTATGATATGGAAGTTGGAGCTGGAACATTTCACCCAGCTACTACTTTAAGATCACTTGGGCCCAAGCCATGGAAAGCAGCTTACGTTCAACCTTCTCGAAGACCTACTGATGGAAGATATGGAGATAATCCAAATAGACTTCAGCATTATTATCAATTTCAAGTTATAATAAAACCCTCTCCACTAAATATTAAAAAACTTTATTTAAATAGTTTGTCGGTAATAGGAATTAATCATAAAGACCATGATATTAGATTTATTGAAGATGACTGGGAAAGCCCTACTCTAGGAGCCGCAGGTCTTGGATGGGAAGTATGGTGTGATGGAATGGAAATATCTCAATTTACATATTTTCAACAAATGGCAGGTTTCGAATGTAAACCAGTGTCAGTGGAAATAACTTACGGCCTTGAAAGAATTTGTATGTTTACCCAACAGAAAAAAAACGTTTATGATTTAGTTTGGAATGATGAAGGTATTGATTATAAAGAAGTTTTTTATCAATCAGAGAAAGAGTTTTCTGCTTATAACTTTGAACACGCTAATACAGAAAATTTATTCAAAATATTTGATATGCATGAAAGTGAAGCAAAATCATTAGCTGAAAAAAATATATCCTTACCTGCATATGATCAATGTTTGAAAGCAAGTCATATATTTAACGTATTAGATGCTCGTGGGGCTATTAGCGTTGCTCAAAGAGCAGAATATATTGGTCGAATAAGAGAAATCACAAAACAAGCTGCTGCAATTTGGGTAGAGTCCCAAACATAAAATGTCAGAATTCTTTTTAGAGCTATTTAGTGAAGAAATTCCTGCTGGGCTTCAGAAAAATTTAAGAGAAAAAATTTTTGAAGACTTCAAAAGTTTATTTGAAGAAAAATCAATAAAATCAAAAAAAAATTTTTCTTTTTCAACTCCAAATAGATTAGTTTTAGTTTTTGAGGGCCTAAGTAAACAAATTAAAATTGAATCTAAAGAGATTAGAGGCCCCAAAACAAGCGCTCCAGACCATGCGTTGGAGGGATTTTTGAGATCAAATAAAATTGACAAA
>CACAIR010000007.1 GCA_902532565.1 uncultured Pelagibacteraceae bacterium | reverse complement strand
AGAATCTTGACAAAAGACAAATCAAAATTGCAGAACATATTCTAAAAGAAATTAACGAAAGATTAATCTTTTTATTGAATGTAGGATTAGATTATTTAACCTTGTCTAGAGAATCTGGAACATTGTCTGGTGGAGAAGCACAAAGAATTAGATTAGCTTCACAAATTGGATCGGGCCTTACAGGAGTTTTATATGTACTTGATGAACCATCTATTGGACTTCATCAAAAAGATAATGTGAAATTAATAAGTGCTTTAAAAAGATTAAGAGATTTAGGAAATACTGTTATTGTTGTAGAACACGATACTGAAACGATGGAAAATGCAGATCATATAATTGATCTAGGTCCTGAAGCTGGGAATAAAGGTGGTGAAATTGTTGCTCAAGGTTCGTTTAAAGAAATCTGTGATAACAAAAATAGTATTACGGGGAAATATTTATCTAACAAATTTAAAATAAATGTACCTTTGAAAAGAAGATTAGCTAAAAATGGAAGATTTTTAGAAATTACAGGAGCGACTGGTAATAATTTAGATAATGTAAACTTAAAAGTCCCTCTCGGAAGTTTAACGTGTGTTACTGGAGTCTCTGGTTCTGGTAAATCTACACTTATTTTACAAACACTTTATAATGCTTTAAATCTTACGCTCAATAATAATAAGTCACGTAAAATTCCTAAACCCTTTAAAGGATTTAAAGGCACTGAATTAATTGATAAAATAATTGATATTGACCAATCTCCAATTGGTAGAACACCTCGATCTAACCCGGCAACATATACTGGAGCCTTTGGACCTATTAGAGATTGGTTTACTGGATTACCAGAGTCAAAAACTAGAGGTTATAAACCAGGACGATTTTCATTTAATGTAAGAGGTGGAAGATGTGAAGCTTGTGAGGGTGATGGTGTAATAACCTACGAAATGCATTTTTTACCAGATGTTTATATTCAATGTGATGAGTGTAAAGGAACAAGATATAATAGAGAAACATTAGAAATTAAATTTAAAGATAAAAGTATAGCAGATGTTCTTAATATGACTGTTGATGAAGGATGCGAATATTTTGAAAATATATCTAATATTAAATCAAAATTATTAACACTTAAAAAGGTTGGACTTGGTTACATTAAAATAGGACAACAGGCTACTACTTTATCTGGTGGAGAAGCTCAAAGAATTAAATTAGCAAAAGAATTATCTAAAAGATCAACGGGACGAACAATGTATATTCTTGACGAACCAACTACTGGACTTCACCAGCATGATATAAAAAAACTCTTAGAAATTCTTCATACATTTGTCGCACTAGGAAATACAGTTGTAGTTATAGAGCACAATTTAGATGTTATTAAAACAGCAGATCATATAATTGATATGGGTCCTGAGGGTGGTATTAAAGGGGGAAAGATTATCGCAGAAGGAAAACCGGAAGAGATATGTAAAATTAAGAATAGTCATACAGGTCATTTTTTAAAAACACTTTTAAATTGATTTAAAAATTGATATATGATTATTTGTATTTATGAGTAATTTACTTTCTTCACTTTCTAAAACAGTTCATGCTTCTATCATATTAGCAATTGTTTTGTTTTTAGGCTTATTTTATCAAAACGATGGGTTTGCTTTCGATGCATTGTTTTGGAGTTGGATAGCTAGATACACTCATGTAGTAGTTGGTATTATGTGGATTGGTTTGCTTTGGTATTTCAACTTTGTTCAAATCCCTAATATGTCTAAAATACCTGATGAACAAAAACCTGCTATAGGGAAAGTCATTGCCCCTGCAGCATTATTCTATTTCAGATGGGGAGCAGCTTTGACAGTATTGTCTGGGATAATTCTTGCTTATCTAAATGGATACTTGCATGACGCCATGACATTAAGTGTTGGATCTGGAATACCAAAACACACTGCAATTGGAATTGGTATGTGGCTCGCAATAATAATGGCATTTAATGTTTGGTTTGTAATCTGGCCAAATCAGAAAAGAGCCCTTGGAATGGTTGAATGTGATGCTGATAAAAAAGTAAAATCTGCAAAAACTGCAATGTTGTTCTCAAGAACAAATACATTATTATCACTTCCAATGCTATTAACAATGGTAGCAGCTCAGAATTTATATTAATTTTTTTCTTCGTCTTTCAAAATAGTTTTTTGTGATACCTTTAATCTAACTAAAACAGTGTTTGCAATATAAATAGAAGAATAGGTTCCAAATATAACGCCAAAAATCATTGCTAGTGAGAAACCTTTAAGTATTTCGCCACCAAAAAAAAAAATTGAAAATAATGCTAAAAGAGTAGTAACAGATGTAATCAAAGTTCTTGATAATGTCTCATTAATTGAAATATTTGTTAATTCAAAAATCTTAATATCAGAATATTTTTTTAAATTTTCTCTCACTCTATCAAAAATAACAACTGTATCATTCATTGAATATCCAACAATTGTAAGAACAGCTGCAACAATTGAGAGATTTATTTCCAAACTTAGAAAAGAAAATAAACCTAATGTTATTATTACATCATGGAATAGTGCCAAAATTGCTCCAAGGCTAAATTGCCATTCAAATCTGATCCAGATATATATTAGCATTAATGTTAAGGATAAACTAATAGCTATAATTCCAGATTTTAATAACTCAGCACTAACTTTAGGACCAACATTTTCAACCCTTCTGAAATTAAAGTTATTTCCAAATGATTTATCTAGATTAGATTTTATTTCTTCAATAATGTCATCTTTGTTATCTTTATTTTCAAATTTAATTAAAAAATCTTGTTCATTACCAAATTTTTTTACTGAAATATCTCCAAGATCCATTTGGCTTAAATTTTCTCTTAAACTTGAAACATTAATTGTATTAGATGATGATCTTAACTCAATTAATGTACCGCCTTTAAAGTCAATACCAAAATTTAAACCTTTAAAAATTAGAAAAAATAAAGATATAGTTACAAACATTAAAGATATAATGTTACATTTAGTATAAAATCTGTTGAATTGTATCATTATATCATTGCCTCTTTATCTTTGTTTTTAGAAACATAAATTGCTGTAAATAGCCTTGCTATAAAGTAAACAGAAAATAATGTTGTAAAAATTCCAATACCCAATGTGATTGAAAAACCTTTAATAGGTCCTGAGCCCATAAAAAATAAGATTATTGCTGCTAATAGTGTAGTTATATTCGCATCAAAAATTGCCGTTCTTGATTTAGAATAACCACTATCAAAGGCAATAATATTATTTTTCTCGTTTTTAAGCTCTTCTTTTATCCTTTCAAAAATTAAAACATTAGCATCAACAGCCATCCCAACTGTCAAAATAATTCCAGCTATACCTGGTAATGTGAGAGTTGCTTCAAAAAGTGTTAAAATGCCTAAAAGTATTATAAGATTAATTATCAATGTAATATTAGTAATCAATCCAAATATTTTATATTTAAAAAAGATATAAATAATTACTAAGATAAATCCTATAATTAGAGCTATCATTCCTGCATTAATTGAGTCTTGTCCTAATTCAGGACCTACTGTTCTTTCCTCAATTATATTTAAAGGTGCTGGTAAAGCTCCAGATCTTAATAATAATGCCAAATCTGTTGCGGATTGAAATGTAAATCCTCCACTTATTTGTCCATTACCACTTGCTATGGTGTCTCTAATAACTGGTGCACTTATAATTTTACCATCTAAAATAATAGCTAATTTTCTTCCAATATTTGATGAGGTTGCTTTGCCAAACCGTTTAGCTCCTACCCTATCTAAAGAAAACGACACAACAGTCTCATTAGTTTGATTATTCATTCTTGGTTGAGCATCTAATAAGTTATCACCACTTAAAATAATTCTTTTACTTACAAAATCTTCATCTAATCCATCTTCGTATTGAAATTTTTCAACACCAAAAGAATCTTGATCATTATTTGAAATAAATTGAAAAGTTAAATTTGCAGTTTTACCTAATAAAGATTTTATTCTCATAGGATTATCTAATCCAGGTAATTCAACTAAGATACGATCATTACCTCTTTTCAAAATATTAGGTTCATTGGTCCCAATTTCATCTATTCTTCGTCTCACAGTTTCTAAAGCTTGATCTTGGGAAGAATTTTTTAATTCAACAATACCTTGTTTTGATAAACTTATCTCAAGAAAACTTTCATTCTCGATTATATCGAATTGGTGTGATTTAAATCTTGGATAATATGGATTAATTTGACTTTTTTCATCCTGAAATTCTTTAATTACATTTTGCTTAAACTTTTCTTCAACAGAAAATCTTATTTTGTTATTTATAAGAGAAAGATTAGCAATACGAATATCTTTTTCTTTAAAGTAGGTTCTTAATAAGGAAGAAGTGTTTTGAAGTTTTTGTTCAATTACTGGTGAGTTATCAATTTCAAGTAGAAGATAAGATCCTCCTTGTAAATCGAGACCTAAATTAATTTTCTTGTCTATAAACCTATTATTTTGTGAAAGAAGATTATTTATTGCAATAAAAATAAAAAATAAGCAAGTTAAGGTAACTAATATAATTCTTAACTTAGAAAAATATAGCATTCCTTTAATAACCAGTTAGATTATTTTTTTACTTCTGCATTGTTAAGTAAAGCTTGTATTCCTGTTGCTTTAACAATTTCAACTTTGACATTTTCAGCAATTTCTACTTCAACTTTTTCATTATCGATTATTCTTTCAACTGTTCCAGTTATACCGCCTGATGTAATAACCTTATCTCCTCTTTTCAAAGCCTCAACCATTGCTTTATGTTCTTTAACTTTTTTTTGTTGAGGTCTTATAAGAAAAAAGTAAAAAATTACGAAAATTAAAATTAATGGGATAAATTGACCAATACCTGCACCTTCCATAAAACTCCTTTATAGCTGATTATTTATACTACTTAAGAAATTAAAACAACTTTAATTCAATGAAATTTTTTCTAAATTGTTCATGTATGGTCTTAATTTTTCTGGAATAATGATCGAACCATCACTTTGTTGATAATTTTCCATCACAGCAATTAAAGTCCTACCTACAGCTAAACCACTTCCATTTAAAGTTCCAACGTATTTAGACTCTTTATTCTGATCTTTATATCTAGTTTTCATTCTTATAGATTGAAAGGTTGAACAAGATGAACATGAGGAAATTTCTCTATATCTTTTTTCAGAAGGTAACCAAACTTCAATATCATATGTTTTTTCTGCACTAAAGCCCATATCACCACTACATAAAATCATTTTTCTATAAGGTAAATTAAGATCATCTAAAATTCCTGTTGCACAATTAGTCATTCTCTCAAGTTCTTTTAGACAGTCTTTATTATCTACAATACTAACCATTTCGACTTTATAAAATTGGTGTTGTCGAATCATTCCTTTTGTGTCCTTACCATAACTTCCTGCTTCTTTTCTGAAACAAGGTGTAGAAGCAACAAATCTCATAGGCAGTTGATTAAAATCAACAATTTTATCCTTTACAATATTTGTTAATATAACTTCTGCTGTGGGAATTAAAAATTTTCTTTCAGAAGATTCTTCAAATTTTATTTCAAACTGATCATTTTCAAATTTAGGTAATTGACCTGTGCCAAACATCGTATTTTCAGAAACTATTAATGGTGGAGAAATCTCGATATAACCATTTTCCAAAACATGCTTGTCAATCATAAAATTAGATAATGCTCTTTCTAATAAGGCTAATTTATCTCTGACAAAGACAAATCTTGATCCACTAGTTTTTGTTGCCAGATCAAAATCAAGCATATTTAAATTTTCACCTAATTCATAATGAGTCTTTGGTTTGAAATTAAAACTAGGTGTAGAGCCAGATTTAGAAATTTCTAAGTTATCATTTTCATCTAATCCTATTGGTACATCTTTATGAGGTATATTAGGAATATTAGATAAGATTCTCTCTAAATCTATCTTAATTTTTTTTTGCTCATTAGAAATAGCCTCCAACTCTTTTGAAATTTTTTTTGATTTATTAAATAAACTCTCATCCCTAGATTTAGAAACTTCTTTTTTTTTACTTTCTAAACTTTCTTTTTTCTGAATAAGATTTCTATTTTTTTTATCCAGGTCTATAATAATGTCAATATCTATATCTAAATTTCGACTTTTAAGTAATTCTTTAAAATTTTCAAAATCATTACGAATATCTTTTAAATTATGCATCTTCTTTTTCTAATTGTTTATTTTCAATAAATTTTACAGAAAAAATAGATAATTCATATAGAATAAGTAAAGGAACTGCTAGTCCAATTTGTGTAATTGGATCAGGGGGTGTCAACAATGCAGCTGCTGCAAAAATTATTACAACAACATATTTTCTTCGAGTTTTTAAAAATTCTGAGTCTACGATACCGATTCTTGCAAGTAAACTTAGGACCACAGGTAATTGAAAACTTATTCCAAATGCAAAAATTAATTTCATAACTAATGATAAATATTCATTAACTTTGGCTTCTAATTGTATTGGTAAATTTGTTGATATACCGGAGCTTTCAAAAGATAAAAAAAACTTTATTGCGAGTGGCATTATAAGATAATAAACTAGTAATCCTCCTAAAAAAAATAAAATTGGAGTTAAAATTAAATACGGTAAAATTGCTATTTTTTCATGTTTATAGAGCCCAGGTGCAATAAATTTCCAAATTTGTATAAGAATAAATGGGCAAGTTACAAAAAAAGCAGTAAAAAATGATACCTTTAAATAAGTTAAAAAGGTTTCTTGTAATGCAGTAAATATCAACCTTCTGTCAGAACCATCATCCTTAACTGCTTGAGCATAAGGTTCTACTAAAAATCCATAAAGATGTTCAGCAAAAATATAGCATCCTATAAAAAAGATTATTAGAAAAATAAAACTATTTATTAATCTTTTTCTTAATTCTGCCAAATGGCTTATAAACCCACTCTCTTGATCATCATTAAGCATCTTTATTTTCTTCTTCTTCATCTACTTTTTTCTGAATATTATTATTTTCTATATCAATATTAGAAACTTCATTCTGAATATTATTTATATATTTCTTAGTCGTCCCAATCCAAGAACCAACTTTTTTTAGCATTATAGGGAAATCTTTTGGACCTAGTATGATTATAGCTATTGCAACAACAATTAGAATCTCAAACCAACCAATAGTAGGCATGTGATTTAATCTTTATTTTTGCTATCTTGATTATCTTCGGAAATATTTTTAGGTTCTGGATCATCAGTTACGTCAGAAGCCATACCCTTTTTAAAACTTTTAATTCCTTTAGCAACATCTCCCATTAAACTAGATATTTTACCTCTTCCAAAAAGCAAGACTACTAAAATAACAACTATTGCTATTTGCCAAATTCCTATACTCATAAATAACTTATAGCCTGTTTAGAAAAGTTTTAAAAGTGACTTTTTATTTCTTATCATCCTCGATCAAAGTACTACTTAACATTTCGTCAATATTTGAGTAAATATCTTCTTTTTTTTCCTCCTGTTTCTCTTTGTAGAATTTTCCAGTACCAAATATTGAATCATCAACATTAGAGCTATCAATTAATCCAGCAGCACCCAACTCATCTATTGTAGGCAAATCAGAGAGTTTTTGAAGGTTGAAATGATTCAAAAATTCCTCTGTAGTTATATAAAGAATAGGTTTCCCTGGCACATCTTTACGCCCTCCTGGTTTGACCCAATTTAATTCCATCAAAATATCAAGTGTATTTGTTCCAAAAGCAACACCTCTTATTTCCTCAATTTCAGCTCTTGTGACAGGCTGGTGGTAAACTATAATTGCAAGTGTCTCAACAGCAGCCTTAGACAGTTTTTTTTCAAAAGTTTTTTCTTGCCTCATTAAATTAGATAGATTTGGAGACGTTCTAAATGACCATTTTCTTGAAATACAGACCAAATTAATTCCTCGATTTGAATATTCAAATTGCAGTTTTTTTAAAGATTTTTCGATATTCACTTTTTTTGATAATTTACTTTCAATAGTATCTATATCTAAAGGTTCAGCAGCTGCAAAAACTATAGCTTCAATCTCTTTTTCGATTGGTAATAATTTTGTCGGAAAAGTTACAACATTATTTTTTTTTTCTATTTTTTTTTTAATCATTATTTTTCTTTAACATAAATTTCATCAAATAATTTATTTTGTTTAATTTGAAGGTTTCCCTCTTTTACAAGTTCCAAAGATCCAGCAAATATTCCTGCCTTGCCAGTTCTCTTTATCATTTTTCCATTCTTAAAATTTTTGGGAATTAATTCTTCTAACTTTTTCCAACTTGATAGTTTACCAAAGAAATCTTTTATCGTTTTGATTCCATCTTCTGTAGTGAAAACTGGTAATTTCGGAATATTTATTTTCTGAAAATCTTTTGTCATTAATATAAATGAATAAGCTTTTAAAAGTTCAAATAAATTTAATTTATATTCTGAACTATAAATTGACCTAATATTTCCTCTCATGCCCCGTGTTCTAATTTCTCTACCTAATCTTTTTCTTTTTAACATTTGATCTGATAATAAACGAATTAATTCTAATTTTTTTAATTGGATTTTTAATTTTTCTGCGACCTCTTTAATTTTAAATTCTTCCTCAGGAGTTCCTGGTAATAATAACTTAGATTTTAAATAAGCCAACCAAGTTGCCATTAAAAGATATTCTGAGGCAACTTCCAAATTTAAATTTTTTTTATTTGATATATAATTATTAAATTGATCTGCTAATTTTGTTATAGAGATTTCTTCTAAGTTAACTTTTTGCGCTCTTGCTAAGTCTAGAAGAACATCAAGTGGTCCATTATAATTATCTACTTCAACTTCAAAAAGAGAATTATTAGATTCGATCATCATTAAATATTAACTTAAATTTTTGTAAAATTCTGATGTTTTTTTTGATACAAATGAATTAACTTTAGGTGAATTTTCAGCAACAATAAACATTTCTTTTAAATTTCCATTACAATGAAGTGCTAAATTACAACCAGCACTAAAAATTTTTTTAGTTTTTTCTGCTATCGAACCTTTTAAACTTTTCATTGAAATATCATCAGAAATTATTAAATTTTTAAATTTTAAATGATCTCTAATTATCTTAATCATTTTTTTTGAATGAGTTACTGTATTATCTGGATCAATTTTTCTAAAAATTACATGGGCAGTCATTGCAAATAATGATTTTTTTGATCTAAAGGCTTTAAAATCATTTTTTTTTAAAAAATCTAAATCTTTATTTATAATTGGTGTAAAATGATGGCTATCTACTTTTGCCAAACCATGGCCTGGTATATGTTTGATAACAGTTCCGATCGAGTTATTATTGTAATATCTTATAGATAAATCACCTATATCAGAAACAATTTTAGGATTTCGTGAGAAAGAACGATCACCAATTATATTCGAGCTGCCTTTGTATCTTAGGTCTAAAACAGGGACTGTATTTATATTTATACCCAAATTCTTTAAAATGTGACTCATCCTATCAACAAATAATTTATAAATAAGATTGAAATCTTTTTTTTCTTTTATAAAAATTTTTCCAAAAAATTCTGAAGTAAAATTTTCAGATGAAATAATCTTATTTAACCTGTTTACTCTACCACCCTCTTGATCAATCATAATAGGATAATTTTTATCATTAAATATTTTTTTAATTTGAGATGTTAGATTTTTAATTTGATTAATATTTTTTAAATTTCTTGAAAATAATATTACACCCCAAGGTTTATATTTTTTTAGAAAAAAAATTTCTTCTTTATGCAAATTTGTTCCTTTAATACCTATAATAAAGCATTTTCTATTCTTCATTTTTGTATAATAATTCCCAAAAATAATATTTTCTTTTTTTTGTTTGAGTATTTTTAACATATTCTATAATTTTTTGGGTATCATCTTCTAATATTGGTAATTTTTGAGAATATAGGTCAATTTTCTTTTCTAAATTTGATAGAGATCTGTATGACTTCTTTTTATAATCTTCGGAAAAATAATATTTAACTGAAAAAAAAATAAAAATTAATATTATGATTAAAAAAATAAAATACTTAATTTCTTTTATCATTACATTTTTTCTGGTGTATTTACGCCAAGAATTTTCATGCCAGATTTTATAACACTTGATATAACTTTTAAAAAAATAACTTTATCTAAAGTGATATTATTTTCTTTATTGATAAATCTTTTATTTGAATTTTGTTTTCCGAGATTCCAATAAGAATGAAATTCAGAAGCAAGTTCATACAAGTAAACAGGAATTCTATGGGGCTCGAGTTTTAAACATGAAGCATGAATGCATTTTGGCCACTCTGCAATTTTTTTTAAGATTTTAATTTCATCATTCGAATACTCAAAACTAAAATCATTTAATTCAATTTGTGTGTCTAAATTTTTGTTAATTTGTCTAAAAACGGATGAAATTCTAGCGTAACAATATTGGACGTAATACAAAGGATTATCTTTAGATTTTTCCTTTACTGCATCAAAGTCAAAATCTAACTCTACATCACTGCTTCTATTGAGCATGATGAATCTGGTAGCATCCTTGCCTACTTCATTAATTAAATCATCAACTGTTATATAGTCTCCTTTCCTTTTAGACATCTTAAACGGTTTATTATCTTTAATTAGTTTGACAAGCTGACTAATTTTACAAATCAATCTATTTTTTTTTCCTGAGATAGCTTCAACAGAAGATGAAATTCTTTTAGTATAACCAGCATGGTCTGCTCCAAGAATATTGATTAAATAATCAAATTTACGATCAATTTTATTTTTATGATAAGCAACATCGCTTGCAAAATAAGTCCAAGTTCCATCTGACTTTTGTAATGCTCTATCTTTGTCGTCACCAAAATCTGTAGATTTAAAAAGTAACTGTTCTCGCTCTACCCAATTTTTATCATCTTCTCCAGCTGGAGCTTTTATTTTTCCTTTGTATACAAATTTGTTCTTTTCTAGAAATTTTATTACACTCTCTACTTCATTGTTTGAAACAATACTTTTTTCACTAACAAATTTATCATGATTAACTCCTAAGCTTTTAAGGTTCTTTTTGATTAAAAGAAGCGACTGTTCTATTGATAAAACTGTTAACTTATCTCTAATTTCATCATAATTTTCAAAATGTAGATCTGAATTTTCTGAAACTATATTTTTTGCAAAATCGACTAGGTAATCTCCTGGATACAAATCAGAATTATCTTGTGGGAATTTTTCATTAAATTTTACTTCTCTAATTCTAAAGTATACAGATTTAGTGAAATTTATAATTTGATTACCATAATCATTTACATAATATTCTTTGGTAACCTTATGTTTATTAAATACTAAAACATTAGATATAACATCACCTAAAATAGCTCCTCGACAGTGACCAACATGTAAAGGTCCTGTTGGATTGGCTGATACAAATTCAACTAAATAATTATTTTTTTTTTCTTCATCGTTAATACCAAAATTTTTAGAATTATTATTAATTTCTTTAATAAAGTTAGACCAAAAAGATGGTTTAAATTTAATGTTTATAAAACCAGGCTTAACAATATATATAGACTCAATTTGGTTATCCCTATTTTTAATTTCAGAGGCAAGTTTTTCTGCCAATTGAATTGGGGAAGTTTTATTGAGTTTTGATAAAACCATTGAAACATTTGTCGAAATATCGCAATCAAATTCTGGTGGAGGTATTTCTGTATTAATTTTATGTAAAGTTTCTGGTACAATAAGTTGATTTTTTTTACTTAACTCTACAATAATTGATTTAATTCTATTTAGGTATAATTCAAAAATATTCATTTATTATCATTATAAAGGTTAATTGCGTATCTATCTGTCATACCAGATATAAAATCTGAAATAACTCTATATTTGTCTTTAGTCAATTGATCTTTAGTAATAAATTTTCTAGGATTTGATTTAACGATTTTAAATAATTTCGTAATTATCAATTTGCCTCTTTGATTTTTATTTAGCACTGATTTATTGTTATACATTCTATGTCTTAAAAATGTTCTGATTTCTTGTTCTGAATTTTCTATTTTTTTTGAAAAAGAGACTATTAATTGATTTGATTTTGATACATCTTTTAATGACCTTATTTTAAATTTTTTAATTTTTTTTTCTGTATTAGATATTAAATCCCTAATCATAATATCTATTGAATCTCTTATAATTTGGTAAATTGCAATTTTATAATTTTTTTTATTTATTTTATTTTTATATTTTTTATAAATATCTTTAAAAAAATCTAATTCAACTAACTCTTCAAGTTTAAATAAATTTGCTTTAATTCCATCTTGAATGTCATGATTATTGTATGCAATATCATCTGATATAGCTGATATTTGGGCTTCTAATGATGGATAAGAATTAAAATTAATCTTTTTTTTAAAAACTTTTAAACCAATTAATTTTTTTACCATACTTAAATCATCTACTGGTCCATTATGTTTTAAAAGTCCATCTAATGTTTCAAGAGTTAAATTTAGTCCAGCAAATTTAAAATATTTATTCTCTAAAAACATTACTATTCTCAGTGTTTGAAGATTATGATCAAAGCCACCATAATTTTGCATACACTCATCTAGAGCATCCTCTCCTGCATGGCCAAATGGAGTATGACCTAAATCATGAGCAAGACTTAAGGTTTCTGCTAAATCTTCATTCAATTTTAAGTACTTTGCTATTGACCTAGCTATTTGAGCAACTTCAATTGAATGTGTGATCCTAGTTCTAAAATGATCACCTTCTGTGTTAACAAATACTTGGGTTTTATGCTTTAACCTTCTAAATGATGCACTATGAATTATACGATCTCTATCACGTTGAAAAGGAGATCTATATTTTGAATTAGCCTCTTTATTAAGTCTACCCTTACTTTTAAATACGCCTAACAAAGTGTCTTTTTTCATCCTTTAATTTAAATAATTAAGTATTATATTAGTAATATCAGTGTTCAGACATGATTAAAGAAATTAAATTTACAGATAAAGCGTTAAAACAAATAGATAATTTGTTATCGAAAAAAGACAAAGGATCATTCTTTAGAATCGCTATTAAAGGTGGGGGATGTTCTGGTTTTCAATATGAATTTACTTTTGATAAATCAAAACAAAAAGATGACTTGAATTATCAAAATATTTTAATTGATAAAACTTCAGCTAATTTACTTAAAGGGTCTGAGGTTGATTACGTGTCAGAACTAATTGGTGAACAATTTAAAATTTCTAATCCACAAACCAAATCTTCATGTGGTTGTGGAGTTTCTTTCTCACTTTAATGCTAATTTCATCTTGGAATGTTAACTCAGTAAGAGCAAGAATTGAAAATATCAAAAGCTATTTATTAAAATATAAACCTGATATTTTAATGATGCAGGAAATCAAAACTGAGGATGTTCATTTTCCGTATGATGATTTTTCATCAATGGACTATGAAAGTCATGTATTTGGTCAAAAAAGTTATAATGGTGTTGCAATTATTTCAAAAAGTAAATTAAATAATGTTAAAACAGATTTGATTAATGATAAATTAAATCAATCAAGAATAATTTCAGCAGAATTTGAATATAAGAAAAAAAATATACAATTAATAAATATTTATACTCCGAATGGCAATCCTGTAGATACAGAAAAATATGATTATAAAAAAATTTGGCTTGATCAATTAATAAAACAATTAAAAAGTCTATCAAAAAAAAAATCAAATATTATTTTGGCTGGTGATTTTAATATCATTCCATCAGCTGAAGATGTATATAACGTTAAAAGTTTTGAGGATGATGCTTTATACCGTCTTGAAATAAGAAAAAAATTTAGAGAAATGATTAATTTGGGTTTTAATGATGTCTATAGACATTTTCATGAAGAAAAAGAAGGATATACTTTTTGGGATTATATGAGAGGTGCCTGGCAAAAAAATAATGGAATGAGGATTGACCACTTTTTAGTATCAAATTCAATAATTGACCAAATAAAAGATATTAATATAAACAAAGATCCACGTGGTAGAGAAAAGCCCTCTGATCACACTCCGATTGAGATTAATTTAGTTTAAAGATTTAATTTTATTTACTAATTCTTCGTTAATTTTTCTCGGACCTGTATCCATTCTATTTTTATGACGTCTTTCTCCAGGTAATCTTACTTCACCCATTGATTTCATTTTTTCAAAAAACTTCTCAGCATGTTTTTGCCAGTCAGTTCCTGATGTTTTATTTGGATTAATTGCCAATATGAATTCACCACCGCTCGGAGGGCCTCCATCATTATTATCTTTAGCAGCCGTTTCAAAACTAAAATTATCTCCTACTAATGCTCCTGCTAATAACTCTACCATCATTGCAATTGCAGATCCTTTGTATCCACCAAATGGGAGTAAAACCCCTCCATCCACGATTTTCGCAGGATCAGTCGTTTCTCTACCATCCATAGTTAATCCAGTTCCAAGCGGAACTTTATGCCCTTCTCTTTTAGCAACCTGAACTTCACCCATTGCCATTGAAGCTGTTGCCATATCATAAACAACTGGTGTTTTACCTGGACGTGGCCAAGCAAAGGAAATTGGATTAGTTCCAAATAATGGTTTTATAGCACCAGCAGGTGCAACGGCAGGTTTATAAGAAGTGCACGCAAATGCGACGAGACCCTCGTCTGCTAATCTTTCTGTTTCAGGCCACATCGCAGCCATATGATGTGAATTGTTTATTGCTAACACTGCAACTCCATTTTCCTTAGCTGCTTTAGATAATTCTGGCAATCCTTTGTCTAAGACTACAGGTGCTAAACAATTATTTCCCTCAACCTTAATTATAGATTGAGATATTTTTCTTATTTCTGGTTTCCCTTTGCCATTGATTTTTCCACTTTTAAGACCTGTTACGTAAGCTGGCAACCTAAATAAACCATGAGATAATGATCCATCTCTTTCAGCATTTCTGATTAAATCTGATAAAATTGATGCTGTTTCATCATCACATCCGTTAGATAATAAAGTTTTTTTCGCTAAATCATAAATTTCTTTTAAAGTTAAACTTACCGTACTCATTAAAAATTATTAGACATCATTTGTACTTTGTATTCAAATCATTTTTTATATATCTTTAAAAAGAGTTATCTTACCTAAAAAGATATAAAATTTTTTTTAAAATTTCTTTTAATGGTGATAATCCTTGATAAGTTTTAGTTAGATATAAATTTTTATCACTTGAAACTATAGGTTTTTTCCAATTCCCATATTGATATTCTAAAAAAAGTTCAGGTGGATAAGGCGCTAAATGAGATTTTCCAAATAATTTAATTGGTTTCATTTCAGACCATAGTTTATTTGGAACTCTCAATTTTTTTCTCCAATAAATTTTTTTTTTATCATCAAAACACCATCCATTTATGCAGTATTTTGTTGTTTCTATTGGCAAAATTCCTTTAAAATCAATTTTTAATTTCGATAATTCCCTATCATCTCTTAAAATTTCAAATCCTGCTGTTTTAATTTCATAAATTAAAGGATTCATTTTTTCAACCACTTCAAGACTAAAAACACTTAGTTCAATATCCCAGTCCCAAGGTATAAGATCACCATCTCTAATAGCACCTAATAAAATTCCAGTGTTTAAGAAATATCTTATTTCTAATCTATCTAATATTTCACAAATTTTAAGAAATTCACGTTTTCTAGTTTCAAGCTCATTTTTGGTTCTAATTCTAACTTTTTTATCATAATTCAATTTTCTATTCTCAATCATAGATTATTTAAATTCTTCCATATATATCTCTATATCTTATGATGTCATTTTCATTTATTATTGAGCCTAGTTGAGCCTCAATAATTTTAACTGATTTTTTGTTGGGATTCTCTATTCTATGGATTGCTCCTACTGGAATAAAGATAGTTTCATCAGGTTTCATATTAAAATATTTTTTGTTTAGTGTAATTTTAGGTTTACCATGTGTAATTACCCAATGCTCAGCTCTATGATGATGTTTTTGAAGGCTTAATACACCTTTAGGTTTAACGTATAATTCTTTAATTAAGAATTCTTTGCCATTGAACAGATTTACATAACTACCCCAAGGTTTATGGAATACATTTTTCTTTTTAAAGTATTGTCTTTTATTTCTTCCATACATCTTACAGATTTCTTTCCAAGATCCTAAATCAGACCATGGTATATCTAATTTAATAGCATTAATATCTCTAGTTTTTTCTAATATTGCATAGTCAAAAGACTTAGCTGTTACTTTAGTAAACGCTTGTTTGTTTAAATAATATACATCACTTTTGTATTTTGCTTTTGTTACAGCTTTATTGCAGTTTCGATAAATATTTGGCTGATACTTCTTAAAATTATTAATTATTGAATCTTTTCTCAAATAAAACATTCCAGAATTCCAGTAGCCTTTTTTACTAATTATTTGTTTAGCTTTGGATTCTTTAGGCTTTTCAACAAATCTAGTTACTTTGTTATTTCTTGTTAAAAAATATCCAAATTCGCTAGAAGGCATTGTGGGTTTAATCCCAAATATAAATATATTATTATGAGTGAGTTTCTTTTGATTTTTTTTGATAGCTTTATTTAATAATCCAACCTTCTCTATCAAATGATCAGCTGCTAAAAAAATTAAAGGTTGTTCATTTGGAATATCTTTGATTAATGCCGTACTTAATATAGCTGGTGCAGTATTTCTTTTAGCTGGCTCCAAAACTATCTTAAATTTTCTTATTCTATGTTTCTTTAAATGTTGTTTTACTTGTCTTAAATATTTTGCATTAGTGCTTATAATTGGTGTATCAAATATAGAAGCTTTTATTCTCTCTAAAGTTTTACCTAATAAAGTCCAATTACCAAAATCAATAAACTGTTTAGCTTGATGTTTTTTAGCTTTTGGCCAAAGTCTTGTTCCTGCTCCACCGCATAAAATAACTGGGCGAATTTTCATTAAATTTTTGAGTAATCCTTAACTTCTTTTTTCTTACCAGGATGCGTTGGCGCCCCTAAATATGCAGGTCCGACTGTTTGTGCATATTTCCAAAGTGTCCCTGATCCAAATTCAGATTTTTTAGCCTTCCATTTCCTTTTTCTTGAAGCTAATTGAGCCCTAGTTAATCGAACATTAATAGTTCCTTTTTTAGCATCAATATCAATCATATCTCCATTGCGTAATAAAGCGATTGGACCGCCTAGTGCTGCCTCGGGTCCAACATGGCCTACACAAAATCCTCTAGTTGCTCCTGAAAACCTTCCATCAGTTATTAGAGCAACCTTCTCTCCCTTACCTTGTCCATAAATAGCACCTGTTGTTGATAGCATTTCTCTCATACCTGGTCCCCCTACTGGGCCTTCGTATCTTATAATGATTACATCACCATCTTTATATTTTCTGCTTTGGACTGCTTTCATTGCACTTTCTTCATTATCAAAACATCTTGCTCTTCCTGAAAATTGTAATTTCTTTAATCCTGCAATTTTAACAATTCCACCTTCAGGTGCTAAATTACCTTTAAGTCCAACAACACCTCCATCTGGTGACAAAGGTCTATTATAAGCTCTTAAAACTTTTTGTTTTGGATTAAACTTAATTCCTCTTAAATTTTCTTTCATAGAATTGCCAGTTACTGTCATACAGTCACCATGAATATAACCACCATCATACAGAGTTTTTAATAACATTGGTACACCACCAGCTAACCACATATCTTTAGCAACATATTTTCCACCTGGTTTTAGATCTGCAAGATAAGGAGTCTTTTTAAATATTTTTGCAACATCCATTAAATCAAATTTAATTCCAGCTTCATTTGCAATGGCAGGCAAGTGTAATGCTGCATTAGTTGAACCACCAGTTGCTGCAACAATTGTTGCAGCATTTTCTAATGCTTTTTTTGTAACAATATCTCTTGGTTTAATTTTTTTTGCTAATAATTCCATTACCATTTTACCACTTAATTTTGCATACTTATCTCTTTCTTCATAAGGAGCTGGTGTTCCTGCAGAGTAAGGTAATGCTAAACCAATAGCTTCTGATACACAGGCCATTGTATTTGCAGTAAACTGACCACCACAAGCACCTGCACTAGGGCATGCAACTAATTCTAATTTTCTTAATTCTTTAGCTGACATTTGCCCTGAAGAATGTTTTCCAACTGCTTCAAATACATCTACAACAGTTACATCTTTACCTTTATATCTACCTGGCAGTATTGATCCTCCATAAATAAAAACACTTGGAACATTTAATCGGACCATAGACATCATCAATCCTGGTAAAGATTTATCACAACCTGCAATACCTACTAATGCATCATAACAATGACCTCTAACAGTAAGTTCTGCAGAGTCTGCTATTACTTCTCTAGAGATTAATGAAGATTTCATTCCTTCATGGCCCATTGCAATACCATCAGTAACAGTAATTGTACAAAATTCTCTTGGGGTTCCACCTGAGGCTCTTACACCTTTTTTAACTGATTGAGCTTGTCTCATTAATGCAATATTACACGGAGCAGCCTCATTCCATGTAGATACAACACCTATAAATGGTTTTGATACATCTTTCTCAGTTTCACCCATTGCATAGTAAAATGATCTATGCGGCGCCCTATCAGCTCCTAAAGATGTATGCCTACTGGGTAAACTCTTCTTGTTAAACTTCCGCATTATAAACTTTCAATTGTTAATGATATTTTTTTGATATCATTTTTTAAATTACTATAGTTAGTTTTTTCTTGTTCAACAATATTTTTTGGAGCTCTATCAGTGAAATTTTTATTAGATAATCGTTGAGATATTTTGTTCATTTCCTCTTGATATTTATTCTGTCTTTTAACTAAGTTTTCTTTTATTAGATTTAAATCGACATTTTCATCAAAATAGATCTTAAATATTTCACCAGATATAACTAATGTGGTTGATGGTTTTTCTTGGTCTTTATCAAAGAAATTATTGATACGACCAAGCTTTTTGAGAATAATTTCATTATTAATCATTAGTGTTTTATTTTTTTTAGTAATCTTACTAATTGAAATATCTACAAATGACCCTGGGCTCACATTTAATTCATTCTTAAATGATCTAAGCTCAGAAATAACATTGATAATACTTTCTACATCTTTCATAGATTGATCTTTCTTAGCTTTTCCTAATGGCCAATTAGCATGCATTAGAAAATTCTTATTTGATTTATCAAATTTATTTTTTAACCAGATTTTTTCCGTAACAAATGGAATAAATGGATGAAGAATAATAAGTATTTGTTTAAATATGTAAGCTGATACTTCTTTTACCTCTTTTTTAGATTTTTCATCACCTGAAAAGAGAATTGTTTTTGAAAGCTCAATGTACCAGTCACAATAAGAGTGCCAAGCAAACTGGTAAGCATTTTTAGCTGCTTCATCAAATCGGTAATCTTTAAGATTTTTATTAATTTTATCTTTGGTTTGAATTAGCTCTGCATATATCCATTTATTAATATTTAGTGTAGTTTTGGGTACTTTATCTGTTTTATTAAAATCACATTTATTGGTAATTAAAAAATTATTAGCATTCCATAACTTATTTAAAAAATTTCTATACCCCTTAACTCTATCTTCTGAAAGTTTAACATCAGTACCTGGTGATGCCATTGAAAGAAGAGTAAATCTTAAAGCATCTGCACTATACTTTTCAATTAAATCTAATGGATCTATTACATTTCCTTTTGACTTAGACATTTTTTGTCCTTTTTCATCTCTAACTAAAGCATGAACATAAATGTTTTTAAATGGTTCTTTATTTAAAAATTCCATTCCAAACATCATCATTCTAGCAACCCAAAAGAAAATAATATCAAAACCAGTTACTAAAACAGTTGTTGGATAAAATTTTTTAACAAAATCTTTTTTATCAGGCCAACCTAATGTTGCAAAAGGCCATAAACCAGATGAAAACCATGTATCTAAAACATCAGGATCTCTAGTAATTTTTACATCTTTTTTATAAAATTTTTTAGCTTGGTTTTTTGCATCAGTCTCATTTGTTGCTACAAAGATTTTTTTATCGGGACCATACCAAGCTGGTATTTGATGGCCCCACCAAAGTTGTCTAGAAATACACCAAGGCTCAATATTATTCATCCATTGAAAATAAGTCTTTGACCAATTTTCCGGAAAGAAATTTGTTTTTTTTGATTTAACTATTTGCTTAGCTTTAACAGCTAATTTTTTTGCATTTACAAACCATTGCTCTGTTAAAAATGGTTCTATAATCGAATTTGATCTATCTCCGTAAGGTACTTTATTTTTTATATTTTCTTCTTTTACAAAAAAATCTTTTTCTTTTAATTCGTTTAAAATTTTTTTACGTGCTTCAAATCTATCTAATCCAACATAATGACTAGGAGAATTATTATTAATTTTTCCATCTTCAGTGAACACATTTATAATATCAAGCTTATTTCTTTGACCAACATCATAATCATTAAAGTCATGAGCCGGGGTAATTTTCAATGCACCAGTTCCTTGATCAGGATCGGCATAATCATCTTTTATTATTTTTATTTTTCTGCCTACTATTGGTATAGTGACAGTTTTACCAACGTATTTTTTAAACCTTTTATCTTTTGGATTAACAGCAATAGCTGTATCTCCAAGCATTGTTTCGGGTCTTGTGGTTGCAATAGTTATAAAATCTGAAGATTTATCTATTGGGTATTTAATGTAGTATATTTTTGAGTTCATTTCTCTTTGATCGACCTCTAAATCAGATATAGCCGTTTTTAAAACTGTGTCCCAATTGACCAGTTTTTCTGCTTTATAAATTAATTTTTTATTATGTAATTCAACAAAAACTTTGACAACTGATTTTGATAGATTTTTATCCATTGTAAAAGCGTTTCTAGACCAATCACAAGAGCACCCTAGTTTTTTAAGTTGATTAATAATAATGTCCCCATATTGATTTTTCCATTCCCAAACTTTTTCTATAAACTTTTCTCTACCTAAATCATTTTTATTTAAATTGTCTTTTTCAAGTTTTTTTTCAACAAGAGCTTGGGTTGCAATTCCTGCATGATCAGTTCCAGGCTGCCATAAAGTTTCGTAATTATTCATTCGATAATATCGAATTAATAAATCTTGAATAGAATTATTTAGAGCATGACCCATGTGTAAACTTCCAGTTATATTTGGAGGTGGAATAACAATGGAAAATTTTTTGAAGTTTTTTTTTGGTTCAAATAATCTATTTTTCTCCCAATAAGCATAAATTTTATCCTCTACTTCAGAATGTATATATTTATCGCTTATCATGAATGTACTTAGTTTATAATTTAATAATCTAAATTAACAATAATGAATTTAGTTTGTTATTTAATAGACTAATCAAAAAAATTTTATATAAAATTGCTTGTAGCTATTTTACTAAAATTAAGGCAACGTGGCGGAATGGTTACGCAGAGGATTGCAAATCCTTGTATCCCGGTTCGATTCCGGGCGTTGCCTCCATAAAAAAAATCTTGTTTTAGTTATAAAAAAAAGTAAGTTGAGTTTTTATATTCCTCGGTAGCTCAGTTGGTAGAGCAGTTGACTGTTAATCAATTGGTCGCAGGTTCGAGTCCTGCCCGAGGAGCCAGTAATTTTTATCCAACTTTAGAAATTGTATTATTCGTAAGTTGTAAGGATTTATTAAATTTTAATTTTTGGTCTGAGTTAAGCTCAGTGTACAATTTTACTAAAAAATTATAATTTACGTTCATATGTCCCTCTCGAGATTTTTCTAAATTAATTAAATATTCTGAAAAATCTTCAAAGAAATAATTAATTGGAACTTTTAGATAATTAGACAATTGAAGTAGTCTAATTGAACTAACACCATTTGTACCTTTTTCATATTTTTGTATTTGTTGGAAAGTGACATTTATAGCTTTAGCAACTTTAGTTTGTGTTAAACCTAAAGCTAATCTTCTAATCTTAAGCTTATTACCTAAATGTTTATTGAAATTATCCTCCATTAAGACCCCTCTTAATTTGTTAAAACAATATTCAACAGATTTTTCATAAGAACATCAAGATTAAAATATATTTTTTTTCTCAAATTCAGAGAAAATCAATAAGTACGTCAAGCAATTAATTACATTAAATAAATAATTTTTTTATTGATTTTAGAGAATTTGACTAAGAAATAACTTGGTTCTATCATTTTTTGGATTAGCAAAAAATTCCTTTGTATCAGCTTTTTCTACTATTTTACCTTCATCCATAAATATCATTTGATCTGCTACTTCTTTGGCAAATCCCATTTCATGGGTAACTACTATCATAGTCATTCCTTGTTTTGCTAAATTAACCATGACATCTAATACTTCTTTTATCATTTCAGGATCTAAAGCTGAGGTAGGTTCGTCAAAAAGCATTATTTTTGGTTTCATGCAAAGAGCTCTAGCAATCGCCACTCTTTGTTGCTGACCACCTGATAATTGACCGGGATATTTTTGTGCTTGATCTAAAATTTGTACTCGATCTAAATGCTCCAAAGCTAATTTTTCAGCGTCTTTTTTTGGCAATTTCTTAACCCAAATAGGCGCAAGCGTACAATTATCTAAAATTGATAAATGTGGAAATAAATTAAATTGTTGAAATACCATTCCAACCTCTGCTCTTATTTGTTCAATATTTTTTGTATCTTCAGTTAAAGTTGTTCCATCAACAATTATATCTCCTTCCTGATGCTCTTCTAGTCTATTTATACATCTAATTAATGTAGACTTACCAGATCCAGAGGGACCACAAACAACAATTTTTTCTTTTGGTTTAACCTCTAAATTAATACCTTTTAAAACTTGAAAATCTCCAAACCATTTATTCATGTTATTGATTTTGATTATGTTATTTGACATAGTCTTTTATCGATCAGTTTTATATTTTTGTTCTAGATTATAGCTATATTTACTCATTGCATAACAAATAATCCAGAAAATTATTGCAGCAAAAACATAACCTTCCATAGCAAATCCTAACCATTCTGGATTAGTTTTGGCTAAATTGAGCATGCCTACTATTTCCAATAAACCAACTACAAAAATCAACGGAGTATCTTTTACTAAAGCTAGAAATGTATTTGCAATTCCAGGAATAACTAATTTTAAAGCTTGTGGTAAAATTACAAATATATGCATTCTCCAATATCCCATACCTAAAGATTTTGCAGCTTCGTACTGACCCCTTGGTAATGCTTGTAATCCGCCTCTAATTACTTCCGCAACATACGCTGCCTCAAACAATGATATTGCTATTATGCATCTTACCAACTTATCTATAAAAAAATCAGCTGGTAAAAACATCGGAAACATTACAGCAGACATAAATAAAACAGTAATCAAAGGAACCCCTCTCCAAAATTCAATGAAACCTATTGAAATATATCTAATTAATGGAAAATTAGATCTTCTTCCTAAAGCAAAAGCCATCCCAATTGGAAAACAAAATATCAAACAAAAGAAAGAAATTATAAAAGTAAGTGATAAACCTCCCCAAGCACCAGTTTCCACCCAATTTAAACCATCTAGCTTACCTAACTCAATATATTCTTCAAAAAAGAGAAAATATTTTAATAAAATATATATTGCAAAAGGAACTATTAAAAAATAATAAAATTTAAATCTACTGGGTATAAAAAATCCAATAATTATTGATAAAATTGCTGCAATAATTCCATAAGAGAAGTCGAAAAATACAGGACCACCAGAGATAAAGAAAAATATAAACAAAAATGCTATGAATGGATAAATTACAACATAATAAAGTGTTAAATATTTCTTAAATCTATCAATAGCAAAATATCCAACAGAGCCAAGTAAGGCTAAAGCTATAAAAGATAAATTAATTCTCCATTGTTCTGCATTTGGATACATCCCGTACATAAATCTTCTCATCCAAACTTTTATGTAAGTCCAGCAAGCTCCTGAACCTGTACAAACATCTTTTGAGTCGCCTGCAAAACTAGCGTTAACAAAAAACCAACTTAATATGGGTGGGATGGATTTTAAAATTATAAATATAATTAATAAAGATAGTACAGCATTAAAATTATTTGTATTAATATGCTTATTTAATAAATCTAGTTGTTTTATACCACTTAATTCAATCCTTATAAAATATAAACCAATAAAGCCAATTATTAACGGTAATAAAAAACTTAAAAAATCAGGTAAAAATCCTGTTAGATTTAAACTAAAAAAAGAGTTCAAAAGAACATCTAAAACACTAACAAAAAATAAAAAAGAACCTAAATATAAAAAAGTATAAAGATTAGACTTATCAGGTTTTAAAAAATTAATTTTAGACATCATTTTTCCTGTATAGCAATTTTTTTATTGTACCAATTCATTAATATTGAAATTGAAATACTTAATGATAAATAGGTAAACATTGTAATAGATACAATTTCAATAGCCTTACCAGTTTGCATTAAAGCTGTTCCTGCAAAAACTAATACTAAATCAGGATAAGCTATTGCGGCAGCTAATGAAGAATTCTTAGTAAGATTTAGATACTGGTTTGTTGTAGGTGGTATTATTATTCTAAGAGCTTGTGGCATTATCACAAGTTTAAGAACCTGATTTGGTGTAAGACCAATTGAGGCTGCTGCTTCTTTCTGGCCTTTACCGACACCTTGTATTCCAGCTCTTACACATTCTGCTATAAAAGTTGCTGTATATAGAGATAAAGATAATGCTAAGGCAATTAATTCAGGAGGCAAGCTTACGCCACCTTCATAAATGAATGATGTTGTAGCAAGTTGTTTTAAAACTGGAACCTCAAATGATAATCTTACACCACCAATTAAAAAACTCAAAAGAGGCAAAATAAAAATTAAACCTATTGATATTAATAAAACTGGTGTTTGTTTACCTTGAGTTTCTTGTAATTTTTTTGCGTGATTACGAATAAGTATAATCGTAATAATTGCAGCTAATATTGAATAAAAGAAAATATTAAAATTTTGCCAAATAAACGCAGGAACAAACAAACCTTTTATAGTTAAAAAAGAGATACCAAACATTGGTTCTGCGTCTTGTGGAAGTGGTAAGGCTCTGAGAGCAGCAAAATACCAAAAAAATATTTGTAAAAGTAATGGGATATTTCTAAAAAATTCTACATAAAAAGCAGCAAATTTATTGATTAAATAATTTGGAGAAAGTCTTGCTATACCAACTATGACACCAAGTATAGTTGCAAGAATAATCCCAATAACTGAAACAAGTATTGTATTTAATAAACCAACTAAATAAGCTCTAAAATATGAATGAGATCCATCATATTCAATTAAAGAAAATTGAACATCAAATGAAGACTCTTGAGATAAAAATCCATAACCAAAATCAATACCTCTATTCTCCATATTGACTTGTGCATTATATGTGAAAAAACCAAAGATAAGAACAACAGCTATTACTGTAATTAATTGTGGGCCTATATCTTTAAGTTTAAAATTCACAATTTTGATAATATATGAGTTTAAAAAAAAAGGGCTAGATAAATCTAGCCCTTTTCAATTATTTTATAACTTTAATTATCTTGATGGTGGAACGTATAAAATACCACCTTTAGTCCATAATTCATTTGGACCTCTGTCTGGTAAAATACCAGTGTCAGCTATGTTTCTCTTATAGCTTTCACCATAGTTTCCAACTTGCTTGATAATTCTTAAGTTCCACTCATTATCTAGTCCAAATGCTGCACCCATTTCACCTTCAGCTCCAACTAATCTTTTGATAGCTGGGTTATCTGAAGTTTTCATCATATCAGCATTTGCTGAAGTAATTCCATATTCTTCAGCTTCGATCATTGTATTTAAAGACCATCTTACGATATCTTCCCATACTGAGTCACCCTGTCTTACTACAGGACCTAATGGCTCTTTAGAAACAGTTTCAGGTAATACAATGTGTTCATCTGGATTAGACATTTTTGTTCTTTGTGCAGCTAGACCTGATTTATCGGTAGTGTATGTATCACATCTACCAGCATCATATGCAGCTACAACTTCGTCAGCTTTTTCAAAAGCTACTGGTTCATATTTGATTCCTTTTGAATTAAAAAAGTCTCTCATATTTAACTCAGTTGTTGTACCAATGTTTGTACAAGCTGAGATACCATCTTTGAATTGGCTTGTTGAAGTAATACCAGAACTTTTTCTAACCATGAAACCTTGACCATCGTAAAAATTTACTCCAACGAAAGTAAGCCCGATATCAGCGTCTCTAGAAAGTGTCCAAGTTGTGTTTCTTGATAAGATATCTATCTCACCAGAAGTTAAAGCCGTAAATCTTTCTTTAGCACTTAGTGGCGTAAACTTAACTTTGTTTGCATCACCTAATACAGCAGCAGCTACAGCTCTACATACATCAACATCTATCCCAGTCCAATTTCCAGCAGCATCAGCATTAGAAAATCCTGGGAGACCTTGAGATACTCCACATCTTACAAAACCCTTTTTTTGAGTGTTTTTAAGTGTCTTAGATTTTTTAGCAGCCATAGTCTCTGTTGTAAAAGTAAACAATACAGCAACCATAGCAACTAAAGAAAATAATTGTTTTAAGTATTTAAACATTATTCTTCCTTTTAGTTATTATTATTTGTTAACAAATAATTCAAAAATTAATTTGAATATATATAATTTAATCATGTAAGAAATAAGTCTTCAAGAAAAATTAATTTGGTAAATTAATTTTCTTAAATTCTAGTCAAGTAAAATTTTATATCAAAAAACGGGTTATTTTGGCGCGCCCTGGAGGATTCGAACCTCCGACCCTCGGTTTAGAAAACCGATGCTCTATCCAGCTGAGCTAAGGGCGCAAAATTTTTATAAATATATATTACATATTTAATCTTTAAAAAGAAAATTTTTAATAATTATCAATATTGTTAATAACTCTATTCTACCTATTATCATAAATAAAATTAAACAATATTTTGTATAATAATTTAGGTTATTAAAATTAAAATCAGATAATCCATAGGCAGATGAATTGACTGTATTCATGATTGTCAGTATTGAAAGTTTAAAAGCACTTTCAAAATCTAATAAACTAAAACTAAGCAAAATTGTAAGCGTAAAAAGAGATAATATAAATATTATTATCGTTAAAAAATATTTATTAATTTCTTTAAAATCAAAATTAATTTCAGTAAATAGCAGTTTATTCATAAAAATATTTTTAGGTTTGCTAAAGGATAAAATTTGATTAAGTGAATATTTAAATAATGAATATATCTTGATAAATCTAAGGCCTGAACTAGTTGAAAAAAAAGATCCTCCAATTATAACTAAAATCAAATAAATAAAATTTAAATTCTTTTGATCATAATTTAAAGAAAATCCAATATTAGACATACTGCTTGAAACCGAAAGAAGATTTATTGAAAATTCTTTATTAAATGAAAAAAACAAAAAGAAAATTGCAACAACAGTTAAATAATAAAATATTAAATGTAAATCCTCATAAAAAAAATTAATATTTTTTTTTTTTATAAATAATAAATTGTAACTAAAGAAAATACTAAAATAGGAAAATAGTAATAATAAAGAAAATATGATTATTTGAGTATTATTTTTTAATATATTCGAAAGTTCATTTGTTGGTAAAAATCCACCTGATGAAATAATTGTAAATGCTAGGTTCAAAGAGTCAAAAATTCTAATTGAAATTAAATTTAAGATTATAAAGATTAAGAGTGTAAGACCCGAATATAATAAGAATATTTTAATAGATTGTTTTAAAATTTCAGAATTATCAAATGATAGATAATTCGTTAGGGATTTCTTAAAACTTTCATCATAAATATCAATTAGATAAATTATAGAAAATAAGAAATATAGGCCTCCAATCCATTGAATTGATGATCTCCATAAAATTAAACTTTGATCAATATGTTTGATATTTTCAAAAATGGTAAATCCAGTTGATGTAAATCCTGATACTGCTTCAAAAAAAGAATTTAAAAAACTTAAATTATAAATACTAAAATAAAAAGGAAGTGATAGTATAATTGGAATTGTTATATAGCCGAAAAATACAGTTAAGATCTTATCAAATATAGTAACTTTTATTTTTTTTATTTCATATCTATAAAATACTAAAGCGATTAACAGTGAAATGAATAGACTTATATAATAAGTATTAAGATTGAGATATAAATTTAAATAATATGAATATACTACATTAAAAAAAGATAAGACAGCGATCAAACCATAAAAGAAACATAAATATCTAATTCTTAAACCAAACATTAAAATTTAATTAAATTAACCTAAATATATTTTCTACAGTTGGTATTGAATCTTTTTTAGCAATGAATACTACTTTATCATCTTTTTGAAATATAAAATCAGATCTTGGAATAATAACCTTATCATCTCTTAATACTGCACCAATTCTAATTTCATCTGGAAGATTTGCATTCTTAATTTCTTTATTTATTAATTCTGATGTTTCTACGATTTCTGCCTCTATTACCTCATATTCACCATTTGAAATTGTATAGGCATTTTCAATTGTACCTTTATGAATATGCTTTAAAATACTGGATACTGTATTCATTCTTGGATCAATGATGTCATCTATCTTTAAAGAAGATTGAAGAAGGGTATAATTTGGTTTATTAATTAGTGCCATTGTACGTTTGTCATCAACTTCTTTTGTATCTTTAGCGAATTTCTCTACAAGTACACTGACCATCAAATTATCTTCATCATCATTTGTTAATGCCAAAACTGTTTCAGACTCATCTAGATTTGCTTCAGTTAAAACTTCTTCATCCAGCCCATTACCATTAATTATGATTGTATTATTTAACTCATTTGCAAGATATTCTGCACGTTCTTTATCTTTTTCTACGATTTTTACCCTTACAGTTTCTAAAGTTTCCTCCATGTTTTTTGCAAGGTTAAAGCCAATATTTCCTCCACCAATAATCAGGATTTTTTTAGATATTTTTTCTTCATGACCAAAAGCTTTAAGTGTTTCTACCATTTGAGATGAATTAATTATTACATATATTTTGTCATTTGTTTTGACAGAGTCATTTTTTTTTGGAATAAAAAATTTATCTTCTCTATTAATCGCAATAATATTAGCTTCTAGTTTTGGATATTTTTTTGACAAATCATTAAGCTTTATATCTATTGATTTGCATTCCTCTTTTATAAGAATTTCTAATAATCTTATTTTATTATTTGCAAAAGGCACATTATCTAAAGCACCTGGAGCCTCTAATTTTCTTTGTATAGATTTTGCTATTTCAATTTCTGGAGAAATAATTACATCAATTGGTAAATTTTCTTTGTTATAAACTCTTGTAAATTTAGGATTTAAATAATCTTGTGAACGAATTCTAGCTATTTTTTTTTGAATATTAAATATAGAATATGCTATTTGACAAATTAACATATTAATTTCATCATTTCTTGTAACAGCTATTATCATATCAGCTTCAGATGCATTCGCTTTTTCAAGAATTGATGGATATGTTCCTTTTCCAACGATTGCTTTGACATCTAAAGTATCGTTAATTTTCTGGATATCTTCACTTGATTGATCTATTATGGTTATAGAATGACCTTGCTCACTTAATAATTTTGCAATAGTAAAACCTACTCTTCCTGCGCCACAAATAATTATGTTCATCTAATTGAATTCTTTAATTCCTAATCCTTTAAGCTTTCTATGAAGAGCACTTCTTTCCATTCCAACAAAATTTGCTGTTTTTGAAATATTTCCATTAAATTTTTTCAATTGGACAGTTAAATACTCTTTTTCAAACTTTTCTCTAGCTTCTTTTAATGGAACTGATAGGCTATTTTCAGTAATTTTATCCTGAAAATTATCATTTTTAAGAGACTCTTTAATAATACTAGATATTTTTTCTTTATTTTCAGGTTGTAAAATTGCAATTCTTTCAATTAAGTTTCTTAACTCTCTAACATTACCTTTCCAGTTATGGTTAAGAATATAACTGTCATTTTCATCTATCTCCAAATATTTAATATTATAATTCTTTAATATTTTTTCTGAAAAATATTTAATTAACAATGGAATATCAGAAATCCTATTATTTAATGGGTCAACTTGTATCTCAAAAACACTTATTCTATGATAAAGATCCTCCCTGAAATTTCCTAATTGAATTTCATTTTTAAGGTCTTTGTTAGAAGAGCAAATTAATCTTACATCCACTTTAATGTCATTTGATCCATTTATTCTTTTGAATTTTTGATCAATTAAAACTCTTAATATTTTTGATTGAATTTCTAAAGGTATTTCAGATATATGATCAATTAAAAGCGTACCTTTATTTGCTTTTTCAAGAGCCCCATAAGAAATTGAGCCATCTTTTTTTTCCTCTCCAAATAACTCTAATTCATATTTATGATTATCTAATAAAGCTCCATTTAATATAACAAATGGTTTTAATTTTCTTTTAGATTGTTTGTGAATTTTTCTAGCAATAAGCTCTTTTCCTGATCCTGACGGTCCAGTGATAATTATTCTACTTTCTGTTATAGAAATCTTTTCTATTTGATCTCTTATAGATGTAATATTCTTACTATCGCCAATTAAATCATAAGAAGAAAAAAGTTTATTTTCAAATTCTTTATTCTGACTTTTAAGACTTAAATTTTCTACAGCTCTTGAAATAAAATTCAATAACCTTGTCTGATCGAAGGGTTTTTCTATAAATTCAAAAGCTCCATGTTTTAATGATTTAATTGCCATTTCAATGTTAGCATGACCAGAAATCATTATTACAGGAACGTCATTATTTTTTGACTTTATATGTGATAATAATTCGATACCGTCATTATCTCCTTTATCTAATTTAACATCTAAAATTGCTACATCTGGAATTTTTTTATCAATTTCTTTTAATGCTTGATTGTAATTTGCTGCCAATCTAGTTTTATAACCAGCATCTAAAATCATTTGATTTAGAATGTTTCTAATATCTGAATTATCATCAACGATTAATATTTCTGCTATCATTTAAATCAAAACGTATTTGGATTTTAGCTCCATCATTAATTTCAATAAATTCAATTTTACCATTATGATCATTTATAATTTTATTTACAATCGATAAACCTAATCCAGTTCCATTTTTTTTTGTTGTGAAATATGGATTTAATATATCTTTTATATTATTTGCTAATATTCCAAAGCCTATACCATTATCAATTAATTTAATATTAATATTGTCATCAAACTTATTAATTTCAATAGTGATTTTCTTTGAAAAATTTGAATTTTTTTGATTTTTTTGATGAATACTCTCAATAGAGTTTTTTATTAAATTAAAAAAAACTCTACTTAGCTGTTCTTTATCGCTATTAAATATAACTTTCTCTGAATTAGAACTTAATTCAATATCAATTTCATTATCGAGTTTTTTTAAAAGTTTAATATTTTCTTTTAATAATTCTAATAAATCATTGTCTTTGAGAATAGGTTTTGGCATTCTAGCAAAATCTGAGAATTCATTAACTAAACTTCCAATCTGTCTAATTTGATTTTTTATAATATTTAAATTTTCATTATAATTATCCTTATCATTATTTGAAATATGATCTGAATATTTATTCTGTAATCTATCAATTGTTAACTGTATTGGTGTCAAAGGATTCTTAATTTCATGGGCTAATTTTCTTGCTAAATTTTCCCAAGCCTCATGTTTTTCATTAATTATTAATCTTTCTTGTTGTGATTTTAATTTCTTTATCATTAAATTAAAATTTGAATTTAATCTTTCTAAATCTTTATCAGTTTTAATTTCTGGAACTTTTATATCAAGGTTGCCCTTACCGATAGCCGATGATGCAAATATCAAATTATTAATAGATCTAAAAAATCTAGACGAAAATCGAATTGCAATGGTAATTGAGATAAATAATAACAAAGTAACTATTATAAGGTAAATTATTGCAAATGAAATTTTAATACCTGAACTTTTTTCTTCAACTGTATAATAGAAATTTATTGCTTCCTGAGACTCAGTCAAATAATTAGATATATTTTTATCTAAATATTTAACAACATACAAAAATCTACCTTCAAAAGCCTGAAGTCTCATAATAGCAGCAGATATATTTTCAGGCGCGTTAATAATTTTTAATGGCCTGTCATCCTCCAACACTAATTTTAAAGCCTCATCTAAAGGTGGCACATATTGATTCACATTATCTAAATTTGAAAAAAGCAAATTTTTATCTTGATCAATAATGTGTATTTCATCGATATCTCTAATTAATTTTTGTGTTTTAAGAAATCTTAAATATTCTATTTCATTATCGTTAAGGAATTTCGCACTTTTATTTGTATCAAATGCAATAAGAATTATGTCTGATTCAACTTTATTTCTTACATCTTGAACATAGTTTTTTGCTAATTCATATGAATTATTCACTACAGTGGTTACTTTTTTATCAAAATACTTTTCAAGCGCAAAAGAAAATAAGAATAAAGAGAAAATTGAAATGAGGATAGATGGTATCAGAGTGAATAATGAAAAATAAGTTATATACTTTTTATTTGAGGAAATGCCATCTTTATCAATGTCAGTATTAATTGATCTTTTTATTTCAAAAAAAACAAAAATGAACAATAATATCAACAGAAAAATATTCGAAATTAATAAATATTGAAGATTTTGTTGATTTAAATCAATGATGCTTTTGTCAATAAATGTTAAAAATGTAAAAAAACCTACAAATAGAGTAATTATAAATAATATGATAATTGTTATATTCTTTTTTAAAAACTCACGCATAATTTAGAGATAATATAGTAACTATAAATGAACAACTACTTTATAATTCTTGCTGCTGGATCAGGGAAAAGATTTAAAACTAAGGTCCCAAAACAATACATTAATTACAAAAGTAAACAATTATTTGAACATTCCTTAAAAAAAGCTGAAAATTCAAAGCTTTTCAAAAAAATTATTTTGGTTTTAGATAATCCAAAAAAAATCAAAAAAAAATATCCTAATAATATTCTTATTATAAAAGGTGGAAAAGAAAGATCAGACTCAACCATAATTGCTCTTAAAAAGATAAAAAAATATAAGCCTACCAATGTATTCATTCATGATGCTGCAAGACCAAATTTTTCAATTAACCTGCTTAAAAATATATTAAAAAATTTAAAAAATAATAAAGCAGTAGTCCCTTTCATTAAGCCAAAGGACTCAATTAAATATAATTTTAAAAAACAAATATTTAATTTAGATAAAAAAAAAGTAATTTTAACTCAAACTCCTCAAGCTTTTAGATTTAATAAATTATATTATTATGCAACTAACCAAAAAAATAAAATAACTGATGAAGCGTCACTTTTTATAAATCAAAACCATAAAATAAAATTTATACCAGGAGAAAACCATAATGATAAAATTACATATTTAAGTGATATTCAAAAATCAATTACTTACTTTGGTATTGGTTTTGATTTACATAAATTAATAAGACACAAGCAATTATATTTAGGAGGAATAAAAATACCGTTTCATTCAGGACTAAAAGGACATTCAGATGGAGATGTGATATTACACGCAATAATTGATTCAATATTAGGGGCAACAAGAAAAAAAGATATAGGTACTTATTTTCCTAATACAAAAAAATACAAAAATATAAGATCTCCTAAGATGTTAAAACCTATTATAAATAATTTAGATAAATTAAATTATACTATTAATAATCTTGATATAAATTTAATTTGTGAACAACCTAAAGTGTCAAAATTTAGAAATAAAATAATTAACTCAATCTCAAAACTAATGGGTTTAGAAAAAGAAAAGATTAACTTAAAAGGTAAAACTACAGAAAAATTAGGTCTAATAGGTCAAGAGAAAGCCATTGCTTGTGAAACAATAATTTCAATTACAAAATATGATTAAAAATCTAAATATATTATTTGTCACAATGTTTGGTTTAGGAAAAATTTCAAAAATTCCGGGTACTTTAGGATCCCTAGCAACTTTATTTTTATTTTATTTTTTTTTTCATATTTTGAATTTATCTTCAAATATTATATTCGTAGGTCTCATAGTTATTTTTATTTTTTCTTTTTTTGCGATTGAAACACATATAAAAGATAAAGATAATAAAGATCCAAAAGAAATAATTATTGATGAATTTATTGGTCAATCTATACCGATCTTTCTTTATGAAATTTCACATGGAACAGAGAAATCATCTAATGAAGCTATAATTTTTTATAGTGCTTGCTTCATATTATTCCGATTTTTTGACATCTTAAAACCATTTCCTATAAATTTTATTGATAAAAATTTTAAAAATAGTTTTGGTGTAATACTTGATGATGTTTGTGCGGGTTTATATGTTGTTTTATCTTTAATTTGTTTTATGATTTTAAAAAGCTTTTTTATATAATGAAATATTTAATTAAATTACTGACACAAAAAAAACAAAAGATTTCATGTGCTGAATCCTGTACTGGTGGATTACTATCTGCCACTATTAGTTCTATAAGTGGTGCTTCAAAAATATTTGATTTAGGTTTGATCACCTACTCTAACCATGTAAAAATTAGAGTTTTAAAAGTAAATAGAAATATAATTAGAAAATATGGTGCTGTAAGTCATGAATGTTGCTTAGCAATGGTAAACAATTTATCTAAAATTTCAAAATCAAATATTAATATTTCAATCACCGGTATCGCAGGTCCAAAAGGGGGTACAAAACAAAAACCTATTGGTTTAGTTTATATTGGGGTTAAAAAAGGTAATAAAATACAAATAAATAGGTATTTATTTAAAAATAAAAAAAGATCATCAATACAAAAGGCAACTGTTAAAAAGGCTTTAGATCTAATTTTTAGTATTATTAAATAACTCTTCAGCTCTCTTTTGAAAAGCATCAGCAATTTTCTCTAATCCAAATTGAAAAGAGACAATCATTAATGAATTTAAAAATTTATTTTTTATCTCAAAATCAATATCAAAAGTTACTTCAGTAAGACCATCTTTATTATCACTAAAAGTCCAATTGTTTGATAGATGATTTAAGGGTCCATCAATATTTTTAACAGATATAGTGTCTTTTTTTTTATTAAATTCTACATCACTTTTATAAGTATCTTTAAATGGCCCCTTACCTATAGTTAAATCAGCAATAATTTTTTTTAAATCACCTTTATTTTCACTTTCATAAATCCTTGCATCATAGCAAAATGGAACAAATTCTGGATATTTTTCAATATCTAGAACTAAATTAATTAAATCATTTTTTTTACATTCAATTAATCTCTTAACTGAAGCTTTTGGCATTAATGATTATTTAATCTATTGTGTTGAAGTTTAGCAAAATCTTCATCGGCATGATATGAGGATCTTGTTAATGGTGAAGATGAAACTAGTAAAAACCCTTTAGCTTTTGCAATAGTGCCTAATTCATTAAATTCTTCTGGTTTATAATATCTTTCTAAAGGAAAATGTCTTACCGAAGGTTGTAAGTATTGACCAATAGTTAAAAAATCTACATCAGCAGCTTTAAGATCATCCATTACCTGTAAAATTTCATCTCTTTTTTCACCTAAACCAACCATTATGCCAGATTTAGTAAATACTTTTTTATTAATTTTTTTTGCATTTTTTAAAAGTTCTAATGATGCAAAATATCTAGAGCCAGGCCTCACTTTTAAATATAGACTTGGTACAGTCTCAATGTTATGATTAAAAACATCCGGATCAGCTTCTAACACTTTTTTATAAGCATCACCTTTTCTTAAAAAGTCTGGTGTTAAAACTTCAATAGTTGTATTTGAATTAGTTTTTCTTATTTGGTTAATTACCTCAAAGAAATGGTTTGAGCCACCATCATCCAAATCATCTCGATCTACTGATGTAATTACAACATGTTTTAAATTTAATTTTTTAACAGCTTGAGCGATCTTTAAGGGCTCAAGTAAATCTAATTTTTCAGGCTTTCCAGTTTTAACATCACAAAAAGCACATGCTCGGGTGCATGTGTCTCCCATTATCATAAAAGTTGCGTGTCTTTTGCTCCAACATTCTGTTATATTTGGACAATTAGCTTCCTGGCACACCGTAACTAGATTATTCGTATTTACAATTGTTTTTGTTAAAAAAAACTCTTTACTATTTGATAGTTTTGATCTTATCCATTCAGGTTTTTTTTTAATAGGATTAACTGGTTTATTTTGTTTTTCTGGATGTCTAATCTTAGTCATTTTTTAATTATGTAAATTTTTTCATCTTCTTTCCCAAATAAAAATCTCTCTCTAATTAATGTTTCTACATAATCAAGGTCAAGATTGTCACTCAGTAAAGAATTTTTATGCTCTAATTCCTCAATTTTTTTTATCAAATTTACTTCTTTGATCTTAAGATTGATAAGAATTTCATTTTTTTTTAAATATGAGATCATACCTCTATTTCCAGACATTAAGTTAAAAAAAAAATACAAAACTAAAAAAGTAGAAATTAATATAAAATAGTTGTTTTTTATTTTTTTAAGCATTAATGAATTTTATTCATTCTTGCTTTTTTTCCAAGTTCTTCTTCGATACGTATTAATTGGTTATATTTTGCAACTCTTTCTGATCTTGCTAAAGATCCAGTTTTAATTTGATTTGAATTAGTGCCTACAGCCAAATCAGCAATAAAAGTATCTTCGCTGTCTCCTGATCTATGAGAAATAACAGTTTTATATCCAATAATCTGTGCGAAACGAATTACTTCTATAGTTTCTGATACTGTCCCAATTTGATTTAACTTAATCAAAATAGCATTTGAAGACATATTTAGAAATCCTTTTTTCAATCGTTCTAAATTTGTTACATATAAATCATCTCCAACTATTTGAACATTATTAATTGATTTCATTAACTTGTTCCATGCAGACCAGTCATTCTCAGCGAAAGGGTCTTCTATTGATCTAATTTTATATTTCTGAATCATTTTTCTATATTCCAAAATTGATTTTTGAACTGAGATATATTTATTTGAATGAATTGAATATTTTTTCTTTTTATATAATTCGTTAGCTGCAATATCCAAACAAATTGATACATCTTTGCCATTAATAAAACCTGATTTTTTTATAGCTTTTGTAATTAAATTCAATGCTTGATAATTGTTAGTGAGCATTGGAGCAAATCCTCCTTCATCACCTACGGAGGTCGAAAATCCTTTATTTGAAATTAATTTTCTTAAATTTTGAATTACAATAAAACAAATTCTCATGGCTTCCGAAAAATTTTTTGCTTTATCTGGTCTAATCATAAATTCTTGAATCCTAAGTCCATTATTTGCATGGGCTCCTCCGTTAATGATGTTCATTAGCGGATAAGGTAATTGGAAATTTTTTTTAACTAAAAAAGTTTTATACAAGGGAACATTTTTTATTTTTGCAGAGTGTTTTTTTACTGCGATAGAAACTGCTAAAATAGCATTAGCGCCCAATTTAGATTTTTGTCTAGTACCGTCTAAATTAATCATTAATGCATCTATTCTTTCTTGGCTGTGAACGCTATAACCTTTTAATTCATTTGAAATTTTAGAATTTACTAAATTTACTGCATTTAAAACACTCTTACCAAGATACTTTTTATTTTGTTTATCTCTTTTTTCGAAAGCCTCATAAGATCCTGTAGAAGCACCAGAAGGACAAATAGCAGTAGAGCTTGAACTTGACGTAAAGACTTCAGCTTCAACAGTCGGATTACCTCTGCTATCAAAAACCTGACGAGCTTTAACTTTTATGATTCTACTCACTATTTTTTTATAAGGTTATCAATATCATTTAACTGATTTAATAAATTTTCTAATTTATTGAGTGGAACCATATTGAGACCATCAGATGGAGCATTATCAGGATCTTGATGCGTTTCAATAAATACACCAGCAACTCCTACAGCGACTGCAGCTCTAGCTAAATATTTTACAAACTCTCTTTGTCCGCCAGATGAATCTCCTTGTCCACCTGGTTGTTGAACAGAATGTGTTGCATCAAATATTACTGGATAACCGTTTTTAGCCATTATAGGTAAAGATCTCATATCTGAAACTAAAGTATTGTATCCAAAACTAGCTCCTCTCTCAGTAACTAAAATATTATTATTACCTGAGTCAGAAATTTTCTTAGTAACATTTACCATGTCCCATGGAGCTAAAAATTGACCCTTTTTAACATTAATAATTTTATTTGTTTGTGCCGCAGCGATTAATAGATCGGTTTGTCTACATAAAAAAGCTGGTATCTGTAAAACATCAACATGATTTGCAACAATGGAACATTGTTCTACATTATGAATATCAGTCAAAATTGGAATATTTAGTTCTTTTTTAATTTTATCAAAGACTGGTAATGATGCGTCTAAACCAGCTCCTCTTTTACCTTTTAAGCTAGTACGATTAGCTTTATCGAAAGAAGTTTTGTAAATAAATCCTAGACCAAATTTTTGAGTTATTTCATTTATTTTACCTGCCATATCCATCGCGTGTTGTTCTGTCTCAAGTTGACAGGGTCCAGCGATAATACAAATCTTTTTATTATTCGAGATCTCTATATTTCCGCAATTTACTTTTTTATTTGTCATTTATGATTTTTTGCCGCCTTAACAAATGAAGAGAATAAAGGATGTGGGATTAAAGGTCTAGATTTAAATTCTGGATGAAATTGAACGCCTATAAACCACGGATGATTTTTAAGTTCTATAATCTCTGGTAATTTATCATCTGGCGACATTCCTGAAAAAATTAATCCTTTTTCTTCAAATTTATTTTTCAAATTGTTATTAACTTCGTATCTGTGTCTATGTCTTTCTTCTATTAAATTAGATTTATATATTTTTTTTATGGCAGAATTATTTCTTAATTTAGCTCTATATAAGCCTAATCTCATTGTACCACCCAAATTTTTATCTGTTCCTTTAATGATTTTGCCACCTTTATCCCACTCATTAATTAAACCTATTACAGGATAACAATTTTTATCTAATTCACTTGAGCCAGCTTTTTTAATCTTTAATTTATTACGAGCAAATTCAATAATTGCCATCTGCATTCCAAAACAAATACCAAGAAAAGGTATTTTTTTTTCTCTAGCGTATTGTATCGCTGATATTTTACCTTCTGTGCCTCTTTTTCCAAATCCTCCTGGAATTAAAAGACCTGAAATATTTTTTAATTTTTCCTTTATTTGATTTATTTTTAATTTATCAGACTCAATTCTTATCAAGTTAACTTTAACTTTATTTGAAATTCCTCCATGGATCAAAGCTTCATCTAAAGATTTATAAGCATCTTTTAAATTTACATATTTTCCAATTATTGCAATGTTAATTATCTTTTTTGTATTTAATGCTATATTAGTTATCTTCCTCCAAGGAACTAAGTTTGGTCTTTTTTTTTGTTTAAGATTAAAAAATTTTAAAACTTGTTTGTCGAGTTTCTGATTAAAAAAACTAATAGGTGCTTCGTATATAGTTCTTACATCAACAGTTTCAATTACATTATCTATTGGGACATTGCAAAATAATGAAATCTTCTTTTTTTGATCCAAAGGTATTGATTGTTGTGACCGACAAATAATTATATCTGGCTGTATACCAATACTTCTTAATTCTTTAACTGAATGTTGCGTTGGTTTCGTTTTAATTTCATCAGAGGATTTTAGAAAGGGAACAAAAGTTAAATGAATAAATAAAGTTTTTGACTTACCATTTTCATTTGAAAATTGTCTAATTGCCTCAACAAAAGGCAAACTTTCAATATCACCTACTGTTCCACCAATTTCACAAATAACAAAATCTTCATTGGAAATATCTTTTTTTATAAATTCTTTAATTCTGTCAGTAATATGAGGAATGACTTGGACGGTTTTTCCAAGATATCCGCCTTGTCTTTCTTTTTTAATAACATCACTGTAAATTCGACCAGTTGTAATATTGTCTGATTTTTTTGAGGAAATATTTGTAAATCTTTCATAATGACCTAAATCTAAATCTGTTTCTGCTCCATCATCTGTAACAAAAACTTCTCCATGCTGAAATGGACTCATAGTGCCTGGATCTACATTCAAATAAGGATCCATTTTTCTTAATCTTACTTTATAGCCCTGAGATTTTAATAAGTATGCTAAAGAAGCAGATGATAATCCTTTACCTAACGATGAAACCACGCCGCCCGTGACAAATATATATCGCGCCATGGAAGTATCTTATAGCGAATAAATATTGAATTGAAAAGTATAAATTAATTATTTTCTGGTATCGAAGGAGTATCTTCAGTTTTTTCTTCTATTACATCTAAAACCGAATTTGAGGGAGTAAGTTCGCCTCTGGAGACAATTGTTAATGCTAAACTGCAAATTATAAATAATATTGCTATAACAGCAGTGGCTTTAGTCATAAAATTTCCAGCAGACTTAGAAAACATCAAAGTTTCTTGAGAAACACCAATTCCTAATGCCCCTCCTTCAGATTTCTGTAATAAAACTAGAATAACAAGAGCAATAGCAAAAATAATATTTAATACTAATAAAATATTTTCCATGCGGACTAATTAAAGGTTTTTTTTATTATATCAATGAATTTTTTTGAATTTTGAGAAGCACCACCAATTAAAAAACCATCAACATTATGGATTTTTTTTAGAGTATTAATATTTTTTATATTTACCGACCCTCCGTATAAAACTTTAGAACCTCTGACTTTTTTTTTAATAAATTTTATTATTTCAAAAATTTCTGTTCCCTTTGGTATTAATCCACTTCCTATAGCCCAAATAGGCTCATATGCAATAATTATATTTTTCTTATTTCTAATTTTTTTTAATCCTTGAGAAATTTGATTAGATAAAACTTTTTTTGTTTGTTTTTTTCTTTTTTGATTTAAGGATTCACCTATACAAAAAATAATTTTAAGACCAGATTTAATTGAATTCTTAATTTTTAAATTAATTAAACTATCATTTTCACCTAACTCTCTATTTTCTGAATGACCTAGTATTACATATTTTGCTCCAACAGCTTTTATCATGTGAGAATTAATTTGACCTGTGTTAGCACCATAGCTGTCACCCTGATGACAATTTTGAGCTCCTAAATCAATTGAAGTCGATTTTAGTTTGTTATTAAGTGGGCTCAATAAAGTGGATGGAGGACAATAAATTAATTTAATTTTATTTTTTTTAAATTTTTTTACAAAAGTTATTACATTATTTAAAGAATTTAACGTTTTTAGATTTCCAAACATTTTCCAATTGGCTATAAAATAAGTATATTTATTTGTCATAATTACATTTTTAATCTATAGATTTGGTTTTACAGATCAACACAAAATAAAGTTTAAATGAGCTTTGGAAAATATCTAAATAAAAACAAAATTGGTGCGCTAGTACTAATAATTATTATTATAATTGCTTTTGGGTTTGGAGGTTTTGGTGGTGGTTTTTTATCAAATAATCA
>CACAIR010000006.1 GCA_902532565.1 uncultured Pelagibacteraceae bacterium | reverse complement strand
GTTAAATACCATTTTATCATTTATAATTTTTTTACCTATTAAGTTTAATTCCAAATCTGAATTTTTATTTTTTTCATAGTTTAAGATATTTATATGGAAAGGATTTTTTGAAATTTTTAATTTTGCTTTGAATTTAAATTCATTATTTTTCTTGTAAATTTCATAATCAATATCATCAATTTCATTTTGTAAATAAACTTCACCTGCCCCTATAATCTTTAATTCATTTTTATTATATTCAAGATTTAACTCTTGATTTGTAAATATAAAATCTTTCCTAATTTTTGGAAAAATTTCTTTTAACTTAAAAAAATTTTTTAATTTTAATTTGTTAAGATCTATACGTGATTTCACATTCAAATTTTTTACTTTAAAATCTTTGTTTATTTCAAAACTAAAATCATTCTGAGAATTGAACAAAATTTCTTGAATATCAAACAGAGGGAAATTATTTTTAATTTGATCTTTAATTTCATTTTTTGCAAAACTTGTATTTTTAGTGTTAAGTTTTCCCCTAACTAAATATTGATTATTTCGCTTTGATAGAATTAAATTGGGGATTGATACATTATTGCCATTTAAATTAAATTGAATTTCATAAAAATTAGATTCTTTTTCATCAATTTTAAATATAAAATCTATGTTATTTAAATCATATTTTTTGAATATATCTATTTTTCCATCTTTAATTAATCCATTAAACTTATAATTTTTTTTGATATTGCCTAAATTATCAAATTCTAATTTTAAATCAGCTATCATGTAACCTTCTTTTATAAACTTTTCTGCTATAAAAAGTTTAGGATCATTATTAAACAATCTAACGAATGTAATTAAATCTTTAACGACTAAGGGTTTTGTTGATATTGAAATATCAGATAATAAAAAATTATTGTTTAATAATGATTTTAAGGAAATTTTTGATTTAATTGTTTCAATTTTTATTATTTTATTTTTATAACTTAAATCTGTGCCTAAAGTTTTAATATCAAATCCTAATTTTAAAGGATCTAGTTTGAAACTCACATCATTAAGTTTTACTTCAATATTTTGCTCTATTTGTTTAATTTGAGAAATTATTTTTGAATTAAATTTTTCGGTTTTTAATCCAATTGTGCTTAGATAAACTACTAAAATTAGTAATATTAATATTAAACTTAATAGTGCTCTATACATAATTTTTATCATCTTGTTTGATATAAAGATTGTTCTAAAAATTCATCTATCTCTCCATCCAAAACTTTGTCCGGACTAGTACTTTCATAATTAGATCTATTATCTTTAACTAATTGATATGGTTGTAAAATGTAGGATCGAATTTGATGACCCCATCCTATATCAGATTTAGATTCTTCAGCATTTTGATTTTGTTTTTCTTTTTTCTTCATTTCAAAATCGTACAATCTTGCCTTCAACATATTCATACATGTTTCTTTGTTTTTGTGTTGTGACCTTTCATTCTGACATTGTACAACTATTTTAGATGGAATATGAGTTATACGGACTGCACTATCAGTTGTATTTACATGCTGTCCACCTGCACCACTAGATCTGAAGGTATCTATTCTTAAGTCTTTTTCTAAAATTTCTATATTTATATTTTCATCTACGACAGGATAAACCCAAACACTTGCAAAACTTGTATGTCTTCTAGCACCTGAGTCAAATGGTGAAATCCGTACTAACCTATGAATACCAGACTCTTTTTTTAACCAACCAAAAACGTAATTACCTTCTATTTTTATAGTTGAGGATTTAATTCCAGCTTCATCTCCCTTATGTTCACTTACAATTTTATATTTGAAATCTTTACTATCAGACCATTTTAAGTACATTCTTCTTAACATATCAGCCCAATCTTGGCTCTCAGTTCCACCTGCACCTGCGTGTATTTCAATATAAGTATCTAGCGAATCTGCTTCATTTGATAAAAAACATTTAATTTCATTTTTTTTAGTCAATAACCTTAATTCAAAAATATTTTGACTCACCTCATTTTGAATATCTATATTATTCTCCTCTTTAGCTAATTCATATAAATCATTTAAATCTTTAAGTTGATTTACTGTGTAAGCGTAAGAATTAATTAATTCTTCGAATAATTTTTTTTCTTTTATAATCTTTTGAGAATTTAGTTTATCTTGCCAGAAATTATCTTCTAGCATTCTATTGTTGTGTTTTTCTAATTTTGAATGAATATTATTTTTTTCAAAGATACTCCTTAATTCTGTGATTAATCTTCTCTATTTCTTTTTTAAAATTTAAATATTTATCACTCATTAGTAAAACTTTAATATATTATTAGTATCTAATCTATCATTATTTGAGTATAAAATTTTTCCATTTGATATATTTTTACTTTTATAAGACTCAATAATTGTATTTTTTGAGCTGAATTTTGCTTTATTGCCTGTATGAGGATCGATTACCATTAATGTAATATTTTGAGGTATTTTGAAAGGTCTTGCATCTGACTTTTTTATAGCTTTTTTTACGATCTCTTCAAAAATAGGTAACGCAGCTTTAGACCCTGTTTCAAATTTTCCTAATGGTTCAGGGTTGTCCATTCCCACATAGACACCAATAACTAAATTTGATGTAAAACCTACAAACCACGCATCTGCATTATCATTAGTCGTTCCAGTTTTTCCAGCTAAATTCAATCCAAGTTTTTTTAATCTTTTTCCAGTACCTCTTTCAATCGCTCCTTGAAGTAAAGATGTTATTTGATATGCAGTTTGGGGTGACAAAACTTGTTTATAATTATCCTTAATTTTAGGAAATTCTTCACTGGTAAAAGAAATTTTATCACAATTTAAACATTTTCTATTTTCATTATTAATTATTGTATTACCTTCACCATCTTGAATTCTGTCAATTAATATTGGTTTTATTAATTTTCCACCATTTGCAAAAGAAGAATATGCTGAAGTAAGACTTAACAAAGTTGTTTCAGCTGAACCAAGTGATATTGATAAAAGCTCTTCAGGTTTTTTATAAATTCCAATTTCTTTTGAAAAATTAGTTATTTTTTCTACTCCTAAACTTTGAGCAATCCTTACAGTCATTAGATTTCTAGATTTTTCCAATCCTACTCTTAAAGTTGAAGGACCGTAAAATTTTTTACCATAATTTTCTGGTTTCCATTTTTTTAAATCTATTCCCTGATCTAAAACTAATGGAGCATCTAAAACTAATGAAGAAGGGGTATACCTGTTTTCTAAAGCAATTGCATACACAAAAGGTTTAAACGCAGAACCAGGTTGTCTTAAAGCTTGAGATGCTCGATTGAATTCACTATTTTTAAAACTAAAACCTCCACTTAAAGCTAAAACTCTTCCAGTAAATGGATCCATTACAACAGCACCACCATTTATTTTTGGAAGTTGTTCAAGACTAAAAAAATTTTTATTGATTTTTTTCACATAAATTACATCACCTTTTTTTATCAAATCTTTAAAATCTTTTTTAGTCCAAGATATATCTTTAAATTCAATTATGCCTTTAATCTTATTTTCTGTCTCTATTAATGCATTAAATCTATTTACTTTTTTTACAATTGCGATTTGCCAACCGATTGATTTCTCTAATCTAAAATTTTTTTCAATCTTATCTAACCATTCTTCATTATAAATAATATTTTTTAATGGTCCTCTCCAACCTTTTCTCCTATCATACGCAATCAACCCATTTCTAAGAGATTGAGTTGCTATTTTTTGTAATTTTAGGTTTATAGGAGTATTAATATTATAACCTTGCTTATACACTTTCTCATAAGTTAATTGATCAATAATTTTTTTTCTTACATCCTCAATATAGTATTGGGAATCTTCTAAAAAAACTTTTTTAATTTTTTTTAACTTTATAGGACTATCTTTTAAATCTTGATATTTTTTTTTACTAATAAAATTATTCTCGTACAAATTATTTAAAACTAAATTCCTTCTAAATTTTGCAAGTTCTCTATTTCTATAAGGGTTATATTTACTTGGTGCTTTTGGTAGAGCAGCTAATAATGCTGCCTCATTATAATTCAATTCTTTAATTGATTTATCAAAGTATTCTAAGCTAGCAGCAGCTACGCCATATGCTCCACTACCAAGATAAATTTGATTAAGATATAATTCTAAAATTCTTTCTTTAGATAAAGCTCGCTCAATTCTAAAAGCAAGAATTGCTTCTTTAATTTTTCTATTAATACTTACTTCATTTGTTAACAAAAAATTTTTTGCAACTTGTTGAGTAATTGTTGATGCGCCCTCTAACCTTTTTGAATTTAAAATATTGTTAATATTATTAACAATTGCTCTCATTAATCCTTTGGCATCTACCCCTGGGTGTGAAAAAAAGTTTTTATCTTCTGCTGATAAGAAAGAATTAACCACATTTTTTGGAATTGCTTCATAAGGTATGAAAATTCTCTTTTCTTTAGAAAAATCTGCAACTAAATCACCTTCTCCAGAGTACATTTTGCTTGAAACAGGAGGTTTATAATTTTTTAAAAACCTATAGTCAGGAATGCTATTTGAAAAAGTCCATAAAACTATCAAAACACTCAATAGTGTAAACAGGAGCAAGCTTAAAGTGATAATTAATATATTTTTAATTATATTAGTCATTTTAATTCCATTATATAATGGAATTTGTTAAAGATAAGGCATTATTAATAAACAAAATTTAAATACAAAATTAAAACAAATGTATCAATTAAATCAATCATTATGGAAAAAAATTTATATATCGATGCTTCGCATCCAAGTGAAACTAGAGTCGTTCTTAAATCAGAAAACAATATTGAAGACTACGAATACGAAGGTTTAAAAAATACTCTAATCAAAAATAATATTTACTTAGGCAAGGTCAGTAGAATAGAACCATCTCTTCAATCAGCTTTTGTTGACTTTGGAAGAGACAAACACGGTTTTTTGTCATTTAATGATATTCAATCTGATTATTATCAAATTCCTAAAAGTGACCTAGAAATAATAAAACAACAAGAGGAGCAAGCAAGAGAAGAACTATCAAAAGAAGTTGAGGCAAAAGAGGAAAAAAATTTAGCAGAGGGAAAACTAGAAATTGACGACCCTTTAGAAGCTGAAAAACATTTAGATGAAAAACATGAATCTGAGATAGATGGAAATACTGAAAAATTAGAAATATCAGATAATGATAAATTTAATGAAAATTCAAAAAACGGATATAGCAAACAAAATTTAAAATCCTTCAAATTTAAAAAGTATAAAATACAAGAAGTTATAAAACCTAATCAGGTAATACTAGTACAAGTTATAAAAGATGAGCGGGGTCAAAAAGGTGCTGCATTAAGTACATTTATATCAATTGCCGGGAAATATATTGTATTAATGCCTAATACTCCTAAGGGAGGAGGAATCTCAAGAAAAATTTTTAACCCAGCTGACAGAAAAAAAATTAGATCTATTCTTAATGAAATTGAAATTCCAAAAGAGATGGGTCTAATTGTTAGAACAGCCGGAAGTAATAAAACCAAAAATGAAATTCATCAAGATCTGGAAACATTAAAAAAAACATGGGATCAAATCAAAAATAATGCAATCAACTCTATAGCTCCTGCCCTGATACATCAGGAAAGTGAAATAATTAAAAGAACCTTAAGAGACATGTATGATGAAAATACAAAAAATATAATTGTAGAGGGTAATGAGGGTTATAAAAAAGCTCAAAATTTTATGAAAATGATGATGCCTTCACATGTAAAAAAAATTAAAAAGTACAGAGGTAAAACTCCATTGTTTATTGAGGAAAATATTGAACAAAAATTAAATCAAATTTTTGATTCAGAGATTAAATTAAATTCAGGAGGATATCTGGTTATAAACCCCACAGAAGCTCTTGTATCTATTGATATAAATTCAGGTAGTTCGATAAAACAAAAAAATGTAGAAAGTACAGCACTAGATACTAATCTAGAAGCTGCAGAGGAAATAGCAAGACAGATTAAAATTAGAGATCTCTCCGGACTTATAATCATCGATTTTATTGATATGCTTAGTTACGGAAATAGAAGGATGGTTGAGAGAAGATTAAAAGAAAAGTGCAGATCAGATAGAGCAAGAATACAAATAGGAAGAATTAGTAATTTTGGTTTACTTGAAATGTCAAGACAGAGGCTTCGTGAAAGCGCAGTAAAGTGGAAAGTTGAATTAACAGATGAGTCATTTGCACTAAAACTTTTAAAAAGAGTAGAGTTAAAATCAATTATAAATAAAGCTAAATTTGTTGATGTAAAAGTCTGTAAAAAGATTTCTGATTTTTTAAAAGCAAATTTTGTTGATGATTTAACTTATTTTGAAAAAAAAAATAAAATGAAGATTGATATTATTACAGATAATTCTTTAATAATTCCTGAATATATTATTGATCTCAAAAACAAATTTAAAAAAACAATAGAGTTAATTGAGCACTATGAAAAATTAAAAAATTTAGAACAACAAATACAAAAAATTAGTAAGATCTCAGATAATAAAGAAAAGAAAAAATTTATTAAGAAAAAAAGCTATAAAAAAAAATTTTACAAAAAAATTACTAAATAATTCCTTTAATTGGAGAAGTGGGATTTCCCATTAGGCTTTTTTCAATTCTTCCAGAAAGATAAGACATTCTACCTGCTATAACAGCATTTTTAAAAGCTTTAGCCATTTCAAATGGTTTTTTTGCTTTAGCAATAGCAGTATTAACTAGTACACCATCACAACCTAATTCCATTGCTATAGTTGCATCTGAAGCTTGACCAATTCCAGCATCAATTATTAAAGGTAATTTTGTTTGTTTTCTAATAATTTTTATATTCACTTTATTTAGAATACCTAATCCTGATCCTATTGGTGCAGCTAAAGGCATAATTGCTGAAGCTCCAACATTTTCTAATCGTTTTGCCATTAATGGATCATCGTTACAGTAAACCATTACACTAAACCCTTCTTTAGTTAAAACCTCAGTAGATTTCAAAGTTTCGATCATGTCTGGAAAAAGATTTTTTTTATCTCCTAATACTTCAAGTTTTACTAACTTCCACCCTCCAATTTCTCTTGCTAGTCTTAAAGTTCTCAAAGCATCATCAGAAGTAAAACATCCAGCTGTATTGGGCAAATAAGTAATTTTTTTTGGGTCCAAGTAATCCATCAGCAAAGGTTTCTTTTTATTTGATATATTTACTCTTCTTACTGCAACTGTAACTATGTCAGCTCCTGAAAGCTTAATAGCTTTTGCACATTCAGACATATTTTTATATTTTCCTGTACCGACTATAAGTCTCGAATTAAATTTTTTTTTAGCTACTACTAAATTATCTTTCAAAATTTTATCCTCCTCCTATAAAATGAACTATTTCAATAACATCATTATTTTTTAATTTTAATTTTTTTATTTTTTTTTTATCTATTATTTCCCTATTTAATTCTAAAGCTACTTTTCTTAATGGTATTTGAAGATTACTTATTAATTCAGCCAATGTAATTTTATCAACAATTAATAGAATTTTTCCATTAACTTTTATTTTTATTTTTTTTATTTTTTTCATCGTATATAAAAGGTAAATGAATAAAAAAATAATTTTTATCAATGGTCCTAATCTTAATCTATTAGGAGAAAGAGAACAATCACAATATGGGACTATTACATTTGATAGTCTAAAAGAAAAATGTCTAAAAAAAGCTAAAGAATTAAAAATTGATGCAGAATTTTTTCAATCTAATATAGAAGGTGAAATTGTTAATAAAATTCAAGAAGCTAGAAAAAATATTGATGGAATTATAATCAATGCTGCAGGCTTTACTCACACATCAGTTGCTATCAGAGATGCTCTCAATATATTTAAGAAACCAATAATTGAATTACACATATCAAATATATATAAGAGAGAAGAATTCAGACATAAATCACTAATTAGTGATATTGTAAGTGGGGGAATATTTGGTTTAGGATTTGAGGGTTATATTTTGGCCATAATTTCTTTAGAAAAGATGATTAATAATGAAAATAGATAAAAGATTAATTAAAGAACTAAGTGAATACTTAGATGAATTTAAACTTACTGAAATTGAATTTACTGAGAAAGATACAAAAATAAAAGTTTCTAAAAATAATGTTTCTATAAATAATCAAACAACACCTGTTATTCAAAATACTTCGAACCAAAAAGAAAATAGTTCCAGTTCAAATAGTAAAAATTCAGGGATAGAAGTAACGTCGCCTATAATTGGCACAGCATATCACGCACCTGAGCCTGGAGCAAAAAAATTTGCAGAAGTTGGTAAAAAAATAAAAAAAGGTGAAACAGTAATGATTGTTGAGGCAATGAAGACAATGAATCATGTACCATCTACTTCAGATGGAGTTGTAAAAGAGATTTGTGTTGAAGATGGCCAACCAGTCGAATTTGGGCAAACAATCATAATACTTGAATAGAGTAATGTTTAAAAAAATTCTTATTGCAAACCGTGGGGAAATTGCAGTTAGAGTAATTAGAGCATGTAAAGAATGGGGAATAGCAACAGTTGCGGTACATTCAGATGTAGATAAAGATAGCATGCACGTGAGATTGGCAGATGAAAGTGTTTGCATTGGATCTCATCAACCTATAAATAGTTATTTAAATATTCCAGCCTTAATGTCAGCAATAGAAATAACAAATGCGGAAGCTGTTCACCCTGGCTATGGTTTTTTATCAGAAAACGCTAGTTTTGCTCGTGTCCTAGAAAAAAATGATATTAAATTTATTGGAGCCTCTTCTAAACTAATTGAGATGATGGGAGACAAAATCCAAGCAAAAAAAATTGCTAAAGAAAATGGTTTACCAATAATTGAAGGATCTGAAGGTGGAGTTAAAGATGTTAAAGAAGCAAAACAATTATGTAAAAAAATTGGTTTTCCTGTGCTTATTAAAGCTTCAGCCGGTGGTGGTGGTAAAGGAATGAAAATAGTCAACAAAGAAGAGGAGTTTGAAAGTATGTTTTTAATAGCAAAATCTGAAGCAAAAAAATACTTTGGAAATGATGAAATATATTTGGAAAAATTTTTTCAAAATCCTAGACATATTGAAGTACAAATTTTAGCTGGAAAAAATAGAACAGTGCATTTACATGAAAGAGATTGTACAGTCCAAAGAAGGCATCAAAAACTAATTGAAGAAACTCCCAGTCCAGTTTTAAATGATCAAATAAGGAAAGACCTTTTTGATAAAACTGTCAAAATGGTAAGTAAAATTGGTTACGAAGGAGCTGGAACAGTAGAGTTTATATACGAAGACGGAAAATTTTATTTTTTAGAGATGAATACAAGAGTTCAAGTGGAACACCCAGTATCTGAGATGGTAACAGGTATAGATATTATAAAAGAACAAATTTGGATAGCTCATACAGGTGAAACAGCTTTAAAGCAATCTGATATAAATCCTAGGGGACATGCGATAGAATGTAGAATTAATGCAGAAGATCCAAGTAAAAATTTTCAACCTTCCCCAGGAACTATAGGACTTTGTCATCAACCTTCTGGTTTTAGAACGAGAGTAGATGGTGCAATTTTTCAAGGTTATAAAATAACTCCATTTTATGACAGCATGGTTTGTAAACTTATATGTCATGGCAGAAATCGATCTGAAGCTATTCAACGAATGAATAGATCCCTTGATGAGTTTGTAATAGAGGGAATTACAACCACTATTCCACTACATAAAAAACTTTTAAATCACAAGAAATTTATAAATTCAGATTTTAACGTCAGCTGGCTTGATAAAGAAAAAATAATTTAATAACAACTGACTAACCAAATATCATAAACTGGATGATCAAATGGTGCTATGGATGGGCTTGATGAAAACATCCAACCATTGAAAACAAAGACTTTATCATTATCATTTAATGTTAAATCTTTTACTTGAATGTAAGCTTTAATTTCAGGATTATCATCAAATTCAGAATTTGTGCATTTCATAACTTTGATTGATAAATCTTTATAAATAATTTCTTCTTTATTTTTAAGATTTATCATTTCATTTTTTGAACTAATTTTATCTAAAATTTTAATTTCAGTAATGTTACCAACATAATCATCATTTGACTGTGAATAACTCAAATTAGTTAAAAAGATAAAGAAAATAGTATAAATTTTAATTTTATTCAGATTTCCAACTTTTATATTTTTTATTAATGGCATTGACTTTGTTCTTATTGGGATAATAAGCTTTTTCAGTACCAGTTAAATTTGATTGATGAGATTTTTGCCAATCATATTTTTCTAAATTATGTTTTTTTTCAATTCTATTAGGTGTAAAATGCATCCAAGAGTACCATTCAACTGGTATTTTTGATGCATCAATTTCACCTGAGTAAATTACCCATCGTTTACCTTTTTTACTTTCATAATATTTATTACCATAAGAGTCTGAACCAACATATTTTCCAAATAGGATTGTTTTTAATCTTGTTCCAAAGGTGTCCACATTCCACCAAGTGAAAATTTTTTTTAAAAATGTCAACATTTTTTTTTTTTTTATTTTCAATTAATAATTGTATAAATAAAATTAGACTAAAATTTGTATTTGTATATAAATAAATTGATTCATTAATCAAAATAAATTTAAAAATATCTGGAGTAATATGGCAAAATACTTAGTTGAAACTTATTATACTTGTACATTTAAGGTAAATCATTATTTAGATGAAATAAATGAGGCTGAATTAAAAAATCTTGAAAAAAGAGATGATGGAAAATTCGAAGTTTTAGATGTGAAGCTAGACAATAGAAAGACAAAAAATTTAGACTTAAATAATAATAAAATTGATAAAAAACAAATTGATTTAGTCCCTGTAGAAGAGAACATAAAAAAGGAAAATATCGAAAAATCAATTAATCAAACCTTTAATAAATCTGAAAATTCTGGAAAAAGATTTAGTATGCCTGACAGGCGTAAAGGTTACATTCAAAAAGCAACTATTGGAGATCATAAAGTTTACTTACATACAGGAGAGTATGAAGATGGTAAAATTGGAGAAATTTTTATAGACACAAGTAAAGAGGGTGAATTGGTAAAAGCTTTAATGAACAATTTTGCTATAGCGGTATCTTTAGGATTACAATATGGGGTTCCATTAGACGAATATATAAGTGCTTTTGTTGGAACAAAATTTGAGCCTTCAGGAAAAGTACATGGTAATGATAGAATATTAAGCGCTACTTCAATCCTTGATTATATTTTTAGAGAATTGGCTATTTCTTACCAAAATAGAGAAGATTTAGCTCACACTCCATCTATTGTTGGGTCTGATTTACTAAATGAAGAAGGTTCAAATTCGGAAGATCAAAATCAACTACTTAAAATAGTTAGAGATATTACTAGCAAGGGTTTTGTAAGAAATAATTATAAGAAGAATCTTGTAGATTTGTCTGATGTGAAAATAAATTTAAAAGGTAAAAAATAGCTATTTTTTTATCTTTAGATTAATATTAAGTTCTTTAAGCTGTTTATCACTTACTTCCGATGGAGCATTCATTAAGAGATCTTGAGCATTTTGATTCATTGGAAACATTGTTACCTCTCTTATATTTTTTTCATTAGCGAGTAACATAACAATTCTATCAATACCTGGAGCGATACCACCATGTGGTGGAGCGCCATAGCTTAAGGCATTAATCATACCGCTGAATTTTTCATCAACATCATTTTTTGTATACCCTGCAATAGAAAAGAGTTTATACATTAGTTCGGGTATATGATTTCTAATCGCTCCTGAAGATAATTCAATTCCGTTACACACAATATCATACTGATAAGCTAATATATCAAGAGGCTTATCAAAATTGATTTTATCACTTTCACCTTGTGGCATAGAAAAAGGATTATGACTAAATTCTATCTTATTTGTTAATTCATCTTTTTCAAACATTGGATAATCAACAACCCAGCAAAAAGCAAAAACTCTCTCATCAATTAATTCAAGATCTCGTGCTATTTTATCTCTTGCCAATGAGGTAATTTTTTCAAGTTCTGTTTTTTTGGAACATGCTAAAAATATACTATCACCTATTTCTGCTCCAGTTAATTTCATTATTTCTTCTAAAGACTCAGGTGAAAAAAATTTACCAACTGGTCCTTTTCCAGACAAAGTTTTGTCTTTTTCAAATGTAAAATATGCTAGTCCAGAAGCCCCCTGTTCTTTCGCCCATTTATCAATATTGTCAAAAAAACTTCTTGGTTTATCTCTGGTATTTTTTGTAACAATACATCTTACCATTGAGCCTGACTTTACAAGTTTTTTAAAAATTTCAAAATATACATCATCCCTAAAAAAAATTTCAGTAATATCATTAATAATTAAAGGATTTCTTAGATCCGGTTTATCAGATCCATACTTCAACATTGCATCTTTATAAGTCACTTTTGGAAATTTATTAAAAAGTAATTTCTTTTCAGAAAATTTTTTAAAAGTACTCACTAATAATTTTTCAACAACATCAAAAACATCTTCTTGTTCAACAAATGACATTTCTAAATCTAGTTGATAAAATTCTCCTGGACTTCTGTCGGCCCTAGCATCCTCATCTCTAAAACATGGTGCAATTTGAAAATATTTATCAAACCCAGAAACCATGATTAATTGTTTAAATTGCTGAGGTGCCTGTGGAAGAGCATAAAATTTTCCAGGATTTAATCTACTTGGAACTAAGAAATCTCTTGCCCCCTCTGGGCTGGATGAAGTTAAAATTGGAGTTTGAAATTCAAGAAAACCTAATTCAGCCATTTCATTTCTGATAAATGAAATAACTTTTGATCTTAAAATGATATTTTCATGAATTTTTTTTCTCCTTAAATCGAGAAATCTATATTTGAGTCTAATATCTTCTGAATATTCCTGATCACTAAAAACTGGCAGAGGTAATTCTTTACAACTGCCAAGTATTCTAAAATTTTTTATAGCAACTTCTATTTCTCCAGTATCAATCTCATTATTAATTGTCTCTTTAGATCTTTTTATTACTTTGCCTTCAATACTCACTACAGTTTCTAGTTGGGTTTTCTCTAATTTTTTAAAATTCAAATTATCTTTATCAATTATGCACTGAGTAATTCCATAATTATCTCTTAGGTCTATGAAAAGTATATTTCCATGATCCCTCTTTTTATTTATCCAACCAGAAAGCAATACATCGTTATTTAAATCTTCTCTTCTTAATTCATTACAATTATGTGTGCGATATTTTTTGCTCAATTAATCTCCTAAAACTTCTTTAATCATCTTAAAATCAATTGGTTTTTTCATCTTCAGACTTAGTTCGTCAATCTTATATATGAAATTAAATATATTACTATATGATCTATCAATTCTTTTAATAATAAAATCAATTAGTTTTTTATCAATTGAAATTTGACGATCAGATAGATTTTTTAATATTAAAGCAAACATCAAATCATCATCAGGTTTTTCAATTTTTTGAATTATAAAATTTTTTGTCCTTGATTTTAGATCAACTAAAGAAAACTTAATATTTACTATTGGCACCTCAGATGTAACAATTATAAATTTATTATCAATATCAACAATATTAAATAAACTATAAATTAATTTTTCATCTACTCTTTCATTCAAATTTTCTAATATTATATTTTCATGAGGTTGTAGCTCAGATAAGTTTTTATCAGTTATAGAATCTGAGTTAAATTTTATTGCTTTAAATTTTTTAATAAAAATATTTATAAGATGAGTTTTACCTGAATATTTTTCTCCTGTTATATTTAAAAAATTTTTCTCCCATTTTGGCCAATTAGTTAAATACTCAAAAGTATTTTTGTTACTTCTAGACACATAAAAATCATCGTCTTTAAAATTCTCCTCATGATCAAATTTAATAATCAATTGATTTAAGTCAGTCATTTCAGAGTCCAGATCTTGTTTTGAGTATTGAAATTAAAATTTTCTTCTTTCATAATATTAATAAAATTTTTTGGTGTCCCATTAAATATCAACTTATAAAATATAAAATCTTTATCAAAACTACTAATTGAATAATTATTTATAAGATCAATCTTATCAAGTGTTTCTTCAAATCTTAACGGCAAAGCAAAATCATTACTATCTATTTGAACAAATATAGGAAGTTTTATTGAGGTATTTATTAAGTTTTTTTCTTTCCAAAAATCCTCATATATAATTTTCAAATCAGAAATCAATTTATTTAACTCATTAACATTTTTAAGATCAATATTACGAAAAGAATTACTCTTGATAACATTTTCATCTTTCATTTTAATTTTTGATAAAACTTTAATTTCTTTTTCATTTTTAAAAAATATCGCAACTATTGAGTTATCTAAAAAATACTTACCTATAATTTTTTCAAAATCATAATTTTCTATTTCTAGATAATTTTTTCTGATGAGATTTAAATCCTCTAAATCTTCTGTGGGTAAAATATATTTAATCAGATAATTTTTATTATTTACAGATTCCCACTTATCATAAATAATATTGCTCGAATAAACTAGAATATCATTGTTTCGTTGATCTAAGAGTATGGGTATAAATAAAAAATTTTCCTCTTTCATTTCCGTAGGAAAAATTTTTTTACTATCCAGGTAATCTAAAACTTTTTTTTTATTGAATGAAACTCCTAATTTTAGCTTATATGCTTTATTAACAAATTTTTCCTCTTTAATAGTGAAAGTTTCAATCATACTTTTTATTTCATTTAGTTTAATATTTTCAATTTTGATCAAGTTTTTAGATTGCACTAATTTACTCATTAATTCGGAATAAGCTTGCTTAAATCCTTTGTTAATAAGATTTTCTTTATTAAAGTTATTTTCTAGTTTTTCTTGAATTTCTATTTCATCAATAAAAAATTCTTTGGCTTTGCTTGTGGAAAAAAAAGATAAACTTAAAGCTAGAATTATAAAAAAAATATATAAATATTTTTGATAATGCATATATAAAATAATACCTTAATGAATAATAAAACCTTTACTTATAAAAAAAGTGGCGTCAACATTGATGAAGCTGATAAATTTGTTAATTTCATATCCAATATTTCATCAAAAAAAAAAGGCAATAAAAAGCTTAGCAATATAGGCGAGTTTGGCTCAATTTCAAACATTCCCAAGAGTGTTAAAAATCCTAAAATTGTTGCTTGTACAGACGGTGTAGGAACCAAAGTTGAAATTGCCAATGATTTAAATAAATATGACACTATTGGTATAGATCTTGTCGCTATGAGTGTGAATGATCTGATTGTTCAAGGTGCAAAACCTATTTTGTTCTTAGATTATATTTCTACAAATAGAATTATTTTAAAAAAACTCAAATCGATTATCAAAGGAATAAAAAAAGGTTGTGAAACAGCTGGCTGTGAACTTGTTGGTGGGGAAACAGCTGAAATGCCTGGTACGTATGAAAAAGGCAAATTTGATATTGCTGGTTTTGCAGTTGGGATTGTTGATGGGCGTAAAATCCTTAAAAAAAAAAAAATTAAAAATGGTGATCTAATTTTAGCTGTGCCTTCTTCAGGAATACATTCTAATGGATATTCTTTGGTAAGATATATTCTTGAAAAAAAAAAGATAAATATAAAAAAAAATTTTTTTCTTAAAACAGAAATCATCAAACCAACTAAAATCTATGTAAATGAAATTTTAAATTTAATAAAAAAAAATTTATTAAAAGGTTGTGCAAATATTACAGGAGGAGGATTAGCCGATAATATTAAAAGAGTAATACCGAAGGGATTGTGTGCAGATATTTATTTAAATAAAATTAAAGTTTTAAAAATATTTAAATGGTTAAAACAAAATAATATATCTGAGAAAGAAATGTTTAAAACTTTCAATTGCGGTGTAGGATTTTGTTTAATTATAAGTCCAAAAAATTTAAATAAAATCAATAAATACTTTTCAAAAAAATTTAAACCTTATGTTATTGGAAAGATAATTCGCGGTAAAAAAAAAGTTAAGCTAAATGCAAAAATTAATTGGGATTAAAAAAATAAATATTGCAGTTTTGATATCAGGTAATGGTACTAATTTAAAAAATTTAATTAAGCATTCAAGAAAAAAACACGCAAAATTCAGAATTACTTTAGTTATCTCAAATAATTTATCTGCCAAAGGTTTAGATCATGCAAAGAAATTCAAAATTAAAAAGAAGATAATAAATTATCAAAATAATCAAAACGCAGAAAAAGATCTTTTAAATGAACTATATAAAAGTAAAATTCATTTAGTTTGTTTAGCCGGATTTATGAAAATATTATCAAGTAATTTCATTAAGAAATTTAAAGGAAAAATAATAAATATTCATCCTTCGTTATTGCCAAAATATAAAGGTCTAAATACTCATCAAAGAGTATTAAATAACAATGAAAAATATTCTGGTTGCACTGTACACTATGTAAACTCAAAACTCGATGCGGGAAAAATTATTTTACAAAAAAAAGTAAAAGTTTTTAAAAATGACACATATAAAGGGCTTTCAAAAAGGATACTCAAACAAGAACATTCTCTATATCCAAAAGCTTTAAATAAAGTAATTTCTAATCTTTAAAAAAAAAATCAATTTCTATTTTTGCATTTTCTAAACTGTCTGAACCATGAACTGAGTTTTTATCTATTGAAATTCCATATTTCTTTCTTAATGTGCCCTCCTCAGCATCTTTAGGATTAGTAGCACCCATCAATTCTCTGTTAGCCAATACCCCTTTTTCTTTCTCTAAAATCATAACTACAATTGGACCCGACGATAAATAACTGCACAAATCGCTATAAAATGGTTTTGTTTCATGAACTTTATAGAATTTTTCTGCTTCTGATTTTTCTATTTGTATTTTTTTCTCTTTAATTATTTTAAATCCTTTATTTCTAAAAATTTCCTTTATTTCATTATCTAAATTTCTTTCGACAGCATCTGGTTTTATGATCGAAAGAGTTTGTTCAATATTACTCATAATTGTCCTCAATAAGTTGATTCAGTAATCTTACGCCATAACCTGTGGCGCCTCCTGAATTTAAAGCACCACCATATTTTGAAAAAGCCATCCCAGCTATATCAAGGTGTGCCCAAGGAGTTTTGTTTAAAATGAACCTTTGCAAAAATTGAGCTGCGGTTGTTGAGCCTGCTCCTCCAACATAATTTATATTTTGCATGTCAGCTTTTTTTGAATTAATTAATTTATCATAATTATCATTTAAAGGCATTCGCCAAACTTTTTCTCCTACAAATTCTCCAGCTTTAATTAACTGTTTAGATAATTTATCATCGTTAGAAAATAATCCTGAATATTCTGAGCCTAAAGAAACAATTATTGCTCCTGTTAACGTAGCTAAATCAACTATAAATTTTGGTTTAAATTTTTCCTCTGTATATGTAAGAGCATCAGCTAAAACTAATCTTCCTTCAGCATCTGTATTTAAAATTTCAACAGTTTTGCCACTATAAGACTTAACAATGTCACCTGGTCTTTGAGCATTTCCTCCTGGCATATTTTCCACAAGACCAACTACACCTACAGCATTAATTTTTGCTTTTCGGATAGCTAAAGTTTTCATTAATCCAACCACAACTGCAGATCCAGCCATGTCATATGTCATGTCTTCCATAAATTTTGCAGGTTTTAAAGATATGCCACCAGTATCAAAACAAACTCCTTTTCCTACAAAAGCTAACGGCTTAGATCTATTTTTATTTCCATTCCATTCAATAGTTACTAAGTAAGAACCCCTAATGCTTCCTTGGCCTACGCCGAGCAAAGTATTCATTCCAAGTTTTTTTAGTAATTTTTCATTATAAATTTTTATTTTTAATCCATATTTTTTTAATGAGTTTAATCTTTTAGCATATTCATCAGGATGTAATATATTGCCTGGTTCAGACACTAGATCTCTAGTATAAAATGTACCTTCTTCAATAGCCTTAAATTTAATTTGATCTTTTATTGATGGTATATTTTTTCCAAATACTACAATATTAATATTTTTCTTAATTTTTTTTGATTTATATTTTTCAAAGACATAAGATTTTAATTTTACACCATGAAGAAAATGTCCAATTATACTTTCTAAATTACTTGATATTATATTTGAATTTAAGCTAAATTCATTATCTTTAGAATTATTGATAAGATCAAAAAATTTCGCACCAAGGTTTTCTGACTCTAAAGTTTTAATCTTGTCTTTTAAAGATATTAAAACTATCTTTTTTTTTGGTTTAATATTAAAAATTAAGATCTTTTTATTTGAGTCTCTCAGCTTAACAAAATCTTTTAAAACAGAATATTCTGTAGATGGAAAATATTTTTTTAAACTATCGATGTTAAAGTTTTTGTCTACAAAAAAAATAGAATTACCTATGTTTTTTTTTATTAAATTCTTTTTATAATATATTTGAATTGTCATAAATTTAGTACACTCCTTATGAGATGAGTGGTATAAGTATTAACAATAAAAATATCAATGAAAAAATTAGTTTTTAGAAAATTTATTTTAGATGTTTTAATTTTTTTTGTGTTTTCCATCTTAATTGTGGGGCTAATAGTTTGGACTATACAGGCAATAAATTACTTTGATTTTGTATCTGAAGATGGCCATGGTTTAAAAGTATACTTTCTTTTCACTCTTTTAAATTTTACCAAAATAATTCATAGAATACTTCCATTCATGTTCTTCATATCTTTATTCTATACAATAATCAGATATGAAATGAATAATGAGTTAAACATATTTTGGATAAATGGAATAAGTAAAATTAAATTCATTAATACACTTATAATCCTTTCGGTATTATTAATGACATTTCAAATATTTTTAGGATCATATTTGTCACCTCTTTCGCAACTTAAAGCTAGAAATTTAATTAAAAATTCAAATGTTGATTTTTTTACAAATTTAATAAATGAAGGAAGGTTTATAAATGTTGTTCAAGGCCTGACAATATTTATTGAAAAAAAAGAAACAGATAATTTTTCAAATATTTTTATAGATGACTCATCTAAAGGCTACTCTAGAATGATTAATTCTAAAAATGGGACTCTAGTAAATGATCCAAAAAATAGAAAATTTTTACTTTTCGATGGAAAAGTAATAAATATTGATAAAAATAGAATTAATACTTTTAAGTTTAATCAGATTGATTTTAATCTTGGAACATTTGGATCTAATTCAATAATAAAACCAAAAATTCAAGAAATTAATTCCATTATCTTGTTAAGTTGTTTTTTTGATCAAATAAAAGTGAACACAAAGTTATGTGTGGAAAATAATTCATTGAATGAAATGAAACAAGAATTATTAAAAAGATTTTTCAAACCGGTATATATTCCACTAATTGCATTAATTTGTTGTTTTCTATTTGTTTCAGGAAAATTTGACAAAAATTATAACAGACTGAAAATATATATTTTTTTAGCAGTGATATTACTTATTATTATTTCAGAAACATCTCTAAGATACTCAACTGCATCTAATATATTATTTTTTTTATATCTCTTAATACCATTTTTATTATTTTTAATCTTTTATTTTTTCTCATATTTCAAAATAAACAATGCTTAAAGTATATCAAAAATATATAATACAAAATTTTTTATCAAAATTTTTTTTTATAACATTAGTTTTTTTTGCATTAACGATTATTCTTGGCAGTTTAGAGGAAATTACATTTCTTAAAAATTTAGATAGACACTTTTTATATCCTTATTTTTTAACTTTACTTAATGCACCTATAACCTTATTTGAAATATTTCCTTTTATAATTTTATTAAGTACGCAATTTTTGTTTTATAGTTTAAACAAACAAAATGAATTAGATTTATTCAAAACTAATGGTCTTACTAATTTTAACCTAATTAAAATTATATTTTTTTTATCAGTTTTTATTGGGATATTTAATGTTGTTATATTTTATAATTTAGCTTCTAATTTAAAATTTTACTATTCAAATATTAAAAATAATCTTTCTGATGATAATAAATATTTAGCTATGGTCACAAAAAGTGGGCTTTGGATTAAAGACGAGATCGATGATAAGAAAATAATTATAAAATCGAATTTAATTAAAGATAATTTTATCTCTAAAACAGTTATAAATGAGTTTGATAATAATTTTAATTTAGTTAGGGTAATTCAATCAGACAAAATAGATATTAAAACTAATAATTGGATTATTTATAATCCAATTATAACCAAAGATAATATAACCAAGATACAAAATGAAAGCTTAATACTACAAACTAATTTTAATTATGAAAAAATAACTAAAATTTTTTCCAACATTACAACATTAGATATTAATAAACTTTTTGATTTAAAAAAAGATTATGAAAAACTGGGATATTCATCAGATGAAATATACATGCAATTACTAAGACTTTTAACTGTTCCAGCGTTATATGGCATTCTAGTTATTGTAGCTTCAATTATTATGTTTAGTATGCCAAAGAAAATGTCTATGATATTTCAAATAACAATAGGTTTTTTAGTTTCAATTATAATTTATTATTTAATATTTTTTTCTACATCTTTGGGAACTGGTGGAAAAATACCATTAGAAATGTCAGTTTTTTTTCCTATATTGATTCTATTGATTATATGTACTATTGGGCTCGTTAGTATAAATGAAAAATAGAATTATAAATTTTTTACTACTAACTTTGTTTGTCGTAAGTCCTGTATATTCTTACTCACAACAAAAAAATTTTGTTTTTGAAACACAAAATATTGAGATCAAAGAAGAGGGAAATTTAATTATAGCAAATTTTGGTAAGGCGATCTCAAAAAAAGGAAATTATGAAATAATTGCAGATAATTTCAAATATTATAATGATACAGGTATTTTAGAAATTAATGGTAATGGTCTAATATTATTAAAAAAAAGAAAACTAAAAATTAATTTTGATCAAGGCTTAATAAGATCAAAAAAAAATCAATTTGAGGCATTTGGAAGAATAGAAGTAGAAAATCTAAATAGAAATCTTACCATTCAAAGTAAAAGAATAAATTATAATTTTGAAAATAATTTATTATTTTCAAATACTAAGTCCATAATTTTTGATAAATATAAAAATCGTTTATCAGTTAATAGACTTAATTATGAAGTACAAAAAGATATTTTAAAAGTTTATGAATTAGAATTAGAAGACAGAAATAATAATTTGTTAAAGTTATCATCGGCTTATATTAATACGAAAACAAATAATTTATTTGGAAAAGATGTTTTTTTAGAATTAAAAAATAATAAACCAAATATAAATAATGAGCCAAGGTTAAAGGGTAATAGTGTCAGAAATGATGAAAATTTTACGGATATAACTAAAGGAGTTTTTACAACATGTAAAAGAACTGAAACATGTCCAGCCTGGCAATTATCAGCAAAAAAATTACAGCACGATAAGAAAAAAAGAAAAATTAATTATAATGATGCTATTCTAAAAATTTATGACGTACCTGTAATTTATTTTCCTAGATTTTCACATCCGGATCCAACAGTAGATAGGCAATCAGGTTTTTTAGTTCCTTCAGTAAAAAATACTTTTAATCAAAAGAACCATTTAAATTTACCCTATTTTTTGGTCATTTCTGAGAGTAGGGACGCAACTTTTTCACCAAGGTTCTATAATGATGATCAATTTTTAATTCAAACCGAGTATAGAAGTGTTAATTATAAAAGTAATCTAATCTCTGATTTTAGTTTTAAGGCTGATGGTTATAGTAAATTAAGAAGTCACATTTTTTATAAGTATAGTAAATCTTTTGATTTAGATAATTTTATCGATAGCAATTATGACTTAAATATTCAAAAAACATCAAAAGATACTTATTTGAAAAAAAACAAAATTAATTCTAATCTTGTTACTGATAGTAATATTCTTGAAAATTCTTTAAAATTTAATTTCGCTGGAGAAGATTCAAGAATAAAAGTTGAAACAATAGCTTATGAAAATTTAAATAAAAATGAGAGTGATCGATATGAGTATGTTCTGCCTAAAATTGATATAAAAAAAGATTTGGATAATAAGTTGCCATTTAATGGAAATTTAACTTTAAATTCCAGTTTAATTAACAAAAATTATGATACAAATGTTGTGGAGTCTATTAATACTAATGATTTAAAATTTGAGTCTCTACCGACAATTTCAAAAAACGGTCTTTATAGTAATTTTGATTTTTTAATAAAAAATACTAATTCAAAAGCAAAAAATTCAAATTTATTCAAAAACAAAGATACTAGTTTCATGTCTGGATTGGTTCAAATCAATAGCTCTTTTCCGTTGTTAAAAGATGACAAAAAATATAAAAAAATTCTTAATCCTAAATTGGCATTCAAAATATCACCTGATCATACAAAGGATATTAGACATGACGATAACAAAATTGATATAAATAATCTATATTCTTTTGATAGAAACATAGGTAAAGACTATGTTGAAGGCGGTATTTCATTAACATATGGAAGTGAATATTCTATTTATAATAAACAAAACTCCCTAGATATAATAAATTTTAAAGTAGCTAATAATTTAAGACTAAGTGAGAATAGTGATTTGCCAAGAAATAGTCAACTAGATGAGCAAATATCGAGTATTTTTAATGAGATTACTTTTAGACCAAATAGCATTTTGAAGATGAATTATAGTTCTTCAATCAAAAATAATTTTGATGAAATAAATTACGAAAATATAACGGCACAAATAAATATCAATAATTTAGTAACAAGTTTTGACTACTCTAATCAAAACGATTTAAATGATAATTCTTATTTATCAAATACCACTAGCTTTAATCTTGATGATAGTAGTTCTTTATCCTTTAAAACAAGAAGAAATAAAAAAATTAATCTAACAGAATATTATACATTGGCTTATCAATATAAAAATGATTGTTTGTCAGCATCCATTCAATATAATAAAGAATTTTATGCAGATAGGGATATCAAACCTGATGAAGGAATTTTCCTAAAATTTACAATTATTCCTGATGAAAAAAAAAGATAAACTTACATTGATAAGTAAAAAAATTTTTTTATGTATATTTATAATTTTAAGCCAATTATTCGTCATTAATTATTCTTTCTCAAAAATAAACATTATATTAACTATAAATAATGACATTGTTACTAACTACGATATTGCTAAAGAGGAAAAATATCTAGAAATACTAAATCCCAGTTTAAAAAACTTAAAAAGTGAACAAAAATTTGAATTGGCTAAACAGTCCCTAATAAAAGAAATCATCAAAAAAAAAGAAATCTTAAAATTTGTTGATTTGGAAAAAGATAATGAATTTGCAGACAAGTATTTAAATCAGCTTTATATTGGTCTTGGATATAAAAATGAAATTCAATTTAAAGAACAATTGTTAAAATTAAATACATATACACTTGAGGAAATAAAACAAAAAAGTAAAATTGAAATTTACTGGAATGAGTTAATTCTTTCAAAATATAATGACAAAATAAATATAAAAAAAGAAAAGTTATCAAAAAAAATAAAAAAATTATCAACTAAAAAAAAAGAATTATTATTATCTGAAATAGTTTTTAAAAAAAAAACTGAAGAAAATTTAAAAGATACAATCAAAATGATTAATATGAGTATAAATGAAATTGGATTTAATAACACTGCAAACCTTTACAGTATTTCTGAAAGTTCGAAATTTGGAGGTAAAATAGGATGGCTTCAAGAAGAATCTTTATCAAAAAATATATATGAAAAAATTAGTAAACTTAAAATTAATGATATTTCCAATATTATAAAGATAAATGACAAGTTCATAATATTAAAATTAGAGGATGTTAGATTTACGGAAAATAAGATAGATAAAGATAAAGAATTAAAAAAAATTATTTCTATAGAAAGAAACAAAAAATTAGAAAATTTTTCAAAAATCCATTTTAATAAAATTAAAACTAAATTTATTATTAATGAAAAATAAGTTAATAATTATTATTGCAGGGGAGCCAAAAAGTGTATTTCTTGAAGTTTTTTTTAAAGCTATTAAATATAAAAAATATAAATCCCCGTTAGTTCTTATTTGTAATAAAAAAATTCTAAATCATCATATGAAAAAAAATAATTTTAGAAAAAAAATAAATCTTATAGAAATAAATAAAATTGATGAATATAGACTCAATAACAATGTGATAAATTTAATTGATGTTGAATTCCATGATGGGAAAGAAAACGAATATCTAAAAAATTCTTTTAATTTAGCTTTCAAGATAATTAAAAACGGTTCTTCATATAAGTTAATAAATGGACCAATCAATAAAACTTCATTTTTAAAGAAAAAATTTCTTGGAATTACAGAATATATCTCCCAAAGATTTAAAACGAAAAATACTGGGATGTTGATCTATAATAAAGAACTTTCAGTTTGTCCATTAACAACACATTTGCCTGTAAAGTTAGTATCAAAAAATATTACCAAAAAACTTTTAAATGAAAAAATTGAGCTCATAAATAAATTTTATAAAAATCAGTTTGGTTTTAGTCCTAAAATTGGAGTAACGGGTTTAAACCCCCATTGTGAAAGTATTCTCAGAGAAAATGAAGATGAGAAGATTATTTTACCATTAATTAATTCCAAAAGAAAAAAAATTAATATCAAAGGTCCATATCCAGCTGATACTATTTTTCTTAGAGACAATAGAAAAAAATTTAATGTGATAATAGGTATGTATCATGACCAGGTATTGTCCCCTATCAAAGCTTTATTTGAATTTGATCCTATAAATATAACAATGGGATTACCTTTCATTAGAATTACCCCTGATCATGGTCCAAATCAAAGTATGGTTGGCAAAAATAATTCAAATCCAAGGAGTATTATAAATGCTCTTAACTTTTTAGATAAAGCTTGATTAAACCAAAAAAAAGTTTAGGTCAAAATTTTTTAACAGATACCAATGTTATTAATAAAATAATAAGTGTAATTGAAATCAAAAATGAAAATATTTTAGAAGTTGGTCCTGGCACGGGAAATTTAACTTCAGAAATACTAAAAAAATCACCAAAAAAACTTACAGTAATTGAAAAGGATACAAAATTAGCAAATTTACTTCACAAACGTTTTATTAATAAAATAAAGATAATAAATGAAGATGTTTTAAAAATAGACGAAAACGATTTAGATGAAGATAAATTAATTGTTTTTGGGAATTTACCTTATAACATTTCAACAGAAATATTTTCTAAATGGATTTTAAATATCAATGATAAAAAATTTTGGTTTAAAAATTTAGTTTTAATGTTTCAGAAAGAAGTTGCTGACAGAATTATTTCTAAATTTAATTCAAAAAATTACGGAAGAATTTCAATTTTAGCGAATTGGAAACTTGAAATTATAAAAATTTGTGACGTAAAACCTTCTAGTTTTTATCCTAAACCTAAAATAGATAGCAGTTTGTTGTTATTTAGCCCAAAATTAAATTTTTTTTCATTAAAAAATCCAAAAAATTTAGAAAAAATAACAAGAATTTTTTTTATGCATAGACGTAAAATGTTAAAAAAACCATATAATTATTTTTTTAATGGTAATCTCAAAGTAGCCAATAAACTTAAAATTGATTTAAATCTAAGACCCCAAAATTTAAATTTTGAAACATACTATAAGCTTACAGAAGAGTATGAGAAGTTAAGAAGTTAAATTCTCTACGTGCTTTCGAATATATTCAGAATCGTAATCTTTTGATCCATCGTTCATTTCGGCATTAATTAAATTATTTATTTTATTATAACAAGATTCAAGATCATCATTGATTACCACATAATTATAATTAATCCAGTGAAGTACATCTCTCCCAAATTGTTTCATCCTTTCCTCTGCTATCAACTTATCTTTCATGTCTCTGTTTGACAATCTATCATATAAGATTTCTTTACTAGGAGGTAAAATAAAAAAAGTTATTAATTTAAAATCAAGTTGTTTATTCTTAATTTGATCTGCACCTTGCCAATCTATATCAAAAAGAATATTTTTTCCCTTATTGAGTTTATCGATAACTGGAGTTCTTGAAGTCCCATAATAATTATTAAATACCTTTGCATATTCTAAAAACTCTTCATTGTTGATTAATCTTTTAAATTCATGATCACTTACAAAATGATAATCTTTTCCAATAATTTCTTTTGGACGAGGTTTTCTTGTTGTGTGAGAAATAGAAATCTCATAATTATTTTTTTTGGCGAGTAAATTAACGAGAGTGGTTTTTCCGGCTCCTGAGGGGGATGACAATATGATCATTATCCCATCATTTGAAGTGGGCATAAAGAAAATTTACTAATTTGCTTTGCCTTCAATAAATTTTACAGCGTCACCAACTGTTAAAATTTTTTCAGCTTCACTATCAGAAATTTCCGAACCAAACTCTTCTTCAAAAGCCATAACTAATTCTACTGTATCTAAACTATCTGCTCCTAAATCATCAATAAAACTAGACTCATCCGTAACTTTTGCTTCGTCAATTCCTAAATGATCTGCAACTATCTTTTTTACTTTGCTTGAAACGTCTTCTGACATATTGATCCTTTTTGTTATAAATCGTTAATAGTTTAATTAACTATTTTGTCAAGCCATATACATGCCCCCGTTAACATGTATGGTTTCACCATTTATATAATCTGAATTAGATGAGGCTAAAAAAAGAACTGCATTTGCAATATCTTCTGGTTCTCCTAATCTTAAAGCAGGTATTTTTGACACTATTACTTCCTTAAATTTATCATCAATCTTATCAGTCATTGCAGTCTTTATAAAACCTGGGGAGATACAATTTACATTTATGTTCTTCTTAGCATATTCTAATGCTAAACTTTTTGACATTGCAACTATTCCAGCTTTAGAGGCTGAATAATTAGTTTGTCCCAAATTACCAGTATGACCAACTACTGAGGTAATATTTATAATTTTACCTTTTTTATTTTTTAACATTTTTTTAATAGCAAATTTACTCATTAAAAATGTAGAAGTTAAATTCAGATCAATTACTTTTTTCCACTCTTGGATACTCATTCTAATCGCTAAGTTATCATGAGTAATGCCCGCATTATTTACTATACAATCAAGTCCACCCATTTCATCTAAAGCATTTTCAAAAAATTCCTCAATCTTATCATTTTGTGAAATATCAAATTTTATTATCTTAATTTTATCAAATTTTTTTTTTAATTCCTCAAGTTTTTCGATTCTTGTCCCCGATGCTAAAATATTTACACCACATTCATACAATTTTTTAACAATTGAATTTCCAATTCCACCAGTTGCACCTGTTACAATAATTTTTTGGTTTTTTAATTCTTTCATAATTTAATATTCTTTATATCATCTGCACTATTTATTGAACTCACTTGAACTGTTTTATTAATCCTCTTTACCAAACCTGATAAAACTTTTCCAGGACCAATTTCTATGAATTGATTAACACCTTTATTAATCATGTTAATTATACTTTCTCTCCATCGAACTCTATTTTCAATTTGTTTTATTAGTAAATCTTTGAGTTCATCAGCATTAAAAATTTCGTCTGCGGTGATATTTGAGATCAAAGTATTATTTCCTTTTTCAAATTTCAACCTTGAAAGTTCATTTTTCATAATTTCTGTTGCTTTATTCATTAAACTACTATGAAAAGGAGCACTAACAGGAAGTCTAATATTCTTAATTTTTTTTTCTTTTAATATTAAACTTAATTTTTCCAAATCATGAATTTTTCCACTTAACACTATTTGACCCTCTGAATTATCATTAGCTATTTCTACTTTGAAACTTTTTTGATTTTCATTCAACATATTTTCAATTTCTTCAACAGTGGCCCCTAAAACAGCTGTCATTCCTCCCTCTCCATTAGGGACTGAATTTTGCATAGCGTCACCTCTTATCCTTAAAATTCTAATTGTATCTTTAAAGTCTAAATAACCAGCACAAGCAATCGCCGTATACTCTCCTAGCGAATGACCTGCAAAAAATTTTGCCTTATTCAAATTTAAATTAAATTCTTTCCTAATTACTTGAAAAATAGAATAACTAACTAAAAAAATCGCAGGCTGAGTATTTATAGTCAAATCCAACTCTTGCTTTGGACCTTCTAAAATTATTTTAGATAGAGGTATATTAAGTGTTTCATCTGCTTGTTTAAATAAATTTTTTACAATATCATATTCATTATAAAATTCTTTTCCCATAGTTACAGATTGTGAGCCCTGTCCTGGAAAAATTACTGAAAACATATTAAAGTTTATTTAAATTTAAGTTTTTTTTACTATTGTAATTGAAGATTTATAATAGTATATCCTCACATTTTATTAAAGAATTTATATGAATTTATACGAACATACAATAATTGCTAGACAGGATACTTCGCCAAGCGAGCTTAAACAGCTTATAGAAAAATACTCAAAAATTGTTGAAAAAAATGCTGGAGAAATAGTAAAAACTGAAAACTGGGGATTGTTAAATCTTTCTTATTTAATCAGAAAAAATAAAAAAGGTAGCTACATTCATTTTAAGATAAAAGGAGAAGGCAAAGTTGTAGAAGAATTAGAAAAAAATGAAGCAATAGATAAAAAATTATTAAGGTACTTTACAGTCAAAGTTAAAAATTTTGATTTAGATACCAATTATTTTACTAAGAAAGATGAAAGTGAAAAATTTGAAAAAAAAGAGAGAACATCTAATTAATTATGCCAAAAAGACAAAGTGGAAATAAAAAAAGCAAACAAAGTAATTTTTCAAAATTAAGTATTTTTCAACCAAATAAATATAAATTTAAAAAAAGTTGTCCTTTATCAATTAAAGGAGCGCCAAAAGTAGATTATAAAAATATTAAATTACTAAAAAAATACATTTCAGAGAATGGAAAAATCCTGCCATCAAGAATTACAAATGTAAGTCAAAAGAAACAAAGAGAACTATCTCTATCTATTAAAAGGGCTAGGAATCTAGCATTGTTATAAGATGAAAGTTATACTTTTAGAAAATGTTAAAAGAATTGGATCAATTGGTGAGGTAATTGAAGTAAAAAGAGGTTTTGCAAGAAATTTTTTAATAGCAAATAAGAAGGCTTTATACGCTTCAAAAGAAAATATTAAAGAAGTCGAAAAAATTAAATCTGATTTAGCAAAAAAAGATAATAATAAAAAAGCTGAAGCTCAGAAAATTTCAAATCAAATAGATAATAAAGTATATATAGTAAAGAAACTTAGCACAGAAAATAATGAATTGTACGGCTCTGTAAAACCAACTGAAATCGCAAAATTAATTCTGGAAATAAATAAAATTGACATCAAGCCCTCTATGATACAACCAATTCAAGAAATTAAATCACTTGGAAAATTTAAAGTTAAAATTTCCTTACACTCTGCGGTTGATGCTGAAATTACAATAAATGTACAATCGGCAGAAACTATTCAGTAATTATACAATTTCATCCACAGTAATATTTTTAAATTTTTAATAAATTTTTTTCGTGTAAATTGTAAGTATGGAAAATAATTTAACAATTGTAAAAAATGAATTTAAAGAATTGCCAAACAATATTGAAGCCGAGCAATCAGTTATAGGCTCTATTTTAGTTACAAATGAAATCTTTGACGAAATAAGCACAATTATTTCAAGTATAAACTTTTACGATCCAATGCATCAAAAAATTTATAATGCTATTGAGAGCTTAATTTATAAAGGAATGCTTGCAAATCCTATAACTCTCAAAAATTATTTTGAAGATGAAAAAGATGATTTAGATGTTCCAGAATATTTGGTAAAAATTACAAAATTCTCTACATCAATCAGGCAGGCTATTGAATATTCAAAAATAATTTACGATATGTTTGTCAGACGTGAATTAATTAAAATTTCTGAGCAAACAATCGACAGTGCCAAAATTAATGATCTAGACTCAAGTGGTCAAAATATTATTGAAAATTCTGAAAGATTACTATTTGACTTAGCCGAAAAAGGATCCTTTAACTCGTCATTAATTAAATTTGATGATGCAATGAAACAAACTATTGAAATGGCTTCAGCTGCCTATAAAAATGAAGGTGGCATAGTTGGTGTTCCAACTGGATTAAGAGACTTAGATGATAAACTTGGTGGATTACACCAGTCAGATTTAATTATTATTGCAGGTAGACCTTCAATGGGTAAAACATCTCTAGCAACAAATATTGCTTTTAATGCTGCAAAAAATATTCAAGATAAACAAAAAAAATCTTCAATTGCATTTTTTTCTTTAGAAATGTCATCAGAACAATTATCGACAAGAATTTTATCTGAACAAGCTCGCATAGGATCTAATGATATTAGACGTGGAAGAATCTCTGATGAACAGTTCGATCAATTTTTAGAAACATCAAAAAATATTGCTGAACTTCCATTATTTATTGACGAAACTCCAGCAATTAGTATTGCCGCAATGAGCAATAGAGCAAGAAGAATTAAAAGATTACATGGTCTAGAAATGATAGTGGTGGATTATATTCAATTAATGAGAGGAACAACTTATAATAAAGATGGAAGAGTTCAGGAAATTTCTCAAATTACTCAGGGATTAAAGGCAATTGCAAAAGAACTTGGAGTGCCGGTTGTTGCCCTATCCCAACTTTCAAGGCAAGTCGAACAAAGGGATGATCATAAGCCTCAATTAGCTGATTTAAGAGAATCAGGTTCAATAGAGCAAGATGCTGACGTCGTGATGTTTGTTTATAGAGAGGGATATTATTTACAAAGAAAGGAACCAAGAGAAGCAACTGTAGAACATGCTGAATGGCAAGCAAAGATGAATGAAGTTGCTCATTTAGCTGAAATTATCATTGGTAAACAACGTCACGGCCCAATTGGTAAAGTAACTCTTGAATTTGAGGAAAGATTTACAAAATTTAAAGATACTCAAATTAATTAATTTCCAATATAAAACACTAATGCTAGCTAATTTGTATGAAAATACAATTTTAAAGAATCCTAAATTTATTATTTTAATTTTATTTATCACACTAATTAGCTTTGGATACTATTCAAAAGACTTTAGACTAGATGCCTCATCTGAAACATTGTTAATTGAAGATGATCCTGATCTTGAGTATTTAAGAGAAATTACAGATCGATATGGATCTAAAGAATTTCTAGTACTCACATATACTCCAAATGAAGGAATGGTTACGAATACTTCCATTAATAATCTGTTAAGCTTAAAATATAAAATTCAAAGTCTTGATTGGGTCCACAGTGTAATAACTCTTTTAGATATACCATTATTAAATAATACAGATGCCCCACTTCAAGAACGTCTAAAGAGTTTTAAAACTCTTAAGGACGAAGACGTTGATAAAAATAGAGGATTTGAGGAAATTTTAAAAAGTCCTGTTTTTAGAAATTTTGTAATTAGCGAGGATGGTAAAACTAGTGGAATAATCGTAAATATAAAACAAAATCCCCCTTTGGAAGATATCAAAAATAGATCAAACAAGGAAGTTGATGAATACCGTGATCAAATAAAAAAACAAAACCATAAAAATATTTTAGAAATTAGAAATGTCATTAAAAGCTATGATGATATAGGGAAAATATATCTAGGAGGAATTCCAATGATTGCTGATGATATGATGACGTTTATAAAAAGTGATATTATAGTTTTTGGATTAGGAGTATTATTATTTATAATAGCAACTCTTTGGTTTGTTTTTAGAAGATTAATTTGGATAGTAGTTCCTATTAGTAGCTGTTTTTTTTCAGTAATTATAATGATGGGTCTTCTTGGTTTGCTTGGATGGAAAGTAACTGTTATTTCATCAAATTTCATTGCCCTGATGTTAATCTTAACGATGGCGATGAATATTCATATGAGTACGAGATTTCTCCAGTTTAGAAAAGATAATCCTAATAAAACTACTTTAGAAATTTTAGTACTGACTACAAGTAAGATGTTTTGGCCTATACTGTATACTGTTCTTACAACCATAATAGCATTTCTTTCTTTAATCTTCAGTGATATAAAACCTATTATTGATTTTGGATGGATGATGACATTGGGTCTAATAACTTCATTCATAATTACTTTTACACTTCTGCCTACACTATTGAATTTTACACCTACAAAAAATATATTAATTAAAAGGGATGAGGGTTCAAGACTAACAAAATTCTTTGGAAACCTTTCTATTAATTATCAAACTCCAATATTTATAATTACTTTTATTATTATTGTCCTAAGTATATTTGGTGTTTCAAAATTAGAAGTTGAAAATAGTTTTATTAATTATTTTAGTAAAAATACTGAAATTTATAAAGGAATGAAATTAATTGATGATGAGCTTGGAGGAACAACTCCTCTTGAAGTTATCTTAAAATTTCCAAAGAATAAAAATGAGAGAGTAGAAGAAAATGACGACTTTGAAGATTGGGATAATGAAAGTGAAAAAGATGAAGAAAAATATTGGTTTACAAAAGATAAGATAGACACCATAGCAAATGTTCATAATTACTTAGATAGCTTACCACAAATAGGAAAAGTATTATCATTTTCATCAATTATTGAAGTAGCAACACAATTAAATAATAACAAACCTCTTGGGACGTTAGAAATGGGATTACTGTATACAAAAATTCCAGAAACAATTAAAACTGAAATAATTGACCCTTATATTTCAATAGAAGATAATGAGGCTCGAATAAGTTTAAGAATAATAGACTCTCAAGAAAATCTACGGAGAAATGATTTAATCAACAAAATAAATTATGATCTTCAAAATGAACTAGGAATACAAAAAGATCAATATAAATTAGCAGGCGTATTAATCTTATTTAATAATCTCTTACAAAGCTTATTTAAATCTCAAATTTTGACTTTAGGATTAGTAATGATTGGTATATTCGCAATGTTTATAATCTTATTTAAGAATTTAAAACTATCTTTAATCGGTATTGTGCCAAATTTTATTGCAGCCTTTTTTATATTAGGAATTATAGGTCTTTTGAATATTCCTCTAGATATGATGACTATTACAATTGCTGCAATTACAATCGGTATCGCTGTTGATAATAGTATTCATTATATCTACCGTTATAAGGAAGAATTTAACAAGATTAATGATTATAAAAAAACCCTAACCACATGTCATTCAACTGTTGGAGTTGCAATAATGAATACTTCAATCACAATTGTATTTGGTTTTTCAATTTTGGTATTATCAAAATTTATTCCAACTATTTACTTTGGAATTTTCACAGGTCTAGCAATGTTGCTTGCTATGATTTCAGTTTTAACACTTCTGCCATCGTTAATTTTAGTGTTTAAACCTTTTACAAAATAAAAAATGTTAGAAATATTAATAGAATTTTATGATGCTACTTCTATTATTGATATAATATATTTAATAATTACAATTTTATCTCTCATAAAATGTTTTAAAAAAGGATTTGTTTTAAGTATCTTGTCTATGGCTAAGTGGTTACTGGCATATGTTATTACTTTAATTATTTTTCCAATAATAAGACCATATTTAGAAAATATTATTGATAACGAATATATTCTGGATGTTGGTCTAGGTATTGCAATATTTGTCGTTGTTATTTTCTTGGTCTTAATGATTAACAAGGGAATTAGTAAAGCTATTAGATATACTGGTATTGGGAACTTGGATACAATATTTGGATTCTTTTTTGGTTTTTTGAGGGCCTACATAATTTCTGTATGCATATTCTCAGGTGTTCATATTGTGTATAATTATGACAAATGGCCAATAAATGTGGATAAATCTTATGTCTTTCCATATTTAGAGAAAGGTAGTAATTATCTTTTGAGAGAATTTCCAGATGAAAAAACATACCAAGATTCTAAAGAAAAAATCGAGGAACTTTAATCCAAAGCTAAAAGAGGAATGTGGAGTGTTTGGAATAAGTAATATCGAAGACGCGTCTGCTTTAACAGCTTTAGGTCTTCATGCTCTTCAACATAGGGGTCAAGAAGGTTGTGGAATAGTTACGTTTGATGGAGAACAATATTTTTCTGAAAAGAGATTTGGATTAGTTGGAGACAATTTCAATAAAGAAAAAGTTCTTAAAAAACTCAAAGGTAATTATGCAATAGGCCACAATAGATATAGTACCACAGGAAGTAATACATTAAGAAATATACAGCCTTTTTTTGCAGATACTAATGCGGGTGGAATTGGAGTCGCGCATAATGGAAATTTAACTAATTCTATTCACCTGAGAAATAAACTAGTTGAAGATGGTGCTATTTTTTACACAACTTCAGATACGGAGACTATTGTTCAATTAATTGCAAAATCCAAAAGAGCAAAGACAATTGATAAGATTATAGACGCTATTTTTCAAATTCAAGGTGGTTATGCCCTTGTAATGTTGACTCAAAAATCATTAGTAGGTGTTAGAGATCCCTATGGAATAAGACCGTTAGTAATTGGAAAATTAAAAAAGAGCTATGTACTTGCTTCTGAAACCTGCGCATTGGATATAATTGGAGCAAAATTTATTCGTGAAGTTGAAAATGGAGAAATTGTTTTAATTGAGAATGAAAAATTAGAAAGTATTAAACCTTTCCCACCTAAAAAAATAAGACCTTGTGTTTTTGAATATATTTATTTTGCAAGACCTGACAGTCTTTTAAATGACAAGACTGCATACGAACATAGAAAAAATTTAGGAAAAGAACTTGCCAAAGAAACAAACACAGATGTTGATATAATTGTTCCAGTACCAGATAGTGGAAATGCTGCTGCATTAGGTTTTGCTCAACATTTGGGAAAAAACTTTGAGCATGGTTTAATTAGAAATCATTATGTCGGAAGAACGTTTATTGAGCCAAGCCAACAAATTAGAAGTTTGGGAGTAAAATTAAAACTAAATGCAAATAAAACAACTATTAAAGGAAAGAAAGTAATTTTAATTGATGACTCATTAGTTAGGGGCACAACCTCACTTAAAATTGTAAAGATGCTTTATGATGCAGGGGCAAAAGAAGTTCATGTAAAAATAGCTTGTCCAGAAATTAAATATCCTGATTTTTATGGAGTTGATACCCCTACAAGAAAAGAATTATTAGCAGCTAATAAATCAAATGATGAAATTTGTTCTTATATTGGAGCGAAATCTTTAAATTTTTTGTCAATAGATGGAATGTATCGAGCCATTGGTTTTGATAAAAGAAATACAAACTATCCACAATTAACTGACCACTATTTTACAGGAGAATATCCTGTAAAACCTATTGACGAATTAGGCGACAATAAGATAACTCAATTATCTTTATTAAATACTGTATCTAATAGTTAATGAAAACTGTTAAATTTACTCAAATGAAAGATGGTTCTAAGGAAGAATATCTTTTTTTAGATAAGCACGAGAAAAATTATATTAATTTTACCGCAGATAGAATTTTGAAATTTATGCAAGGTTTAACTTCAACCTTGGAAGGTTATAAAATTACGAGACTTGAGCATTCTCTTCAAGCTGCAACGAGAGCTTTAAATGATAATGCTGATGAAGAAATGGTAGTTGCAACTTTGTTACATGATATTGGAGATGAATTAGCTCCATTAAATCATTCAGAATATGCAGCGGCAGTTTTAAAGCCTTACGTGAGTGAAAAAACACATTGGATAATTAAAAAACATGGCGAATTTCAGATGTATTACTATGCTCATCACTTAGGAAAAAATCAAAATCAAAGAGACAAATATAAAGGCCACAAATATTATCAAGATGCTGTAGATTTTTGTGAAAAATGGGATCAAGCTTCTTTTGACCCTAATTACAAAAGTAAACCTTTAGAATATTTTGCACCAATGGTTAAAAAAATTTTTTCAAGAAAACCTTATTCTTTTAAATAAAAAAACTATTATTATTAAGATGATTAATTCAAAAGAACAAATCATAAATCATTTTAAATCTGGGTTTAAAAATAACAAAGATTTTAAAATTGGAATCGAACATGAAAAATTTTTATTTAATGTAAAAGATAATACCCGAATCAATTATTCAAAAATTAAGGAAATGTTTGCTGCTCTTAATGAATTTGGATGGAAACCTATTTATGAAAAAGATAATATAATTGCCTTGAGTAAAGACGGTAAAAATATAACCCTTGAGCCTGGAAACCAAATTGAATTATCAGGAGATAAATTAAACCATATCCATGAAGCTTGTGCCGAGTCTCAAGATTATCTATTTGAATTAAAACAAGTTACAAAAAAATTAGGAATACAAATTGTAAGTGCTGGATTTGATCCAATTTCAAAAATAGAGGACGTTCCAAATAATCCTAAACAACGATATAAAATAATGACTAAGGATATGCCTTTAGAGGGTGGCGAGCATAGTATAGATATGATGTATCGAACTTGTGGGACACAATTAAATGTAGATTTTAATTCTGAAAAAGATTTTATAAAAAAATTTAAATTAGTTAATTCAATTATACCAATTTCTATAGCATTATTTGCTAATTCATCTATTATTGAAAAAAAAGATAGTGGTTATCTTTCTTATCGCTCTAAAGTTTGGCAAAATACTTCTAGGGGTGGTTTGCCCCCAATTTTTTTAGAAGATTTAAATTTTGAAAAATATGCTGATTTTGTGATGAATTTTAAAATTTTATTTATTGAACATGAAGGAAAATATATTTCGGGAAAAAAATATACTTTTAAAGATTTTATGGAAGGTAAAATTAACGAAATTAAAAATAGACTTCCAACTGAAAAAGATCTAACTACTCACCTTTCTACTATTTTTACCGAAAATAGATTAAAAAAATATATCGAATTACGTTCTATGGATGCTTGTGGTTGGGATTGTTTGTGCTCTGGACCAGCTTTTTTTATCGGTTTGATTTACGGAAACTTAGAGGAAACTTATGGTATGGTTGAAAGCTGGGAAAAAGATAAAATTGTTAATGCTTATTTAGATGCTCCAAAAAAAGGCTTTAACACTCAATTGATGGGTAAAGATTTGCATTATTGGACTAAAGAATTATTAAGATTATCTAAAGCTGGGCTGGAAAATAGAGACATCATCAATAAAAATGGTAAGAATGAAACTTTATTTTTAAGACATATAAATAATTTAGTTGAAAATAAAATGACGAATGCAAATCATATGATAAATAAGTTTTCTGAAAATTATAATTTAGAAACCTTATATGACAAATAAAATTGTTGCTATACAAGGAAATCATCCTTCAACTTTAAATCCAAAAACTGATACTAGTATTTTTTTGGCGAATGAAATTCAATCAAGGTATAAAATATTTTATTATGATCCAAAGAATTTATCTATTGTTAATTCAAATGTTGTAGCTAAAGGTTTTTTTATAAAATTTAATTATAAAAGTAAAAAATTCTACAAAATAACAAAAAAACAAAGTTTAAATTTGATACAATGTAAATTTATTCTTATCAGACAAGATCCACCATTTAATCGTGAATATATTTCAACTACTTACATTTTAGATACAATTAAAAATAAAGTAAAGATAATCAATAGTCCATCAGCAATCAGAAATATATCTGAAAAGGTTTATTCTATTAAATATCAAAAATATATGCCTCCAACAATTTTTTCTCAATGCTTAGAAGAAATAAAATTTTTTTTCAAAAAAAATAAAAAAATAATTCTAAAACCTATTTATGGTTTTGGTGGTAATGACATATTATTGATAGAAAATTTTGATCTTAAACTTATTCAAAAATATATCAAAAAACACGGATATATTATGTGTCAAAAATTTTTACCTGAAATTAGCAAAGGAGATAAAAGAGTGTTTATAATTAATGGTAAAGTACATGGCGCAATATCAAGAATTCCAAAAATTGGTTCTTTTTTAAGTAACATGAGTAAAGGTGCTATTCCAATTTTAGCTAATTTAACTGACAAAGAATTAAAAATTTCTAAAATTATTGCAAAAGATTTGAAACAAAAGAATATCTACTTTGCTGGAATAGATTTTATAAATCAAAAATTAAATGGAGATATAAATGTAACCTCGCCAACAGGATTGAAAACACTTTATGACTTAACTGAAATAAATTTAGCAAAGACTTTTTGGAAAAATCTTAAAGCATGAATAATTTATCAGACCAACAAAAAGGGTCATTATTAGCATTTGTTGCTGTAATACTTATCACACCAGATAGTTTATTTATTAGATTATCTGATATTGATACTTGGAGTTTAGTTTTTTACCGAGGAATTATTCCATTTTTTACAGTCTTAATTGGTATGCTTGTTATATATAGATTAAATTTTTTTAAGATGCTTATAACCAGTGGTCATCACGGATTAATCTACATAATTACCTTTTCAATCACTAATATAACTTTTGTAGTTTCTATTCAAAATACTAATGTAGCCAATACATTAGTTATGATAGCTATGGCTCCAATGATATCTGCAATACTTGGAGCAATTTTCTTAAAAGAAATTCCTGATAGAAAAACATGGGTTGCTATTGCTATCACATTCGTGGCTGCCGTATATATATTTTATGACTCTCTGAATTTAGGTAATTTCTATGGAGATATTTTAGGCCTCATCACAGCAATTGGCCTTGCCGTAGGTGCCGTGACCATTAGATCGGCAAAAAAAAAGAATTTAGTACCTGCAGCAGTTATTGGAAAGTTATTTGTGGCTATATTTGCAATTTTTTTTATTGAATCTTATGTTTTAGTAGATCATAACTTATTTATTGTACCCTTAATGTGTGTGATGTGTGTAGCAATTCCTTTTGTAATGGTGACAATTGCTCCAAGATTTATTCCAGCAGAAGAGGTTAATTTATTCTTTTTACTAGAGACCATTATTGGGCCTTTTTGGGTTTGGATGGTTATTAAAGAACAACCCTCTATTGAAACAATTCAAGGAGGATTGGTTATCATCTTTACTATAGCAATTCATTCATACTTAAAGCTAAAAAAATCTTGAATTAAAAATTACAATTAACTTGATTTAGCCACAAATCAGAAATAGACGTCAAGCCATATGAATAAAGTATTAAAAAATTCCTGGGCTCTTTTCTTAGGTATGGGATTTTTAATGATGGCATATGGTTTCCAAGGTTCATTACTTGGAGTGAGAGCTGTACAAGAAGATTTTAGTCTAACCTCTACTGGCTTTATGATGTCTGGTTATTTTGTAGGATATTTTATAGGTGCAGCTACAATTCCAAATGTTATTTCAAGGGTTGGTCATATTAGAGTATTTGCTGCTTTTGCTTCATTGGCATCTTTGGTCATTCTAGTTCACTCCATTTTAATTAATCCATTAATTTGGTTTTTATTGAGAGTTTTAACAGGAATTAGCATGGTTTGTATTTATACTGTTGCAGAAAGTTGGCTTAATGACAGATCAAGTAATAAAAATAGAGGAAGTGTATTATCTATCTACATGGTCATACTTTATGGTTCAATGGGAATAGGTATGTTCTTACTTAATTTTAGTAGTCCACAGAATTTTCAACCTTTTATTTTAGTTTCTGTCATTACTTCAGCAGCCTTAATACCAATATTGTTAACTAAAAAAAAACCACCTACATTCAAAAAGATTAAAGCAATGAATTTACGAGATTTGTATGATGCATCTCCATTTGGAATGGTAAGCTCATTATTTTATGGAACAATTCAATCAGCTTTATTTACACTATTAGCTGTTTATTCAACTTCAATGAATTTTACAATTTTAGAAATATCGATTGTAACTTTTCTTCTAGCAATTTCAGGTTCAGTAGCACAATTTCCTATTGGAAAAATTTCAGATATTTACGATAGAAGAAAAGTAATTGTTTATTCTACATTTGGTGCTGCAATATTTGCAATTATAGCTATATTGGTATCTAGACAAATGTATTTGCCAGCTGGTCTTGCTACAAGCAAAACGTGGTTTTATATATTTTTTATTCTCTTTTCTTTTTGTAGTTTGCCAATGTTTTCATTAATTTTAGCTCATACAAATGATTACATATCGAAAGATAAATTTGTTGCAGCTGGTGCAGGACTGCAATTTGCTTTTGGTTTAGGTGCAATTAGTGGACCTTTTTTATGCTCAATATTTATGGATGTAATTGGTCCTAATGGATTTTTTGTATTTCTATTCATCTTTCATGCAGTAATTGGAGTTTTTGGAATTTATAGAATGAAAGTAAGAAAAACAGTTGATAATCCAGACTCTCAGTTTGTTGCCATGCCTCAAACAATCACCCCAGCAGGAATTGAATTAAACCCTCAAACAGAACCAATACAAGATCCAAATCCTGTAATAGAAACAGATCAGGATTTAAATATTGCTCAAACTATTAGTTCAAATGAAAATGATGATTATATTAGTGGAGATTCAATTAAAGATGAAAAATAATTTTACAGAATTTTATTAATTTCTCTGGACATTTTAGTTAAAACTTCTTTTTTATTAAGCTTGTCACTTTTAATCAAAATAGCATCTTTTACTTTGATTAAAGGGCTATTTTTTCTTTTTTTGTCAAAAGAAGTTCTCATTTGAAGTGATTTTTTAACTTCTTTTAAAGGAACTGATTTTTTAATATCTAACCAACGTCTATAAGAGGCAACATCCAGCCTGCATTTAAAATAGAAAGCTAAATCATATTTTGGATCTTTAGCTAAAATCTTACTAGCAATATCTCGACCCTCAACGCAAATTCTATTATTCTTTTTTATAATTTTAAGCTGAAATTTATTTACAATTTGTCTAACATTTTTTTTTTTTGCTAAAGCTGCTACATGATTGGAAATTTGTTCTGAGTGCAATTTTTGTTTTGAAATTTTTTTGTAAGTAATTGTTTGGAATTTCTTTTTCAAAAATTTTATTAAATTTTTTGGTTTCTCTTTAATAATCAATTTACTACAATATCGGTAAATAAGACCAGAATTAATTAATAGAAGTTTGTACTTTTTAGAAACTAACCTTGCTGCTGTGCTCTTTCCGCTAGCAGACTCGCCATCACAAGCAATAATTAATTTTTTTAATTTAACCATAAGATTTAATAGACTATTTTATTAAAGATTAAATAATAAAATAGTAATTATAAACTAATTTGATAAACTTAATAATTAATTTTAATATTTTAAATCAACAATTAATGAAACCTCTATTTGGATATCTGTTTCTGGCTCTTGGTATATCTTGTGGTATAGCCGCAAATAGCTTTGCTAAATTATCTGAGGGTTTTTCAAAATTAACTCCTTCTTTTTTATGCATATTATTAATGTTTATAACAATGTTTTGTATTGCAAAAGCAATGCATTCTTTACCTGTTGGATTTGCCTATGCAACATATAGTGGGCTCACAGTAACAGGAGTCGTTTTATTTGCTCTTTTGAAATATAACCAAGTTCCAAACGTTTACGGATTAATTGGAATAATTTTAATAATCATAGGAGTAATAATGGTCAACTATTTGGGTAAATTAGATTAATAAAATTTTTTTCTTTTAAAAATTTTGGTGTTTTTTTCCTCAAATCTTACACCAAATTTGGGTTTTCCAACCATTTTATCAATAATTTCCAAATTTTTTTTCAATTCTAAAAATTGTTTTCCAGTGATTGATACTTTTGCATCAACACATTTATGATTTTCATCAATTTTAAGATGTTTTTCAATTACTTTTACACCTAATAAACTTGAATACAATGGTACTTGAATATCATTAGTATGATCCGATAGACCAATTTCACACTTATATCTTTCTTTTAAATAATTTATGTTTGAAAGATACGAACTTTCAATTTTATTAGGATAAGAGGATATACAATGCAACAATACTAAAGGAATTTTGTTTGTCTTAAATTTTTTATACACAAAACTTATTTCTTTAAGATTTGCCATCCCAGTAGAAATAATAGTTCTAATGTTCTTTTTTAAAATACCATTTATCAAAGGTTTATTTGCAATATCAAAAGATGCAACTTTAAATAATTTTACTTTCATTTCAGCTAAAAATTCTACTGCTTCTAAATCAAAAGGTGTTGAAAAAAAAGTTATTTTTTTTTTATCAGAATAGTTTTTTAATATTTCAAATTCTTTATAATTAAGTTCACATCTTTTTAAAATATTAAAAATTTTTTTGTATTTTTTTGGAACTCTCTTCTCTGTAATATACGTTTGGAATTTAATTGCATCTGCCCCTGACTTTTTTGCTACATCTATGAGTTTTAAGGCAGTTTTTAAATTCCCATTATGATTTATGCCTGCTTCAGCAATAAGAAAATGTTTATTTACCACGATGATAACCCACCATCTACAACTATATTCTGGCCAGTAACATAAGAAGATTTATCAGATGCCAAAAAAAGTATACATGTAAAAAAATCACTTGTGTCTGCCATTCTCTTTAATGGAACTCTATTTGAATATTTGTTTATAAATTTTTTCTTTTGCTTGTTTTTATGATTAAGAATTCCTCCAGGAGATAAACAATTTACATTTATATTATATTTAGCTCCATATACTGAGAGGTACTTCGTAAATTGAATAATCGCTGCTTTTGAGGCGCCATATATTTCTGAATTTATATTATCACCTTTATCATAAATATTAAAATCTGGACTTAATATTCCATAAATTGATCCTATGTTAATAATTTTACATTTCTTGAGTTTATGAGCCTTATGAAGTTTTAAGTAATTTCTGCAAACGTTAATTGTACCGACAAGATTAGTATTTAATGTAGAATTTAATTCATAATTAGTTCTGTCTTCAAACTTTGTAAAATATGAAATTCCCGCATTGTTAATTATTACATCAATTTTTTTAAATTTTTTAATGACAAATCTTAAAATTTCTTCGACTTTTTTTGAATTTGAAACATCTTCTTTAAAAAAATAAAAATTTTTATGTTTTATTTGATTTTTTTTCTTATCGAGGCC
>CACAIR010000005.1 GCA_902532565.1 uncultured Pelagibacteraceae bacterium | reverse complement strand
CTTTACCATCTAAGGCTAATTTAGTTTGATTGATTAATTCATCCACTGCGGCTTTACCAGCACCAGAAACAGATTGATATGTAGATACAACTATTCTTTTAATAATAAATAAGTCATGTAATGGTTTTAATGCAATAACTAATTGTGCTGTTGAGCAATTAGGATTTGAAATAATATTTTTTTTAATAGACTTTAAAGCATTTGAATTTACCTGTGGAACTATCAAAGGAACGTCTGGGTCCATTCTAAAAAAGCTTGAATTGTCAATTACCAAACAATGCTTAGCTGCTTTTTGGGCGAATTTTTCAGAAATTTTTCCTCCTGCTGCAAAAAAAGCGATTTTTACTTTTGAAAAATCAAATTTTTCTAACTCGCTAACTAAAATATCTTTACCTTTAAAATTAATTTTTTTTCCAACACTTTTTGAGGAAGCAACCAAATAAAGATTCTCTATAGTAAGTCCTTTTTTTTCAAGAACTTCTAAAGTTTTTCTTCCAACATTTCCAGTTGCACCTACTATTGCAATATTCATGATGTAAGTTTTATACTAGATGAAAGGTAAATCGCAAACTTTTACAGCTATTGAATTTCCATCAATTTCCAATAAACCTGTAGCAGATGCTTTGCAATATGGCTCGTTTATCATTGCAATACCTATAGACTTTTTAAAATAAGGTGAATAACAAGCAGATCTTAAATCTCCAATGAAATTTCCTTTTTCATCTTTGATATGAAGAGATCTAGTTAAGTTAATTTTGTTAATATCAATCTGAACACCCATTAATTTTCGCTTAATTCCATCCTTTTGGATCTTTATCAATTTATCCTTACCTAGGAAATTTATATCAGTATCTAAATTCACATACTTTTCAAAACCACACTCAAATGGGTTATCATTGTTGTCAAAATCGTTTCCATAAGAAAGTAAACCACTTTCTATTCTTTCAATTAAATTTGGACATCCGGCTTTTACATTAAATTCTTTTCCTAATTCAAAGAATTGATCATATAATTCCAACCCAGATTTTATATTTTCAACATAAATTTCAAAACCTCCCTGTTTTGACCAACCAGATCTTGCAATTAAATGTTTTACACCTTTAAAATCATAATAATTAAAACCAAAAAATTTTAATTCTTTTATCTCTTTACCGAAAATTTTTTCCATCAAGTCAAAAGATTTTGGCCCTTGAATAGCAATAATATCAACATTAGGTTCAAAAATTTTTACGTTGAAATTATTACCAGATGCTAAACCTTTTGCAAAAAAGATTACGTCAGAGTCAGCAATAGATACCCACCATCTATCTTGGGCTAATTTTAAAATTACAGGATCATTTACTAAATTTCCATTTTCATCAATTATTGGACAATAATAACATCTGCCTATTTTAGATTTGGACAAATCTCTACAGGTCATAAGTTGAATAAGTTGAGCGGCATCACCACCTGAGATTTCAACTTGTCTTTCTGCTGATACGTCCCATACTTGAACATTTTTTTTTAAATGATGACAAGATTCTTCCAAAGATCCAAATGCTGCAGGTAGCAGCATGTGATTGTAAACAGTGTAAGCAGTTACACCTTGATTTTCAATTCTTGAAGTATATGGAGTGCTTCTTATTCTTCTTGATTTAATTATCGGATAACTTTTCATTAATTTAAAAATTTCAAAATCTTTTCTCTCATTTCGAATGCTTTTTCAATCATTATCATGTGTCCACATCCCTTAATTACATGAGTTGTTGAATTCTTAATCAAATTAGAGAATTTTTTTCCAGCATCTAAAATAACCATTTTGTCCAATTCTCCTAATATAAGCAAAGAGGGACAATCAATTCCTTTGGCAGCTTCAGAACCATTTGAATAATTATTACATGCGTTCAAATCAATAGCCAAAATTTCACTAATATCTCTCGGTGATTGAATTATTTTTTCAACCGGATTACCACCAATAAACTTTTTTGAACCCTCATATCCCCATTTCATCATTAGTTTAACAGCATCAGGGTGGCCATTTTGTGCTAGTTCAATTAAATCTGGATGAACCGGCATTTTATATGAACCTCCAACAAAAATTAATTTTTTTAGTCTCTCTTTATATCTATTAGTATATTCAAGTATTTCTAAACATCCCTGAGAATGACCAACTAAAATTAAATTTTTTAATTTTAATTTATCAAATACTTTCTCTAACCAATCAGCAATTTTTTCAATACTATCTAAACAAGGACCATCTGAATTACCATGTCCGGGTAAATCTATAGATAATACATTAAAATCTTTTGATGAAAAAAATTGTTCTGCTAGTGACCAGATAATATGAGAAAGACCACTTCCGTGTAAAAATACTATCGTGTCTTTATTCATATCTAGCCCCTGACCGGAGTCAGAAGCGTGAATATATTTGTTTTCTAATTGGAATATCAATTATTTTCCTAAAATTTTTTTCTTAATTCAAATTTTTGAATTTTACCTGTTGAAGTTTTTGGTAATTCACAAAAAATAACTTGTTTTGGCACCTTAAATCCTGCTAGAGTTTCTTTACAAAAGCTGATTAATTCTTTTTCTGTAACTGGTTTATCTTGAACCATCTCAATGAATGCACATGGGACTTCACCCCATTTTTCGTCCGGTTTTGCCACTACTGCCGCAATTGAGACCGATGGATGCTTCGCTAAAGTATTTTCTATTTCGATTGAAGATATGTTCTCACCACCTGAAATGATGATATCTTTAGATCTGTCTTGAATTTTTACGTACCCATCTGGATGCATCACTGCCAAATCTCCAGAATGAAACCATCCACCTTTCATGGCTTTATCTGTAGCTGCTTTATCTTTAAAATAGCCCTTCATGACAACATTCCCTTTAATCATAATTTCACCAATTGTTTTTCCATCTTTTGGTACTTCTCTCATTATTTCAGGGTTCATAACTGTAATGCCTTCTGTATTGGGATATCTCACACCCTGTCTCGCCTTAATCTCATTCTGTTTTTCTTCATCAAATTCATCCCAAGAATCATTCCAAGCACATTGGGTAACATGACCATAGGTTTCTGTTAATCCATAAACATGCATTACTTCAAATCCAAGTTCTTTCATTTTTTTAAAAATGATGCTTGGTGGCGGTGCTCCAGCAGTCAATACATAAACTTTTTGTTTTAGCTTTTTTCTATCAGACGCAGGAGCTCCTGTAATCATATTCAATACAATTGGTGCCCCTCCAAAATGAGTGACGTTATATTTATCAATTAATTCAAAAATTTTTTTCACATCAATATTTCTTAAGCAAATAGTTCTTCCATTTAACATAGGAACAGTCCACGGATAACCCCAGCCATTACAATGAAACATTGGCACAATAGTCAAAAAATTTAATCTGTTTGGCATATTCCATGCAACTGCACTTCCAGTGGACATCAAATATGATCCTCTGTGGTGGTAAACTACACCCTTAGGGTTTCCAGTGGTTCCTGAAGTATAACTAAGTGATAATGCTTGCCATTCATCCTCTGGCATTTCCCAATTATAATTTTCGTCACCAGTATTTAAAAAACTTTCATACTCAAATTCTCCAATTTTCTCACACTTAGATTGGTCTGCAAATTTATCGTTGATATCAATTATTGTGATTTTTCTTTTTAAAGTATTTAGAGCCTTTTTTACCTCAACATGAAGTTGTCTATCAACAACTAAAACTTTTGCCTCACAATGTTCTAAAATATACGCAATTGTCTTAGCATCTAATCTTATATTAATAGTATTAAGAACTGCACCTGTCATTGGAACTGAATAGTGTCCTTCAAAAATTTCAGGGGTATTAAAAGATAAGAATGAAACAGTATCACCCTTACTTACTCCAATTTTATTAAGTGCACTAGCAAATTTTACAGTTCGTTTATAAACTTGACTCCAAGTATATTTCCTATCCTCATAAATAACTGCTTCATAATTGGGATAAATTTCATAAGCTCTTTTTAAAAAAGTCAAAGGTGTCAATGGAACATGATTTGCATCATTTTTATCAAGATTAGTTTCGTAATGGCTCATTTAATTGAACTTGAAATTCATTATATTTGAACTTCCAGAAATTGCAGACTTATAGTGATGTTCGGCTCTAGGTAATACTTTGTCAAAATAAAATTTAGCAGTGTCTATTTTATCATTATAAAAATTTTTATTTTCCTCATAATCTTTAAAACTCACCTCTAGAACCTTAATCCATGCATATGCAATAGACACATAACCTAAAGTTTTAAGGTAGTCATTAGCCCCTGCGCTAACATCATCTTTTTCTGTTTTTGCTTTATCTGTCATCCAATCACTAAATTTTTTAAGAGTGTCTAAATTCTTATTAAATTCTGATAAAAATGGTTTAATTTTTTCATTGTCAGTTTTACACTCTGACTTAACCTGATCTAAAAATTTATTTATTATATTACCATTTTTATTTGATAATTTTCTGAAAACCAGGTCAGAAGCTTGGACCGAATTTGTACCTTCGTAGATAGGTGTAATTCTATTATCTCTATATAATTGTTCTATTCCTTGATCTTTAGTGTATCCATATCCACCATGAATTTGCATAGCATCACTTGTTATTTCCATTGCTAAATCTGTGAATAATGATTTTACCACAGGAGTCATGAGGGAAACATAATCTGAGGCCTCCTGACGAGTTTTTTCATCTGGATGATTTAAACTTACTTCAGTTTGCTGTGACAACCAAAAACATAAAGCTCTTTCACCTTCAATAATTGATTTCATATTGAGTAGAGTTCTTCTAATGTCAGCGTGTTCAATTATAAAATCTGCACCATTTTTTGAATTAGAGTTATTTGACTTTCCTTGTTTTCTTTCTTTTGCATAAGTAAGTGAATTTTGATAGGCAATTTCTGAAATACCTAATCCTTGTATACCAACAACTATTCTTTCAAGATTCATCATAGTGAACATTGCGCTTAATCCTTTTTCTTTAGCACCTATCATGTATCCAGTAGCATCATCAAAATTTAATACACAAGTTGCTGATCCCTTTATTCCCATCTTAGTCTCTATAGAACCTGTAGATATCCCATTTCTTGGTCCGATTGTTCCATCGTCTTTAACCACAAATTTTGGAACTAAAAATAAACTTATTCCTTTTGTGCCTGCTGGAGAGTCATCTGCTCTTGCCAAAACTAGATGAATAATATTCTCAGTTAAATCATGATCACCAGATGTAATAAATATTTTTTGACCGCTTATTTTATAAGTTCCATCAGTTTGTTTCTTAGCTTTTGTTCTTAATAAACCCAAATCGGTACCACATACTGGCTCAGTTAAGCACATAGTGCCGCTCCATTTTCCCTCAACTATTTTAGGTAAATATTTATTTTTTATATCGTCTGTAGCATGATGATTAATACAATTATATGCACCTATACTTAGTTCACTATATAATTTAAAAGACAGGCTTGCAGAGGAAAGCATTTCATCAAAAAATGCACTTACAGTTTTTGGCATACCTTGACCCCCATATTTTGGATCACAAGATAGTGAAGTCCACCCGTCCTCGATATATTTTTTGTAAGCTTCTTTATAACCTGGAGGGGTTCTTACTACTCCATTTTCTAAAACTGCAGGATTTTCGTCACCAGCTTTAGCTAATGGTAAAACTAAATTTTGATTAATCTTCGCTGCTTCCTGCAAAATATCTTTTACTAAATCAGTGGTTACCTCTTTATATTTTTCTAACTCATTATATTTTTGATTATTTCTTAGTTTCTCAAATAGAAACATCATATCATCAACAGGAGCGGTATAGCTTGGCATAGTATGACTTTAAGATAATTAATTAATTATTGCAATTTTGAAATGATCGCATCACCCATTTGAGAAGTAGAAACCTCTTTCATTTTATCAGACATTATATCTTTTGTTCTTAATCCATCATTAAGAGCCTGTTGTACAGCTTTTTCTAAGGCCTCTGCCTCTTTATCTAAATCTAAGGAATATCTTAGCGCCATAGCAAAACTCAAAATTGAGGCAATAGGATTTGCGACTCCTTTCCCAGCAATGTCTGGAGCTGAACCATGAATAGGTTCATACATAGCTCTCATTTCGCCATCCTTATTTTTTGCACCTAATGATGCTGAAGGTAGTAATCCAAGAGAACCTGTTAACATAGAGGCCTCATCTGATAACATGTCACCAAATAAATTATCAGTTAAGATTACATCAAATTGTTTTGGGTTTCTTACTAATTGCATCGCACAATTATCAGCTAACATGTGACTTAACTCAACATCCTTATAATCTTTATCATGTAATGATTGCACTTCTTCTTTCCAAAGTTGACCCGCTTCCATTACATTAGATTTTTCACAAGATATTACTCTATTTGATCTTTTTTTTGCTAAGTCAAAAGCAACTCTAGCTACTCTAATAATTTCATTACTAGTATAAGTATGAGTGTTTACTCCTTTTCTTTCTCCATTTTCTATTGGTTTAATTCCTCTAGGTTCACCAAAATATACTCCACCAGTTAATTCTCTAACTATTAAAATATCTAAACCTGATACAATTTCTGGTTTTAAAGTTGAAGCATTTACCAGTTGTTCAAAGCATATTGCTGGCCTTAAATTAGCAAAAAGTTTTAATTCTTTTCTAAGTTTTAAAAGTGCTCTCTCAGGTTTTTTTGAAAATTCTACACCATCCCATTTAGGTCCACCAACCGCACCTAACATTATTACAGCGCTCTCTAATGCTTTGTAAAAAACTTCATCAGTAAGAGGTGTTCCATGCTTATCAAAAGAAATTCCTCCAACTAAATCCTCATCAATTTCAAAATCTAAAGATTTTTTTTCATTAAACCAATTGATTACTTTTTTAACCTCTGCAATAACTTCAGGACCTATTCCATCACCTGGTAGTAATAACACTCTTCTTTTTTTTACTTTAATCATTAAATACCCAGGGCTTTTTTAATTTTAAATCTTTTTCAAAAATTTCTATTTTATCAGATTTTTTTAATGAAAGAGCTATATCGTCTAATCCTTCTAACAAACACTTTTTTTTAAACGAGTCTACTTTAAATTTTACCTCATTATTCCCAAAAATAACTTTTTCTTCCTTAAGATCTATAAAAATTTCTTCTTTTCTTTTTGCATATTCTGATAGTTCTTTAATTTTATCATCATCTAAAATTATTGGTAAAATTCCATTTTTAAAACAATTGTTATAAAAAATATCTGCAAAACTTGAACTTATAACACAAGTGATACCGAAGTCTAATAATGCCCATGGAGCGTGTTCTCTTGAAGAACCACATCCAAAATTTTTTCCAGCAATTAAAATTTTTGAGTTATTGTAAGGATCTTCATTTAAAACAAAATCATTTATTTCTTTACCTTGGTCGTCATATCTCATCTCAAAAAATAAATTTTTGCCGAGTCCAGTTCTTTTAATTGTTTTTAAAAATTGTTTTGGAATAATCATATCTGTATCAATATTAACTATTGGCAAATACGCTGGTATACTCTTTAAAGTGTTAAATTTTTGCATGTTAATTTTGATATTTCCTTACATCATCAAGGTTTCCAGATATTGCTGCTGCTGCAGCCATACCTGGGCTAACTAAATGGGTTCTCCCACCTCTACCTTGCCTGCCTTCAAAATTTCTATTTGATGTAGAGGCACATCTTTCTTCTGGTTTTAATTTGTCTGCATTCATTGCTAAACACATTGAACAACCTGGCTCTCTCCATTCAAATCCTGACTTTACAAAAATTTTATCTAATCCCTCTTGTTCTGCTTGTTCTTTAACTAACCCTGACCCAGGAACAACCATCGCATGAACATGGGAAGCAATTGTTTTATCTTTTAAAATTTTTGCAGCTTCTCTTAAATCTTCAATTCTTCCATTTGTACAGCTCCCAATGAAAACTTTGTCAATTTTAATGTCCTTGGCTGCCATATCTGGTTTCAAACCCATATAATTCAATGCTCGTTCCAAAGAATTTTTTCTATCCTCGTCTTTCTCATTTTTTGGATTTGGTACTTTTTCATCTATCGTAATAACATCCTGAGGTGAAGTACCCCAAGTTATCATTGGCGAAATTTCATTAGCACTTAGGTTTACTTCTTTATCAAACTTTGCACCTTCATCAGTATTTAAATTTTTCCAATTTTCTAATGCTTTATCCCAATCATTTCCTTTAGGAGACATTGGTCTACCTTCTAAGTATTTAAATATCTTTTCATCAGGAGCAATTAATCCTGCCCTTGCACCACCTTCTATTGTCATATTACAAATTGTCATTCTATTCTCAACACTAAGTGATTTAATTAGATCACCTGCATATTCTATTACACATCCTGTTCCTCCTGCAGTTCCAATTTTTCCAATTATCTGAAGAATTACATCTTTTGATGTAACACCTAATGGAAGTGTGCCGTTGACATTTATTCTAAAATTCTTTGCTTTTTTTTGAACCAGTGTTTGAGTTGCTAAAACATGTTCTACTTCTGAAGTTCCAATACCAAAAGCTAATGCACCAAATGCTCCATGTGTTGCTGTATGACTATCACCACATACAATAACTGTGCCGGGCTGGGTAAATCCTTGTTCAGGCCCTGTGACATGAACAATTCCTTGTCTCTTATCACTCATTCCAAAAAGTTTGATACCAAACTCTTTACAATTAGCCTCTAAAGTTTCAACTTGAATTTTAGACTCAAGGTCTGAAATACCTTTTGACCTATCTGTTGTTGGAACATTATGATCTGCAACTGCTAATGTCAATTTTGGATGTCTTACTTTACGTTTAGAATTTCTTAATCCTTCAAAAGCTTGTGGACTAGTGACCTCATGAACTAAATGTCTGTCAACAAACAATAAAGCTGTTCCATCTTCTTGCTGATGAACTAAATGTTGGTTCCAAATTTTATTGTAAAGAGTATTGGGCATTGAGAAAAAAATTATTTTTTTTCCTGTAAATTTTAAAGTTTTTTTTCAGTTTTAGTTTCAGCTTTGGTTACTTCTTTCCTCATCTCTGTTTTTGGGGCTTCCTCTTTTTTAGGCTCTACAGTTGGGGTAGCCTCTTTTGCAGATTCCGGTACACTCTCTTTTTCAGCTGGTGCTAGATTTTCTTCAGTAACAGTCTCAGGCTTAACATCAATATCAATACCAATTTTTTCTCTTATTTTTTCAGCAATCCTAGCAGATTTACCAGTTCTATCTCTTAAATAATAAAGTTTAGCTCTTCTTACTTTTCCTGAACGAATTACTTTGATTGAGTCAATAACAGTTCCATACAACGGAAAAGTTCTTTCAACACCTTCTCCAAAAGATATTTTTCTAACAGTAAAAGATGAATTTATGTCTCTACTTTTTTTAGCTATGCAAACACCTTCGAAATATTGAATTCTTTCTTTTTTTCCCTCTGTAATTCTGACACCAACTTTAACAACATCACCAGGAAAAAAATCAGGGATCTTTTTTTCTGAAAGAATTTTTTTAACGTTGTTTTGATTAATTTCTTCTATTGTTTTCATTTTAATATCTAACAAATTAATTCTTCTTATATTTATGCCATAAATCTGGTCTTCGGTCGCGTGTTATAGCCTCAGATTGAGATAAACGCCAGTCTTTAATTCTAGCGTGATCACCAGATAATAACACGTCTGGAACTGATTTTTCCTCCCAAATCTGAGGTTTGGTATATTGTGGATACTCCAAAAGGCCATTTTCAAAAGTTTCTTCTGAAGCTGATTTATCATTCCCTAATACTCCAGGTAAAAGTCTCAATACACTATCAAGCACTACTAACGCAGCAGTTTCTCCGCCTGATAATACATAGTCCCCAACACTAACCTCCTCAATATTTCTTGTAGATAATACTCTCTCATCAACTCCTTCAAAATGACCACAAATTAATGAAAATGATTTTTCTAATGATAGATCTTGCGCAAGTTTTTGATTAAATACTTTACCTTTCGGTGAAAGATACAAAATCCTATCTCCTTTATTTATGTTTCGATCTATAGAATTTGCTAAAACGTCTGGTTTTAATAACATGCCTGTTCCGCCACCATAAGGAGTATCATCAACTGTTTTATGTTTGTCTGTAGCTGCATCTCTTATATTTATCACATTCAAACTCCACAATTTTTTAGACATTGCTTTTCCGTAAAGACCTTTCCCTAAAGGCCCAGGAAAAATATCTGGATAAAGTGTAAATACTTGAGTGTGCAACATTGATCTCCTTTACTTTATTTCTTCTCTTCCTTTTTAGCTTCTGCTTTTGGAGCTTCCTCTTTTTTAGCTTCTGCTTTTGGAGCTTCTGCTTTTGGAGCTTCCTCTTTTTTAGCTTCTGCTTTTGGAGCTTCCTCTTTTTTAGCTTCTGCTTTTGGAGACTCTTCATTTTTAGTCTCTTCTGTAACTTCTTTTTTTCTATCTTTTTTTGGAATTGCTTTTTGTGGATTATTTCCATTAGCAGGCATAGGCATCAATTCATTCTCACCTAAAATTCTAGCTACTCTTGTTGTAGGTTGCGCACCTTGACCCAACCAATATTTTATTCTTTCAGCCTCTAATCCAATTCTTTCTTTTTTTTCTTTTGGCAACAAGGGATTAAAGAAACCTACTTTCTCTATAAATCTACCATCCCTTGCAAATCGACTGTCGGCTACAACAACCTTATAAAAGGGCCTCTTTTTTGTGCCACCTCTAGATAATCTTAATTTTAACATTTACTCTCCTTTTTTATTTTAATTGATTAAATAATTCTGGAGGTATTCCTTTATCAGACATACCTTTCAGATTTCCTTTTGACATTTTTTTCATCATTTCAGACATCATTTTAAATTGTTTTAACAATTTATTGATAGTGGCTGGATCAGTTCCTGAACCATTAACAATTCTTTTTTTTCTAGAACCGTTAATTATTTTTGGGTTCTCTCTCTCTTTTTTGGTCATTGATAAAATTATAGCCTCATTTTTTGTAATAACACTCTCATCAATACCCGCTGAATCCATTTGAGATTTAACCTTTGAAACTCCTGGCATGAAAGACATGATGCCTTCTATCCCTCCCATTTTTTTCATTTGCCTTAGTTGAGTTAAATAATCTTGCATAGAGAATTGTCCTTTTTTTAAATTTTCCTCTGTTTTTTTTATATTTTCTTCCCCAAGATCTTGGGCTGCTTTTTCAACAAGAGAAACTATATCTCCCATCCCAAGAATTCTATTTGCAATTCTATCTGGGTGAAAAACTTCAAGATTTTCAATCTTTTCACCAATACCTAAAAATTTAATTGGAACCTGTGAAACAAATTTCATACTTACGGCAGCTCCGCCTCTCGCATCACCATCTGCTCTCGTTAAAATAATTCCAGATAAATTTACTGTATTATTAAATTCTTTTGCAACTGATGCAGCTACTTGTCCAGTAAGCGAGTCAGCAACTAAAAACGTCTCTGCCGGTTTGATGGTATTTTCAATTTGTTTAATTTCACTCATCATCTGCAAATCTATTTGTGTTCTACCAGCAGTATCGAACAAGATAATATCTGCACCATTCAAGTTTGCTGCACTAATTGCTCTTTGACAAATATCACTGGGTTGTTGACCTTCAATTATTGGGAGAGTTAATATATTATTTTGTTCACCCAAAGATTTTAGCTGTTCTTGAGCGGCTGGTCTGTAAATATCTAAACTGACCATCATTACTTTCTTTTTTTTTGTATTCTCTAAATATCTAGCAAGTTTAGCAGTTGTTGTTGTTTTACCAGAACCTTGTAACCCGACCAGCATCATTGGCACTGGTGGTACAGCATTTAAATTTACATCATTATTTTTTTCACCTAAAAGATTTACTAATTCATCATAGACAATCTTTACCACCATATCACCAGGTGACGTTGATCTAATAATTTCTTGACCTAAGGCTTTTGGTTTAACCTTTTCAATAAAATCTTTAGCAACTTCAAGGGACACATCAGCTTCTAATAAAGCTTGTCTTATTCCTCTTAATCCTTCATCAACCTGATTTTCATCAAGTGATGGAGCTTTTTTTAGAGAGGAAAAAACTTCCTCAAATTTATTTGTTAAATTTTCAAACATATTTATTACACACAGCAGTAATCCCACTAGTGGGCGAACCCTCGCTGACTAGTGTCGATCTCTTTGTTTCCAAAGACACCGCAAATTTAATGTTTTTGCGGAAACTGCCACAAACTATAATAGAGGTTCAAAAAGTCAATAAATAAGTTAAATAACTATATATGGACATCAAAGCTTTTAAAATGGACGGATTGGGTAATGATTTTGTGATAATCGATAATAGAGAAAAAATTACCAATTTGACGAAGGATCAAATAGTTAAAATTTGTGACAGAAATTTTATTGGCTGTGATCAACTAATATTTATTGAGCCAGATAGTTCTGCAGATGCAAGTTTAAGATTTTTTAATTCAAATGGAGGAGAGTCTGGGGCATGTGGAAATGGAACTAGATGTGTTGCAAATTTGATTTCAAATGAAAAAAATAACAAATTAATAATTTTGAATACGCTATCTGGAAAATTAAAATCTGAAATTTTAGAAAAAAAAATTGTTACAACAGAAATTGGTAAAGCAAAGTTAAAATGGGATCAAATACCTTTATCAAAAGAAATGGATACAAAGAACTTAAATATCAAAATTATTGATACAAATAATAATGAGTACTTAGGTGGTACTGCAATTAATGTGGGTAACCCACATATTGTTTTTTTTGTAAAAAGAATTGGGGATTTCAATATAGAAAAAATTGGCCCTGAGATAGAAAATCATGAAATCTTCCCAGAGAAATGTAACGTAACAATTGCACAAATTTTTAATAAAAATTTGATCAAAGTAAAAGTTTGGGAAAGAGGAGTTGGTCTTACTAAAGCTTGTGGAACTGCAGCGTGTGCTACAGCATATGCAGGTAAATTAAATAATCTTACAGAAAATAAAACTGATATAGAGTTTGCAACTGGAAAATTATCAATTTCAATAGATGAAAATAACTCTATTCACATGAAAGGACCTGTTTCAGATATTAAAGAAATAAAGATAAAATTGTAATGGGAATCTTTGATAAATTTAAAATCGGATTTAAGAAAAGTGCATCAGCGTTTACATCTGGACTTAAAGAAATAATTGTAAAAAAAGAAATTAATGACGAAAGCTTAAATAAAATTCAGGAATTTTTAATTCGATCAGATGTGGGAGTTGAGGCTGCATCTGAAATAAAAGAAATAATTTCTAAGAAAAAAATTGATCCAAATAAAAATCTATCTAAAGAGATAAACTCTATTTTAAAAGAATATATAATTTCTTTGATGACACCCTTAGAAAATAAATCCTTTTTTGAGAAAAAAGAAAATCTCAATGCAACGTTAATTTCTGGTGTGAACGGCGTTGGTAAAACAACAACTATCGGTAAAATAGGAAAAATATTGAAGACTAACGGCAGTAAAGTCATGTTTGCAGCTTCAGATACATTTCGTGCCGCTGCAATTGAGCAACTAGAAAATTGGGCAAGTAAAGTAGATGTTCAAATAGTAAAATCATCTCAAGGAGCTGATCCTGCTTCAGTTGCTTTTAAGGCTGTGGATGAAGCTATTAAAAATAATTTTGATCAAGTCTTAATAGATACTGCGGGAAGACTCCAGAATAAAAAAAATTTAATGGAAGAGTATAAAAAGATAGCAAATGTAACAAAAAAAGTAGATCCTAAGGCACCTCACAATGTTATTTTAGTTTTAGATGCAACTTCAGGACAAAATGTATTAAATCAAGTAGAAGAATTTAATAAAATTATCCCAATAACAGGTATTGTGATGACAAAATTAGATGGGACAGCTAAAGGAGGTATTTTATTAGCGTTAGCAAAAAAATATGAAATTTCAATTATTGCACTGGGCTTAGGTGAAAAAGAGGACGACTTACAGATATTTGAGGCAAAAAAATTCGCTGAAGCTTTTACTCAAATTAATTAATTAAATTGCTAGATATCAAAGGTTTATAGATACTACATTTATAATTCTCATCAAATTTATAGTGACCACAATCTTTTGAAAATGATGAGATTATAAAATCAAAGTTACCAGTGGTAGGATAAAGTTCTAGTTTTTTTCTAGCTATATCATATTTGAAATTAACATTTAGACTTTTTACAGCACTAATCATTACTAATGTATTGTCATCTTTTAATAAATAATATGCAAAATCATCTGGAAATACAGGAAAATCATATTCTTGTAAAAAATATCTAGCTTGTGAAGGAAACCACTCATAAGAAATTAAAGGTGAAGTGAGCTTGGTTAAATGATTATAAATATAAAGATCTTTGGGATAATCATTTATATAATTGTCATTTTCGCCTCTAGCTAATATAGATTTTTCTCTACCTTTAAAATATAAGCTAAACTCTTTGCTATGTGAGTCCATATGATCTATATGAAATAAATCATCTGGTTGATAAAATTCGTCTTGTGAATTAACGTTAGTAATAAAAATAAAGACTGTAATAAATAAAAAAAACAAACTTTTCATTATTTTTTAATAAAATTAAATTCTGAAGTATATTTGTTGAGATTGTGGCTTAATTTAAACTTTTTAAAAATAAATTTAGAGCTTTAACAAGATTTTCGTCATACTCCATCATATGATTGTCATGTTTTGTAAAATAAGAATATTTTGGTTCATTTGCTATTTCGTACATTTTCTTTCCCATAAAAAATGGAACTATTTGATCAGCTTCGCCATGCATTATTAAAACAGGAGCGTTTATATTCTTAATTTTGTTTTTATTATCAAATTTATCTTTCAATAAAAAACTTACAGGTATGTAGGGATAAAATACTTTAGCTGCATCAATCATAGAAGTAAAAGGGGTTTCCAACACAACGCCTGCAAAATTTTTATTTTGTGACAAATGAGTTGCAACGCCAGTTCCTAATGACTCACCATAAATAACAATGTTTGTCTCTTTTACGCCTTTTTTAATTAGCCAATTGATTGCACTTCTTCCATCTTCATAAAGACCTTCTTCAGATGGTTTACCATTATTACCGCTGAACCCTCTCCAAGCAATTATTAAAAAGTTGACATCCATGTTATTGAAATGGTTTAATTTATGAATTCTATTTCCAAGTGAGCCAGCGTTTCCATGAAAAAATAAAACTGTTTTATATTTTTGTAAGTCTTTTTTATGAAACCAGCCCAATAATTCAATATTATCCTTCGTATTGATTTTTACTTTTTCAATAAGGACTGATATTTGATCACCAGAATAGTTATTTTCATTCGGGTGATATAATAAATTTCTCTGATAAAAATATAAAAAAACTAAGATTAAAAAATAAACAAAAATAATTATTTGAAAGAATAACAACAAACTATTCCTAAACTTTTTTAACATTTTTTTTTTTCGCTAAGTATATGCCAAAAAATACCAATATCGTTCCAATGAAATGATAATTTTCGAATTTTTCATTAAATAAAAAGTACCCATAAATTGCTCCATAAACTGTAAAAACATAAAGAGTAAATCCTGTTAAAGACGCGCCTAATTTTTTTTGAGCAACTGTATAAAGTGTAAAAGCTATTATTCCCGGTGAAATAGCAGCAAAAATTACCCAGAAGTAAAATTCAGGTATAAAATCAGTCTGTTTATAAAATATTTCTTCACTAATATAGAATGGTAATAAACTTAAAGCTCCAAAAAATGATATTAAAGTAAATCTTTCAAAAATTTTTAGTTCTGAATTCCAATAAAATAAATAAATTGAATATAATGCCCATCCAATTGCAGCAGCCAACATCCATAAATCACCAATTGTAAATTGTAAATTAATTAGTAAATTTAAATCTCCTTTTATAATGATTGTAAAAACACCTATTAAACAAGCAATTAATCCCATTATTTTTGTGAAATTTATTTTTTCATGAAAAAAAAAGTATGAAATCAAAATTATAAACACAGGTGAAGATGTATAAATAATTCCCATATTTATAACTGTTGTAGTTTCACCTGCTAAAAATGGAAAGGCTCCGCATACTCCACATCCCATTGAACCTAAAAAAAATAATTTTTTGTATTCCTTTTTTATGATTTTTAAATTTTTCTTTAATGTTACATACGTAAAAGGTAATAATATTAAAAAAACTAGTGTCCATCTCCAAAAAGCTAACGATATTGGAGGGACAAACTCAACACCACCTCTTGCCACAACAAGATTACTTGCCATGAAAATAGGTTGAATAAATAATAAGGAAAATGAAAAAAAATTTTTTTTCAAGTTAATCAATTTAATTGAAATTAACTTTTATCAAAAAAGGCTTCATAAATCATCATAATGATAGCAGCAGCCATTAAAATATAAACTGGCAACACATCGAGAAAACCTATCATCATTGATTTAGTGAGCGTTGTTGCCAAACCAACTAAAAAGAAAACAGCAAACGATAAACCTATTACTGTTGTTATTTTATTCATACGATTATTCCTGACATTTTTTCTCTAACCATTTAGCAGTTCCCAAAAATCTGTGATCGTCATATTTATTGCCAATTAATTGAACCCCTAATGGTAAATTATTTTCTCCCTCAAGTAAAGGCAGTGAAATACATGGTGTTCCAAGATAAGACCAAACTTTATTAAATTCCGCTGTTCCAGTGCTTTTTAAGCCTTTTGGTGCAACACCGGGGCTGGATGGGGACAAAACTCCATGATAATCCTCAAATACTTCCTCATAAGACTCGTAGCTTCTTTTCATAAAATCAATTGCCTCAGCATACTCTTTAGCAGTGTACTTATTTCCGTTCGAAATAGCATCCTGCATAAATTTAGAAAGTTTTTTTTTATACTTTTTATAATAAATTGAGAAATTATTAGCTAAATCAGTTTCATGAATAATCTGATGATATTTGTGTATATCTTTGAAATACGATGGAGTATCAAAAATCTCAATATTTTTTTTGAAAGATTTAATAAAATACTCAAAAGCCTCTCTTGATTTTTTATCAATTATTTTCCAATGATCAGTTTTATAAAAAATAAACTTAGGCTCAAATATTGGACCTTTTTTTGTTTCTAATAAAATATTTTCTGTTGAATAGTGAATTGTAGCTGGGTCATATTTATCTTTTTTAATCAAAACTTTCGCTAGCATAGCTACATCTTCAACCTTACGACCAAACATACCAATTTGGTCTAAATTATATGATGTTCTCAAAACACCATTTCTTGAAATAAGTCCATAACTTGGTTTGTAACCAACAACCCCACAGTAAGATGCTGGTCTAATTATAGATCCACCTGTTTGAGAGCCAATAGAAGCTGGTGCCATAAAGGAGGCAACAGAGGCAGCTGATCCACTTGATGAACCACCTGGTGTTCTACTTTTATCATGTGGATTTGTGGTTGGTGGTGGGCCCAAATAAGCAAGTTCTGAAGTTGCTGTTTTACCCATAACAATTGCTCCTGATGTATGAAGCAAATCAATTATTTCAGCATTTTGTGAATAAGATTTACCTTTTCTAATGACGGTTCCACACTCAGTTGGCATGTCAACAGTTCCAATTATATCTTTAACTGCTATTGGCACTCCATGAAGAGAACCTGTGGGTTTACCTGCCCTTCTATGTTCATCTGCTTCAGTTGCTTTTTCTAACAAAACCTTCCTATCAAAATGTGCCCAGGCTTTTATATCTTTATCAAACTTTTTTATTCTCTCTACATACGTTTCACAAACCTCAACTGATGTAAGTTGACCGCTCTTTATTTTTTCACTTAATTCTTCTAAGCTTAAAGAGAATATGTCTGTCATTCAAAGTTAATTAGCAAATAAAGTCTCAGGCAACCAAAGTGCTATTCCTGGAAACAAATACATTAAAACCATTGCTAAAATTACAATTCCCAAAAACGGCATTATACCACTAAATATTTGCATCAATTCAACATTTCTTGATTGCACACCTTTTAAATAGTAGGCAGACATTGCCATTGGTGGGGTTAAAAATGAAGTTTGTAAGTTTAATGCAATCAACATTGCAAAGAAATATGGATTAACTCCAAAAAATTCAACCAACGGTAAAAAAATTGGAACAAAAATAATTAAAATTTCTGTCCATTCTAGTGGCCACCCTAATAAAAAAATAATTATTTGGGTTATTACCAAGAACTGCCAAGGCTGAAGATTTAAAGATTTAAAGAAATGTTCAAATACCTCATGACCACCTAAATAGGAAAAAACAGAAGCAAAAGTCCAAGAACCGATAAACAACCACATAATCATAGCTGTTGTCTTTGCTGTTAAAAAAACTGACTCTTTAAAATTTTTCCATTTTAAGGTTTTATAGAAATAGGAGAGCACTAATGCACCAAAGGCACCCACTGCGGCAGCCTCTGCTGGAGTAGCAATACCCGCAAGTATAGTCCCCAAAACTAAAATAATAAGTGAGAATAATGGTAAGAATGAAACTAAAACTTCTCTCATGATTACAGATGGCGGTGGTATCTCTTCTGCAGCTGGTTTTGGGGCTATTGATGGATTTAACCAAGCCCTAAAAACCGCATAACCAATGTATAATCCAGCTAACATCAGTCCTGGAAATATCGCGGCAGCAAATAATCTTAAAGGAGATAACTGTGCAATAACAGAGTAAACAATTAACATAATACTTGGTGGAATTAAAATTCCTAAGCACCCTCCCGAACAAATTATTCCAGATGCAAATTTTTTATCATACCCAGCTTTTACCATTGCTGGCCAAGCTAAAAGTCCCATTAAAGTAACAACAGCTCCAATAATTCCTGTTGCTGTTGAAAATAAAGTACAAGTTATTAGTGCTGCGACTGCCATAGAAGCAGGAAGTTTGTGAGAAGCTAACCTAATTGCAAAAAATAATTTTGCAACTATTCCCGCTCTTTCAACTAAATAACCCATGAATAAAAAAAGTGGTACGGCGGTCAAGACATTGTTGTCCATTACCGTATAGGTATTTTGCACAAAAAGTTGGAATATCCTATTATCAAAAAGATGTTCCATTTTTGTTGGGTCAAAGTAGGCATAATATCCAAAACCCAAACCCATTGCCATTAATGTGAATGCAATTGGAAATCCTAATAAAACTGCAAAAAGGAATATCCCCATCATCATAATTGCTACTTCTGGATTAGTAAGACTAAATAACATCGTCTACATTTCCTTTTTGAGCAGTTCTCATTAATATTTTTTCAGTTTCCTCAGCGTCTCTTGAAACTCTTTCCGGCCAACTTCCTTGTTTGATACAAATCAAACATCTGAATACTTCACTAATGCCCTGCAATGTTAAAAGAGTTCCAGACAAAGGTATTAGAGACTTTGCCATATAAATTTGTATTTGTGCCGGACTATTCCAGCTGGTCTCTCCAATTTTCCAAGCCAAAGCAGCATATTCATAACCATAAAAGGCAAGAGCGATGACACCTGGAAAAAAGAAAATAAAATATAAAACTAAATCGATATAAGCCTGTGTTTTTTGAGAGAATAATCTGTAGATAACATCTCCTCTAACGTGCGCTTCAGTTGATAATGTATAAGCACCTGCCATCATAAAAATTGCTCCATACATTTGAAGACTAAAATCAAAATTCCATAAAGTGGGAGCGTTTAGTGCATATGCCATAAACACCTCATAGCATGTTCCACCCATTAAGATAACTATACACCAAGAAAAGGCCTTACCCATCGAGACGCTTAAACGATCAGCAAACTTTATGTATGATCTCATCATAGATATAAACTTTTATTGAATTGTACTTAAATAATCAAATAAAAAAGGGGGCCGAAGCCCCCTTAATAAAATTTATAAAAGTTAATTATATCTTAACTTTTCCAATTGGACCAAACTCATTTTCATACGCAAGTTTGTAATTAGGCTGATTCATCAGCAAGTATTTCATTACTTTCTTCGCATATGCTTTTTGAGAGTCAACAACCTTCTTAAAGAAAGGATCTTTCTTATTGAAGTCACCAATTACTTTATCCCACCCTTTTAGTTGTTCAGCAAGGATAGCATCTGAAGTTTGGTAAACATTTACTTTATGCTCATTCATCAACTTAGCTAAGTCAGCTGAGTATCTTACTAAAGCTTTAAAGTAGTTATCACTGTTTGCAGCATAAGCGGCATTCTTTAATATTGCTTGATGTGCTGGTGACAAACTATTAAATGTTTTTTTGTTAACTGGGATCTCAAACATCTCTTGAGATTGGTGGAAGCTTCCTAAGTGATAATGCTTAGAAACATCTTGCATACCAAATTGAGAGTCTGAAGTTGGGTTGTTAAACTCAGCAGCTTCAATCAAACCAGTTTTCATAGCTGGCTGAATTTCACCACCTGGTAATTGTCTTACTACCATTCCCATCGCAGTTAAAACGTTAGTCGCTAGACCAACTGTTCTGTACTTCATACCTTTAACATCAGATACTTTAGTTACATTCTTTTTGAACCAACCAAAGGGCTGTGCAGGCATAGGCATATGAAAGAACCCAACATAATCGAAACCAACTTTTGCAAGTGTTTCGTCATATAATTTTCTTCCTCCACCATACTCCATCCATCCCATAACTTCTTGAGATGACATACCGTATGAAGGACCAGTTCCAAATAGTGATGCAGCTGGATTTTTTCCATACCAATATGCAGTTACCCAGTGACCCATATCAACTACACCAGAACTAACTGCTTGTCCGATTTCTGAAGTCTTTACGACCGCTCCAACAGGTTGAAGATCTATCTTAAGTGTTCCACCAGACATTTCATCTACCATTTTGCAGTAGTCTCCAGCCATTTCAAAAAAGATGTTTGCTCCACTTGGCCATGCAGCTTGCATCTTTAAAGTTTTATGACCGCCAGCAGTTGCGATGTTTGGCATTGCAACTGTAGCTGCAGCTACAGCACCAGCTTTAGCAGCAGTTTTAAAGAACTTACGTCTTGAAGATGTTTTCACCTTCAATGATTTATTTTCTTTTGTCATTATTACTCCTATTAAAGTTAATTAACTTTAATAATTTAAACATAGAATCACATTAGAGTCTTTCTAAAAAATTGGACGTTTTGCCCCTAATGACGATTTATTCAATTTCAGATTGTATTTTAATTGTTTATGTTAAATTAAATTAATTCTGTAGAATTTATAAATGAAATCTAACAAACATTCAGACTCTATTTCTGCAAACGCAATGGCTGCTACCTCACACCCACTCGCAACGGAAGAGGCTCTTAATATTCTAAAAAAAGGTGGGAATGCAGTAGATGCTGCAATTGCAGCATCAATTTGCTTATCAGTTGTAGAACCAAATTCGACTGGTATTGGTGGTGATTGTTTTGCAATAGTTAAAATGGAAAATAAAGATCCAATTTCATACAACGGATCAGGTATCGCTCCTAAAAAATCTAACTTAGAATTTTTCGCAAGAAAAAAAATTGATAAGATAGAGTTAACAACCCCTCATTCCGTTACTATTCCCGGAGCCCTTGATGCTTGGAAAACTATTCACGACGATCATGGTAAGTTGGACTTTGAGGAGTTATTTTTAAATTCGATCTATTATGCTGAGAATGGATATAGAGTAACTAAAAAGGTTTCAGAAGCTTGGAAAAAATCATTTAAAAAATTAAATAATCACAAAATTACTAAAAAATTGTATTTGAAAAATGGAAAAGTTTATAAAAATAATGAACTTAGGAAAAATATTCCTTTAGCGAATACTCTAAAATTAATAAAAAAAAATGGAATAAAAGAATTTTATCAAGGTTCAATAGCCATGGATATGATAGAGAGCTTAAATGAAATTGGCGGGCTACATTCAATTGAAGATTTTTCAATTCAAAAAACCTTAAAATCTACAACCATATCATCTAATTTTAAAGATATAAATGTTCACCAATGCCCGCCTAACGGACCAGGTGTAACAGTCTTATTAATGTTAAAGCTGTTAGAGAAATTAAAAATAAATAATTTTAATCCAGATAGTGTTGAAAGGTTCCATCTTGAAGCTGAGGTAACAAAACTATGTTATAAAATAAGAGAAGAAAATATTGCAGACCCAAATTTTGTAAATATTGATCTAGAAAAAATTCTAAGTAAACAAAATATTCAAAAATTATTTAATAATATATCTTTAAACAACTGTCATAAAATCAATGATCTAAAGATTCCAAATCATCCTGAAACTGTATATTTAACAGTGGTTGATAAAGATTTAAATTCTGTCTCCATTATAAATTCTATTTGTTACTCGTTTGGAAGTGGGATTACATCTAACAATTCAGGTATTTTATTTCATAATAGAGGAACTAATTTTAGAATAGAAAGAGATCATCCAAATTGTATTGAGGGTGGCAAAAGACCATTACACACCATTATCCCAGGTTTAGCTTTAAACAATAACAATAAAACTGTACTTTCGTTTGGAGTAATGGGTGGTCAATATCAACCTGTTGGTCAAGTGCATGTATTTAATAATATTTTTGACTATAATATGACTCCCCAAGAAGCCATTTCTTATCCAAGAGCATTTCATTTCAATAATATCTACAAACTTGAGAGAGAAATAAGTGATGATATTAAAAGTAAACTTGAATCAATTGGCCATAAAGTAGAGTTTACTAATGATCCACATGGTGGAGGTCAAGCAATCCAAATAGATAGAAAAAAAGGCAAATTAATTGGAGGTTCAGATCCTAGAAAAGATGGATATGCATCTGGATATTAGTGTTAATTAACGAGCTTTTCGTCAGAGTAAATACAACATTTTTCTGCAGGTAAATGAAGTTTTAGTTCCTCAGTTGATATTGGAATTTCTCTCTCAACCTTAGACTTGATCTCTAAATCACCAGCTTTACCAGTTATGAGTTTAAAATTTCCAAAATCTTCAACTCTTGTTACTTTAACACTAACAACATTTTCTTTTTGATGAGTTGCAATTTTAATGAATTCTGATCGTATTCCTAATTTTACATTCTTGTTTTTAATTTTTGACAAGTCAGTTCTTGTTTTAATAGTATCATTATTAAACTTTAATGAGTTATCTGAAAGAATTTCAGAATTAAACAAATTCATAGCTGGGGAACCAATAAAATATCCAACAAAAGTGGTTCTTGGTTTTTCAAATAAGTCTTTTGGAAGTCCTACTTGAACTATTTCACCTTGATCCATCACAATGATATTGTCAGCAAATGTCATTGCCTCATTTTGATCGTGAGTGACATAAACTAATGTAGTTTTATATTGTTCATTAATTTCTTTTAAATTTCTTCTTAATCTAAATTTTAAATCTGGATCAATTACAGTTAGTGGTTCATCCATTAAGACACCCACAACATCCTCTCTTACTAATCCTCTTCCAAGAGATATGAGTTGCTTTTGGTCGGCAGTTAGTTTTCTAGCCGGTGAATTTAGAAAAGACGACAATCTAAGAGTGTCTGAAACTGATTTGACCCTTTCTTCAATTTTTTGATCTGTAAAATTTCTACATCTTAATGGGAAAGCTAAATTATCATAAACTGTCATGGTGTTATAAATGACTGGAAATTGAAAGACTTGAGCTATATTTCTCTCTTCCGTTATAAGGTCTGTAACATCATTTTCATCAAATAAAATTTTTCCTTTTGATGGTTTAACTAATCCTGAAACGATATTTAACATTGTGGTTTTTCCACAACCAGATGGCCCTAAAATTGCGTATCTCTTTCCGTTTTCCCAAGTCATAGAAAACGGATTAAGTGCGTAAGTTGGATTAATGTCTTTTGGATTATAAGTATGAGAAATATTTGACAACTCAATTTTAGCCATGGGATACTCCATAAGGTGAAGAGACTAATTCTTCATTTTGATTAAAGGCATATAATTTATTTTCATTAAATTTAATTTTTACTTTTCCGTGAATTTTAAAATTCATAACCTCTTCTATAAGAGCTATTACTTTGGAATTTCCTTTTTTTAAATGCAATAAGGTTTCTGAGCCACTAATTTCAGAAAGTTCAATTTCAAACTCTTCACCTTGATCATCTAATTTTATTTCTGAGGCCCTAATCCCAAAATTATAACCTTGATCACTTAAGTTTTTAAAATGGGAAGGAGAATTAATTAAAATGTTTTCAAAACTTAATTTTTCAGAACTTTTTGTTCCCTTTAAAATATTCATTGGTGGATCATTTGAAATTTCAGCCACCTTTAAAGTTCTAGGATTTTCAAAAATTTCTTTTGCGGGTCCTTTTTGTAAAACTTTACCCTCATCTAACACTATTACCTCACCATTTAATTCCATGACTTCCTGTGGGTCAGTAGTAGAGTAGATTAAAATAGTATCTTCTGATAAACCTTGTGTAAATATTCTTTTAAATTCCTCTCTTAATTGTTCTCTTAATTTGTAATCTAAATTCACCAAAGGTTCATCCAGTAATAATATTTTTGCTTTTTTTGCTAATGATCTCGCTAAAGCAACTCTTTGTTGCTGACCTCCAGATAATTCTTGTATCTTCCTATTTTCGAAACCGACTAGTCCTACAGTTTTAAGTGCTTCTTCTACATCCTTCTTTATTTGATCTTCGCTTATTTTCCTTTGTTTAAGCGGGAAAATTATATTCTCATAAACATTTAGATGAGGATAATTAATAAATTGTTGATAAACCATTGCAACATTTCTTTCCCACACAGGTATTTTGATAAAATCGTTATCTTCAAATGATAAATTTCCACTGTCAGGGTTAAGCAAACCAGCAATTGTTTTTAAAAATGTAGTTTTTCCAGATAAAGTTCTTCCTAAAATAGTATACAAATTTCCTTTTTTAAAATTAAATGAAACATCGTTTAAATGAAACTGATCGTCTGGCTTATAAGTTATATTTTCTCCGATTAAATTCATTATTTCAATGCTCCAGATAAATTTCCTTTAGATAAATATCTCTCGACAATAAAAGCGACGATGATTAAAGGCGCAACCGATATTAAGGCAGAAGCTGATAAACTCCACCAAGGTGTGATTGAAGAATTAAGTGCTACAACTTTTACAGGTAATAGCTGTACTTCAGTAAATGTTAAAATAAATGCAAAGAAAAAATCTATCCAACCAAATATAATACAAAACATACCTGCAACAATTAATCCTGGTATAGAGTTTGGCAATACAACTTTATAGAATGCCTGGTAAGGATTACATCCGTCTATCAATGCAGTTTCATCTAACTCTTTCGGAACTCTGTTAAAAAAATCTACCATAATCCAAACTGCTATAGGCATTAATAGAACTATGTAAACTACTACTAGTCCTATCAAACTATCTAATAATCCAATCGTGCTTAAAAATATAAAGAAGGGTATCGATAAAACAATCGGCGGCATTATTCTTTGCGATATAAAAAAGAAAGTAATATCGTTATTTCTCACAAAACCAGCTTTAAAAGTAAATCTTGAAAGAGCATAAGCAGCTAATGTGCCTAAAACTATACTTATTAAACTTGCAGTGCAGGTTACAAAAAGACTATTAAAGTAAGGTTCAACAATATCCACTCCACCTCTTGCAGGTGACTTAATTAATACACGCCATCCTTCAAGTGTTGGTTCAAAATCTAACCAAGGAATATAAGTAACTTTACTATTTACTGACTGGAAATCTTTAAAAGAAGTAGAAATAGCCCACAGAAAAGGAGCCACAATAAAAACTGTCCAGAGAATAATAAAAGTATATTTTAAAAATTTGTAGAGTTTTTCCATTATTCTTTAATCATTAATTTTGTTAAAACTTTTGCTATGATCGTTAGACTTATGATCATTATAACTAAGTAAGTGAAAGAAAGTGTTGCAGCATAACCCATTTGAAACTCCCTTAAACCTTTAATGTAAATATAAAAGCTTGAAGTCTCTGTTGCGGTACCTGGTCCTCCAGAAGTCAATACAAAAACTGTATCCATTATCTTTGAAGCCTCAATTAATCTAATAATAATTGCACCAATTGAGATTGGAGCCATTAGTGGAAACGTAACATATACAAACTTTCTAAAAGGACTTGCACCATCTATGGCTGCAGCTAAAAAAGGTTCTTTGGGCAGAGATAATAAACCTGCAAGTAACAATAAAAACATAAATGGGGTCCACTGCCAAACTTCAACGATAATTACAGTGAATTTAGCAATAACTGGATCACTGAGCCATAATATAGGCTCTACTCCTAAGTTTCCTAAAAGATCATTTACAGGACCTAGAGACTCATGAAAAAACGTTCTCCAAATTACTGTCATAATGACAGGCGTAGTCATCATAGGAATTAGAAAAATAACTCTGAAGAATCTTTTAAATTTAATTTCTCTCCAAACTATAAGTGCTAATGCAAAACCAATTATGTATTGAAGAATAACAGTAGTAACTGATAAAAAACTCAGTCTAAAAAAAGACTCCCAAAATCTTGGGTCATCAGTAAAAAGTCTTATATAATTTGTAATTCCTATAAAATTCATTTCAGGCGTATAACTATTCCAGCCTGATAAACTTAATCTAATAGTAAAAATTATAGGAAAAATAAGTATTCCTATTAGCACAAATAAACCAGGAAATAAAAAAACATACTTGTGCTTAAAATTCATAATTGTAATTTTTGGAATTTGTTTGTTGTGGCCGTCGTTATGACGGCCACAAAGTTTTTTTAAAGCTTGTTATCTTCCATTGCTACACCGACAGAATAAGCTTTTCTTACATTATCTTTTCCTACTCTATTGAGTATATCTTCCCACTGCTTAGCAGCTTCGTCTAAGGCAGCTTGTGGTGATAACTGACCAGCTAAAGCTTTTGCAGCAGCTGTAGCTAATGCAGCGTTAAACTCAAATGTACCTGGAACTCTCAAAGGGAAAACTCTATTCTTACTATCTTCCATTTGAGCTAGGGTATCAACATATGATTGGGCAATATCTTTATCCCAACCAATTTGAGTCCAAACATCTGCTTTAAAGTCATCATTTCTAAATGGGTTAACTCCGAAACGACCAATACCTATATCAGCTTGGTGATTTGCTTCGTTTGCAAAGAAACATAAGTAATCAAACGCCATTTCTTTTTCTTTACTTTTCTTGGCAACACCAACTGCCCATCCCCATACGAAGAAAGGAGCTTGGTTAAAGCCTTCATCCCAAGAGTTTGTTGATCTATTCCAAACTTTCATTGCGCCAGGTAATTGAGCAGCACCAACTTTGTTGTTAATAGGACTGTCAGGTTGCATAGCAGCAACAAATGCATCATCCCATGAGAAACTAAACAAAGTTTGTCCTCCACCAAATGATCCAATTTCATCACCAAGACCAAAGTTTATTCCTCCTGGAGGAACATATTTAGTAGCTGCAACCCAGTCGGTTAAAGCTTCCACAAAACCTGGATTATTTATCAGTGGTTTCATAGTTTTTAAATCAAAGAAAAAACCACCTGGAGTTTTAGGATTTTTTGAGTAAGCAGCAGATCTTGAATAAAAAGCTGCATACATCAAGTCATCTTTTTTCATAACCTCTGCAGATCCATATTCTTTCTCGCCATCACCATCCCAATCCCAACCATTAAAGTACGCAGCCATTTCTCCATACTCTTTCCATGTTTGTGGGACTCTTAACTCTTTGCCAGTATCAGCTTTATATTTTTTTTGATACTCGGGGTTATCAATCACGTCTTTTCTATATTTTAAATAGTGTCTGTCACCATCAACTGGAAACTGATACATAACACCATCCCAAGATGCTATACCAATGTGAGATGGAGTAACGTCTTGCATTTGTTTCATCTCAACATATTTTTTTGGGACTGGCTCTAAGTATCTTTTCCAATCATTAATAAAGTTTGAAAATCCAAAAACTATATCATATGGGGCTTGACCTGCTTGAAATGGGACCATAGCTTTTGCATACAAATCACCAGCAGGCGTATGTGTTACATCAACTTTTGCTCCTGTAAGTTTAGCAAATTGCTCAGCGTGTAAAGCTGTTGGCTCCCCCATAACTGGAACAGCATGTGTATTTATTTTAAGTGTCTTACCTTTGTAATTTTTCTTAGACATAGACTCGTAAGAACACTCACCTGGAATATCTCCAGTAGCCTTAATATGTGGAAACTGATCGCTCCACTTATCAGCATACGCAACAGGACTTAATACCAACAAAGCCGATATAAGAGCTACTACGTAGGTTTTTATTGTCTTCATGTTTATCCTCTCCTTATTGTTAATTATGGAACTAGTACTGCACGACCCTTAACTTTTCCCTCATTAAGATCATGAAGTGCTTTGTTAGCATCGTCTAATTTATATTCTTTCATGGATAACTTAACTTTTCCTCGATCAGCTAATTCCATTAGTTCATATAGTTCAGACCACGTTCCCACTAAATTACCTACAATAGTTTTCTCAGAAATAATTAAATCAACTGCAAGAGATTTAATTTCCTCTCCGTATCCAACTATGTAGTAAAAACCACCATTAGAAGTCATTTGAATTCCCATAGCAGTAGATCCTTTTTCACCTACAAAATCGATAACAGCTTCAGAACCTAAGCCTTTGGTAAGTTCTTTAACTTTTTCGATTTCATTTCCATCAATTAAAACTCCGTGATCACCACCAAGCTCCATTGCATGTTTCAAAGCTGTCTCAGACTTCTCAACTATAATAATGTCAGCAGCACACATTGCTTTCAAACACTGTATTGCTATATGCCCCAAGCCTCCAGCACCAATTATTGTACAACTTTGGCCTGGTAGTAAATGCCTAGTTGCTTTTTTAACAACTCTGTAAGCTGTAAGACCTGCATCTGAAAAAGGAGCAACATCTTTAGGAGCTAAAACTTTTGGAAGTTTAATTAAATTTCTAACACTGGTTTTTAAGAGTTCTGAGTAACCTCCCTCTTTAATACTTAAGCCAGGAAAGGCTCCAGCAGCAGCATGCATATCATTACCTCTTCTACAATCTAAACATGTGCCACCAGTCCCAGATATCAGTGGGTGTAATATCACAGGATCACCTTTTTTAAAATCAGTTACGTCTTTACCAACATCCTCTACCCATCCAGCATTTTCATGTCCCATCACGCATGGCAACAAAGTTCCATCTGGATCTTGAATGTGTTTCCATACTCCCTCAATTATATGTAAGTCTGTTCTGCAAACTCCTGCAGCACCAATTTTTACAATTACATCTGATGCCTTTTCAATTTTTGGATCCGGCATTTCTTGACCTGTAACCCAAACCTTCTCTTTCATTTCTGTGTCATATTTGTGCAAAACTTGTGCTTTCATTGTCCCTCTTCTATTAATTTAAAACACCTTATTAAAAATTAATGAGAGCAGGAGTCAATGCCACTTTTAAGTGTTAAAATGTTTGATACAACCCACAGTAGAGAAAACTCTTTTAACATCACTTATTTTTATATTAATTAACTCTATTCTTGCAGTTACCTGTTTTGAAGAACTCATCTAGATTATCGATAGCAAGGTTAGCCATCGCAGTCCTAGTTTCCTTTGTTGCACTACCTAAGTGTGGAAGAATAAAAGCACTTTTATGTTTAAGATATCCAGGATTTAAATTTGGTTCGTTTTTATAAACATCTAATCCTACTGCATAAACTTTTCTTCGATCAAGAGCATCAATTAATGCTTCGTCCTCTATTATATCTCCTCTAGCAACATTTGTGACAATTGCTCCTTTAGGTAAATATTCAATTGTATCTTTGTTGATCATATCGACTGTTTCTTTTGAGGCTGGACAACAAACAGATAATACATCTGATACTGACAGTAAGTCTTTCAAATTGTCGTGGTATGTTGCTCCACTTTCTTTATCTTCACTTAACTTAGATCTATTATGATAATGAATGATCATTCCTAAAGATTTAGCAACTTTTGCAATTTTTTGACCAATTCTACCCATCCCAAGTATTCCAAGTCTGGCACCTGTTAATTGCTTTCCAATTAAGTAATCTGCAGACCACTTCCAGCCACCTTCTTTAGCACTTTCAATTCCTTCAGCAGCTCGTCTACAAGCACCTAATATTAACAGCATTCCTATTTCAGCTGTTGCATCAGTTAGTACGTCGGGAGTATTCGTGACTGCAATACCTCTCTTCTTTGCTGCTTCTAAGTCTATATTTCCAAATCCAACAGCAAAATTAGAAATAATTTTTATAGAGTCTGGAAGTTGATTAATTGTATCAGCGTCTAATTTATCAGTTAGAGATGACAATATTCCATCTTGTCCTTTGCTTAACTCAATTAATTTTTTTTGAGAATATAATTCGTCATTTAAATTAAAATTTGCTTCAAATGTTTCTTTAGCTTTATCCTCACATGATCTTAATAATCTTCTAGTGATCAAGATTTTTTTCATATTTTAGATTAGTTTAAATCAAAAATTTTTCCAGGATTCATTATGTTATTCGGATCTAATGTTTTTTTAATTGATTTCATAACTTGAATGCTATCAGGGTGTTGTTCAAGTAAATATTCTTTTTTGTGAAGACCTACTCCATGTTCGCCCGTAATAGTTCCCTCAAGCTCTAAAGCTTTTCTAATTAAAGTCCCATTAAATGCTCTAAGTTGTTTGTACATTTCTTTTTTTGCAGGATCGTAAGGTAATACAACATGGAAATTGCCATCCCCCATATGTCCTACCATTGGCGCTCTAACTCCGAATTCTTTTGCTTTTTCCTCTGCAAATTTTACACATTCAGTTATTTTTGAAATTGGAACACAAACGTCAGTTGAATAAACTCTTCCATTATCGTTTAAAGCTTTAACAGAATAATATACATCCCATCTTGCTTTCCAAAGTTTATTTCTATCTTCTAAGTCTTTGGCCCATTTAAATGAACTTCCATTATTATCTTTTGATAATTCTTCTACAATATTAATATTTTCTTTATTTGAAGACTCAGATCCGTGAAATTCAAAAAATAAAGTTGGAACTGCCTCAATGTCTTTTAATTTGGAGTAGTTTATAGAAATTCCCATCTGATCTGCGTTAAGCATTTCAATTCTTGCAATTGGAACACCATACTGAATAACCTGTTGAGCTGTCATTACTGCATCCTCTAATGAAGGGAAATGACATACCGCACTCATTATACTTTCTGGTATTGGAGATAATCTTAAGTGAACTTCAGTAATAATACCGAGAGTTCCTTCTGATCCAATAAATAAATTTGTTAAATTATAACCTGCTGAAGTTTTTTTAGTTCTTCCACCTGTATTTATAATATCTCCATTTGGTAATACTACAGTTAGACCAGAAATTACTGTTTTCATGGTCCCATATTTTACTGCCATAGTTCCTGAAGCAGAAGTTGAGGCCATACCACCTAATGCAGCGTTTGCTCCTGGATCTATAGGAAAAAAAACACCATCCTCCCTTAAATACTCATTTAATTGTTCTCTTGTTACGCATGCCTGAACTCTGCAATCAAAATCTTCAGTATTTACACTCAAAATTTTATTCATTTTTTCCAAGCATATAGTTATGCCATTTTCATTTCCTACAACATTACCCTCTAATGATGTACCTGTTCCAAATGGAACAACAGGTATTTTATGTTCATTGCATAATTTTAGTATTTTTGAAACTTCTTCATTGGTTTCTGGAAAAACTACTGCCTGAGATAAAATTGGATCATAAGTATCTTCTCCTCTAGCATAATTAGCTCTTGTAGACTCTGAGGTTGAGAATCTTCCGTTAAATATTTTTTTAAACTCTGCTTGAATTTGCTCGTTCATGAAATGAATACTAATAAAATTTCAGTCAAAAATACAGCTTATTTAGCTAGCATTTTCCTAATGTTTTCTAAAGCTTGGGAAATATTATCTTGAGAAGCAGCAAAACTAAATCTAACATAATTTTGGCAAGTTTCACCAAAAGCAGAGCCTGGTACTATTGCTACTCCAGCTTCATGCATAGCTTTCCTGGCAAATTCAGCTCCATTCATTCCCGTGCCAATAACTTTAGGAAACGCATAAAAGGCACCTCCAGGCAAACTACACTCTACTCCTTCAAGCTCATTTAATCCTTTATGAATCAAATCTCTTCTTTGCGTAAATTTTTCCATCATTTCCTTAATTGAATCATCTGGCCCATCTAATGCAGCAATTCCAGCAAACTGAGCAGCAGCATTAACGCACGAAACACTGTTAATTAATAATTTGTTAACATGTTCAACTAGGTGTTGAGGCCAAAAACTCCAACCAAGTCTCCATCCTGTCATTGAATATGCTTTACTCCACCCTTCTAAAACTATTAACCTTTCTCTTAACTCTGGGTAATTAAAAAAAGTTGGCATTTCTTTTCCATCAAAAATTTGCCTACTATAAATTTCGTCACTAAGTATTGTTACATGAGGATGTTTCTTAAGACCATCAGCTAAAACATCGATATCTGATTTATCAACAAAACTTCCTGTCGGATTATTTGGATTAATTAAAATTAATAATCGAGTTTTGTCTGTAATTAAAGATAATATTTTGTCTGGATTAAATTTTAAATCTTTATCTTCCGTTAAATCATACGGAACTGAAGTTGATCCAGTATAGTTTATCATTGACTCATAGATTGGAAAGGCTGGCGTAGGGTGTATAATTTCTGCCCCTGGTTCTCCAAAACATTGAATAGCATAATGCATTGTTGGTTTCCCACCTGGCATAATTATAATTCTCTCAAAATCGATATCAACATTGTAACGGTTTTTTATCCACCTTGTCACAGCTTGTCGACACTCAGGAATACCATTAGACATGACATATCCATGATGTCCATCATCTAATGCTTTCTTGGCCGCTTCAACAACATGTTTTGGAGTTTTAAAATCAGGTTGTCCCAATCCTAAGTGTATCATGGGCTTTCCTTGGGCTTCCAATTTTTTTGCCTCTGCAAGCACAGTAAATGCAGACTCAGTTCCTAATCTTTCTAAACTTTTTGCTAATTTCATATTTTACCTTTTATTTTCTATATATTAATTTTGAACTATTCAACTCTTTTAAATTTTTGCAGCCCATTAAAATCATGTTTCTATTAATTTCATCGTGCATATTTTGTAATAATTGCTCAACTCCTTTTTGACCCCCTGCGGCTAATGAGAACAAAAACATCTTCCCAAAACTACAAGCTTTTGCGCCTGCAGCAATAGCTTTTAATACATGGGTCCCTCTTCTCACTCCTCCATCTAAAATAATTTCCAATTTATCACCAACCGCATCAGAAATTGCCTTAACTTGATCAAAAGGTGATCTTGATCCATCAAGTTGTCTGCCACCATGATTAGATATCATAATAGCTGTACAACCAATATCAATTGCTCTTTTTGCATCTTCAACTGACATTACTCCTTTAAGTGCAAAAGGACCATTCCATTTTTTTGCACAATACTCAGCATCTTTCCATCCCATCAGTGGATCATATTGCTCATTAATATATTCAATTACCGACTTTGCAATATTTGTACCTTTGTCTGTTTTTTTTTTAACATTTGAAAGCTCAAATTTTTTTCCAGTTAAATAATTAAATACCCAACTTGGTCTCATTGCAAAACTAATTAGACTATTAAGTGTAAGTTTTGGTGGAGTCGTAAATCCTGTTCTATGATCTTTTTCTCTATTACCAGCAACTAATGTGTCTACAGTTAAACACATAGCATCAAAACCAGATCTCCTAGATCTATCAATTAAATCATCTGAAATTGATCTATCTTTATGAACATAAAGTTGAAATAATTTTGGACCACTTGAAATATTTGAAACCTCTTCAATAGTATTATTTCCCATCGAGGACATACTGTAGAAAGTGTTAAATTTTTCAGCAGCTCTAGCTGAAGCTCTATCTCCATCAGGATGATAAAGTCTTTGCATAGCAGCAGGAGAAAGAAAGATAGGCATATCTATTTTTCTTCCAAATAAAGTAGTTGATAAATCAGGTTTACCAACACTTGCTAGAATATTTGGAACTAAATCACAATCTTCAAATGAATCGGTATTTCTTCTTAAAGTTGATTCATCATCAGCACCTCCATCTATGTAATGAAAAATTGGTGATGGTAATTTTTTTTTTGCTAATTTTCTAAAATCTTCAAAATTATAACAATCTTTTAAACTCACTATCTTCTAAATCTTAAATTACTTCTATTAAGATCGCTAATCTTTGTACAACCCATTAATTTCATATCCCTAACTAATTCAGCTTTATATTTTTCTATAGCTCTTTCAACACCAACCTGACCTCCTGCTGCTAAAGCGTAAAGATATAATCTACCACCCGAACAAGCTTTAGCTCCTAATGATAAAGCTTTAAGCATATGTGTTCCCCTATGAATTCCACCTTCACAAATCACGTCCAGCTTATCACCAACTGCATCAACAATTTCTGCTAATTGATCAAAAGGTGCTCTAGATCCATCTAGTTGCCTCCCACCATGATTTGAAACCATTATACCTGTACATCCAATATCAACAGCTCTCTTAGCATCCTCAACACTCATTACTCCTTTAAGTGCAAAATGACCACCCCATTTAGAACAAAGTTGTTCAGCATCTTTCCAATTCATAGATTGATCTAGCATTGTAGAAAAATAATTTCCAATTGAAGAATTAGTACTTGTACCCTCTTTAACAAAATCTTGAAGATGGGGTAATTCAAATTTACCTTTGGTTAAATAATTTATTCCCCACATTGGTTTCACTGCAAAACTAAATAAACTTGATAATGTTAATTTTGGAGGAGATGTAAAACCTGTCCTTAAATCTCTTTCACGATTTCCTCCTGTTATTGTATCAACTGTTAAAGCCATTACATCAAATTTGGCTGCCTTAGCTCTCTCTAAGCAAGAATCATTTAAACCTCTATCTTTATGGAAATAAAACTGAAACATTTTTGGTGTATCAATCATGGATGAAATCTCCTCCACACTAACTGTTGCTAAAGCTGAAACACCGAACATTGTATTAAATTTTTTTGCTGCTTTTCCAACTGCTCTTTCACCATCGTAATGGAAAAGTCTTTGAAGTGCAGTAGGTGAAAGATAAAAAGGTAAGTCTAACTTTTTTCCAAAAATCGTTGTAGACAAATCTACATTTTCCACTCCTCTTAAAACATTAGGAACTAAGTCTACATCATCAAAAGAACTTGTATTTCTAGCATACGTAATTTCATCGTCAGCAGCACCATCAATATAATGAAATATCGGTGAAGGTAGTTTTTTCTTAGCTAGTTTTCTAAAGTCACTAAAATTATGACAATCATTTAAATTCATATAACTAATTTAAAAGTTTTTAATAAGATTTAACATGTAACTATTTGCACCAGGGTTTTTATCACCTAAACTAGCATTTGATACGTGATTATAAGAAATGCCTAAGCTAGTTCTATCTGAGGTAACATATGATAATTGAACTTCTGACTTAAATTCTAATATATGACCTAAATCTTTACCATCTCCTTCATGATAAAGTCCAGGTGCAAAACTTGGAGTGAAAATTAAGCCTTTTCCCATGTCTACATTCCATTCAAATCCTGTATAGATATAGGCTGCAGAATTTTCAGTAACGAAACCGCCTGTTATTGGAGATATATTTCCTATAAATGTATTTCTATTTAAATTTTCGTTTTGATGTTGAAAACCAACTAAAACTGCTTTCTGTTTGTCATCACTAAAATCAAAATTTCCAATAAAAAAATTAAATTGATTTTCGTTAGTATTTATCTCAGAAGCTATTAGTTTTGCAGTTAAAAAAATAATTATAAAAAATGTACTAATTAATTTTAAAATCATTACTTTGATCAACAGATTATTTTTTAATTTTTATTAATTTTTTATACACTATTGCACCACCTATTAAGAAGATCAATAGAGGCAAAAACCACAATAAATATGTATTTTTGTTAAATTTTGGATCATACAAAATCCAATCACCGTATTTGATTGTTAAAAAATCATATATTTCTTTTTCTGATAATCCCTGATCAATTTTTTTTTTTACTAATAATTTTAAACTTACAGCAAAAGCTGAGTCAGAATCGTAAACTGATTGACCTTGACAAACTAAACATCTTAAATTTTTTGTTATTTTGTTTTGCAATTTATCTTCTAATGCATTAGCGGAATTAAAATAAAAAACTATAAAAAATAAAAAAATAATTTTCAATATTTTCATTTAATCGCTTGTTTAATTTCTAAAACTGAATTTTGATTTAATGGTCCAATAAACTTTTTTATAATTTTATTATTATAAGTTAAAAATGTCTCTGGAACACCAAATGCACCCCACTCAATTGCAATTATTCCTTCTTGATCAATAAAGATTTCTTTATAAGGATTTCCTAGCTCATCAAGAAATTTTTTTGCGTTACTTAAATTATCTTTATAATTTAAACCTATAATATCTAAATTATCATCTTTGCTTAAACTAATTAATATAGGGTGCTCATCTCTACAAGGTACACACCAAGAAGCCCAAATATTTAATAAATAATATTTATTTTCATTAAAAATTTTTTTTGAATCTTTTTCCTCTTTTAAAAAAAGAGACAATCCTAAAAATTCAGGAACATTTTTAATTTCACTTTTTGGTTTGTAAAGGGATGTTTTATTTAAGCCTTTATAAAAAACTATAAATGTAAATATAAATAAAATAATGATTAAAAAAGATATTAGTCCTTTTTTCATAAACTCTTATTTTTGAATAAGCCTAAAATTCCTCCTAAAGAAATTATCAAAACAGATATCCAAATCCATAACATAAAAGGTTTTACTTGATATCTAATATTAAAATATTCCTCATTTTGGACTGTATTCATTGTGATAAATTTATCTTTCAAAAATGTTGTTTTTATATCAGCTTCACTTGTAACTATGTTGGGCTGATTATAAACTCTTAACTCTGGCTCTAATTCCTCTTTTGACTTATTTTCTTTAATTAAAAAATAACCCTTAAAGGATATGTAATTTTTCTCTTCATATTTTTTAAGCTCTTTAAATTTTATTTGAAGTTTTTCATTTTCGAAGGTTTCTCCAACTCTTAAGTTAGTTATGATTTCATTTGACAAAATATTATTTAATAAAATACTTAAGATAAATAAACTAAACCCAAAATGAGACAAATTTTGTGAAAAGTTTATTTTTTTTTTTTTTAAAAAATCTCTTATGGTTATTAAAAAGAGATAAAAAGCACTACCAACTAAAATTGTGTTAATTAAAAAACTTTCACTAAAATTTTTTACTATAAAATAAGATGTTATGAATGAAATGATAAGAAAAAATATGAGATATATCTTTTCATCAAATCTAGATTTAATCCATTTTAACTGAGGACCTAAAGCCATAAATATTAAAAAGGGAATCAAAAAAGGGATTATCAGCTTATGGTAAAAAGGTGGACCTACTGAAATTTTTTGAGAAGAAATAACGTCTAAAAATATTGGATAAATAGTACCAATTAATACGACTGATAAAAAGTACATCATTATCCAGTTATTTATTAATAATGATGTTTCCTTACTAAATAATGAAAATGAAATAATTTCTTGTCTATTTGATTTATGGAAAACAAAAAAAACAAAAAATGAAATAAATACTAATATAAACAAAAAAGATAAAATAAATAATCCTCTTTCAGGATCACTTGCAAATGTATGAACAGAATTTAAAATCCCAGAACGCACTAAAAATGTTCCACACATACTTAAAGTAAAAGTGGAAATAGATAATATTATTACCCAGGAAGTAAGTGTAGATCTTTTTTCTAAAACTAAAACACAATGTAATAATGTTGTAAGAGCTAACCAAGGCATTAGAGAAACATTCTCAACCGGATCCCAGAACCAAAAACCACCCCATCCTAATTCGTAATATGCCCAAATTGATCCTAACAAAATACCCAATGTTAAAAATATCCAAGAAATTAATACCCAAATTTTGAAATGAGTAGCCCAAGTTTTTGAAATGTAATTTAAAGTCGTTGCAGCAAGTGCACTAGAAAAAATTATGGAAGAACCTACATAACCTAAATATAAAATAGGTGGATGAATTGCTAAAGCTGGATCTTGCAAAATTGGATTTAGCCCTAGACCCTCACTTGGAGTTGGAAAAACATGATTAAAGGGATTAGATGTGTCTATTAAAAAAATAAAAAAACCGATAATTATAATTTGTTGAAATAAAACTGTTAAAATTCTGTAGTTCTTTAATAAATCTCTAGATTGGATTAAAAAAATAAAAATAAATAAATTAAGTACAAGAAGCCATAATAGTAGACTCCCCTCGTGATTACCCCATGTCCCTGTAATTTTATAAAATAGTGGTTCAGACGTATGAGAATTATTAAATACTGTTTCATTACTAAAATCAGAAAATACAAAAGACATTATTAATCCTAAAAAACTAATAATAACAAGTAAAAGTTGAAGGAATGAAAAGTTAATAATTTTACTGTCTAATATTTTATTGTCTTTAAAGTTTTTAATTGAAAAGAAAATTACAGGAAATGACATAGCTAAACCTAAAATTAAAGAATAAAAACCAATAGCACTATAAATCATCATTTTTCTTTTAAAGACGCTTTAACCTCTGGTGGCATATAATTCTCATCATGTTTTGCAAGAATTTTTGATGCTTGAAAAAAATTTCTATCTTTTAAAAATCCCTCAGCAACTACTCCCTTTCCTTCAGAAAACAAATTTGGAATTACACCTGAATAAGTAACTTTAATCTCATTTTTTAGATCTGTTATAATGAAATTAATTTCATTTTTTAACATTTCTACAGACTCTTTTTTAACCATTCCTCCAATTCTAATTTTTTTATCATTTAATTCTTTGATCATCTTAACTTCAGAGGGAGATTTAAAATAAACCACATTTTCCTCTAAAGATTTTAAAACTAAAAATACTGACAAAATTAATACAGATAAAACTAATAGGATAAAAAAGAATCTAAGTTTAACTTTTCGACCATACATGGTTCAAAAGTTAAATGATTTGACCACTAGATAGAATTTCTTGATTAATAATTTGATTTCTCGCAATCTTAGCTTTTTTAGTATTAAGGGATCCGTACTTATCTATGAACTTTTTTCTTTCTCTTATATACTGTGCTTTTACTGTTACATACAAAGTTGTAAAACTTAAAAAAGTAAACGAGAAAGCTGACCAGACGTAAAGTCCATAACCGTTCATATCTAGAAATTCGTTTATCATAATCTGTCTAACCCTTTATTTTTTAACTTTATCAGTTCCGTATTATATTTCATTAAAAAAATTAACAATGAAAATAGAGCAAATGCCGCAGTCATAATTATCAAAGGTAAAAGCATTGAAGAATGAATTGAAGATTTAGATAAAATATTTATTGAAGCTGGCTGGTGTAGAGTATTCCACCAATCAACAGAATATTTGATAATTGGAATATTTATAATTCCTAAGATGGTTATAAGAGTTGTAATCTTTAAAACTTGATCTTTGTCTTCATAGATTCTCCAAGCGATCAAATATAATAAATAGAAAATAGCTAAAATTAACATGGAAGTAATTCGAGCATCCCATGCCCACCATGTGCCCCAAGTAGGTTTTCCCCATATAGAGCCTGTCACTAATGCCACAATGTTAAAAACTAATCCTGAAGGTGCAAGACTTTTTGCAATCAAAAAAAAATTTTTATTCTTAAAAATATAACCACTTAATGATAGAAATGTGATTGAAGAAAAAATCCCTAAAGAAATCCAAGCTGAAGGAACATGCACGTACATAATTCTTACCGAATGGCTTTGTTTATAATCCTCAGGTGACAAAATTAATGCCTCAACCAAACCTACTGAAAGCACAAGAATAAATAATGCGAATACATATTTTGGAGCTTTTGATGTTATCAAAAAAATTCTATTCGGTTCAAAAATTTTCAACATAAATTATTTTTTGGATCTTTTATTACGAAAAATATATCCGATCAAGAATGTAGAGGGAGATAATAATGAGGGTAATTTTTTACACTCTTGACCAGATAATATTATCAAATTATTCAATTTCTATGTCTAAGATTTGAACTAAATGTGTTTGAAAAATGATTATTTTAATTAGAAGGCTTAAAATAACTAGAGCCTTTCTTTCCCGAAAAAATCTCCTCAATCATAGGATGTTTAATAGGTTCATCAGAGTCGTCCATAAGAAGATTCTGCTCAGAAACATATGCCTCGTATGTAATTTCATCATTTTCTGCAAGTAAATGATAAAATGGTTGATTTTTTCTTGGTCTAACATTTTTTGGAATAGATTGGTACCATTCCTCAGAATTATTAAATTCAAAGTCGACATCATAAATCACACCTCTAAATTCAAAGTGTTTGTGTTTTACAATTTCTCCAATTGAAAATTTAGCTTTTTGTATTGCCATATAGATTAATATGAAGATTTAGAATTAAAAATCAATAAGAAAAAATATAAAGTTTTTATGACACAACTAATTATGGTAATATCTTTTAAGTGAATAAATCTTTTTTAAAATTTCTTACAGATTTTGGGCCATTAGCAATATTTTTTTTCTATTATTATAGTAATGATAAAAATTTATCAATTGCCATTCCTCCTCTGATTATTGCGACAATAATAGCACTAATCATTGTTTGGGTATTTGAAAAAAAAATACCTCCAATGCCTTTACTAAGTGGAATTTTAATTACTTTTTTTGGAGGACTTACTATCTATTTTAACGACCCTACATTTATTTATATAAAACCAACTATAATTAATATTATGTTTGCTTTAACTTTGTTTTTAGGCAAGTACTTCACTAAAGAACCAATCCTAAAGAAGATAATGGGTAAATCAATACCTTTAAATGATATTGGATGGCAAATTCTAAATAAAAGATGGATGTTTTTTTTTATTGGTCTTGCATTATTAAATGAATTTATTTGGAGAACGCAAACAGAGGAATTTTGGGTAAATTTTAAAGTGTGGGGTATGTTACCTATAACAATTATTTTTACTGGATTTCAAATTAGTTTAATAAATAAATATAAAGCAAATGAATAATATTTTAAAATTAGTTGTTAATAATTCAAAAAAAAAAATTGAAGAAAAATATTTTTTTGAGAAAGAAGAATTGCAAGTAATCTTAGATTTATATGCACAAATGGTGTCTGAAGGATCTTGGAAAGATTATGGACTTAGCATTTCAAGTAAACAAGTCAGTTTTAGTGTTTTTAAAAATGCTGCGGAAAACGCTATCTACAAGATCTGTAAAAATTTTAAACCAAAAAATAAAAATTTAAAATATTTAATTACAGATACTAACGGAAAAATTTTAAAAAATTCTTTTGAACTTAAGGGCTTATTAAAAAGTACTAATTGGAAAAAACTTTGAGAAAAATTATCTTCTTTGACCAAATAATCTTAAAAGCATTATGAACAAGTTTATGAAGTCTAAGTATAAAGTAAGAGCTCCCATCACAGCTTTCTTTCCAACTAGCTCGGAAGAATCACTTGATACATACATATTTTTTATTTTTTGAGTATCATATGCTGTTAGACCGACAAAAATTAATACTCCGATGATTGAAATTGCAAAATACATCATTGAGGATTTTAAAAAAATATTTACTAATGATGCAATAATTATTCCTATTAATCCCATCATTAAAAAAGATCCAAACTTTGTTAAATCTCTTTTTGTTGTATAACCATAAATACTCATCGCGCCAAAAGTTGCTGAAGATATAAAGAATACTCTTGTTACACTTAATCCTGTGTAAACTAATAGTATAGACGATAATGATAAGCCCATTAACGCTGCAAAAACCCAAAAAGTTGTTTGAGCTTTTGATGTACTCATTTTATTGATTCCAAAACTCATATAAAAGACAATTCCAAGAGGTGCTAACATTACAAGCCACTTCAGACCAGACATATAAATCGCATTACCAAATTGTGTTAGAGAAACAATAGTTCCATTAGGGTCTGTAACAACAGATAGTTTGAATGATAATAATGCAATTATCCCAGTTAACAAAACTCCTGTAGCCATATAGTTATAAACTTTTAGCATATAGGCTCTTAAGCCCTGGTCCATTACAGCTGTATCTTGTGCTACAGCTTTTGCTCTAGATAATATTCCTTTTTTGTCAAATTCCATAATATGTAAGATATAATAGTCTTTTACTAATTATTCAAGATACCATAAAAGAATTAACTTCAATGAATTACAAAAAATTAGGCAATACAGACATAAATGTAAGCACAATTTGTCTCGGGACAATGACTTGGGGGGAGCAAAATACTCAAGATGAAGGCTTTGAGCAAATGGACTTTGCATTAGATAGAGGGGTCAACTTTTGGGACACTGCAGAATTATATTCAGTACCACCAAAAGAGGAAACATTTGGTAAAACAGAAATTATCATTGGTAACTGGTTTGAAAAAACAAAAAAAAGAAACAAAGTAATTTTAGCTACCAAAGTAGCAGGTCCATCCAGAAAATATATTCGTGGAGGTGGAAATAACTATACTCTAAATAAGATGACTGAGGCTCTAGATAATAGCCTTAAAAGATTAAAAACTGATTATATAGATCTATACCAACTTCATTGGCCTGAGAGAAATACAAATATGTTCGGAAAATTAGGTTATGTACATGATGAAAATGAAGAATGGAATAAGTTTGAGGATATTCTGGATCATTTAAGCAAGTTTATCAAAGATGGAAAAATTAGAGATATTGGTTTATCAAACGAAACACCATGGGGTGTTTCTAGATATCTAAATTTAGCAGAGAATAATAACCTTCCGAGAATGATGTCTGTTCAAAATCCTTATAGTCTACTAAATAGATCCTACGAAGTTGGTTTAGCTGAAATTTCAATAAGAGATAAGGTTGGTTTGCTAGCATATTCTCCACTTGCAAGTGGTTATTTAACTGGGAAATATCGCAATAATCAAATGCCAAAAAATTCAAGACTTGAGAGAGATGGTGATTTTTGGACACGCTACAATAAGCCTAATACTGTTAAAGCGGTTGATAATTATTATGAAATATCAAAAAAACATGATCTTAATTTTACTAAAATGTCTATTAAATTTTGTGAGATCCAGCCATTTATAACAAGTGTAATTATTGGAGCAACGAGTATGGATCAGTTGAAAACTAACATAGAAAGTGTAAATATAAATTTAACTGATGAAGTTATTAGTGAAATTAATGAAGTTCAAAAAATTTATCCAAATCCATGTCCATGATTAAACATTGCTTTTATCTTATACTAATTATTTTATATGTAATTACCCCATTAAAAGCAGAGGAGTTAAAAGAAATTGGAAAATATAAAGATTGGCAAACTATGGTTTTAGTTGAACCAGCTGGAACAGTTTGTTTTGCACAATCATCTCCAGTATTGCAGGCACCAAAATCTAATAAAAGAGATGCAAGATTATTTGTATCCTTTAGACCAAGTGAAAAAATTAAAGATGAAATAAGCGCTAGTCCAGGGTATGAATTCAACAAAAAAAATTCAGTTATCGCAACATCTGGTAAGAATAAAATTAAATTTGATATTGTTCAGCAAGGTTTTGCTTGGATAGCTGATGGAAGAATTGAAAAAAAAATGATTAAAGTTATGAAAAAAGGTTCAAGAATTATGATCACTGGATATAATCAAGAAGGTTCACAAACTATTGACCATTATTCACTCTTAGGTTTTACAAAAGCTTATAATGCTGCAAAAAAAGCTTGCAGTTAATCAATGAAATCAAAAAAAAAAATTGTTCTAGCTTATTCTGGAGGCTTGGACACATCTATAATTTTGAAATGGCTTCAAGAAAATTATAATGCTGAAGTTATTTGTTACACTGCAGATATTGGTCAGAAAATTAATAGAAAAAAAATTTTAAGTAACGCAAAAAAATTTGGCGTAAAAAATGTTATCATACAAGATTTAAAAGATGAATTTGTGAAAAATTATGTTTACCCAATGATAAGAGGACATGCAATTTACGAGGGAGTATATTTGTTGGGAACTTCAATTGCTAGGCCACTAATTGCAAAAGATCAAATTAGAGTTGCAAAAAAATTTAAAGCATTTGCTGTATCTCATGGTGCAACAGGTAAAGGCAACGATCAGATAAGATTTGAGTTAGCTTATCATTATTTTGGGTCTAAAATAAAAGTTATAGCACCCTGGAGAATTTGGACTCTAAAATCTAGAACTGATTTAATAAATTATGCAAAAAAACATAAAATAGAAATACCTAAAGATAAAAAAGGTGCTTCACCTTTTTCAATAGATGACAATTTGTTTCATACTTCAACAGAGGGAAAAGTCTTAGAGAACCCAAAAAATCCAGCTCCAGAGTTTATTTTTCAAAGAACTAATTCTCCTGAAAAAGCTCCAAACAAACCTTCCTTTGTTACAATTAATTTTAAAAAAGGTGACCCTTTTGCAATCAATGGAAAAAAGATGTCTCCTTCAAAACTATTGGAGAAATTAAACAATATTGCAGGAAAAAATGGAATAGGAAGAGTCGATTTGGTTGAAAATAGATTTATAGGAATAAAATCTAGAGGTGTATATGAAACACCAGGAGGAACTTTATTAATCCATGCACACAGAGCAATTGAATCTGTAACTTTGGATAAAGAAACTATGCATAAAAAAGATCAGATTATGCCTAGATATGCTGAGCTAATTTATAATGGATATTGGTATTCTAAAGAAAGATCTAAACTCCAAAAAGTTGTGGACCTCAAAAAAAAAAATGTTAACGGATCAGTGAAACTAAAACTTTATAAAGGAAATATAATAATTGAATCTAGACATACAAATAGTTTTGCATACTCAATGAAAAAAGTTTCATTTGAGGAAAATAACACCTTCAATAAATCAAATGTTGAAAGATTTATTAATTATCACAAAAAAAAATTACGATCATAAATTATTATGAAGTTTGGATGTTCAAGGGTAAAGGCCATTGAGAAATTAAATGAGTTTGTAGAAAAAAATCTTTCTGAATATTCAAAGTTAAGAAATTTTGATTTCGGACCAGAAAAAAGATCAAATGTTTCTTGTTTATCTCCTTATATTACTCATGGGATAATTAATGAGCAAGAAGTAATTCAAAAATCACTAAATAAATTTTCTTTTTCAAAAAACGAAAAATTCATTCAAGAGGTCTTGTGGCGAACTTATTGGAAAGGTTGGCTAGAGCTAAGACCAAATGTTTGGACAGATTATCTTGTTGAATTAAACAAAATAAAAAGTGAATTTAGAAATAATCAAAATTATCTTTCTGCGATAGAAGGAAAAACGAAGATAGGGTGCTTTAATGAATGGGTAAAAGAACTGAAAGAGAATAATTATTTACATAATCATGCCAGAATGTGGTTTGCTAGTATTTGGATTTTTACTTTAGAATTACCTTGGCAACTAGGTGCAGAATTTTTTATGCAACATCTTTATGATGGGGATGCTGCATCAAATACTCTTGGATGGCGATGGGTTGCTGGAGTTCAAACTCAAGGAAAGCATTACCTTGCAAATGAATGGAATATTAAAAAATTTACTAACAATAGGTTTCAAAATATTAAATTAAATGAAAATGCTCTTCCAAAAGTATCTGAAAAATCTTACCAAATAATTAAACAAGATTTTAATAACCCTCAAAATATTGAAGAGAAAAATCTTTTAATTTTTGAAAATAATCTCTCGTTTGAAATTACTGACTTTAGAGAAAACAACTTTAAAAAAATTTACCTAGTTTCTAACAAAAATGAAAATAGATCTATAAAACTTAGTGAAAGATTAAAAAAATTTAAGTCTCTCTTGATAGAAGACCAACAGCAAAGATTAAAAGATCGATCTATTGATTGTCAGGTTATTGACATAAGTGAAATAAAAAATATTGAAAATTTTTATGGTTTATATCCAACCGTGGGAGAAAATTTAGATTATTTAAATTCAAATAATTTAAGAATAGATTTTTTATATCGAAAACTTGATCAATTAGCTTGGCAATACTGTAATAAAGGATTTTTTAATTTTAAAAATTATATCCCAAAAATAATTTCAACTTTTAACTAAAACCACCTTAACATCCCAATAATTCCAGCTGTAGCATAAAAAAATTGTAAAAATAATATTCCTCTATGACCACCCCTATAAGCCCAAATTCCAATTAAGATTGCAGATATAAGTAATAAGCTAAAACCAAAAAACTCTATACCAATATTCAAGGCTACAAATAACGAATATAATATTGCAGTAATAACACCTGCCCATTCAAAAATTTTATTATTCATGTTTTTTATCTTGCAAGTTTAATAAAAATATCACCCATACCAGCATCTAAATTTTCTAAAGGTGTGCTATTTCTAAGTTCACAATATCTACCGGTAACTTGGTGACTTTTGACGAAGTCTATTTCATCTTTTTCACAATTTTTTCCATTGTGCAATAAACCTATTACAATTCGACCATTAAGACTATAAACCTCTGATTTATTTATTTTTTCACCATCACAAAAATAATCTTTGTTTACTCTATTGGGAAAATCTTTTTTAGTACAAGGATTCTTTATTGTTAAAACATAAAATTCTTTAAAACCATCTTCAAATTTATATTTCATTTTTTGAGCTTCAGAATACTTCATTAAATCACATGAACATGGTACACAACACCTATAATAGTTTCCACAAATTTTTTTGTTTGTTTTACTTTCTTTGATATATAAAAATTCTGAGTCACTGTTTGGATCGATCAGAGATCCAGAAACTGCACAATATAATTTATTAAATTCAATGAAGTCTTTATAGGTAATTTTTTTATCTATTATGTATTTAAAAAATTTCGGTCCTGCAGCATTTCTATTTTTATCTGGAAATATTCTTGACCAATCAGTAATCAACTCCTTGTGATAGTTTTTTTCCTCTGCAAACGACTTAAGTTGAAATAATATTACAAACACTATTAAAGAAATATTTAATATTATTTTCATTTTTGTTTTACAGAAATTGTTTGATTTAGTCTCTTTATATCAATCATTTCTTTACTTCCATTTGTCCATCTAACCTCTACTTTAAAATTTTTTTCATTTTTTCTAATTCCATAATGTGCCACAGGCTCCATTTGACATAAGTAACCAGATCCTGCATCAATAGTTTTTGAATGTTTTCTCTGATCAGTTATTAACGTTACAGTAGCTCCTCTTGCTGGTGCACCATGTTTGTTAAGCGGTTTAATTCTTAAATATTTATTTTCTTTTTTAACTATTGCCTTGTACAAAGTTAATGTTTGTTCTTTACTTTCACCTCTAGAAACTAATAATTCTAAAACTCCATCATTGTCTATATCCGCAACTGCAGCCCCAGTTCCATATCCATTAGCTTCGAGTCCTACCTTAAAATTTATCTGTTCAAATTTTCCATTATCTTTAATGCGAAATAACTTATTTGGTTCTGCTATATTGTTCATGAAAACTTCATCAAAACCATCGTTATCAAAATCTGCAGAAATAATTGTTCTTATTCTAGAGGGTTCATCAAAATCATTATTTCCAATATCTTTAAATTCATTATTTTCCAAAACCCAAGCTCTGTGATATCCGAGCCAATTACCACTTAAAATATCTAATCTACCTCTATAATATATGTCTGATAAAGCTGTGCCCCTTCCATTTTGGATTGCATCATCTAATCTATAATCAAATGCAACATCATTAAACTTTCCATTATTATTTTTAAAAAGAAAATTTGCTCCTCTCTCATTAGCTGCAAAGATATCCGCTCTTTCTGTCAAGATATGTCCAGACACAACTGCTCTTCCACCAGTAATATTATCAAGATTTAAATTTTGAGCTTTATCTTTGATAAGTTCATTTTCAATCTCATAAAACCTTGTTGGTCCTCCGTAGTTTGCAACATAAATACCATATTCACCATCTCCCTTTCTATCTACACAAACAACAGATCTTCCTGCTGTTAAATTTAGATTTTCTTTATTTTTTTCTAATTCAAATAAATCAAAATAATTATTATCTTTTATATCTAATAATCTGTCTGAATATTTTTTAACTCCACTGTATGTATCGGTATTTAAAAAGTAGATTTCTTCAAAGCCATCTTTGTCAATATCACATGCAACAACTCCAATGGTTTTCTTGGAAATATCTGAAAAAATTTTTTGTTGGTTTAAATCCTTTAATTTTCCATCCTGATAAGATAAAGCTAAATTAGGAAAGCCAAAACCTGTAACTAAAAACTCATAATTTCCATCCATATTAAAATCTGTTACGGAAATACCGTAGCTAAGTCTTCTTTCATTATTCTCAATAATTTTCGATAAATTCTCAAAAAATTCTGCACTAGCATTATTTGTAAGATTTACAAATAAGAATAAAATCAAACATTTAGAAAAATTTTTTATTTTTTTGATGAACATTTTTTTGAACAATACTTAACTTTTTCCCAATTCAATCTCCATTTTTTTCGCCAAATAAAAGATCTTTTACAAACAGAACAAATTTTTGAAGGAAGATTTTCTTTTTTCACTAGATTGTATTTTGTTTAATAAATTTATCTGCAGCTGACAAAATCATTTTTTTTCTTTCAGTTTTCATTTTATCGAAAATTCTAACCATCATTGATAGTCTTGGATTTTTCAAAAAAAACTTTCTATTACGATCAATAAATCTCCAATAAAGACCATCCATTGTGTTACACCACTCACCTTTTTTAAAATCCATCATTTTCATAAAGTAACTTGATCCGCATATATAAGGTTTGGTTGCAAAAATTCCTCCATCACTAAACAATCCCATACCATAAACATTGGGCACCATTACCCAATCTGAAGAGTCAACAAACATTTCCATGAACCATTTGTAAACAATGGTAGGCTTTATTTCACAAAGATTCATAATGTTAGATAAGATCATTAATCTTTCAATGTGATGAGACCAACCATGGTTTAGAGCATTCTTAATTGCATAATCAAGTGGGGGTAATCCAGTTGTGCCCTCATACCAAGATTTTTTCATTTTTCTATTTTGTTTGAAAAAATTTCCATTTTCCATTTCGTTTGAATAACTTTGATAAATTCCTCTCATAAATTCTCTCCAACCAATTACCTGACGCATGTAACCTTCTAATGAATTTAATCTTATTTTTTTATTTTTATGAAACTCTAAAACTTTTTTGATAATAAATTCTGGAGTAATTAAGCCTAAGTTAATATATGGACTTAGTGCACTATGAAATAAAATATTATCTTTTTGATCAACAGCATCTTCATAATCTCCAAATAAATTTGATTTCTCTTTAATAAAAAAATTTAAAAGCTTGATGACATCATTATATTCAGTAGCGAACCAAAAATTGTCAGTTTTGCCTGGATGATCTTTGAATAATTTTTCAATAATTGGTTTTAAGTTTTTAGTATGATTGGTTTCATTTATTTTTGGTAACTTTGGAATTGAAATATTTTTTGGTAATTTATTTCTATTATCTTCATCAAAGCTCCATTTACCTCCGATTGGATTTCCATCTGATCCCATCAATATTCCTGATTTTTTTCTAATATCTTTGTAAAAAGTTGCCATAAAAGGTTTTTTTGATTTAGATAAATATTGTTTAAATTCATCTCTTGAATTTAAAAACATTGGAGTTTGGATAACATTCCATTTAATTTTTTCTTTTTTAAGAAATTGGTATATTTTTTTTTCAAAAAATTTATCTTCAACCTCGAAGCTTGATATTTCTTTTATATTTTTTGAATTAATTATTTTTTTTAATTTTTTAATATAATCATCTTTAAATTCTTTATCCTCAATTTTTATATACTCTATTTTGAATTTATCTTTTTTAAGGTTTTCTGCATGTGAGCGCATCGATGATAAAAAAAGAAGTATTTTTTGTTTATGGTGTTTTTCATAAGTACATAATTGGTAATCCTCAGCCATAAAAAACAGGTGGTCTTTTTTGAAGCGGTTTAAGTATTTTGATGGAAATAATTGATTACCCAGTATAAAAAATAACTTCATATTTAAATATAACTAATTAATTTTTTTATGTCAGAAAAATATCTTATTTTTGGTGCGACAGGTTCTATAGGCTCAAGTTTGGCTGAACAGTTAAAAAAGTCTGGACAAGAAATTCATTTAGTAGCAAGAAATGAAAATGAACTTAGTGAAGCTGCTAAAAAACTTGAATGTTCTCATACAGTAGCAGATGTACTAGAGGAAGGATTCATGCAAAAAGTCAAATCTGATATTTCAGAAATTAAAGGTCTAGCATATTGTGTTGGTTCTATTGATTTAAAACCGTTTAGAATGGTTAATGAACAAGATTTTCAAAAATGTATGAAATTAAATCTCTATTCAGCAGTAGAGGCGATTAAGAGTTTTCAAGAGAGTTTAAAAAAAAACAATGGATCGATTGTTATGTTTTCGACTGTTGCTGCTCAAAGAGGATTTACAAATCATGCAATAATAGCATCTACAAAAGCAGCTGTTGAAGGTTTAACTGTTTCTCTTGCTGCAGAATTTGCCCCAAATATTAGAGTTAATTGTGTAGCACCAAGCTTAACAAAATCAAAAATTGCTGCACCAATGTTAAAGAATGCTAATATCGCAGAAGGTATTGCAAAAGCACATCCTTTAAAAAGATTAGGTGAAGGAAAAGACTCTGCTTCTCTTGCAAAATTTCTACTAACTGAAGAAAGTTCTTGGGTTACAGGCCAAATTATTGCTGTAGATGGAGGAAGATCAAAATTATCTTAAAGTGAAAAAAATAATATTATTTTTTTTAAGCTTTTTATTAAGTCTAAATTGTTTCGCATATGAAATTAAAATTAGCAAAATTGTAGAGCTTGAAGATCCCTGGGGATCAACTTTTATTAATAATAATGAATTAATAGTAACTGAAAAATTTGGTGAGTTTAAATTAATCAATATTGAGAATGGAAACTTCAGTAAAATAAAACATAATATAAATTTTTTAGTTGATGGCCAGGGTGGTTTATTAGATGTTATTTATAAAGATCAATATCTTTGGGTATCTTATTCTGAAAACAGAGGTGGTGGCAAATCTAATACTTCGATAGCGAAGGGGAAGTTTAATAGAAAAAATATTAACTTTGAAAATATATTTCAAGCAACTCCAGACATCAATTCTGGTTATCACTTCGGTTCAAGGTTAGCTATTAAAGATAATCATATTTATGCATCAGTTGGTGAAAGAGGTGGTGGGATGATAGCACAAGATCCGACTAATCATGCAGGAAGTATTATTAGAATTAATTTAGATGGCAGCATTCCAAAAGATAATCCCAAATTTGAAGGAAAGGATAATTGGCTGCCTGAAATATATCAAATTGGAGTTCGTAATCCTCAAGGTTTAACTCATTCTAAATTTGATAACAAAATTTACGCAAGCAATCATGGTGCAAAAGGAGGAGACTGGTTTGGTGAAATTAAAAAAGGTGAAAACTATGGTTGGAAAATATTAGGTTGGGGTGGAAAAAATTATTCTGGTATTCCAATCGGCCCTAAGTGGAAACCAGGTTTTACTAAAGCAATTCAATATTGGGTTCCTTCAATTGCTACTAGCGCAATTACTATATATGATGGTGAAGAATTTAAGGAATGGAATGGGAAAGCTCTTATTACATCTTTAAAAGATCAATCTCTGAGAAAATTGGATTTTAAGGATCTTGGTAATGTAAAAGAAGAAATAATTTTTAAAAATAAAATCGGTCGAATTAGAGATATTCAAATCCATCCTTTAAACGGAAAAATATATTTTTTAGCTAATGGTAATTTATGGCTGATGGAAAAAAATTAATTATCAAGTAATTTTTTTTTTGCTTTTTCAAATTCTTCTTGTGTCAAAATACCATCCTTTAGAAGCTTATTTAATTTTTCAATCTCATCACTTATTTTTGTTTCATCCTTGAAGGTATCTCCATTGTCTTGTCCATCTTCACTTTCTTTATTTGTATTCTTGGCACTCATGCCTTTCATAATTGCATTACCACCCAGATAGAGAACAAATACTAGTATAGGAATAACCAAACAAAAAAAAATTATTTTTTCCATATATTAGTCTTCATCTTCCTCTCTCCAATTTTTTTCATACATTAACCAGGCTGCAAATATGACGGAAAATGTTCCAACAATCATACCATAATCAAAACCAGTTTGTTGATCATATAAATACCATCCCAACTGTGTAGCGCCTATTGGAGGAATTGTAAGTATAGCCATCAGTATTGCAATTCTGTAAGGATATTTTGGTTTTTTCATAAGCTAACTTAACAAAAAAAATTGATTGAATTAAATATTAATTTTGCGATCTTTTGAAACAGTCAATTGTATTTTTCAACAAACAAGCGATTGTCATTGGTCCAACACCTCCAGGGACAGGTGTTAAAGCCTTTGCATTCTTTGAAACTTCTTCAAAGTCAACATCGCCGACAATACCTTTATCAGTTTTATTTATACCAACATCTATAACAATAGTATCTTTTCTTACCCAGTCACCTTTTACAAGTTCTGGAATTCCAACTGCTGCAATGATAATATCTGCCTCTAAGCACTCTGCTTTAAGATCTTTTGTTTTAGAATGAGTAATTGTAACTGTACAATTTTCTTTCAACAGAAGTTGTGTCATTGGTTTTCCGTTTAAATTAGATCTACCGACAACGACTGCTTTTTTTCCATTTAAATTTGGTTCGATTTTTTTTATTAATAAATAGCAACCAAGAGGGGTACATGGCACTGAGCTTTCATAACCGGAAGATAGATTTCCTACATTCATTGGATGAAAGCCATCTACATCTTTTGATGGATCAATAGTCTCTATAACCTTTTGCTTGTCTATGTGTTTTGGAAGAGGTAATTGAACCAAGATACCCGAAACTGTGTCATCTTTATTAAGCTCTTTAATTTTATCCAATACAACTTTTTCCTCTACATTATAAGGATATTTTATAATCTCTGATTTTAAACCGACCTCATTTGCAGATTTTTCTTTATTTCTAACATAAATTTGGCTTGGAGTTAAATCGCCAATTAAAATAACAGTTAGTCCAGGTACCTTATTGTATTTTTTCTTTAAGACAGAAACTTCATATTTTAATTCATTTCGCAATTCTGCAGCAGCTTTTTTTCCGTCAATTAAAATCATAATAATTAAAATATTAAAGGAGCAATATAGATTTTCATACAAATTTCAATAAACCAAATCAATAAAAGAAGAATAATTGGAGATATATCTAAAGAACCTAAGTTAGGTAAAAACCTTCTTATTCTATTCAAAAGTGGTTCTGTTAATTTATATGTAATCTCCAATATCGAGTAAACAAATCTATTATGAGTGTTCAAAACATTAAAAGCAACCAACCAACTAATAATTACATTGGCTATTACTACATAAGAATAAAGTTTTAATATCTGTAATATCAGATAAAAAATTGCTATCATTTTTTTTCTACGTAAATAGACTGACTTGGGAAAGCAAAAGCTGCACCATTTTTTTCTACAATTTCTTTAATTGCAATCGCTAATTTTTCTTTAACATTTAACCAATTATTCCAACTGTCAGACTTAGTAAAACATCTTACATACATATCTATTGAGCTGTCTGAAAATTTATCAACTCTTACTGCAACACCAACTGAGGTATTATAATCTTCACTTGTATTAATATGATTTTCTATTTGATCTCTGATTTTTTTTAGTTGATCAACTGTGGTATCGTATTGAAGAGTTATAATCCAACTTATTAACCAATTAGATGTTTCGCTAACATTAACAACTGCATTTTCAGCAAATTGAAAATTTGGAATTATAGCAAGCGATTTATCAAATTTCCTAATAGTTGTTGACCTAAAACCAATTTTCTCAACTATACCTTCTATAATTCCATCTACTGATATCCAATCACCAATTTTAAATCTCTTCTCAACCAAAACTAAAATTCCTGAGATTAAATTTTTGAATAGGTCTTGCGCACCAAGCGCAACCGCTACACCAAATAAACCAAGCCCGGCTATAATTGGACCAATTTTAATACCCCATAATTCCAAAACTGCGGCCAAACCTAAAATGAATATCAAAATTTTAAGTGATTTAATTATCCATCCAATAAGTTCTCTTGTTAAAAGTTTATCTAATCCACTTAAAATATAAGAAATAGGTTCAATAATCTGATGGATTACCCAAAAAATTAAAATAGTTATTAAAGTTCTATTAATTGTATCTACTATTTCTCTACCTTCTGTTGAAAAAGTCATATAATAGCTTGCTATAAAAAAACCAATAACGACAGGTAAAAATCTTGCAGGCCCTGTAAGAGATTGAACAAATGTATCATCTAGTTTATTCGTGGTTCTCTTTGAGATAATTTCTAATTTTTTTATGATCAGTTTACTTATTAAACCTCTAAAGATTAAAAATATTAAAAATATTCCAATCCCTATCAATATTTGAAATATATCAACCCCTAGAATTCCTTTATTCCATACAGATAAAAATATTTCAGAAAAATTATTTATTAATTCCATAATTAAATTTTATATAACAAAAACTCTTCTTCTCCAGGGTTAAAAAGAAATATTTTTTTCCATTTAATTTCATTCAATATAGATGAGATTTTTTCACTCATACACATTAAATTTGTTTCCATCCATAAGCTTTCTAATCTCTCATTTTTAATAAAATTTAAAAAACTAAGTGCACTATTATAGGAATATATATAGATTATATCAGGAGTATTAATCTTTAAATTTTCAATGAAAAATCTGTCATAATTTTCATTTGGATTTGTTTTATAATTAATTATTCTTTTTACAGAATAACCTTCATTAATAAGTTCCTGATCCAAATCCGATGAAATAATTTCGCCACTAACATAAACTATATTTCCATCAGAAGATTTGAAATTTTGTAAAATAAGCTCCTTGAGATTTCTTACATTTCCTTCTGCAGAAATTATATTTTGAAATCCAACATTTTTTGCTTTTTTTTCAGTAGCAACTCCAACACAAAAACATTTAATATTTTTATTTATTTCCTTTGTGTTTAAAAATTTGATTGCATTAGCACTTGTAAAGATAATACTTTTGGGGTCTCTAATTAATTCACTATCGAATAAAACTTTTTCAAAATTTAATAAAGGTAAATGAGATACAATATGACCCAGCTCTTTAAAACGAACAATTAAATCTAAACAATCTTCTAATTGCCTTGTTAAAAGTATATGCATATTATTTTTTATAGTTCCCACTAGATTTTTCTTTTAGATTTTTTCCAATTTCAATACCTATCTTATCAAAATCATTAATATCTCTTGTTAACTTTTCATAAAATCGTTGAGATCCATCTAAAGAAAATAACTCAGCTTCAAGAGTTATCTTATTCTCTTTTAATATTGCATTAGCTCCCACTGCTGTCTCACAATCACCTTCTAAGATTTTTAAAACATCTCTCTCTGCTATTGCACATTTATAAGTTTCAGAGTCGTTAATCTTATTCAACAATTCAATAATTTCTAAATTGTTTTCTTTGCACTGAATACAAATTATACCTTGTCCCACACTTGGAATAATTTCATCAATTAAAAATATTTGCGCAATTTCTTTCTCTAAATTTAATGACTTAATACCAGCTAAAGCTAAGATAATAGCATCATATAGTCCTTCTTTAAGTTTGTTCAACCTAGTGTCGACATTTCCTCTTATTAATTTACATGAAATATCCTCTTTTAATTTTTTAATTTGAAATTCTCTTCTTAAAGATGAGGTACCAATTATTGATTTTGTTTTTAAATCTTTGAGCTTTTTGTTATCTCTACTTATCAAAATTTCTCTAGGATCATTACGTTTTAAAAAAAAGTTAGATTTTAAACCTTTTGTTTCAATAGCAGGCATATCTTTCAGTGCATGGACCGCAATATCTATATTGTCCTCTAAAAGTTCTTTTTCAATATTTTTTGAGAATAATCCTTTGCCTCCTACTTCAGAAAGTCTTTTATCTTTTACTTTATCACCTTTTGTAATGACACCTTTCAAATAAATTTGGTTCTCTTTTAAATCTGAATTATTTAGAATTTCATTTTTTACATTTTGAGCATAAATAAGAGCTAATTTGCTATTTCTTGAACCAATTATAATTTTTTCTTTTTTCATACTTGTAAAGAGATTGTACTATTAATAAAAACTATTTGAATGAACAAAAAGCCAATAATTCTAGGAATTGAGACTAGCTGTGATGAAACAGCTGCGTCTATTGTTACTGAAAATGAGCAAGGAATACCAGTAATTTTATCAAACATTATATCTAGCCAATTCGAGTTACATAAAAAATTTGGTGGCGTGGTCCCAGAGCTTGCTGCAAGAGCTCATATAGATAAAATTGATTGGATTGTAAGAGAGGCTATTTCTAAAAGTGGTTTAAAGACAGAGGAAATTGATGCGGTAGCATCTACTGCTGGTCCGGGATTAATTGTTTGTTTATCAATTGGGCTTAGTTTTGGAAAGTCTTTTGCTTCTACAATGAATATTCCTTTTATTGCTGTAAATCACTTAGAGGGCCACGCCTTAAGTCCTAGATTACAAGAAAATTTAGATTATCCTTATTTACTTTTGTTAATTTCAGGTGGTCATTCTCAATATTTGTCAGTTAAACAAATTGGAGATTATGAGAGATTGGGAACTACAATAGATGATGCGCTTGGTGAGGCATTTGATAAAACTGCTAAATTACTAGGAATAGAATTTCCTGGAGGTCCACAAATTGAAGTTTTAGCTGAAAAGGGAGATCCAAATAAATATGAATTACCTAAACCAATATTTTACAAAGGTGGGTGTAATCTCTCTTTTGCTGGATTAAAAACAGCAATATTAAAAGTAAGTAAAAATATTAAAAATGAACAAGATAAATTCGATATTGCTGCATCTTTTCAAAAAACAATTGAGGATATTTTATATAAAAAAACTAAAAATGCTTTTATTCAATTTGAAAAAATAAATAAATCAAAAAATAAGGTATTCGTTGTTGCTGGAGGTGTAGCTGCTAATAAAAAGATTAGATCTATGCTAATTAATCTTTGTAATCAGAATGATTATAAACCAATCTTTCCCCCAATAAATTTGTGCGGAGATAATGCTGCAATGATTGCTTTAGTAGGATTGGAAAAATTTAAAATAAAAAAGTTTAATGACCTGGATTATCCTGCTAAACCAAGATGGTCACTAGACGAAAATGCATCTTTTCTAAAAGGCGCAGGTGTTAAATATTAAGTATTGAGTATTTTTTTTAAATCTAAAAAATATCTAAATCTTGTAAAGTTTTTCACTTCTCTTTTTGCCATAATCAATTTTCTTTTAATTTCAAATTTTTCATCATCTAAAAATATCTTAAAAGTTTTGACTGCGGAATTAAAATCATTTGTTTTAAATATATATCCCCTCTTGTTATTCTCTATAAACTCCTTTCTTCCACTTTTGCAATCACTGCAAATTATAGGCACATTTGAAAACGCTGCATCAAGCATTGCTAAATCTGGACCTTCCCATAATGAAGTAGAAAAATAACAAAGAGAATTATCTAAATATTTATATACATTTTTTTGAAACCCTTCCAAAATAACATGGGACTGTATTCCTAAAGATCGGATTTTATTTTCAATAATCTCCCTATCTTCTCCTTCACCAATTATTGTTAATTTTAAATCGTCTTTTAAAACTAATAATTTTTTAAAAACTTCTAATAAAAAAATATAATTTTTTTGTTTTGTTAGACGACCAATGGCTAGAATATTATTTTTTAATTTTGTCTTCTGTTTACTTGCCCCATTTTTTAATTTGATAATTTGGCTTGGGCTAATATGAGGGTCCTTGATAACATTCATTTTATCTTTTTCAAAAATGTTTTTTTCAATTAAAAGATTTCGAGTTTCAATAGAAGGGCATATTACCTTATAAATATATTTTTGGTTATTTTTCCAAAAATATGACCTAAAAAAAGTTAATTTAGGAAACCCTGATATGTGAAGTATTATTTTAATTTTATTATTAAGAAACCTTGCTAAAAATATCGGCAAAAATGTTATCAAATGTATAAAAAAAAAGTCATAATTTTTTCTTTTCATAAGTTGAATTAAAGGAACAAAACATAAAATTATAATTAAAAATGTAAAAATTCTGCTTCTAAAAAAACCACTTTTTTTTATTTTGTTTAAAAAATTAAAATTTAATAATTTAATTTTATTTACTTTTTTATTATCAAAATCGTATTCATCCCATTCCCCAAAAACATTTATCAAATCAATTGAATTTAGTTCCTGTTTATAATACTTAGTGTTTGCATTAATTAAATTACAAACATTTGAAGTAGTGCCAACTTTTTGTAAAAAAGGCGACCAAATAAGAATGTTCATTTATGAATTTTATATATAAATTTTTTAATTAATATATTTTAAAAAATTGAATTACGTAAATGAAAATTTTAATAATAGGAAAAAATAGCAGGATCACACAATTTTTAAAAGAATATCTCGATAAAAATTTTTCAATATCTATTAAAGGCTATTCTGAATTAATTAAAAAAAATTCATTATATTTCTCAAGTTTCAAATATATAATAAACTGCTCATCTAACAAAAAATATATAAGTTCACGATATAATTCTGCTTATGATTTCGATTATAAAATTGCAAAAAAAATAATTAGACTGGATTCATCTTATATTTTTCTAAGTACAAGAAAAGTTTACGAACCAAAAAAAAATTGTAAGGAAACGGATAAGATTAAACCGATGTGTAATTATTCAAAAAATAAATTAATCACAGAAAATAAACTTAAAAAAATATTAAATAACAGACTTCTGGTGCTTAGAATTTCAAATGTAATAGGTATTACAAAAAAAAAATCAAATAAAAAACTACATAATACATTTATAGATATTTTTTTTAAAAATATAAAAAAGGGTTTTATTATAAAAAATAAGGATATTTTTAAAGATTTTGTTTCATCAAAAAAACTTGGTCAATTAATTTCGAAACTAATTAAAATAAATGCTAACGGAATTTATAATTTATCAATAGGAAAAAAAATATATTTAGACGATATTGTTCAATGGTTGAACTTTTATAATCCTTACACATGCAAGATTAAAAATTATGATAGATTTAATTTTAATAAAGACTCATTTTATTTAAATAATAATAAAATTGTTAAAAAAACCAAAATTAAAATATCAATTTCAGATCTTAAAAAGGAATGCAAAAAAATAAGCAAAAAATATTTTTTAAGTTTAAAAAAAAAAATATGAAATACTGGTTAATGAAATCAGAACCAGACGTTTGGTCAATTGATCAACAAAAAAAAACAGGTTCTAAAGGTGCTACTTGGGATGGTGTCAGAAATTACCAGGCAGCTAAAAATTTGAAATCTATGAGAATAGGTGATCTGTGTTTTTTTTATCACTCAAACATAGGTAAAGAAATTGTAGGTATTGTAGAAGTTATAAAAGAAGCTTATCTTGATAAAACTGACAAAACTGGACGTTTTGTTGCTGTAACAGTTAAATTCATAAAAAAACTTAATAAATCTATAACTCTGGAAGAAATTAAAAAAGTAAAGGAATTAAGCCATTTATCTCTTATAAAGCAAAGTAGACTATCTGTGATGCCAATAGATTCTAAAAGCTGGAAAATTTTAAATAAGATGGGTAAAGTTTAATATAAATAATTTAACATGCCACAAAAAAAAAATAAAAAAAAAGTAAAAAGTAAGTCCACTAAGAAAAAAAATAAAAAAATTAGGAAAAAAA
>CACAIR010000004.1 GCA_902532565.1 uncultured Pelagibacteraceae bacterium | reverse complement strand
TTATTCTTGTACCTATATAAATTTCTTTTTTCATTCTGAGAGGTAACAAGTAGATACTCACTGGAGTTCCACCTGCATGAACACAAAAACTTGTAAATCCTGCTATGGTTGAACAAATTCCTCCTTTAATAAAATTTTTTTTAGATTGGTTATCTTTATTTGTTTTGAATATAAAATAATGACCTGCAAACATAAAGCCCATTAAACCAATCAAAAATTTTAATAATTCTTCTGAAAAAAATGAGAAAGTAAATGATCCAATTATTATTCCTAATGCAGCGAATGGAACCATTACTTTTAAAGTTTCTAACTCAAATTCTTTTCTATACTTATAGGTCGCAATTACGTCAGAAAATATTAGGATAGGTAAAATTACACCTAGTGCTTGATTCAATGGCATTACTATTGTCATTAATGGAATTGAAATGAGTGTCATAGATCCGCCTAACCCTGATTTAGCAATTCCGTACAAAACAATTGCAGGAATAACTGTAAAAAAAAATAATAGATTTATTTCCATTGATTCAATGAAATTAATATTTCTAACCCTATATAGTTGATTGGATCTTGAAGAATTAATTCGTTTTTTTTTTTGTGTTTTGCTAATTGTAGTAACTTTATGGCTATTCCTTGGTGTCTAATAATTGGATAAACAGAAATATATTCCACTTGATAATTTTCATTAAATCTCACAAACCCTAATATATTATTGGCATTTTTAAACGCGTAAACACCATCGAATCCCTCATATTTAGAGTTTTTAATATCATTATTCACAATTAATCCTAGTAATTTAGGAGCAATAGGACAATCACAATAAGTGTTAAGATTGAACTTACAACTATGTAATTTAATTTAATCTTAAATTTTTTTTGGACAAATTCTGTTATTTTTTCCCAAAATAATACTATTAAAAAAACAATAACAGCAGGCAAAATATATTTTATCATAATCTACGTATCATTATCATTGACATAAACTGAAACACCTCTTGAGTTTAAATCTACATCAAATTTTTTATGTAAAGGTGGAAATGCTCTTTGTGAACAATCTAATCTGTCACATGTTCTACAAGAAACTCCAATTGGAATTTCAGCAGACTTATCGTTAATATTCACATTTTCTGTATATACAAATTCTTTGGCATATTTTGCTTCACAACCAAGACCTATAGACAAAACACTTTTAGCCTGACCAAAACGTCCAATGCCTTTTTCAACTGTTCTAGCAATACAAACATATTTTTCACCATTATTCATTTTACTTACAGCTGCCTGGATAACACCAGGTCTTGTGAACGCAGAATAAACATTCCATCTTGGGCAAGCTCCTCCATATCTTGGAATGTCTATACCAGATAAAGAAAACCTTTTTGAGATATTACCTGCCATATCAACTCTTAAAAAGTGAAATGGAATTCCAGGAAGTTTTGGATCTTGAAGACACGTAACCCTATGTGTGACTTGTTCAAATGAAGTTGCAAAAGTATTTTGAAGAAGTTCTAAATCATATTTTAGTTTTTTACACTCTGAATGAAATAATTTATAAGGCATCAAAATGGCTGCACCACAATAATTTAATAAAGCAAGTTTTGTTAATTTTTTAGATTCTTCTGAAGGAAAACTAAATTTTAAAAGATAATCTTCAATTTCTTTATTAGCTCCCTCTTGTGCAATTTGAGCTGCAGCATGTAATTTTTTTGTTTCAAGCGAACTATAGTCGCTTAATAATAATTCTTTTTTATTTTTAATATATATCTTTGAAAACGGTTTATTTTCATCTGGAATGACATCCTTAACTTTAATTGAATATTCTGAATACAAATATTCACAGAGAGCTATATATCTTGTACGATTATTTTTTTGAATTTTATCGAAAACTTTATTTGCAAATTCTTCTAATTTTGGAAAATAATTTTTATTATCTTGTAAAAAATCAGATATAACTTCTCCTGGAAAAGAATTTTTTCTATTATCTACAATTTTTCCAGAAATTTTTTCAATTTTATTAATTAATTCGTGGTCTTTTTTTTTTAAGATATCCCCCAATCTAACAATTGCTTTTCCAATTTTTGGATTGGTACTAACTAAATCTTTTACCTCAGGTCCCAAAATATCTAAATCTTCAAACAGATTATCATCTAAAATTTCAGAAATTGTATTCTGAAGATTGATATCAGTTTTAGATGTGAGGTCAGATAATTCGATATTTAATTTTTCGCAAACTTTTAAAAGTAAATCTCCATCAATTTTTCGTTTTCCACTCTCAATAAGATTTAAATAACTAGGAGATATGCTCAAATCTTCTGCCAATTTGTTAGCTTGAAGGCCAAGTTGTCTTCTAAAAGACTTAATTTTTGGACCTATTTTTAAATCTATTTGACTCATTTTTACTATTTGTAAATTTTGTAAATTTATTTTTACAATAATTTTTTGTTCTTTACAAAGGTTTTTAACGTTTTTTGTAGATTTTGTAAATTCTGTAAAATATAAGTTCTATATGGAAGAAAAATTAAAAAACACTGAAAATGAAGCTCAAATCATAAGAAACGAAGATCTAGCAAAACATTACAGCAGAGGTATCTATATGAGAGATGATCATTGTGATTGGGGTTCGAGTGGAATGAAAGATTTAATTGAGACTATTAACGACTCGCAATAATCAAATTCATTCAACTCAAGTCATTTCAAACTAAAATTTTTAAGAATTCAGGACAAAATTAATGAGCGCAGAAAATATCTCTTATGATTTAAAAAGATTTGCGGGAATAAAAAGAGATTATATTACAGAAGATGTTGAAAGACTTAGGGGGTCTATAAAAATTGAACACTCACTATCTAAACATCAATCTATGAAATTGTGGAAATTACTTAATTCAGAATCATATGTTAGTACTCTTGGATCATTGTCAGGAAATCACGCCGTACAACATGCAAAAGCTGGATTAAAAGCAATTTATTTAAGTGGTTGGCAAGTAGCAGCTGATGCAAATAGTGCAGGTGAAATGTATCCAGATCAATCGTTATACCCATATGATAGTGCACCAAAATTGGTTGAGTCAATGAATAACGCTCTTATTAGAGCAGATCAAATTCAACATATGGAAATTACTGATGGTGATATGAAAAAAGAAAATCAGGTTGATTATATGTTGCCTATTGTAGCTGATGGAGAAGCTGGATTCGGTGGACCATTGAATGTATTTGAACTTTCAAAAAAATTTATAAGAGCAGGAGCAGCAGGGGTACATTTTGAGGATCAATTAGCTAGTGAAAAAAAATGTGGTCATATGGGTGGAAAAGTTTTAGTCCCTACTGGAACAATGATTAAAAATCTCAAAGCTGCAAGATTAGCAGCAGATATAGCAGACGTACCTCTTATAATATTAGCAAGAACAGATGCAAATGCTGCGAAATTAATAACAAATGATCATGATGAAAATGATAAACCATTTTTAACTGGTGAAAGATCTCCAGAAGGTTTCTATTATGTAAAAGCTGGAATTGATCAAGCAATTTCAAGAGGATTAGCATATGCACCATATTCTGATTTAATTTGGTGTGAAACTGCTACACCGAATATTGAAGAAGCAAAAAAATTTGCAGATGCTATCCACCAAAAATTTCCTGGAAAACTTCTAGCGTATAATTGTTCACCATCATTTAATTGGAAGAAACATCTATCAGATAAAGAGATAGCTTCTTTTCAAAAAGAAATTGGCAAAATGGGTTATAAATTTCAATTTATAACACTTGCAGGTTTCCATACTCAAAACATTGCTATATTTGAGCTAGCTGATAAATATAAAAAAGAAGGTATGACGGCTTATTCTAAAATTCAACAACAAGAGTTTGCTAGAGAAAAAGATGGTTATACTAGTGTTAAACATCAAAGGGAAGTTGGCACTTCGTATTTTGATGCAGTTTCAAATACAATAAGCTCAGGAAAAAGCTCAACAACCGCAATGGAAGGTTCTACGGAATCTGATCAATTTTAAAACAGCTATTAAAAAAGTTTAATATTCCCCAATCCCTCTGGGATATCTAATTTATAATCCTGAAAAAAAGATTGCATCATCTTAAAATTGTTCTTATTTTTAAAGCATGAATCAAGAGTTTATTATTACAAAATTATTTCAAGAGATTGAAAAATTTTTGAAAAATAATTTGTTTTCTGACGCATTAAAGTTAGCAAAAAAACATAGTGAACGAGAGGCTAAATTACAAGAAAGTTCAGTGTATCTTAATTTAGTTGGATTTATAAATCTAAATTTAAAAGATTGGGACACTGCAATAATTAATTTTAAAAAAGCAATTACTTTAGATAAAAATTTTGGACCTGCTTATTTTAATCTTGCTATAGCTCTATATGATTTAGGTAGATTAAAAGATTCTTATGAAAATTTAATTAAAGTTCTAGATATTGATGAAAATAATAAAAGAGCTCAGGAAAATATTATTAAGATACTAAATCATATCGATATTAAAGGAAAAAAAGATTCATTATCTAAAGCAAATCATGAATTACAAAAAATAAAATTTGATTTTGATCTTTCAAAAAAAATAGATGATAGTGAAATCTTGGATTTAATTTCAAAATCTAAAATAATAACCTCAAATTTTATGTCTGATTTTGGTTTTAGAGAGCACCAGTTATTTATTCATAATAGAAAAGATTTAAACTGTGAAAGACATATGAAAATTTTCAAAAAATATAAAACAATCTCAAAAGATTGTTTTTCCTGTTTTAAAATAGTTCTTCATATTCAAAAGGTATATGATCTAATCAAATTATCTATCATATTTAATAATTTGAGCTTATTAGATAATTTTGAAATGAAATGTCGAATTAATCCTGAAGAAAAAAATTACAGAGGATATATCTATTGTGATAGTGTTGATGAATTAGAATTTGTTTCGAAAAACTTGAAACATGTTTTAGATATAAATTTTGCAAGCAATTACAAATTAGAAAAAAGGAGAGGATGTTCAGAATTTTCAGAGACTTTTCATAAATTTAAAAAGATAAACGCAAACCCAAAAAAGATGTTCCAATATCAAAATGATTGGCAAAATAATGAAAAACTTATTGATACTCAAATATATAAAAACGGTAATCCAATCATTAGACAAATAAAAAAACCTCTTAACGGTATGACTCTCAATTACTTTTTGATCATAAATAATTGGTTAAATTATTCTAAAAATAATTGAAAAAAAAATTTAAGATTTAATATTATAACCTTTTTTTAATAATATTGAGACAGAAATCACACAGATTATTAAAAAGGAAACCATGGATCCTACACTTATCCAAATATTAAAATCCGATATTCCATAAAATGAAAATCTTAAGCCATCAATTAAATAAACTACTGGATTGAAATATGAAATAGTTTGCCAAAATGGTGGCAACATATCTAAGCTGTATAAGCTTCCTCCTAAAAATACCATTGGTGTAATAACCAATGATGGAATTATAGACATTTGTTCAAAGTTTTTACTAACAACACCAATTAAAAAACCAAATAATGCAAAAGTAAAAGAAACCAAAACTAATAAAAATATCATTAACATTGGATGCATGACAGTTACTTCAGCAAAAAATGAAGCTGTTGCATAGATTACAGCACCAACAATTAAAGTTTTGGTAGCCCCTGCTCCAACAAAAGCTAAAACTGTTTCAAGTGTGGAAATAGGTGCTGCTAAAATCTCATTAATAGTTCCATTAAATTTTGGAAAAAAAATTCCGAACGAGGTGTTACTTATTGATTGTGTAAGTAATGTTAGCATTAATAAACCTGGAACGATATATGAACCATAACTTACGCCGTCGATTTTTTGAATATAACCACCAATTACTGAACCAAATACAACAAAATATAGTGATGTAGATATTACTGGTGAGAGAAGAGACTGACCAACTGTTCTATAAAATCTATTCATCTCATGAAAATATATGGCTTTAAAACCATAATAATTAAATTTCATTATTCTCCTTAACTAAATTAACAAATATTTTCTCCAGATTACTTTGTTCTGTTTTTAAATCTCTTAATTTTAAACCGGTATCTTTTAAATCTTGCAACAAATTAGTAATACCAGTTTTTTCGGTTCCAACATTATAAGTATAGATTAAAGACATATGTTCATCATCTATTTCAAGATTATATTTTGCTAAATCTTTTGGAATTTCAGTAATTTTTTCCTGTAATTCAATATTTAATTTTTTATGACCCATTTTTTTAATTAGTTCTTTTTTATCCTCGACGACTATAATTTCACCTTGATTAATTACTGCAACACGATCAGCAATAGCTTCTGCTTCCTCAATATAATGGGTAGTTAAAATAATAGTTACTCCAGTTTTTCTAAGATCATCAACAACCATCCACATGTCTCTTCTAAGTTCAACATCTACTCCAGCTGTTGGCTCATCTAAAAATAATATTTTTGGTTCATGAGATAAGGCTTTAGCAATTAAAACTCTTCTTTTCATTCCACCTGACAATTGTTTTAATCTTTGATCCTTTTTATCCCATAAACTTAGATCTTTTAAAATTTTTTCTATATGTTCTGGTTTTGGAGATTTGCCATATAAACCTCTTGAATATGATACAGTATCAAAAACTGTTTCAAAAGACTCTAAATTTAATTCTTGAGGAACCATTCCTATTCTAGACCTTGTTTCACGATAATCTTTAATTATATCAAAGCTATCTACAGTAACAGTGCCAGATGAGGGAGTAACAATCCCACAAATAATACTAATTAAAGTTGTCTTTCCAGCACCATTTGGTCCAAGCATTGCAAGAATTTCACCTTGTTTAACCTCGAGATTAATTCTTTTAAGAGCATCAAAACCATTATCATAAACTTTTGATAAATTATTAATGCTTATCTGATTTTCCGACATATAATCAGAGAATATATAGAGACAATTTGTTATATTACAACGAATTATAATTCTATCTAATATTATCTTTATTAATGAAAAAAATTTTAATATTCACTTTTTGTATAATTGCATTTAGTGCCAATACAATGGAAAAAGAAACAACTTTTAATAAGGAGTTGTTCGATAAAGCTCAATTAGACGGTAAGGTTGTGGTTATTAGTTCTTGGATTAAATATTGTTCATCTTGTGCAGGGCAAATGAAAATTTTGAAGGAAGCCAAAATTGACGGTAAATTAAATGATATTAAATTTGATAATATTGAATATTTTTCTTTTGACGTAACAGACAAAAACATAGCTGATTTATTTAATGTCCAATATCAAACAACCCTATTAATTTTCAAAAATAATGAGGAAGTTTATAGAAGTCTAGGTGAGACGACTAAAAACCTCATTTATGAAGCTATAAAATCCTCAATTTAGAACTTATAAATTTTATTTTTAAAAAAACTGCTGGCAAAAAAGTTGCAGTTAAAAAAGATAGAAATAATAAAGATTGAGAAACAAAAGGACTAAATACTTCTGTGGGTACTAAGACTCCTATTAACATGCTTTTTGAAAAATCTGGAAAAGGAAAAATCATAATCCCAGAAATTAAACCAATTATTATAGAAATATATGCATTTTTTTCATTAATCCTCTTATTATAAAAACTATAGAAAACAGTTAAAACAAAAGCACAACAAAACAAGTCAGCTAATAAAAATAGGTATAAGATATCAAATCCCTTTGATGCAATAAAAAAAGCAATTAATGATAAAAAAATAATAAAATATTTTGATAATTTTAAATAATTGGTTTTTTTATCTAAATTAAATGTTGCTTTACCGTCTACAACAAACAAGCTTGAAATAGCGTTTACCAATGTATCTACAGTAGAAATAGTCAATGCCAATCCAAGTATAACTATTATTATTGATAATAATTCAGATTGTTCTTTCAACAATAAAGTAAAAAACCCAAGGTCGGGTCTATTACTTGAGTCTATCGAAAAAGAAACCATTCCTGCAAAACCCATAAAAAAAACAATAGGTATAATAATCAAAAAAGAGATGATTAAACTTTTTTTAAGAGTTCTATAATCTTTTGCAGCATAAACTCTTTGCCAATTTCCCTGATGAAACAAATTAGTTGCAGCAACAGCAATAAAAAAAGTTAATCCTGCTGTATAACTAGGAACATAAGATGCGCTTAATAATTGTGGTTTTTTTTGTTCAACAAAATTAAAAGAAAACTCGTTACTTGAGAATGAAATTATATAAAACACAGAAATTAATAAAAGAATTCCTATTGTAATCATTTGTATATTGTCGGTAAAAATAGAAGCTCTTAAACCACCATATAATGTATAAGATAAAGTTGCCAAAAGGACTATTAATGCTGTAATCCAAAGTTCAGTTCCAGATATATAGTTTATCAAAACAGCTACTGCAGTAACTTCAGCACATAAAAAGATAAACATATAAAAAATTGTCATTAATAAAACTAATTTGAATAAACTTTTTCCAAATTTTTTTCTCATAAATTCAATTAGTGATGATCCTTTTGGAAATTCATTTCTTATTTTTTTTCCAAGATAGATCAAAAAAATCATAGGAAAAGCTGTTCCAAGTGAATAGCCAATTACTGCACCAATGCCACCCCATGAAGCAGCAGAAGCTGGACCAAATAAAATCCAAGCACCCAATGCAGAGGCTACAAGGCTTGTCGATAATGAAAATAAACCTATGTTTCTATTAGCAGTTAAATAATTGTTAATGCCTTGATGTTTTTTAGAATTATAAACACCTAGAGCAGCAAAAATTAAACTAATTATAATTACTAATGATAATGATGTTGATTGGCTTATTAAGTATGTTTTATCCATTATTCTCCCTTTCTGAATTACCGGACAGGTTCTTAGGGTTTGATCTCAGTCTGTTATGACACCCCTTTGAAGAGTTTTTATACTTTGTTCTCCATAATTTCAATCATACATTTGGTTGCGTATTCTCTCCATTCAGTTGAACTTTTATCTTTAAGTTCATTAAGGTGATTTCGATTATTTTGAATATCTTCTATATGTTTAAACTTATCTTTTTCATCTAAGTTTGCTTCCATGGTCGCTAAATTAGTTTCCATAGCTTTTATCCAATTATTTCCTAATGCAATGCATTTTTGATCATCTTTTTCATCACAGATTTGTTTAAAGAAATTAAAGATAGCGTCGTCAGTCTTTACTGAATTTCTCATTCTAAGAAGTATTATCTTTTAAAGCAATTGTTGACCAAGATTGCCATTAAAATCCACATTACAAAAACTTCACCATTAGAAAAAGAGTAATCAGCTCCAGCAAAACCAGCTGCAAAATTAATTGCATAAATTATAATTGTAGAAACAATTAAGCTCACAATTAAGTTAATTAGACCACTTATATAATTCATGATATTAGCTTATATATATTAATTATTAAATCAATTGATAATTTAATGAGGAGCTCTAAATTTACTATGACAAGCTTTACAATTGCTCCACATAAATTTTTGTAAGGTAGCTCTAATATCATCGCTGGACTCTATAACTTTAGCAAGTTCAATCATGTCAGTAGAGGATTTTTTCATCAAATTATTAAACTCATCTTTATTTTCCCATATAGATGGTAAAGCCTCAGTTTTAAAACCTTCTTTTGTGTTATCAGGAAAATATTCAATTAAAATTTTATAATTTTCACTCATTTCAAGCATTAAGCTTTTAGAGTTTTCAAAATCTCCTTTTGATGCAAGAGATTGTACTCTTTTAGCAATGCTATAGTTTTTACTAAATAATGCTTTTCTTCCTTTAATAATTTCTTCAACCGAAGGTTCTGAATTTGCAGAGAATGAAAAGGTCAAAATAACAAATGTAAAGCAAATATATTTTAAAATATATATGGTATAATTCCGTAACATATGAGATTAACAAATAACCTAACAGAATATGGATTAATATCCAAAATATTTCATTGGATAAGTGCCGCAGTTCTATTTATACAAATACCATTAGGTTTTTATCTAGTTGATCTGGATTTTAGTAATAAACGATTTTTTATTGAAAATATTCATGTAACTATTGGTTTAAGTATTTTTTATTTAACAATATTAAGATTAATTTTTAAACTTTTTAACCCTACGCCAGCTTTGAAAAATAGTATTTTTGTTGGACAAAGATTTATGGCAAAATTAAATCATTTGCTTTTATATTTATCAATTTTAGTAATAACTGTTTCTGGGGCTCTCAAAAAATTATATAGTGGAGAAATACTTGATTTATTTTTTTTTAATTTAGAAATTAAAGATAACTTTGATTTAGCTGAACTTTTTTATGAAATTCATATAATTGGAAATTATACTCTCATAGCTTTAATTGTTTTACATATATCTGCAGTCATCATTCACAAGCTATTATTTAAGGAAAATTTACTAAAAAAAATCTTATAAAATTATACAAATTAACTTATCTTTAAATTCAATTTTTTTTTTGTATTTAAGGTTTATCTCCTTCAAGCCTTCTAGCAACTCTTTTTTTTTTAAAGTTAATAAAGTAGATATATATCTATTTTTTATCATATCTAAGTATTTTTTTTTTGATATTTTTACTTTATAAGAAAATTTTTTTTTAGTTATTTGAATATTTGATCTAATAATCAAATTTAATATCTTTTTATCTCGTGCGAGAGATTTTGAAAGTTTTCTTTTCATTAGCTTAAAAGTAGGTATTTCATTTTTATTTGTATCTAAAGAAAATATAAAAATTTTTCCTTTAGGAGTTAAATTTTTTTTAGATAAATACAAAAACTTTTTAATTTCGCTTAATTTAAGTAAATGAATTGTTTGCTTAATTAATATTAAATCAAATTTCTTTTTATTATTTAAAAAAAAATTTAATGCATTAATCTTTTTAAATTTAATTCTTTTATCTTTGTCATTGTGATTAATTAAATCAATACCTAAAGGTTTATTTTTAAGTTTTAGTTTTGTGCTCAAATTACCTAAAATTTTTCCTCGACCACATCCAATATCTAAAATTTCAGATTTAGAGTGTATTTTGATATTCTTTGCTAAAAATGAATTAAATTTTTTTATGTAATCCTTAGAGGACAACCATGTTTTATTGTCCCAATTTTTAATGACAGTTGATGCCATATTTCTTCAATCTCCAATAATTATAAGGCCAAGGAGTTAAAAAACCTACTATTAACATAATAGGAATTACCCACCAAGTAAGTATAGCACCACCAGTTAAAATGTAGTCAGTAAAATTCATCATTATTTCCATACTAATCATAGAGATCAAACTCATACCTAAAGCAGTTTTAAAAGCGTTAACTAATTTTATTTTTTGCATTATTAAAATTATTGTTTCTAAAATAATACTTGTAATTAAACCATTTATAATTGCTAAAATCATTATTCCTAATACTGGAAAAGAAATTTCAGTTAATTGAAAATATAATATTGTTCCAAAATCCCCGATTGCACAACCTAATACACACCAAGCAGTATTTCGCGCACTCCTTTTCCAAGTATGTGCACAAGACCAATTAATTGCAGTTGCTATCATAAAACTTATTTATATTAGGTGGATATTTGATTTAAATTAACAAGTACATGTGATAATTTAAGCTATGATTTTTAAACAAGTTTTTGATACAAAATCATCGACTTATACTTATATTATTTCATCTGCTAAAGGCCGGGAAGCTATAATAATTGACCCAGTAATAGAAAATGTAGGTGAATATATAAAATTGTTAAAAGAATTAGATTTAAAACTAGTTAAAGTTATAGACACACATATTCATGCAGATCATGTAACTGGCGCATCTAAACTTAAAGATATTACTAAATGCTCTACAATTATGGGTGATCATACCCCAGCTGAAATGGTAGAAATTAAAGTTAAAGATGACGAATATATAAATTTGGATAATTTAAAAATTAGAGCCATTTACACTCCTGGACATACTTCAGATAGTTACAGTTTCTTAATGAATAATTATCTTTTTTCAGGAGATACATTATTAATTAATGGAACTGGTAGAACAGATTTTCAAAATGGAAATGCAAAAGATGCTTATAATTCAATTTTTAATAAACTTTTAAAATTACCAGATGAAACTTTACTTTACCCTGCACATGATTACAAAGGTGAAAAAGTTAGTACAATTGGAAAGGAAAAAAAATATAATCCAAGGTTACAAGTAGAAAGTGTTGATGAATATGTTGAAATAATGAATAATTTAAATCTAAAAAAACCAATATCAATAGAGGAAAATATTTCTAAAAATTTAAAATTAGGTGCCTAAAATAGGATTTCCTTTTAACCATTCACTTTCTTCGTTTTCATAATGTTCTTTTTTCCAAATTGGAGATCTTTTTTTTATTTCTTCAATAACATATCTTGATAGTAAGTATGCTTGATTTCGATGCTTGCAAGCAACTGCAATTATTATGCTTATCTCACCTAATTCTAAATACCCTTTGGCATGCTCAATAAACACAGCTTTATCTTTAATATCAAACTTTTGTTCTGCTTCATTATAAATTTCCTCAAAGCTTTTAATCACCATCTCATCATGACTATCATATGTGACTCCAGTCACAGTTTTATTATTATTAATATTTCTAACGGTCCCTAAAAAATAAATTGATGCTCCAAACTTGGGGTGTGTAATAAATTTTTCAGCGTTTGAAGTGAGTATTTTATATTTTTTAGAATTTATTATTTTTGTATGAAGCATTAACCTCCTCCAATAGGTGGTATAATACCAATCTTTTGATCTTTTGTGATTTTATAATTGTCGCTAATTATTTCATTATTTTCAGAACAAAAGGCAGAAGATTTTACTACTTTAATAAAGTTCTCATTCCCACTAAATTTATTATCAATATATTTGATAATTTCATTTCTTAGGTCATCTATTGAGGCTTTATTTTGTAATTTAAGATTTAAGTGATCTTTCTCACTAAAATCTCTACTAGCACCAAATAATTCTAATTTGATTTTCATTTTTTTAATTTTGATGAAAATTTCAAGTTTTCATTTTTAAAATGAGATGTATTTTTATTAATAAATTTATCCATTATTTTAATTTTTTCATCTTCGAATTCAGCAACCTTTCTTTCATTAAGATCTACATATAAAGCTAGAATTTCAATGGTTGAAGCCAGAAATTTTTTTTCTTTATGTATCATTTCCATCTTATACTGAAGTCGTTTTTTATCATGATCAAAATAAACACAATTGATATCTACTTCATCATTAAGTTGAAGCTCTTGATTATATGTAATATGAGATTCTACAATCATTGTACTTTTCTTAGTTATTTTTGCAGATTGTTCTCCCATTTGAAAAATATTATTTAAAATATCTGCACCATATTTATCAAATATTAATAGATAATATGAAACATTCATATGATCGTTATAATCAATCCAATCATGAATTATTTTTTGAGTACTAAGATAAACAGACATTTTAAATTAAAATATATCTTTTAAAAACTTAGGCAATCCATCTGGATTAGTCCATAATCCAGTTTTTCCACCTTCTTTGATTAACAATTTAACATTATCAATTTTCAAATTTTGATTTACTATTTTGCTTAAATCATAAATAGTAATTAAAGCAGTATTAACACCCATTATGGCTTCCATTTCAACACCAGTTTTTGCAAATGCTGAAACTACACAAAAAACCTCTAGTGATTGATCAATTTCATTCATGATTGTTTTGGTTGCAATATGATCAAGAGGTAGTGGATGACATAATGGAATTAACTCACTTGTTTTTTTTACTCCTAATACAGCTGAAATTTCAGCTAACATAATAGGATCTCCTTTGGGCATTTTTTTATGTTTAATTAAATCAAAAACTTCTTTTCCAACATAAATTTTTCCTGAAGCTAATGCTCTACGAAATGTTTCCTTTTTAGATGAAACATCAACCATGTTAAAAGAATTTTTTTTAAAAATTTCTTTTACCCAATCTTTAAGTCCTTCTTGATTTATAACTTTAAGTTTTGTCATTAACCACCTATTGAAGATAAATTATTTGTTATACCAGTTTTTCCAAGTTCTAAATAATGAGATTCTTTCTTAAATTTCATTTGACCAAGCATAAGGTCTTGCAATTCTTCAAGTTGATCATCTTTTTGCAATAAATGTCTAATACTAATCCCTGTATTTCCAAATAAACATAATCTTAAATCGCCCCTTGATGTAATTCTTAAACGATTACAGCTTCTACAAAAATCTTTGGAATATGGCGCAATAATTCCAAACTTACCTTTAAATTCTGGGTTAATATAATTTAATGAAGGACCAGCATCTTTAACTAAGGTTTGATAAATCCAATTATTCTTATTTAAGTATTCTTTAAAAATTTTAGATGAAACATGATATTTTTTAAAATATTCTAAATTATTACCTGTTTGCATAAGTTCTATGTATCTAAAATCTACTTTATTGATTTTTATAAATTCTCCCCAAGAATCAAAATCTTTTTCAGAAGCATTTACACCATTCAAAAGGACAGCATTTATTTTGATATTATTGAAATTTAAATTTTGTAAAACTTTAATTCCTCTCAAAATTTCAGGTAATCGGTCATGACCTGTTATTTTTTTAAAAGTATCTCTATCAAGGCTATCAATACTGATATTGATACCATTCAAGCCACTATCTAATAACATTTTTATTTTCTTATCTAAATGATAACCATTAGTTGTTATTACAACTTTTTTAATTCCTGATTCATTCTTTAAAATTTTTATAATTTCAGGCAAATCTTTTCTAACAGTCGGCTCTCCTCCCGTAAGTCTGATTTTACTTACACTTAATTTTGAAAATACTTTTGCTAAACGTTTTATTTCATCTAAATGAAGAAATTTTCTATTATCACTTTTATTTACCTCGTAACCATTAGGTAAACAATATCCGCATTTAAAATTACAGACGTCAGTAATTGATAATCGCATATAAGGAAATTTTCTTCCAAAAGTGTCCTTTAATAAACTCATTAATTTAAGATTATAATAAATTAGTTTTTAAAGAAACATCTTTCGTTTAAGATTTTGATACCTATATAAAAATTAAAAACCAATATGTAGATAAACCACCAACAATTGTGGCTAAAATATTTTTACTTAATATACCTATAATTACAGCAATTATTGATGCTAAAATCTTAGGATTATCTTCAAATTGTAATGATCCTGAATTGTCTAAAAAAATTGCAGGAAATATAATTGCTGGAAAAATAGCTGAGGGCACAAAAGATAAAACTTCTCTAATTCTATCATTGAACATCTCTTTTTTTAACAATGCGATCATTGAAAACCTTGTTAAAAAAGTAATAAATCCACAGCAAATAATTAGCACCCAATCACTCATCTTTTTTAATCGATTTTGTTAAAATCATCGCAATAAATAAACCTACTAATGCTGCAACAATTACATAGGCTTTATAAGGAATAAGATTGAATCCAAATGTTGCTACTAGACCTGAAATGAATATTACAATTACGTTAACCAGTTTCCTAAAATCATTAACTAATAATGCTAAAAAAGTTAATGGAACTGCAAAGCTTAACCCTAGTTTTTCTGGTATAGCTGAACCTAAAATAATCCCAAAAAAAGTTGTAGTTTGCCATACAATCCAACAGGTAGCTCCTCCTCCAATTAAATGAAAATATTTATTTTTTTGATTATTATTTTTTAAATATTCATTTGACCTTGCAAAGGCTTGATCAATCAAAAAATATGATACAATAATTTTCCAGATTAATTTTAAATCAGATAAATGCTCAGAAACAACTGCACCATAAAGCAAATGTCTAGAATTTACAGCTCCAACAGAACTAATTATTACTAAAGATGAAGCGCCACCAGAAAATAACTGTAATAAAACTATTTGTGATGCTCCTCCAAAAATTATCAGTGACATACTCATTGTTTCTAGAGGACTAAACCCAATATCAATAGCTAAAACTCCAAAAATAAGACCAAATGGAACAACAGGTATCATTAATGGGCTTACATCAATAACACCTTTAAAAAAAACTGTAAGATTGCTTTTCATTTATAAGAAACTTTTATTAGAAGCAGACTATATGATCAATATGAATTGGTCTTTTAATGCCAAATTTTTCATCAACTTCATGTTGATGGATGTGATGTGAATGAACAAATACAGGTATCATAGTGTTACTTGGTGTTTTTAAAGTATAAATAAAATTTGTTCCTCTAAATTTTCTATCAACTACTTCGAGTTTTAAATTACTTTGATCATCATGTTCTAAATCTTCTGGCTGCAGCAGTAATTGTACATTTGAACCTTTAGGATATTCTTTTATAAAATTTCCTTCAATTGTTCCTAAGTCCCAATTTTCTAAAGTATTTTTTCCTGTAACTTTAGCAGGTATTAATATCCCTCTATTTAAAAAATTGACTACTTCTATTGAATTAGGAAGATGATAAACCTTGTAAGGATCATCAAATTGTTTCAGTTCTTGATTTAAAATTATTCCGCATTTAGATCCTAAATAAAATGCCTCATAAGAGTCATGTGTAACAATGATTGTTGTAATCTTTAATTTATTTAAAATTTTTTTTAATCTTACTTGAATTTCTTCTTTAAAACTTTGATCTACATTTGATAATGGCTCATCAAGTAACAACAAGTCTGGTTGCATTATTAATGATCTTGCTAATGAGGCTCTTTGGGCTTCACCAGCACTTACCTCATGAGGATATTTATTAAGTATGTGAAATATATCTAATAAATCTACTATTTCCTTTAAACTAATTTTTTTCTCTTTTTTTTCCTTATTTCTTTCAGAACCAAGCGAAATATTTTTTTCAATAGTGTAATGTGGGAATAAGCTGTTATCTTGAAAAGCAAGTGAAACATTTCTGTCCTCTGGCTCTAAATTAATATTTTCAGAGGATAAGGTTTTTCCATTTAATATGATTGACCCTTTTTTTAATTTTTCAAGGCCCGCAATTGTTCTTAATATTGTGGTTTTTCCAATTCCTGAAGGGCCTAAAAGACATATTACATCGCCTTGATTTTCAATTGCAAAGGTAACATTTTTAACTTTAGTTTTGTTACCTATTTTAAAATCAACATTTTTAACTTCAAAAAAATTTTTATTCATTATTATCTCTTAAGATATATTTAGATGTAACAATTATGAAGAAAGTTGCAATCAAAATCAAAAATAATGAAGGTACCGCCGCAGCCTCAAGTAAATCCTCTGATGCAGAGATATAAGCTGTTGTTGCAAAAGTTTCAAAATTAAAAGGTCTTAAAATGAGAGTAATTGGTAGTTCTCTTATTATTTCTAAAGAGACTAATATTCCAACAAACAATAAAGAATTTCTCAAAAAAGGAATATGAATATTCATAAAAGTTTTTCTTTTTGAGTAACCAAGTAAATATGAGCTTTCATCAACTGAAATATTAATTTTCTCATAGCCTGATTTAATTCCATTATATGCAAGTGAATAAAATCTAATAAAGTATACAAGTACTAATCCAAGAATTGATCCTATAAAAACTTTTTTAATAGAAACAAAACCTAAATTTTTAATCACACTATCATCAAACCATGCAATAAAGGTTATGAATGCGACAGCTAATATTACTCCAGGAATTGCATAACCTGAAATAGATAATGTGGATAAAATATTTAAAGTTTTATTTTTATTTACTCTGTTTCCATAATTGGAAATTAAACCAAATATTATTAATAGTAGACTTGATAAAATTACTAAGTAAAGAGTATTCATTAATAAATCTATAATTTTTAAATCAAACAAATTTTCTGGAAATTTAATTGTCCAATACATCATCTGACTAAGTGGAAATAAAAAGCTTAAAAAGAATACTAAAAAACAAAAAGAAAAAGCTAAAAAAGCTTTTTTACCTGAAAGTTGTATTTTTTGTTTTTGTTTAAATCCTGCTTTAGTATTGAAGTGATATTTGGCATTTCTTCTAGATAAATTTTCTAAAATAAAAAGTGCAAAAATAAATAACAGTAAAAAGAAAGATAATTGATTTGCAAATGCTAAATCATCAAAAGCAATCCATGAATTATAGATACCCGTAGTTAACGTATTTATTGAGAAGAAATCTACTGCACCAAATTCAGCAAGCGTTTCCATGGCCACTAGCGATAAGCCAGCAACTATAGCAGGTCGTGCTGCTGGGAGAATAATTGAGTAAAATGCCTTAAATTTTGTAAACCCTAAGTTTTTCCCCAAATCAATTATGTTTTGTGATTGATATAAAAATGACGCTCTAGCTAGAATATAAACATAGGCATAAAGCGAAAAAGAAATTGATAATACCACACCTAATAAACCATCAAATTTAGGAATACTTTGATTGTAATTACCCTCACCAAATAAATTTTTTAAAATGGTATAGGCAGTTCCATAATTTTCAAAAAAAGCTGTTAAGGAATATGCATAGATATAAGGTGGTACAGCAAAAGATAAGATTAGTGCCCATTTAAAAAAATTACTAAATGGAAAATTAAAAAATGAAACTAAGTAAGCTGATCCTGTCCCTATAATAAAAGTTAAAATTAAAACACTCACCAATAAGATTAGAGAATTAAAGATATACTCCATTAAAAAAGTATCTTTTAATATTTTATAATAATTAGAGGTATTATCAAAAAAACTAGAAAAGACAGTTAAAATTGGAATGATTACAAATAATGAAATTATAAATGAAGATATATGCCAAAAATTTATTCTCATAATTTATAATCCGCCTTATAAAAATGAAAGTACTATGTTCAATGCGTTATTTCTGAGGTGCCTTAGTTAAGGCACCTCAAAACCAGAAAATCAAAAATCAAATACTTTTAGGATATGCGGAACCTCCTCAGTTTTAATTTCTGAAAGCTTTCTGTAATTTATTCTTTTATTGATTTTTTTACACTCCAAATTGCATGGGGAACATGCTTTGGAAGATTTATTTAAATCAACTTCAGAAATAAATTTCTTTTTTTCTTCCATCTGTTACTTCCAACCAGCAGCTGTCATTACTTCAACTGCAGCAGCTTGATTTTTTCCATAAGAAGCTAATTTAGTTTTCATATCTTGTTTGAAATCTAATCCTAAATTATTGACAACTAATGGACTTGGTGAAACACCATCAATCATTGGGAACTCAAAAGTATTATTTGTAAAATGCTCTTGAGACTCTGGAGTTAATAAAAACTCTACAAGTTTAACAGCGTTAGCTTTGTTAGGTGCGCCTTTTACTAAAGCAGCACAACTAACATTCATGTGCGTTCCTCTATCATTTTGATTAGGAAAGAAAGCTTTAACTTTTTTTGCAGCTTCTTGTTGCTCAGCACCTTTTTTACCAGATAACATAAGAGCTAAGTAGTAAGTATTTGCTACAGCAATATCAGCTTCACCAGCTGCGACTGCCATAATTTGCGCTCTATCATTACCTGTTGGTGTTCTTGCCATGTTGGCAACAACCCCCTCGGCCCATGCTGCTGTTGCAGCTTTTCCATTATTTTTAATCAAAGACGCTACAAGAGATTTATTATAAATGTTGCTAGATTTTCTTATTACTAATCTACCTTTCCATTTTGGATCAGCTAAACCCTCATAAGTCATTCCAGATAATTCAGCACCAGTTACTCTTTCTGGTGAGTAATAAATTATTCTTGCTCTTTTTGCGATTCCAACCCACTTATTTGTTCTAAAGCTTTTTGGAACAGCATTTTTAATTGCTGTAGATGTTAAACCACTTTGAAGAGTGCCTTTAGCATCCATTGCACCACATCTTCCTGCATCTGCAGTGATGTATAAATCAGCAGATGAGTCTGCACCTTCACTTATGATTCTTTTTTCTAAAGCACCTGATTTTCCGTTTATCAAATTAACTTTAATTCCAGTCATATTTGTAAACTTAGAATAAAGCTCAGAGTCTGCTTTATAATGTCTTGCATTGAAAACATTAACCTCGTTTGCAATTGCAAATGATGATGCAATTACTGAAAAGATTAACGTTATAATTGATATCTTCCTCATTTATTCTCCGTTATTCCTAGTTCTTCCGCATGATTTAATGAGAATGAGAACTATTCTCATTGAGAATGATTATCAATCGCAATAGTGTCGCAGTCTTTTAGGACTTCCAGTCGCCTATTTTGCTAAATAAGAAATTTCTAAAAGCTGTTACTCTAGCTGTGTTTTTTAAAGATTGAGGATAAACAAAATGTGCTTCCGTGATTGGTCCCTCTGATTTTGGAAGAACTTTGATTATATTTCTTGAATTACTTACAAGATATTCTGGTAGTGCAGCTAAACCAACACCAGCCTCTACTGCTAAAAGCAGTCCCATTACGCTATTAACCTTCATAATAGTCTTTCGTTTTTTTCCATCATGCATTCCTAATTTAAGCGCCCAATCTGGATTATAAACTGGTGATGGTGCCCCTTTGCCAAAAGATATAAATTTATGCTTATTTAAATCAGCTATCGTCTTAGGCATACCATGTTTCTCTAAGTACTTATTTGAACCATATATAAAGTATTTAAGATCAATCAATTTTTTTTGAATATAATTTAGTTGTTTTGGTCTTCTCATAAAAATACCAATATCTGCTTGTCTGGTGCTTAAATCTAATTCTTTGTCCTCGAAAATAAGCTCTATTTCTACTTCAGGGTTTAGACGCATAAATTCTTCAATTCTTGGTGTTAACCAATGAGTACCGAAACTTCTAACTGTTGTAATTGTTAATTTGCCAGTGGGTTTATTTTTTTGATCTCCTAGAGAAGTTTCAACTTCTTTCAATTTGCTGATAACTTCATGAGCAGTCTTAAAAACATATTCTCCATTTTCTGTAAGTGTGAGCCCTCTTGCATGTCTTTCAAATAATTGAACTTTTAGATCCTGTTCTAAAGATTGAATTTGTCTACTAATTGCAGATTGACTAAGGTTTAAATTAACAGTAGCATTAGTAAAACTTCCTGCCTCTGCAACTGCATGAAAAATCTTAAGTTTATCCCAATCCATTATTTATTTAAATCAACCAAAACTCTCCCAGAAATTTCCCCATTTAATATTTTAGGATAAGTTTTAATTAACTCCTCCAAGCTAACTGTTTGAACCGATTTTTCTATTAAATTAAAGTCAATTAGTTTTGCTGCTTCACCCCAAATAAATTCTCTTCTCTTGATACTGCAATTAGCAGAGTCCATTCCCCAAAGTTTTATTCCTCGTAACATAAATGGAATAACATTAGTGTTAAGCTCATTAGTACTAGCATTACCACAGACTGCAATAATTCCATTTGAATTGGTTTGAACAATTGCATTTGCTAAAATTTTTCCACCGACAGTATCAACTACTCCATCCCACAAACCCTTGTCTATAAGCTTAGGATCTTTATCAAATTCACTACGATTTATAACATTTTTAGCACCTAACGATTTAAGATAATCTGCTTTTGAATCTTTACCAGATACAGCTGTCACATTGTATCCCATTTTATTCAGTATCATTACTGCGATACTACCTACTCCTCCTGATGCCCCAGTAACTAAAACATCATTTACTTTTGCGCCAAGTAATATTTCTTCTCTTGTTTTAATTGCAAATGCAGCCATCAAAGAAGTGAGGCCTGCAGTTCCTAAAATCATTGTTTGCTTGGTTGTAAGGTCATTTGGTTTTTTAACTAAAAAATCACCATTGACTTTTGCCATTTGTGAATAACCACCATAAAAGATTTCTCCAACTCTGAACCCAGTTAAAATTACTTGATCACCTGACTTAAACTTTGAATTTTCACTTTCAACGACAGTTCCTGAAAAATCGATTCCAGGGATGTGAGGAAATTCTTTTACTAATCTTCCGCCGTTTTTTAAAATCATCCCATCTTTAAAATTAAGGTCTGAATAATCTACTTTGACAGTGACATCACCATGTTTTAAAAAACTTTTATCTACTGATTTTACTTCTCTTGTAAAGTTGTCACCTTCTTGATTTAAAACTAATGCTTTAAATTGATCTGACACTTTTAATCTTTTGAATTGCTAATTAACCTTAAATATCTATTTTGATAACTTAGATCCTCTTTGAATTGGCCTAAATAATAATTTGTAACTGTTGTTGCTTGCTCTTTTTTAATTCCTCTCATGGTCATACACTGATGGGTTGAGTCTATAGTAACCGCAACTCCTTTAGCGTCTAAAGCCTCCATTAGCGTATTAGCAATTTGCATAGTTAGTCTTTCTTGAGTTTGTAATCTTTTAGAGAAAACTTCAACAACTCTCGCTAATTTACTTAATCCAACAACTCTTTTATTTGGAATATAAGCTACATGAGCTTTACCTATAATAGGCGCCATATGATGTTCGCAATGACTCTGAACAGAGATATTTTTTTGTATAACCATGTCATCATACCCATCCACATCACCAAAAGTTTTATCTAAAACCTGGATGGGATCTTCTGTATAGCCTTTAAAATACTCTTTAAATGCCTTAACAACTCTTTTTGGAGTTTCTAATAATCCTTCTCTACTTGGATCCTCGCCCATCCAGGTTAAAATAGTTTTAAAAGCTTCTTCGGCTTCCTTGTCTGAAATCTTTTTTGAATTTTGATTATTATCTATATCTTTAACTAATTTCATGATGCGTTTTATACATATAAATGTGCATTTTTAAAATATTTAATATATCTAGATATGTGCTACATAATCACCGAATATGTTCAAAAAAAGAGAAAATGTGCTGGAAATTGAAGAAGGAAATCTTCTTTCACCTAAATTTGATAATGATGGATTAATACCTGTTGTTACAATGTGCTCTCAAACAAAAGAAATTTTGATGCATGGTTATATGAATGTTGAAGCATTAAAAAAAACTATTGAAACAAAAGAAGCTCATTATTTCAGCAGATCAAGAAAAACTATCTGGCATAAAGGTAAAACAAGCGGTTTTGTTCAAAAAGTAACTGAAATCAAAATTGATGATGACCAAGACTCTATTTGGTTAACTGTTGATATTGGCAACGGAGCTAGCTGTCATGTTGGTTATCGATCTTGTTTTTATAGATCTATTCCACTTGGGCCAATTGAAAATGGACGAAAAGTAGAAATGAAATTTACTGAAAAAGAAAAAAAATTTGATCCTGAAGAAGTTTATAAGGATCAACCTAATCCCACAAAAATATAAATGAAAAAAAAACAGAAAAATGTTCTAGGTCAAGACTTAGAAGAATGTTCACTTGATCCATTGACTGGATGGTATCGAGACGGTTGTTGTAACACAGATGAGAATGATCATGGTGTTCATACAGTATGTGCAAAAGTTACATCTGAATTTTTAGAATGGTGTAAAGAAGCTGGAAATGACTTAATTACCCCACATCCAGAGTTTGGGTTTTCTGGTTTAAAAGATGGAGATGGATGGTGTGTTTGTGCTAGCTGGTATGCCAAAGCTGTTGAAGCAGGAAAAGGTTGTCCAATTTATCTTAAAAGCACCCATCAAAATACTCTTAAAGTTTTACCAATTGAAACACTTAAAAAATTTGCAATTGATCTATCATAATATTTGATGAATGATGGCTTTTTATCAGTTGTTTATCTATTATTAATATTGGTATTAATTTTACCTGGATTTATTTATGCAAATAAAAACAGAAAAATTTTTTTTAATAATTTTTTAATATGGCTTGTTATTATAGGAGTAATAGTAATTTTTTTAAAATTTTTATAATTTAATTACATATTTCCATATTTTGGGCCACCTCCACCCTCTGGAGTTACCCACATGATGTTTTGAGAAGGCTCTTTAATATCACATGTTTTACAGTGAATGCAATTTTGAGAATTAATGACAAATTTATTTTCGTTGTTTTCCTTTTGAACCTCATAAACTCCAGCTGGACAATATCTCTGAGCAGGCTCATCATATTTTTCTAGCGTATAATTAATTGGTAAATTAGGGTCTTTTAGTTTCAAATGAACAGGTTGATTGTCTGCATGATTAGTACCAGTTAAGTATACAGAGCTTGTTTTATCAAAAGTAAAGACGTTGTCGTATTTTGGATATTCTATTTTCGGCATTTGATTAGCGGGTTTTAATGTTTCATGATCGGCATGCCTATGTTTTAGAGTAAATGGAAGACTTCCTCTGAATAATATTTGATCTATTCCTGTAAATATAATTCCTAAAATTAATCCCCAGCTAAAACTTGGTTTAACATTTCTTGCCTTATATAATTCTTTATATAACCAACTCTCTTTAAAAATTTTTTCATAAACAGATAAATTGTCTCCCTTTTTAAAGTGATAATTAATTGTTTCCGCAGCAATTATTCCACTTTTCATTGCGGTGTGAGAACCTTTAATCTTTGGCATATTTAAAGTTCCAGCATCACAACCAACTAATAAAGCTCCAGGCATGTACATTTTTGGTAAACTTTGAAATCCACCTTCTATTAGTGCTCTAGCTCCATATGAAATTCTTTTTCCACCTTCTATAATTTTTTTAATCGCTGGATGTGTTTTAAACCTCTGGAATTCATCATATGGAGATAAATGGGGATTTTTATAATCTAGACCAATTACGTACCCTAAAAAAACTTGTTTATTCTCTGCATGATACATAAAACTTCCGCCATAAGTACTATTATCTAATGGCCATCCAGCGGTGTGCATTACTAAACCCTCATCATGATTTTTATCATCTATTTCCCAAATTTCTTTAAATCCTATTCCATATTGTTGAGGGTCTTTACCTTTGTCTAATTCAAATTTTTTAATAAGTTGTTTTCCTAAATGACCTCTACAACCTTCAGCAAAAACTGTTACTTTTCCTAAAAGCTCAATTCCTGGTTCAAAACTATCCTTCTTATTTCCATCTATATCTATTCCCATATCTTGAGTTATAACACCTTTAACTGATCCATCTTCGTTATATAAAATTTCACTTGCAGGAAAACCTGGAAAGATTTCAACACCTAAAGTTTCAGCCTGTTCAGCAAGCCATCTACATAAATTTGCTAAACTTATAATATAATTTTTATGATTTTGTTGTACTGATGGAAGAAGCCATGTAGGCCAACTTAATGATTTTGTTTTTCCTAAAAATAAAAATTTTTCTTTTGTTACTTTTGTTTTAATTGGTGAATTTAATTCTCTCCAATTAGGTATTAATTCGTCTAGTGCACGTGTTTCAAAAACATTTCCACTTAATATATGGGCTCCAATTTCTGAAGCTTTTTCTAACAAACAAACATTCAAACTTGAATCTAATTGTTTTAACTTTATTGCTGTAGATAAACCAGATGGACCTCCACCTATGATAACAACATCATATTCCATTGATTCTCTAGACATAAATTAGTTTTTAACTGTAAGGATTATTTTTGTATAGTGTTTAATTTGTTCAATTCTTCCATGAACTGAGGTATAGCCTCAAATAAGTCTGCCTCTAGACCGTAGTCTGCAACACTAAAAATGGGTGCTTCTCCATCTTTGTTAATTGCAACTATCACTTTACTTTCTTTCATTCCTGCTAAATGCTGAATTGCACCTGAAATTCCTATAGCGATATATAAATCTGGCACTACTACTTTTCCTGTTTGACCAACTTGATGATCGTTGCTTATATATCCTGCATCCACTGCTGCTCTTGATGCTCCAATTGCTGCACCAAGCTTATCAGCAATTTCAGTAATTAATTTAAAATTGTCTCCACTTTGCATTCCTCTTCCACCTGACACAACAATTCTTGCTGTTCCAAGTTCTGGTCTGTCAGATTTTATTTCTTCCCTTTTAACAAATTTTGTATTTGAAAATTCTTCACTTGCTTCTACTTTTTCAATTGAAGATGATCCCCCAGTACTTTCACATGGATCAAAAGATGTTGGTCTTATAGTTACACATTTTTTAGTATCGTTACTTTTAATTGTTGCAAAAGCATTTCCAGCATAAATTGGTCTCAAAAAAGTATCTGGTGATATTACCTTAATAATATCACTTACCTGAGAAGTATCAAGATAAGCAGCAATTCTTGGCATTAAATTTTTTCCAAATGTATTTGCTGAACAAATAATATGAGAATAATTCTCTGCAAGTTTAACAATCACTGGAGCAAAATTTTCTGCTGTGAAGTTTTCATAGTGAGCTGCCTCTACACTTAGTACTTTTTTAACTACTGGGAGTTCAGATAATTGTTTTGCAGCTTCTACGGTGTTTTGACCAATAATTACGGCATGAACGTCTGAATCAATTTGAGATGCAGCTGTAGCTGCATTAAGAGTAAATGGTCTTAACTCTTTATTATTATGCTCTGCTATAAGTAAAACTGCCATTAAATTACCTTCGCTTCATTTTTTAATTTTTGAACTAATTCAGCAACATTTGCTACTTTTATACCTGCTTTTCTTTTTGGAGGCTCCTCTACTTTTAATTGTTCTATTCTTGATGATATATCTACACCTAAATCAGAAGCTAAAATCTCCTCAATAGGTTTTTTCTTAGCCTTCATTATATTTGGTAATGATGCATATCTTGGTTCATTCAACCTTAGATCACAAGTTACAATAGATGGAACATTTATTTCAATTGTTTCAAGACCTTCATCTATTTCTCTAGTTACCTCTAATTTTTTATCTTTAACATCAATCTTCGAAGCAAATGTTGCTTGTGGCCAATTTAGTAAAGCACTCAACATTTGGCCTGTTTGATTGCAATCATCATCAATTGCTTGTTTGCCCATAAATACTAAATCTGGTTTTTCTTTATCTACTATTTTTTGTAAAATTTTTGAAACAGCAAGTGGTTCTAGAATTCCATCAACTTTTACATGAATACCTCTGTCTGCACCAACGGCTAAAGCTTTCCTAACTGTTTCTTGAGCTTTTTCTTCTCCAACGGTTATTGCAACTACTTCTGTAGCTTTGCCTGCCTCTTTTATTTTCACAGCCTCTTCTATTGCATTGTCGTCAGGAGGATTGGTTGACATTTTAACATTGTCAGTAACTATACCAGATCCATCTTCTTTAACTCTGATCTGAACGTTGTAATCAATAACTCTTTTTACAGCTACTAAAATTTTCATTAAGCTCTCAATAAATTATTTTCTGAATCGTATGGACTTTCATCTAAGACAGTAGCTTCGTACATTTCACCTAGTATATCAACTTGTAATTTGTCGCCTACATTTGAACAATCTGGCTTAACCATTGCAAGGGCTATTGATTTATCTAATCTAAATCCAAATTCACCTCCTGTTGCTCTTCCAACAACTTTACCATCTTTAAAAATTGGATTATTACCTAAAACATCAGCATCTTTAGTGTTATGCACCTCTAAAGTAACTAATTTATTATTGAAGCCTTTTTCTCTCCATTTATTAAGAGCATCTAAACCAATAAAATTACCTTTGTTTGGATGAATAAATCTATTAAGACCAGATTCATAAGGTGAGTATTCAATTGATAATTCTGTGCCAACTAGTTTATAGGATTTTTCAACTCTTAAACTATTCATAGCTCTAATTCCAAAAGGTTTAATCCCTAAATCTTTACCCGCCTCCATTAGTTTATCGAAAATATGGTTTTGATATTCAATTGGGTGATGTAATTCCCAACCAAGCTCACCAACAAAGTTTACTCTCATAGCATTTACCGGTGCATATCCCACATTTACATTTTTTGCAGTTAGCCATTTAAAGTTCCCATTAGAAAAATCATCTGTTGAAACCTTTTGCATTAATTGTCTAGCTTTTGGACCAGCTACTACCAAAACTCCAGTACTATTAGTTAGATCTTCAAATATTACAGATCCATCATCTGGCATCCATTTTTTTATCCAATCATGGTCCAATCTTAAATTTGCTCCAGCAGAAACTAGATAATAACTATTTTCTGCTTCTTTCATTATTGTAAATTCTGAATGTACTCCACCTTTAGTGTTCAATGCATGACATAAATTAATCCTTCCAATTTTTTTTGGAAGTTTGTTTGCAACTAAATAATCTAAGAATTCCTCTGCTTTAGGTCCTCTAATTCTACATTTTGCAAACGCAGTCATATCTAAAAGACCTACGTTTTCTTTTACATTCTGACATTCTTTTTTAATCGCATCAAACCATTTTGATCTTCTAAATGACCAATCATCTTTTTGTTCCATTCCATCTGTTGCAAAAAAATTAGGTCTTTCCCATCCAAATTTCTGACCAAAAACTGCTCCTAAATTTTTCATTCGTTCATAACATGGAGATGTTCTTAATGGTCTTGCTGCTGGTCTTTCTTCATCTGGATAATGAACAATAAATACATGACTATATGCTTCCTCATTTTTTGCCTTTAAATAAGATTTGGTTGCATAGTTTCCGTAACGTCTTGGTTCAACTCCCAACATATCAATTGTGGGCTCACCATCAATGATCCACTCTGCTAATTGCCAGCCTGCACCACCTGCTGCTGTTATTCCAAAACTATGTCCTTCATTAATCCAAAAATTTTTAAGACCCCAAGCTGGTCCAACAATTGGATTTCCATCAGGAGTATAACAGATTGCTCCATTATAAACTTTCTTTACTCCAACTTCTCCAAACGCAGGCACCCTATGAATTGCACCTTCAATGTGTGGAGCTAATCTATCTAAGTCTTCTTGAAATAATTCATATTCTGAATTTTTTGATGGACCTTCTACATAACAAGCTGGTGCACCATCTTCATAAGGACCTAAAATTAATCCTCCAGCTTCCTCCCTCATGTACCATCTGCTATCACTATCTCTTAAGACTCCCATTTCTGGTAATCCATCTTTTTTTCTTTTTTGAATTGCAGGATGAGGTTCAGTAACTATGTATTGATGTTCAACAGGTATTACTGGAATATCTAATCCAACCATTTCACCTGTTTGTCGCGCAAAATTTCCTGAACATGAAATAACATGTTCGCATTCTATTGATCCTTTATCTGTTTCCACAACCCATCCGTCTTTAGTTTGTCTCATTGATATGACAGTTGTGTTTCTATAAATTTCTGCTCCTCTATTTCTTGCGCCTGTTGCTAATGCTTGTGTTAAATCAGCTGGTTGAATATATCCATCTTCTGGGTGTTGTATTGCACCAACTAGATCATCTGTATGGCACAAAGGCCAAATTTCTTTAACTTGTTGTGGAGTTAAAAATTTTACATCTACTCCAATAGTTCGGGCAACCCCTGCGTATTGATGGTACTCATCCATTCTATCTTTTGTACTTGCTAAACGAATATTTGAAACAACACTAAAACCAACATTTTTTCCAGTTTCTTCTTCAAGTGTTTTGTAAAGATCAACTGCGTACTTATGAAGTTGTCCGACAGAATAACTCATATTAAACAAAGGTAATAATCCTGCGGCGTGCCAAGTAGATCCTGAAGTTAATTCTTTTCTTTCAATAAGAACAACATCTGACCAACCTTTTTTTGCAAGATGATAAAGAGCACTAACTCCTACAACACCCCCACCAACTACAACAACTTTAGTTTTTGTTTTCATTCTGAGATTCCTACTAAATTTTTAAATGTTGCGAAACAAAAATGTATCTGTGGATAATCAAATTGAGCTTCCAAGAGGAATAGGGCTAGATACCATTGTAGTTAGCCAACAGTCTTTCAAACTTCCATCCACCGTGTACTTTTCAACTTGCCAATTGAATTTGTGATAAATCTTATCTTTATCGAGTATGATTACCTCAAATTGAGCCCGTTTGTCATTACTTCCAAGCTCAGTAATTGTGTGACTTAAGTGATTAATCATCATTCCGTAAGTGTCACTTTTTATCATCATCTTGAATTTACTTAATGGCCCTGTTACTCTTTTATTATTTGGATGAGCAAATTTCCAAGTCTGTTCGATACCACTATCTTTGTACTCGAGATCATTTTGTTGAAGCCCACTCAATTGAATTTTTACAACTTCTTTGGGGCCTATAGTGCTTTTGGGGTTTAATAATTCAGCGTACGAAAATGAAATAAAGAAAAAAAATAAAATTGTGAGTTTAAATATTACTAGCGGTTTTTCTAACATCGTTTAAAAATTCTTGTCTCTTCGCATCGGAAACAAATGGTACTGCAAAATATCTTCTATAGACAATGTTATATATGCCACACATATGAAATACACCCCTTTTTAATCTTCTAATTGGTAAGTTTAAAAAAAAAGTAGTGATTGCTAATCTCGGTGATCCGTATGTACAAAAAATTATAGCCTTTTTATCTCTTAAGTTTCCAATTGGATAACCGTAATTTCCAACCAACTGTTTAAATCTAAACGCCCAAGGCGGTGCTAATACTTTATCAATCCAGCCTTCTACTATCGCTGGCATTCTAAAATTCCAAATTGGTGCAATTAAAACTATGGTATCACTTTCCTCAATTCTTTTTCTATGATCTAAAACTTCTTTGTCAGGTTCCTCACCAGCAAAAACTGGATTAAATTTTTCTTTATATAAATCAACGATATCAACTTGATTTCCATTTGCTTTTGATTGTTTAACAAATTCATCTCGAATTGCTGCATTAAATGAATTTTCATTATAGTGTCCGTAAACAAGAAAAATTTTTTTCATGATATTAAATTTTATTCAGTAGTTTTATATTTACTATTATTAATTATAAATACAAACACAATTGGAAGAATTAAAGTTAAAAGTGTTACAACAATTAATAAAATTCCAAGTTCAGAATAATCTGCTGTAGTTTGTATCTCACCGGAAACTTTATCTTTAACCTCTCTAGTTACAGTAAATATTTCATTTAAATATTTTGTTCCTAACGCACTTGCTGACAAAGCAAGATTAGTAAAAGATGCAAAGACTGCAAAAAAAGTTGCCTTTAAATGCGCAGGAGCATTTTTTGCTATCCAGGCTAGTAGAGGAATCATTGATACTTGACCAAGCGGAGACTCTAATGCAGTATTAATCAATGCAATAAACTTAGCATCAACTACTCCACCTGTTAATGAAGATGTCCAGTTATGAAAACCATAATACATTCCAACACTCGGTAAAAATAGAATTGCGCCCGCAATACTTAAAACAACAATTATTTTTGCTATTGAATTATTTGCCATAAATGGCCTCAGCAAAACAATTCCTGCTAATGTTAAAATTGACGCTAGTAGTGATAGAATGGAAAAGAACTGCTCGTTGAATCCTAGATTATCAATTTCAAACCAAGTCAAGCCTGGTCCTGGTCCTGGCATAGCTCTAAATACAAAAATAATTACTGCAGTACCTACTATAGTTAATCGTAATTCTTCAGGTAGTTCCTTGATAAGTTTAAACATTAAAAACAAAATAATTATTACAGAGCCAACGAATACAATTTCTTGAGCAAATGGTACTTTGAATGAGCCAACTGACAAGGTGAAAATAACAAAAACCAAACTTCCTCCTAAAATCCACCAATTAATTTTTGTTTTTTCTTCACCCCTTTCTTCTTTAAATTCTAAACCTTTTGATTGTAAAAGCTGAATTTTTTTGTGTCTTAAATAATTTGCTAAAATCACTCCTAATATAGAAACTAAGGGTATTACAAGAGCATAAATATAGATGGTTCCATATAAATTTATCTTTTCGGTCTGCTCTAAACTTTCTACATCTCTGAATACAATAACATTAACTAAAGCAACAAGTACGGTACCACCAATTATAGCAAACCTTCCAAGTGTTTGCATCGTTGTATGCATTAATTTAATTTGATCTTTAGAATAATTGTTTCCTAACTCGTCAATTAATGGAACAGCTTCGACTGTCATAGCATCAGCCACAACATCTTGAACCACATAACCAACTGGAGCTAAAATTACGCTTAAAACAAACCAAGTCTCAACAGAAAATATTTTTGACATTTCTTCTGTGTGGATGATTAATCCATACATTATCAACAAACTTAAAGATATTAAGAATGCTCCAAAGTAGACCATATAATTTTTTCTCTGCCAAATTAGATCCACCAAATGCCCTAAAGGCATTTTCAATGCCCAAGGAATACCTGCCCAGAAACCTAATCCTGCAAGGAAAGCAGCAGATAAGTTTAAATAATCTTTGACAAAGAAAGTTCCAACAATTCCAGTCAAACCAGAAATTCCAGCAGCCATGTAAACCATTAAAGGTGGTAAATAAGTCCACTTAAACTGACGACCTAAATCTAAAAAAGTATCATCTAAAAATCTAATTACTTTATTCATTTAGTCACTTAAAACTGGAAAGGCTGGTCTTACTTTTAAAAAATGTTTTTGATATTCCATTTTAGTACATTTGTTTTCAATATATTCCATTTTGTTTTCCTCAATTAATTTTTTTGCATTTTCATCACGAATGCCAAGTTGAAGCCATAGAACTTTAGCACCTATTTTTACAGCATCTTTTGCAATTTCATAAGCTTCTTTGGATGGTCTAAATACATCTACTATATCTACATTTTTTTTTATATCTGTAATTTTAGCATATACTTCTTCACCTAAAATTTTTTCTCCTTTAGCTGATGGATTTACTGGATAAACTTTAAATCCATAATTTTTCATATATTTCATGACTATAGTTGATGTTTTCTTAGTATCTTTGCTAACACCAACCATTGCAATTGTTTTATATTTAGTAAGAATATCTTTAATTTCACTCATTAATTATTTATTTTTTTTCTAAAATTTTATCTTCACAAAATTTTTTTGCTTCTTTCATAGTCATTGGTTTTTCTAATTTTTGACTTCCTGCTACACAAGCATCTATAGCTCTTTTAAAATTATGATCTCTGAAGTTTAAAACTATATAAAGTCCAACAAAAACAAAAATTATAATTAAGATATTCTTAATTTTCATTTATTTTTCCATTTAGGTTTTCTTTTTTCTAAAAAGGCAGAAATCCCCTCTTTTGCATCCATTGCCATCATATTGAGTGTCATCATCTTACTGGTATAAGCGTACGCTTTCCTTAACGGCATTTCTAATTGTTTATAAAAAGCCTGTTTTCCAATTTTAATTGTAAGATTTGATTTTGATGCTATTTTTTTTGCTACCTTAATAACTTCATTATTTAATTTAGACTTTGAAAAGCAATCATTAATTAATCCAATTTCTTTTGCATAGTTTGCTTTAATTGGTTCTCCTGTTAACAACATTTTCATCATGGGTTTTCTATTTATTTTTCTACTAACTGCAACCATTGGTGTGCTGCAAAATAAACCAATATTTACTCCTGGAGTAGCAAACAAAGCTTCTTTGGTACTATATGCCAAATCACAACTTGCAACTAATTGACATCCAGCTGCATATGCTGCACCATGAACTTTAGCTATAACTGGTTTTTTTCCTTCAACAATTTGAAGCATTAATTTTGAACATAAATTAAATAGCTTTTGATATTTATTTCTTACCTTTAAATTTTTAACTTCTTTAAGATTATGTCCAGCACTGAAACCTCTGCCAGATCCCTCAAGAATAATTACTTTTGTTTTTTTGTCTTTATCAAGTTTTTTAAATACTTTGATTAGATCTTTTAAATTTTTAAATGATAATGAGTTATATGTTTTGGGTTCATTGATTGTGACAGTAGATATCCCACTAGATAAATTTTTAACTTTTATATTCATTAAAAATTCTATTTTAGCTTTCCTTCTTCTCTCATCTTAGCTCTAATTTTAGTAGCTGAAATTTTCTGTATCTCTTCAGGTAATACAACTTCCTCAATTTTATATCCAACACCTCTACCATAACAAATATTGGTAATATTAGGCACTAACATTATTTTAAATCTTCCTTCGAATTCTGGATTTAGCCTGTCTTCAATATTTTTTTTTACTGTATCAAAGTCAAAAGGATTATCATCTACTCCCTGAACATCCCTTATTTGAATACAAACTTGACCTGTTTTTTTTATTATTTCTCTAAATAAAGTATAATGACCATCATGAAATGGTTGCCATCTTCCTAACATTTGTGCTGTTGGTTTTTTATTATCCCACTCGTAAGCCATTATTTTATCTCCTTTAATATTTTAGGTGCCCAGTTTTTAGCATCTTGAGTAGTAACATGAAAGTTATACTTATCTGGTTTAACAAACATTTTATTGGTATCATCAAATCTACCCTCTTTAATGGTATCAACCCAAATAATATAATCAGCTGGAAATAAACTTCTTGCTTCAGGTGTTGGACAAATAAAATCTGCAACAACATTACTTCCATCATTTTTCATCTTTAAAGCAAAGTCTGCCATTCTTTTGGCTTGTCTTTTTCTACCCTCCTCAGAAAAATCCCAATCATTAGCTTGTTTTCTAACTTCATCTGCATTTAATCTTTTTGCATTTAACATTGGAGCTAATTCATTAGCTAAAGTTGTTTTGCCAGATCCAGGTAATCCCATTATTAATATAATTTTCATTATTTTACTCGATATAATCCAAGCCAAGCATTTACATCTTTGCTGGCAATATAATCTGATTTAAAAAACTCTAATTCTTCCCATTTATTATCTTGTTTTAAATTTTCGATTTTTTTATCAAAGCCATAATCTTTATAGATACCTTCGTTAATTGTGAAACAAATCAATCCATCTTTTTTTGTAACTCGAACAAATTCATCTAAAGCTTGTGGTTTTACATGTCCAAAAGTAAAAGTTCCAACACACATTGTTGCATCATAAAAATTATCTTTAACATCAATAGGTTTATTTAAGTCAACTTTTATTATTTTTTGATAAAGTTGTTTTGGAATAGTATCGAGTAATTTTTGTGATAGATCGGCCCCGTGAAAATATTTAAAACCATATTTTTTTAATTGTAAACCTACTAAACCAGTGCCGCATCCTGCATCAAATATTAACATTTCTTTATTTTCAGTATATTTTCTAAAAACATCTACAGTTTCTTTTGGTCCTGTATAATTCCACTCAACCATATCTTTATTATATTTATCTTTTTCACCCCACTCATCATAATATTTCATAACCTCATCAGTAGTCTTAAGTTTGTATATAGGAACTTTATTACCAACATCTTTAAGTGCCATTTAAGTATTACTCCACTAAACTATTTGCTACCCACTTGTGGAATTGATGGGTTGGTTGATCCATTATAGGTGAAAAATTTCCTCCATTGTAAACTGGTGAATTTCTTCCTTCTTGCATTCCTTCAATTGCATTTATGTCCTCTAACATAACATCTTTCCAAAATCTTGAATTCTCTTTTCTTAATTCTTTTAACTCTACTCCATTTGCACTTTCATTACCTACATAATACATTTGCATATGTTCTTTAGTTTTGTTCATAGTTAATGGTTCTAACCAAAAAACATAAAAGTGATCTATATGCAAACCAATCATTACATTTGGAAATAAAGCTATATATTCTGAATTTTTTAACATATCTTTATCCCAATTAGAGAAAGTATTAAACTTTTTATTTCCTTTGGCTGGTTGTTCATATTTTTTGCTTCCTTGTCCAGCAAATCTATTGGGTAATCCTTGAATGTGATAATGATCATTAATATTTGAAACCTTATTTAATTCTGGATGAATTGTTGGCAAATGATAACTCTCACAATAATTTTCTATTGCAAATTTCCAATTACAATTAACTTCTAAACTAAAGTAACCATAATCGTATGAATGAACTAAAGATTTGTAATCCTCTTTATTAATGAACTTTAGCCATCTATTTTCTAAGGGTTTAATATATTCATCAAACTCAATTTCATTTGAATTAATATTTACAAAAATTATATCCATCCAAACTCTAGTTTTAACCTCTTTTAAGTTACTTTTTGTCTTATCAAAATTTTCTAATTTATGATTGTTCAGACCGCCAATATGTGGTGTTGCGATAAGTTTTCCATTAAGATCATACGACCAAGAATGATAAGGACATCTAATTAAATTTTTTAGGCTACATGGTTTATCTAAAAGTTTAAAACCTCTATGACTACAAACATTATGGAATACTCGAATCTTCATGTCTTTATCTCTTAACAAGATCAATGGAATCCCGAGTAGATTGTGTGGTTTAGCATCTCCAGGATGTGGGATTGAACTTGCTACCCCAATTACCGTCCATTTATTATAAAAAACCTTTTCTCTTTCATGGGCCAAATAATCATTGTTTATGTAACACTCATTAGGTAGACCATTAGCTACTTCTATTGTTTGATCAACATTATTGAGTTTCTCAATATCTAGTATTTTTGATAAGGGTAAATTTTTAATATTTTGATCCACAAAAAAAATTATCATGAGCATAATTTTTGGCAACAAATTTCGCCACACCTATAAATGAATTTCTTTGACAGCTTTTTCAAAAAAGATAATGATCGAGAAATGAAATTTTCTTTGGAAATAGGACCACAAACAGACCTCGAGACAGTTCCGAAGGTTGGTGATGTTTATATAACTATGCTACCAGGCGGAGACTATAAAGAGACTGCACAACAAGCAGTTGAGTTAGTCAAAAAAGGTTTTAATCCAGTACCTCATTTTCCAGCAAGATCGATGCAAGATGAAAAGCAACTAAAAGATTATGTTTCTAGATGTAAAGATGGAGGAGTAAAACAAGTTTTAGTAATTGGTGGTGGTAGAGAACCAATGGGAAAATTTGATAGCTCTTTCCAACTATTAGAGACTGGTTATTTTGAGAAAATGACAATAGGAATTGCTGGACACCCAGAGGGGAGTCCTGATATATCCGATTCAAATTTAGAAAAAGCTATGATAGATAAAAAGCCTTATGCTGATTACATTGTAACCCAATGGTTATTAGATCCACAGCCAATCATAGATTTTATTTCTAAACAAAGCGTACCAGTGCATGTGGGAATTACTGGGCCTCTAAAAATATCTAGCTTAATAAAATTTGCTAATATTGTTGGTGCAAAAAATTCTCTAAATTTTCTTAAATCTAATTTTAGTAAGGCGTTAGATTTATTAAAACCTAAAGACCCTAATGATCTAATTGGGAAAGTTAAATCGCATACTGATTTCTTCCACATTTATACATTCGGCGGCTTGAAGGAAACTAACAAGTGGTTGAAGGAGAATGGTTATGTCTAAGGAATTTGACTATACTAAACTAAAACATGTTACTTCTGTTGATCAATCAGATAGAGAAGTACCATATAATTTAAGACAAAGCGGACCAACAAAAGTTGAAATGTTAATTTCAACAAGGGTAAGAAAATCACCTTATTGGCATTTATCAATGCAGGCGGGTTGCTGGAGAGCAACTGTTTACAATCGAATTTATCATCCAAGAGGATATGTAAAGCCAGAAGATGGCGGGGCAATGGTTGAATATGATGCAATTGTAAATCATGTAACAATGTGGAATGTTGCTGTTGAAAGACAAATTAGAGTTAAGGGTCCAGATGCAGAAAAATTTGTTGACTATGTAATAACAAGAGACGCTACAAAAATTTCACCTATGAGAGCCAGGTATGTAATTTTATGTAATACATTTGGAGGTGTTTTAAATGATCCAATTTTACTCAGAATTTCTAAAGACGAATTTTGGTTCTCATTATCAGACTCTGATATTGGAATGTATCTTCAAGGAGTTAATTCAGATGGAAGATTTAATTGTAAAATAGAGGAAACCGATCATTGTCCAGTTCAAATTCAGGGTCCTAAATCAAAAGCTTTAATGCAAGACCTATGTGGGGACCAAGTTGATTTTGATAATATGCCTTTCTATGGACTGGCAGAGGCAACAGTTGGTGGAAGAAGTTGTGTAATTTCTCAATCTGGTTTTTCAGGAGAAGCCGGCTATGAGATATACTTAAGAAATGCAACTTTATATGCTGAAGATATGTGGAATGCAGTATTGGATGCAGGAAAAAAACATAACTTGATGGTTATAGCTCCAGCACACCATAGAAGAATTCAAGCAGGTATTCTTTCTTGGGGACAAGATATGGATCAACAGCATAACCCTTATCAATGTAATTTAGGATATCAAGTTTCGTTATCAGGCAAAGGTGAATGGAACAAAAAAACTGACTATGTTGGTAAAGAAGCTCTTGAAAAAATGGGTGCAGACATAAGGGCTGGAAAGAAACCATACAAACTTCAATTGGTTGGTATGGAGTTAGGTGGTAAACCTATTGACGATTATGCACCTGACTTTTGGCTAGTATCCCCTGAAAATGGAGGAGATCCAGTCGGATTTTTAACTTCACCGTGGTGGCATCCGGAAAAAAAAACCAATATTGCTATGGGATATGTTCCTTTTGATGGAGCTTTAAACGCTAATGGATTTCCAAAAAATAAGGTTGGAACTAAGTTTAAAGTTCATCTTCCTGAGAAATACTCAGAAACACCTGGTGAACCTGTAGAAGCTGTAGTTGTAGATATTCCATTTAAAGAATCATTCAACGCTAATACCAGAGAAGTTGTAAAAGGTTAAAAAATTATTGGGGGAGAAAGTTTTACTCCCCTTTTAAATTTCATGACCAAAGCTTTTTTAATAGCAATTTACATTATTATAACTATTGCTTTTAATATTATTCCCATTAATTGTTTCTTATAAAAAGCAGAAAAATAAAAAAAAATAATGTTTGGTGAATTCTTAAATATAGTTTTTAAATCAATTAAATTAGATAAAACACTATACAGTGATACTAAAAACTTTGGAGAAGCTGCAATTTATTTTGCTGGTTTGATAATGATTCTAGATGGTATTGCTGGTGCCGTTGCAGCAAACACTATAATTAAAACAGCAGTAGCAATGTCAGGTCTTACAGCAATCTTAACATGGTTGGTTTGGGGTATATTTATTTATGTAATTGGTGTTAAACTTTTTCCAGATAAACAAACTAAAGTCCCATTTAAAAAAGTTTTAATAGCTGTAGGTTTTGCTCATGCACCAGGTTTATTAAGATTTTTTGCTGTTACTCCAGAACTAATGATACCAATTATTTTTCTCACTCAATTTTGGATTTTTGCAGCCTTAATAATAGCTACAAAACAAGTTTTAAATCTTAAATCAAATTTTAAATCTTTTGGAATTATTTTTTTATCTTTTTTAATAATTGCTTTTTTATCTATTTCTTTTGTGATGAGCAGAATGAATGCGCTGCCAATTAATAATATCTAAATTGGAAATAATGTTTTAGAAACCCTACAAGACTTACAAATTTTAAAACCGGTTAGAATTAAGTTTTGAGAGACACTCTCATCCTTCTCCTTACATTCATCACATATGTTGTCTAAATCTTTTAAATTTTTATCTATTTCCTTATTTTCAGTCATTATCTGTCAGGCCAGAGCCAGCGGCACCCTCTTTTAAACTATCTGTTTCTTCTACAAATGTATTCTCAGCGAGTTTATAAAGATTTTTCCAATCATGATCAGTAAAATTATCCTCATTATTTAAAAAACTTATTTCTACTTGATTTGCTAAAATTGGTATTTCTTTATTCCAGAAATTAGACAAAATACTCAAATTAAAATTCAATAAAAATTTACTATCATCAAATGAAACCAATAATTTTTTTCCAATAATTTCTGAACCTCTGCTTAAAAAAGGTAAAAGTAACAATGGATATGATAGATTTTCAACTGAACATTTTTTTAAAGTTTCGATTTTCTTTACTTGATCAATAAAATTAACACCTAAAATAATTGGACAAAAAGTTGATGAATTTAATTTATTAATTTTATTGATTAATTTTATCGTTTCAAAATTTTTTTTTTTTTTATTTTGATAATATTGATTAAGATGTTTAATCCCTGGAAAACCAAATAATTCAGATAATCTTATAGATTTACCAACTTCCTCTGCTATACCCCACGAGTATCCAGCTGCGCGACTTGCCCTCTTTGCTGTAGTCTCTATTTCGCTTAAGGATTTCATAGTTTAAGATTAAGTTTTATAAACCCATTGCTCATCATAATCTTTTAATTCATTTGGAAGTGGTGCACCTTGAAACATACATATTCTCAACCATTTGTCAGATCTTGGGTCGAATTTTAAAGCACCAAAGAAAGATAATTTTAATCGTAACATATCAATTGGAACTAAATTTTCTCCTATAGTATTATCTTGTATTTCTGAATATGGGAATTTTTCAATTATAAAAGCTCTTCTTACAACATGTCTTAAATCATTATTATCAATTAAAAATTGATTAATTCTCAAATTACTTTTTAGAGTTAATAATCTTTCATATAATCTTTTTATGTCTCGCGCTATAGCCAGTGGTTGTTCTAAATCTGCACCATTCTCCTCAAATCGATTGGCTAATCTTGGCTCTTCTTTATTTTTTGAAATAAACCAAAATTTCTGAGTGCTTTCTTCTGTTTTGAAATCAATTTTAAGAATATTAGAATATTTATTTTCTAAAATTTTTTTTAAATCTCCCACTTCACGCTCAGTTGGAATATTAAAGTATTTTTCTTCCTCAGAACTCATTTGCCTTACCAATGGCTGAATTATTTCACCGAAAGGCTCCATCATAATTGAAACAATATATTCAATACATTCCTCACAGGTTTTTTTCTCAAGCCAAAGGTAAATTTCATTAAAAGGGTAATCTTTTTCAAAGGTAAATTCATTTTCTAAAAAATTAATAAATTTTTTTATATCATTTAGTAAAAGTTTAATTTTTTTAAGTTGATATTCACTCTCTGTATTCCAGCTTGTGATATTTTTAAGAGAATTTTTAACACAATCTTTGAATAAATCTCTATCTTGAGTTTTAACAATTTTAATTTCTCTAATTTTTTTGAGCGCAACTTCTCTACTAAGTATCCAATTATTCAACAAAGTTGGATGATTAATGATAAATGGGGCCATTCCTAATCCGGTAGAATTTCCAATCCCCAAATTTCTACAAATTTTTAAATCTAGTTTAACAGCTGAGTCAGGATTTTTATTTTTCGCAATATGATTAACTTGATCAAATGTAAATTGTCTAACTAAATAAACTAACATCATCTCTAATCTGAATGGTCCATTAATTTCCTTTCTATTTTTAATTCTAAATCGATCTGCTAAACCAAACTTACCTGATCCATAAACTGCTGTAGTTCTGTATAAATATCCAACTTTTTCAAGTAGATTTAAATTTGGTTGTTTTCCATTACTTAAACTTTCAACAACATGATCAAATACCCTAACAGACTTATTCGCTCTAGATAATGTCAATTCTTTGTAAGACACTCTACCAACTTCTTGTTTTGGAACTTCATTCCTTAATCTTTCAATATCTTCTTTTAAAGGTACGCCATCATGTAATGTAAAAGCTGCATCCCACTTTGTTGCTATAACTCTATCCGATCTTTCATCATCATTAATTTTGTTTGCATAGCAAATTAAAGAATAAACTCTGTTTTTTTTTTTGAATGAATATACTACTGTGCCATAGCCCTCTTGGTCTAAATCGAACAAATCTCTATTATATTGCCAGTCTTTAAATTCACATAAGAAACTTCTTAAGAAAGATAATCTTGATTGATGAAATGAACCAAGTCTTGATAACTTCATTATGATATTGGGATCTCTTAATTCTACATTCATATTTAGATAGTCTTATAAAAGTTATACCAATTGTTACCTAGTATTCCATTGGTCTCAGTCTCTGAAAAACCAACTTTTTTTAAACCTATTTCTAAGTTTCTAAAACCTCTTGCATCTTCAAACCAATTAGGCTGTTTAGGAAAGCCTGACTTATTTTTTGAACCTTCTCCATAATTTTTATTTTTTGACCAGGTTCCATTTCTCATCCATTCAACAACCTCATCTGGTTGATTTAAACAAAGATCTGATCCTATGCCAATATTATTAATATCCATTATATCTGCTGTTTTAGCCACCATTTCACAAAAGCTCTCCAGAGAACAATTAGTATTATCTTTAAGATGATGTGGGTAAAGAGACAAACCTAAAATACCACCACTATCACTTAAAGTTTTTAGTAATTCTGAGGATTTATTTCTTTTTGCAATATGCCAAAAGGATGGGTTTGCATGAGTGATTGCTATTGGTTTTTCACTAAACTCAATTGCATCAAAAGTACTTTTTTCTGCTGAGTGGGACATGTCTACTACAATACCAACTCTATTCATTTCTCTGATAACCTCCCGTCCAAAATTAGTTACCCCACTATCATTTTTCTCATAACAACCCGTAGCTAACAATGATTGATTATTATAAGTGAGTTGCATGAACCTACATCCTAGATTATGAACTTTTTCAACTAAATTAATATCATCTTCAATTGGAGAACAATTTTGAAAACCAAAAAAAATAGCTGTTTTGTTTTCACTGTTTGCCTTTTCAATATCTTTAAAACTTTGACCTAAAAAAATTAAATCTGAATTTTCTTTTAATAAAATTTCCCACTTTTTTATTTCATTTTTAAGTTCATCAAAGTCTTCATGATAGACAATTGTTACGTGAACTGCATCTAGGCCAGCCTCACGATTAATCTCAAAAACTTTTCTTGACCAATTACAATATTGAAGGTTATCAATTTTAAATTTCATTTTAGTTAAATTTGGTTAACCATACCAAGTTGTTTTTTAAATACTATTTATTTTATTGAAATTTTTATCTAATTTTGAAATAAATATTCTGTAAATAAATCATGAAAAAGAATAAAAATTTCAAAGTAGCAATTTTGATGGGAAGCCAATCAGACTTCAAAACTATGAAATTATCTACAAATATACTAAAAAAAATGGGTGTTCAATTTGAAACCAAAATTATATCTGCCCACCGAACGCCAAAAAGGATGTATGAATTTGCAGAGAGCGTGTCGAGAAATAATATTGGAGTAATTATTGCTGGTGCTGGTGGATCAGCACATTTACCTGGTATGATTTCAGCTTTAACTTCAATTCCAGTTTTAGGAGTTCCTATTGAAAGTAAAAAACTTAAAGGACTTGATAGCTTATTATCAATAGCACAAATGCCAAAAGGGATACCTGTTGGGACTCTTGCGATTGGTGAAGATGGAGCCATAAATGCTGCTTTATTAGCAACAGCGATTATTGCAAATAGTAATCCTTCTATAAAAAAGAAATTAACTAATTGGCGATTATCACAAACAAGATCTGTAAAGAAAAATCCAAAATAAAACATGTCGATAAAAAATTTGGGTATCATTGGTGGTGGGCAACTAGGAAGTATGCTTGCTAGTGCTGCAAACAAATTAAATGTTAAAACTATCATTTACTGCGATGATCAAGATGCCCCAGCTCAAAAATTTTGCGATGAATTTATTTATGCAAAATATGATAATATAGATAAGATTTATGAATTTGCAAAGAAAGTGGATATAATTACTTATGAATTTGAAAACATTCCATACAAAACTTTAAATGAACTAAACAAATTAAAAACTGTATTACCAAAACCTTCGGTAAATCGTTTAATACAACATAGATTGGCCGAAAAAGATTTTATAAACAAATTAAATATAAGAACTACGAGGTATGTGCATATTCAAAATAAAGAAGATCTTTTAACATTACAAGATTTTTTGCCAGGAATATTAAAAACAACAACTATGGGATATGATGGTAAGGGTCAATATCCAATTAACAATCTAGAACAAATAGACTCATTAAATATAAATTTTGATAAAGAATATATTTTAGAAAAACTAGTTAAATTAAAAAAAGAAATTTCTGTAATAATTACTCGATTTAGTAATAATAAATATGAAATTTATGAACCCATTGAAAATAGTCATGAAGAACAAATTTTAAAACAATCAAAAATTCCAGCAGAAATCAACGAAAAACTTTTTAAACAATCTAAAGAATGGGCAATATTTATTGCTGAGGAACTAAAATATATTGGAACTCTTTGTGTAGAATTTTTTATAGATAGAAATGATAACTTGTATGTAAATGAGGTTGCGCCAAGAGTTCACAATTCAGGTCACTTAACAATTAATGCTTATAATATAAGTCAATTTGAAAATCATGTAAGAGCTGTATGTTCTCTAGATCAAATTCCTCTGCAAAAAATATCTAATGCAGAAATGATAAATCTAATTGGAGATCAAATTATTCCATATCGAGAAAATCCAAAGATAAATGACAATCAATTTTTTTTTGACTATTTAAAAAAAGATATTAAAGAAAAAAGAAAAATGGGTCATTTAACAACTTTAAAATAAATGCTTAAATCAATTGAGGGAAATTTTGATAATCCTGAGGTTAATCAACTTTTAAAAAAACACTTTATTGAGTTAAAAGCAGCTTCACCAAAAGGAAGTACCCACGTTCTAGATATTCCTGGACTAAAAATACCCTCCATAAAGTTTTGGAGTTTATGGAAAGAAAACCAACTAATTGGGTGTGGGGCTTTGAAATTTCTTGATAAAAATCACGGTGAATTTAAATCCATCAGAATTCATGACAATTTTAGGGGTAAAGGTTATGGCATAAAAATAATCAGTCATTTAATAAAAGAGTCTAAAACACTAGAAATTACAAGAATAAGTATTGAAACTGGGTCTAGTAAATTTTTTGAACCAGCAAGAAAATTATTTAATAAGTGTGGTTTTAAACCTTGCATGCCTTTTGCTCACTATAAAGAGGATATCAATTCACTTTATTTAACTAAACTTTTAAACAACAATTAAGATTAAATTGCTATCTATTAATCAATTTAGTTGACAAAACCATAATATTTCTAAAAAAAGCACTCTTTACTTAATTATAAGTAAAAAATTAATATAACAAACTAAGAAGATAAATATGAGTCTACAAGGAAAAGTAAAATGGTTCAATCCAACCAAAGGTTTTGGTTTTATTGAAAGAGAAGATAAAGAAAAAGATGTGTTTGTACATGTTTCAGCTGTAAGAGATGCTGGTATGAATGGTTTAGATGAGGGTCAATCTTTGACTTTCGATGTTGAAGATGGTCCTAAAGGTCCTTCAGCAGTTAACTTAAAAACTGCATAATTTTCATTATATCAATTATTGGCTACTAATTATTTAAGAACTTTTTTGAGAACTTTTTTTTTGTAGCCAATAAACTTTTCTTTAATATATTAACAAAATGATTGGTATTCTGGGAGGGATGGGCACTCAAGCAGGTCTAGACTTCTGTAATAAACTTGCAATTTTAAATAGAGGTAAAATAGATCAAGAGTATCCATTATTTTTACTTTACAATAAGGCGAATATTCCTGGGCGACCAGAGTCAATAGGAGTTCATACTGTAAATATAACCAATAGATTAATTAATAAAAAAAGTAAAAAAAAATATTTATCAGTTTTAAAAAGTTTATTAGAAGGTTGTCAGTTACTTAAAAAAAGTAAATCTCAGTTTATAGTCATACCCTGCAATACCGCGCACTATTGGTATGATGATTTAAAAAAAAAAATTAAATTACCAATAATTAATATGCCTAAGGAAGTCTTAAATCATACACTTAGAAAATGTAAAAAAAACTCTAGCATTGGTTTACTTGCGACAGAGGGTACTTTGAGAACAGGAGTTTATAACAAATTTTTTGATAAAAAATATAATCTAGTTTATCCAAATTCTTTGCTTCAAAGAACGTCGGTCAATAAGGCTATTAAATTAGTAAAAATGGGTGATGTTAAAACTGCAAATAAAGTTATCAAGCCTGCTATAAAGTTCTTAATCAAAAAAAAATGTAAAAAAATAATACTTGGATGTACTGAATTACCAATCGCAATATTTGCATTTAAACCATTCAAAACAATTAAAGAGTCAAAAATTTTTCTAGACCCAAATTTAATATTGGCGCAGGCTGCAATGAAAAAATATAAAAAATAATTAATGTCGTCTAAAGAAAAACCCTATATTTTATTTGTTGCAGAATTAATATATTTTGAAATTTCAAAAATTAAAAAAAAAAATCTTAATTTTTCAAATATAGATGCTATTGATGGTTTTATTGGAACAAAAATATATAAATATATAAGTAGCGGGAAGTTTCATGACGAATGGTTTGAAAGATTAAATAAGAATAATTTTATTGATGAATATACTAAAAAAAAAATTCCAGTAGAAACAATAAGATTATTAAAGATACAAAAAGATATGATGATTAAACAACTTATTCAATTTCCAGAACTTTATTACACAAAAAGTCACTATCCATTAGAAATTTCCCAAAGAGCTTTTGATCACTTATGGAGAATGTGTGAAAGTTATGAGTTGTGGTGTAAGGAAACTAGGCAAAAAAATCTAATATATCTAAATATTATTGAATAATATTATCTAAATTAAGTTGTTTTCTCGTAATATTAATTCTTTTTTCAACTAACTGCCTCAACTCTTTGTTTAGCTTATTTTGTTGATTTTTTTTATCTATCTCCTCTTTAACTAGAGATAAAGAATTTTTTCCAGTCCTTTTTTTGATGGTTTGATCAATTATAAACTGAGCACTTGCTTTGTAAATATTACCAGAGGTAAGAGCGGTGAAACTAGGCCCTATCACAGATGCAAAGGCTAAAAAACCATTTAATAGAAAAAATGAAATTAGTATCGTTACAATTTTTACAACTTTTAAATTCATACTAAAAACTTAAGTGATTTGTTTAAATAATTCTATGATTAATTAGTTCATTTTAGGCAACGATTTATTTGATTTTACTCAATTTTTAAGTCTATAAAATACAATGGTTAAAATATTTCCATTTATATTTGTTCTTTTGTGGTCATCAGCTTTCATAACAACAAAACCTCTTATAGATAATAGCGATCCATTTTCCGCACTTGCTTTTAGATTTTTAATTGTAACCATAGGTTTTTTTTTATTTGCTCTATATTCAAAACAAAAAATTTTAATCAATAAAAGAAATTTTATTGAATCATTTTTTAGTGGTGTCCTTTTTCATGGATTATATTTAGGTGGTGTTTTTTTTTCAATTTCAAAAGGAGTACCTACAGGTATTGCAGCCCTAATCGTTACTCTTCAGCCAGTTTTAACTAATGCTTTAAGTGGACCAATATTAAATGAAAAAATTACTATTAAACAATGGGGAGGTGTTTTACTTGGTTTATTTGGTGCAACTCTAGTTATTGGCTTAGATATTGGAACTGATATCCCAACGATTGGTTTAATTGCAACAATAATAGCTTTAATTGCAATTACATCGTCAACTATTTGGCAAAAAAAATTAAGTAATAATTTACCATTATCTGTAAGTAATATGTATCAAGCTTTAGGAGGAGTAATATTTCATATTACAGTTATATTTTTTTTTGTGGAACCTTACGTAAATTTTACACAAACATTTATTTTAGCAATGATGCATCAAATATTTTTAGTCTCTTTTGGAGCTTTCACAATATTAATGTATCTAATTAAAAAAAATTCTGCAAGCAAAACTGTTTCTATATTTTTTTTAATTCCAGCAACATCTGCTATAATGGCTTGGCTATTTCTAGATGAATATTTGACTAGTTTGGATATTATCGGATTCTTAATAGCATCTGTGGGTGTATATATTGCTACAAGAGATTAAAAAAAATTATAAAGATTTAAAACCAAATTCTAGAGATGCATCTGTAATAGAATGATATAGAGATTCACCAAAACTTCTTAAAATAAATAATCTTACTTTGTTTGGATTATCATTTAGCATGTCAACTGTTAATACCAATCCATTGTAAGTCGTGTTAATTGAGTTATTTTTTTTTAATTCATTGAAATTAAATGGGCATCCTTTTTTTAAAATTTCTTTAACATTTAATCCCTCTATATCGATTATTGCTCTTGAATGAGACAAGTCTGTGACTGCAAAATCTGTTTCATTAAAATTTTCAAAAATATCTTTAATTAATTCTTTTTTTGTTGAAACCAAAAGCCAATTTTTTGGTCCATTCCACAAAATTCTTGTATTATCATTATTAACTACACTTAATGGTTCATTTTTAAATTTAAGTTCATCAATCTCAATATTCTCAAGTTTAATTTTAGAATTTTTATATTGAAAAATTTGAACTAACAATAAATTTTTAATTTCAGAAATCTTTAAAAGATCTTTTTCGTTTTTATCCTCAAAATCACCAAATTGACCTTTTTTATGAACATTTGCTAGTGCTGATATTGAGGTCATGAACGTACCCTTTCACCTTTAGGATCAACATAATGTGAGGACACTATCTCCACAGGTATTATTTTATTCTTCAGTGGGGACATTGCAAATAATTTTTCTCCTATCATATTTTTTCCATCTTTTAATATAGCTAATGAAAATGGATTATCGTATTCAACACTCCAACATGATGCAGAGATATGACCCAATTTTGGATTTGGTAAAGGTGCTTTAGCATCTTTTACTAAATGTGAGCCCTCTGGAATACTTGTCTTTTTGTCTATTGGAATAACTCCTACTAATCTTTGTCTATTTTCAGAAACAAAGGCCTCCCTTTGTAAAGATCTCTTTCCAATAAAATCTTTCTTTTTGCTTAATAATCCATCTAAACCATTATCATATGGTATTGTTCTTCCATCCAATTCTGAGCCAGCCACATGACCCATTTCAATTCTTAATGTTGAAAGTGCTTCAGTTCCATATGGTTGAATATTAAATTCCTGTCCTTTTTCAATTATTTTTTCCCACATAAAGTTTCCATTATCAGACTCAACATTTACCTCGTAAGCTAGCTCTCCAGAAAATGAAATCCTGAAAATTCTTGCTTTTACTCCAAATAAATCTTCCTCGGTGAATCCCATAAATGGAATTCCTTCATTTGATACATCTATTTTTGGAAATAGTTTTTGCAATAAATCTCTCGATTTAGGGCCAGCTATTGCTGCACCAGCCCACTGCTCAGTTGTTGATACCACATTTACATTAAGCTCTGGCCAAACTAATTGTAAATAATACTCTAAGTGAGACAGAACATTTGCAGCTTGAGCCGTAGTTGTTGTCATATGATAATGATTTTCCGAAATTCTAGTTGTTGTTCCGTCATCCATGACAATTCCATCTTCTCTTAACATCACCCCATATCTTGCTTTACCAACGGGTAACTTCAACCAAGCGTTTGTGTAAACTCTATTTAAAAATTCAACTGCATCAGGACCTTTAACGTCTATTTTACCTAAAGTTGTTACATCACAAACTCCAACATTTGACCTAACATTTTTTGCCTCTCTCTTTGAGGCCTCAAATAAAGTTTCGTTTCCTATTCTATAATATCGGGGTCTTAACCATACACCTGCATCAACAAAAACTGCATTATTTTTCTCATGCCACAAATGCATCGGTGATTTTCTGGTTGGTTTCGAATGTTTGCCAACTTCTCTTCCAACGATTGCACCAATAGATACTGGTGTATAAGGTGGTCTAAAAGTAGTATGACCAACTGATGGGACAACTTTATTCTCAATTTCGGACACAAGTTGAAGACCATTTAAATTACTTGTTTTACCTTGGTCAGTTGCCATACCAAGTGTAGTATATCTTTTAACATGTTCAATCGATCGATAACCTTCTCTTAATGCTATTTCTATATCAGATACTGCTACATCATTTTGAAAATCTAAGAATCTTTTATAATTTTTACCTTTAGGTAATGGTACACACCAAAACTTATCATGTTGAGAGGATTTTTTTTCAACAACATTTGGTACAGAAATTTTTTTATCAGTTTTAGTTATTTTTTTAGATAACTCGTTTCCAGCTTCAAATGATGTTTTTAAAGTTTCTTCTAAAGAAAATATACCATTAGCAGCTCCTAGAGTAGTTTCATTTTGTTTTGATTTTCCAGGAACAAAAGCGTCAATTTCCTCTTTAAATATAGTTTTATTTCCTGATTGTGAAGCTAAATGAATTGTTGGTGTCCAAAAACCTGAGACACATATACAGTCACACTCGAAACTTTCTAATTTTCCAAGTTTTTTTTTATCATCTGAAATACTTGCAATATCTGCTGATTTAACTTTTTTGTATCCTTGAGCTGCAACGACAACATATGAAAATTTAATATCTATTCCAAGATCTATCGCTTCATCAATTATCTCTGAATTAGGATTTTTTCTTGTGTCTAATACAACTGGATCGACGCCATTTTTTTTAAATTCAATTGCTGTTTCATATCCACTGTCATTATTAGTAAATACTAATGGTTTTTTTCCAACTAACACTCCGTAAACTTTTAAATATTCTTTTGCAGCTGAGGACAACATAACTCCTGGGGTATCATTATTACCAAAAACTATTGGTCTTTCAATTGATCCTGATGATATCAAAACTTCTTTTGCCCTTATGTACCAAAGTCTTTTATTAGGATGATATTTTTTAGTTTTTGGTAAATGGTCACTGACTTTTTCAGACATCACTAACATATTATGATCGTAGTAACCAAAAATTTGAGATCTATTTTTTACTAAAACATTTGGCATTTCTTTAAGCTCTGAGATAATAGCTTCTGACCAATCTTTTCCTGACAGGTTACTAATATTAACATCACTAGTTAATAACGTTCCACCAAACCTTGGTTTATCTTCTGCTAAAATAACTTTAGCTCCATTTTTTGCTGCAGCATAAGCACTTGCTAGTCCTGATGGTCCAGATCCAGCAATTAATAAATCACAATATTCATATTTGTGTTCATATCTTTCTTTATCATGTTTAGTTGAAGCTACACCTAATCCTGCAGCTTTTCTTATTAATGGTTCATAAATTCTATACCAAAAGCTTTTAGGCCACATAAATGTTTTATAATAAAACCCTGCTGGCAAGAAAATTTTCAGAAAATTATTTACTGCACCGATATCAAAATTTACACTTGGCCAACAATTAACACTTTTTGCTTCTAAACCATCAAAAAGTTCTTGTTCAGTAGCCTTAATATTTGGTTCTGTCTCACCATTTCTATAAAGTTGAACTATTGCATAGGGTTCATCAACTCCTGCACCAAAAAATCCCCTAGGTCTGTGATATTTAAAACTTCTTCCCACTAAATGAACTCCATTTGCCAGTAAGGCTGATGCTAATGTATCACCTTCAAAACCAAAATAAGACTTACCATTAAATGTAAATGATAATTTTTTATCTCTGTTTATCAATCCACCATTTTTAACTCTAAAATTTTGGGTCATTAGACAACTTCCTCATCAGCCTTAAATGTTCTAAATATTTCATGAGTTGAAGTGTCCCTCTCGACTTTGATCCACTGCCTACACCCAGAAATATGATGCCAAAGCTCCAAATGTTTTCCTCTCAAACTTTTTCTATTATAAACAAAATCGTCCCATTCTTGATCAGAAACTTCTTTGTTCAATAATGGTCTTTTAACACTTGCGTCTCCACCATAAGAAAATTCATTTTGAGATCTCATTCCACAGTGTGGACAATTAATATAAAGCATTTAAGAAATCCAAGTCTTGGTCCCGAGTCCCTTTTCATCAAGTAAGAAACCTGTATTAAACCTATTTAAACTATAACCTGCATTTAATTCATGAACTCTATCTTGCGCAATAGTATGTGCAAATGTCCAGCCTGATGCAGGTGTAGCTTTGAATCCTCCATAACACCATCCACAATTTAAGTATAAACCTTCAATATGAGTTTTATCAATAATAGGAGAACCATCCATGGACATATCCATAATACCACCCCAAGTTCTGAGCATTTTTAATTTACTTAAAAAAGGCATCATTGCTATTCCTTCAGTTAAGACATGTTGCAATGTTGGCAAATTTCCTCTTTGAGCATAACTATTGTACCCATCTAAATCACCACCCATAACCATTTCACCTTTATCTGATTGACTGATATAAAAGTGACCAGCACCAAATGTTACTACATTATCTAAGACAGGTTTAATGGGTTCTGAGACACAAGCTTGTAAAAGATGAGTTTCAATTGGTAGAGTCATATTTAGTTTTTCAGCTAAAATATTAGTACTACCGGCAACACATAACCCAATTTTTTTTGCTTTAATATCTCCTCTAGATGTTCTTACTCCGTTTATTTTTCCTGCTGAAACATCAAATCCTATTACCTCACAGTTTTGAATTATATCTACCCCCATAGAATCAGCCTGACGTGCATAACCCCAAGCAACTGCATCATGTCTAGCAGTTCCTGCGCTTGGTTGCATTAAACCACCATAAATTGGAAATCTCACATTCTCTGAAAAATCAGCCATTGGAATAATTTCTTTCACTTGTTCTCTATTCAAAAGTACTGCATCGATACCATTTAATCTCATCGAGTTGCCCCTTCTAGCATATACGTTCATCTGAGCATCTGAGTGAGCTAAATTTATAATTCCTCGAGGGGAAAACATTACATTGTAATTCAAGTCTTGACTCATTCTTCTCCACAAATCCATTCCAAATTCACTGAACAAACCATTATCATCATGCATGTAATTAGATCGGATAATGGTAGTATTTCGACCAACGTTTCCTCCACCGATCCAGCCTTTTTCTATGATTGCAACATTTGTAATATTGTGCTCTTTCGCCAGATAATAGGCTGTTGCTAAGCCATGCCCTCCACCTCCAATAATAACTACATCATACTCTTTTTTTGGTGAGGGGTCTTTCCAAGCCAAATCCCATTTTTCATGATTGGAAAAGGCATTCTTAATTAAATTAAATACTGAATATTTTTGCATTATATAATTTTATAATAATGAGTATAAATAGTTCGTATTTTTTTTATATATAATTTTTAGATATTTCCAAAGGCTTTAAAAAGAGATACTAATCATCAACTCGTAATTAAAAAGGACTATCGATGAGTGAAGTAAAATCAGATATTCAAATAGCAAGAGAAGCAAAAATGGAGCCAATTAAAGACATATTGTCTAAAATTAATGTTCCAGATGAAAGCGCAGCTTTTAGTCCCATGGGGCGTCATATAGCAAAAATTAATTTAAAATATTTAGATGATTTAAAAGATAAAGAGAATGGAAAATTAGTTTTAGTTACTGCAATTACACCTACTCCTGCTGGTGAAGGAAAAACTACGACCTCAGTTGGATTAAATGATGGTTTAAATAAAATAGGTAAAAAATCAATTGTTTGTTTAAGAGAACCGAGTCTTGGTCCTTCTTTTGGATTAAAAGGAGGTGCTGCTGGAGGAGGTTATGCTCAAGTTGTTCCAATGGAGCAAATTAATTTACATTTCACTGGTGATTTTCATGCAATCACTTCAGCTCATAACTTATTATCAGCTTTAATTGATAATCATATTTATTGGGGAAATAAACTTAATATAGATGTTAGAAGAGTTTCATGGAGAAGAGTAATGGACATAAATGATAGATCTTTGAGATCAATAATTGTAGATCTTGGCGGTGTAGCTAATGGATACCCACGACAAGATAGTTTTGATATAACAGTTGCATCTGAGTTAATGGCGATCTTTTGTCTTGCGACAGATTTAAAGGATTTAGAAAATAGAATTGCAAATATTACAATTGGATACACTAGAGATAAAAAACCGATACATGCAAAAGATTTAAATGCACAAGGTCCGATGACAGTTCTATTAAAAGATGCAATTAGACCAAATGTAACTCAAACTTTAGAAAATAATCCTGCTTTAATTCATGGAGGTCCATTTGCAAATATTGCTCATGGCTGTAATTCTGTAATTGCAACAAAAGCAGGACTTAAGTTAGCAGATTTTGTTGTCACAGAAGCTGGTTTTGGTGCAGACCTTGGTGCAGAAAAGTTTTTTAATATTAAATGTAGAAAATCTGGAATCAAACCAGATTGCGTGGTTATTGTTGCTACAATTAGAGCTCTAAAAATGCATGGAGGTTTATCAAAAGATGAGTTGAAAAAAGAGGATATTAAAGCTTTAAAAAAAGGTTTAGTAAATTTAGAAAGACATATCAATAATACCAGAAAATTTGGTCTGCCTGTAACTATTGCTGTAAATCATTTTATTACCGACACAGATAAAGAGATGAAAATATTATTAGATTTCTGCAAAACTCTAGGTGTTAAAGCCTCTAAATGTACTCATTGGTCTGATGGAAGTGATGGAACAGTAGAACTTGCAAACAATGTTGTGGACATTTGCAATGATAATCAAGATACTTTTAAATATTTATACGAAGATAAGTTACCTTTATTTAAAAAAATAGAAAAAATTGCTTTAGAAATTTATCATGCTAGTGAGGTCGTGGCTGATACAAAAATAAGACAACAATTAAAAGATTTTGAGGAAAAAGGTTATGGTAAACTTCCAGTTTGTATAGCAAAGACCCAATATAGTTTTTCAACAGATCCAAATTTAAAAGGTGCACCAACTGGCCATGTATTGCCCGTGAGAGAAGTAAGATTGTCGTCTGGAGCAGAATTTGTCGTTGTTGTTTGTGGTGAGATAATGACTATGCCAGGATTACCTAGAGTCCCTGCGGCAGACTCGATTAAGTTAAATAAAAATGGTGATATAGAGGGTTTATTTTAAACTTTTATCTTAAGTTTTTTATTTTTAATTATTGTTGTTATTAAATTTCTCATCATAGGAATCTTTTTTTTATCTAATTTCTTTAAAACAAATGGAGCTATTTCTCGGGCAAGCTGTTCACCCTCAACTGTATCATTTGGCATAAACTTTTTTTTTGCAGTCTTAAAACTATATCCTTTGCCTAAATAACTTCCCATTTTACTATTTCTTCCACCAGCAGCACTTACATAAAGATCTCCAGCACCCGCAAGCCCTAGTGTCGTTTCTTCTTTTCCTCTAAAGTATTTTGTAACATAATTCATTTCGATTATTGATTTTTGAAATAAATTTGAGGAAGCATTTAAACTTTGACCAGCCCCAATTATCATAGAATAAATATTCTTTATAGCTGAACAAACTTCTACTCCAATTACATCTGTTGAAAATTCCGTAAGATAATATTTTGTGGAAATTTGTTTTCCAATTTTTTTAGCAATATTAATATTTTTATTTGCAATAACAACACTTGTTTGATTTTTTCTGGCTAATTCTTTCGCTAAACAGGGACCTTTTAGAACTGATACATTTCTAACTCCAGAATTTTTTTTTAGACTTTCGGAAATTGTTAAAATTTTTTTTTTTTTGGATAAATATTTTAAGCCTTTTGTGAGGACTAAAACAGGTAACTTTATCTTATTATTTTTTAATTTCTTTCCAATGAAATCTATTCCCGGTAAACTTAATGCTATAACTAAAAGGTCAAATTTTTCTTTTAATAATTCATCAGAAAAATTTCGAAATTTGAGTTTTTTTGGAAGTCTAATTTTTAATGCAGAATGAATTTTTTTCTTTGATGATAGGTCTCTTATAAATCTTTTAGAATAAGGTTCAGTAATTGTAACGTCATTTTTTTTTTCTATACAAGGGATCGTAAAAGCCGAGCCCATTGCTCCACCACCGATTACCAAAATTTTTTTCATATTAATAGCTTAAAAATTATATGTTTAATACAACACATGCTAGAGAAAGTAATCTCAAATAATCTAAATAATGATACAATATTTCATTTTAATTTTCCTTAATTTGTTAGTAAAGTAGATTTAGAAATTTAATAAAGTAACTTTATGACAAAAGTAGCGATTATAGGAGCAGGACCATGTGGTTTATCCATGCTCAGATCATTCGAATTAGCAAAAAAAAAAGGTGAGAAAATCCCTGAAATAGTTTGTTTTGAAAAACAAGAAGATTGGGGTGGTTTATGGAATTATAGTTGGCGAACAGGATCAGATCAATATGGAGATCCCGTACCTAACAGCATGTATAGATATCTTTGGTCCAATGGACCAAAAGAGTGTTTAGAATTTGCAGATTATTCTTTTGATGAACATTTTGGAAAGCCAATACCATCCTTTCCACCTAGAGAAGTTTTATATAATTATATTGTTGGAAGAGTAAGTAAAGGTAATTTAAAAAAAAAAATAAAATTTAATACAAGAGTTATAAATACAATTTTTAAAAATGACAAATTTGAGCTTAGTTATCAAGATAAAGTTAATAATAAAATATTAAAAGATAATTTTGATTATGTTGTTGTTTCAACAGGTCATTTTTCAGTTCCATTTATTCCAGAATACGAAGGTATGGACACATTTCCAGGAAGAATAATGCATTCTCATGATTTTAGAGATGCGGAGGAATTTAGAAATAAAAATGTAATAGTGCTAGGAAGTAGTTATTCAGCAGAGGACATTGCGCTTCAATGCAATAAATACGGGGCCAAAAGTGTTACCATTGGTTATCGACACAATCCGATGGGATTTAAATGGCCAGAGGGTATGAAAGAAGTTCATTATCTGGATAAATTAGTTGGAAAAAAAGCAATATTCAAAGATGGAACTGAGCAAGAAGCTGATGTCTTAATTTTATGCACTGGTTATCTTCATCATTTTCCTTTTTTAGAGGAAAATTTACAATTAAAAACTGGAAATAGATTGTATCCACCAAAATTATATAAAGGAGTAGTTTGGCAAAATAATCACAAACTTTTATATCTTGGTATGCAAGATCAATTTCATACATTTAATATGTTTGATTGCCAAGCTTGGTACGCTAGAGATGTAATTATGAATAAGATCAAGATACCTGGGAATGGTGAAGTTGAAAAAGATATTAATAAATGGGTTGCAATGGAAGAAAAGCTTGAAAACCCAGATCAAATGATTGATTTCCAGACTGATTATACAAAAGAACTTCATGAAATGTCAGATTACCCAAAAATTGATTTTGAATTAATAAGAAAACACTTTAAAGAGTGGGAACATCATAAAGTTGAGGATATTTTAACTTACAGAAACAAATCTTTTACATCTCCCGTAACTGGTTCTGTTGCTCCTATTCATCATACACCATGGGCAACTGCTATGGATGACTCTTCAAAAACTTTTTTAGATAAATAATCTAAGATTAATCGATACCGAGGTGTTTTTTTCTTTTTTGAACATAAGCTCTAATTAAATTATCAAATATTAAAGCTATGAAAGCTACACAGATTCCAAGTGTTAATCCAATTCCAGCACCTTTTTTATCTGATAATGCTTTTAATATATATTGACCTAAATCCTCTGTTCCAATAAATGCTCCGATGATAACCATAAATAAAGCAAATACAATCGTTTGATTTATACCAAGCATCATATGTGGGAATGCCAAAGGAAATTCTATTTTAGTTAATCTTTGAAATTTATTTACACCTGACATAGTTGCTGCATCATGCAGTCCAGCCGGAACACTTCTGAGACCTTCAATTGTATATCTTGTTGCAGGTATAGTTGCATAAACTATTACTGCTATTAATACAGAAGTGTCAGTGATACCAAATAACATCATTACAGGAATTAAGTATACAAATGAAGGGAAAGTTTGGAAAATATCACATACTCCCAACATAAAGTTTGCTGAGTGTTTATTTTGGAAACATAAAGTTCCTACGGTAAATCCAATAATACAAGAAACGATGACTCCGAAAGTTGCCATATATGCTGTGACCAAAGCTCTATCCCACCAAGGGCTGAATGCAATAAATAAAGTTAAAGCACAAACTACTAATGCTGAACGTAAACCACCAATTAAATATCCCGCACCAACAACCAAAACTATTGTAGCGATTGCAGGCATTCTTAAATACAAAGCTCTCATAGGTTGAAGCACATCTTGTATCAACCATGTATTGAAAGCTTTAATATAAATAAAGAAAGTATCAAAAATCCAATCTACTCCTTTATTCCAAAAATCGGCAGTCGATATTCCTTTGTTATGGGGAATTTCGAATAAATAATTAAAAGTATCTTTAAATAAATAATTTCCAATATAAGCTAGTACTATCCCAATGACAAATATAACACCGAAAAATAAAAGATTTTTGTTTCTTTGGTAGAAGGTAAGATTACCAAAATAATCTGTTTGTTTATTTGCCCATGCCAAAGACATCTTATCTAAAAGAATTGCAATTAAACTGATGCATAAGCCTGCCTCTAAAGCTAATCCAATATTTAATTGGTTTAGTGCTAATAGTAAATTAAATCCTAAACCTTTTGCACCAATAAAGGCTGATATAACTGCCATTGAAAAACACACCATGATGACTTGATTAACTCCAATTAAAATATCTCTCCTAGCAGTAGGAATTAATACTTTAAACATTAATTGAAAATTATTGCATCCACTCATTCTACCTGCTTCAATAACTTCTGGAGGGACTGCTCTTAAACCTAATAGAGTTAATAAAATCATCGGAGGTATTGCTACAACCATAGTAATAATCACTGCAGCATGATCACCCACTCCAAAAAGAACTAGCGCTGGAACCAATACAGCGTATTGTGGCATTGTCTGCATTACTAGTAATATTGGGTATAAAGCTTTTTCTACTCGTTTACTTTTAAAAGCTGCTATCCCCAATCCTAAACCAAAAATAAAAGATAATGGAGCAGCAACTAATATAAAAGAAAGTGTTTGCATAGAAGGTTTCCATTGACCAAATACAGAAATGTAAACCATAGTTAAACCCGCGAATAAAGCTAGACCTTTACCACTAAGCTTATATGAAAGAAGCGCTGCACCTGCTGCAACAATTGTCCAAGGTAATCCTGGTAATTCAGCCCATGGATTTTTATCTATCCAATCCCAACTAGTAAACGCAACTATAGTTTCAAGACCACCTAATAATATCTCTCTTATTAACTCTATCAAAAAAGTCATGAATGCAGTCAAATTTCTGCTTATTTGTAAAACTATCGGACGACTTTTAAATTCTTGAGTATCTTCATTCCAAATTTCAATTGGCATCCAGTCGTTCATTAAGAAAAATAATGAGTCATTAATCCAAATAGGCAACCATCCAAGCAATGGAGGCAGTCTCCAGAAGACATCGAAAGCATAATATCTTACTTCTTTTCCTAAAAATACATAACTGCTTTGATTAGGATCTTTCACAAATTCTGCTTGGCCTCTAATGAACTTATATGTTTCAGGGACATCGATCGCAAAACATAAAGCAAAAAATACAATTAATAAAAATAACCATTGAAAAGTTTTTGGATATTTTTTTAAAAGTTCCATAATTTAATTGTTATTTTTTCTTCCTCCAAAGACTGTATTTATAATTTTGGTTGGGTTAATAGATCCTATAATTTCATTATTATTATCAACTACAGCAACTATTTTTTCTTGAGTAAGAATTTTTTCTGCAACATTCTCTATGATTTCATCTTTTGAAACTTTTAAGTCACCTAAATTGTCTTTAGATAACTCCATGACATCCTCAATCAATAAAACTTTTTCTCTTGGTACTTCTTCAGTAAATTTTCTGACATATTCCGTAGCTGGGTTTAAAACAATATTAGCTGGTGTGTCTAACTGCTCAATTATTCCATCTTTCATTATTGCAATTTTGTCAGCAAGTTTTAGAGCTTCATCAAAATCATGTGTAATAAACATGATCGTTTTTTGTAACTTTTCTTGAAGTCTTAAAAACTCATCTTGCATCTCTTTTCTAATTAATGGATCTAAAGCTGAAAAAGGCTCATCTAAAAACCAAATATCTGGCTCAACTGCTAATGATCTTGCAATACCTACTCTTTGTTGTTGTCCTCCTGAAAGTTCTCTTGGAAAATAGTTTTCTCTACCGTCAAGTCCTACTAATTTAACCATATCCATTGCTTTGCTAATACTGTCTTCAGTCTTGATTCCTTTAATCTGAAGTGGGAAGGCTATATTTTCAACTACAGTTTTATGTGGAAGTAAAGCAAAGCTTTGGAAAACCATTCCCATTTTATTTCTTCTAAGATCTATTAGATCTTTATTATTTAGTTGTAAGAGGTCCTGACCTTCTATAAAAATTTTACCACCTGTTGCATCAGTTAATCTGGATATACATCTTAATAAAGTTGATTTACCTGAGCCTGATAAGCCCATAACAACTAACATTTCTCCTTTTGAAACTTCAAAGGAAGCATTGTTCACACCTACAATACACCCATTTTCTTGGAAAGTTTTAGCATCAACATTGCCATTTGAGTCTTGAAGCATTTTTTGAGCATTTGCTCCAAATATTTTATATACATTTTCACATTTGATAACTGGCTCAGACATAAATTTTAATTAAGTTATATGAAATTAGGATAAAATTAAATCCATAATATTGTTACTTTACCCCCTAAAAATTTTTAATATAATAAACTCTGGTATCAATTCCCGTACTTAAAAAACTTAATGCTTCACCACTTACAGTTATTGTTTCATCAACTCCGACATTATTTCCACTCACTGTAAACCCTGCAAAACACTTATTTTTCTCCTCATCCCACTTAACAAATGTTTCATCAATTTTGTTACCATTAATTGTATAAATTTCATGAGCTCTAAAATTTAAAAAATTTGCACCCATAATTGCACGTTGAGGAATTAATTTTGTAGCTTTACAAACTTGCTCATAAACTTCATCTGTTAACTTATAGTGATCTGTGCCATCAAAGGTTACTAATATCCCTGAAGGTAATTTAGAAATTAATTCACTTAATTTCTTTTCTTTAGCAATTCTCTCCTCCTCTAACTTCATTTTTCTTACAAGTTCATCGCCACCACCAAACTTTATATTTAGAATAAAAAAAGATAGTGAAATAATCAAAATTATTAATACCAGGCCACCAAACTGTTTAGTAGTCTCAGGTAAATATCTTATTTTACTTAAAAAATTTTCTTTCAACATTTACTCTTGTAACTTTCCGTTTTTCCATGTTCCTGTTTTTTGAGTTCCATCAGACCATGTAAAAGTTCCTTGTCCATTCATAAAACCTTTTGCCCATTCACCTTCATAAGTTGAGCCATCAGGAAAAGTTAAAATACCTACACCACTCCATTCACTATTTTTAAACTCACCTTTGTAGATGTATCCGTTTGGCCAAGTTTCAACTCCTTGTCCATTTTTTTTCGTACCTACCCACTCGCCCTCATAGGTAGTTTTATCTGTGTAAACCCATTTTCCAAAACCGTTTTCACAATTTCCTTCTTTGCACCCTGTACTTCGCGCTATCGCAACAGAACTAATAAATAAACTTAAAATTATTACTAAGAGATATTTTTTCATAGGTATACTTTACACAAAATTAGCTAAAAAATAATTATACTTTTTTGTCATCTTTATTACATGAATAAATAGAAATATATTTTTCAGCGTTTTCACTTTTTATATTTTTCGTTATTTCATGAATTAATTCACCAGTTTTTCTTGTAATAATACCAGACTCAGAATAATTTTTTTCTTTATCAATTGATTTAAATAAAACTACATCTTTATTTACTACTTTAACATTAAGTTTTGTGGAGTCCGAAAGAAATGAAGATAATCCTTTGATCAAAAGTGTTTCCGGTTTTTTTGATGAAATTTTAAATCTATCTAAACCTTTTTCATTTAAATCTTTAGCTAAAAAAGTTTGATAGTTATATTCTGAATTTTTAATTATTTTTTTTTCCAAATCACAGATAAAATGTAGATCAAGATTTTCATTAATACTAACATCTTTTGCTAAAGATTGATTAAAGAATAATAAACTTATTAGTATAGTTAAAAAATAATTGATCATTAAAATTTGTTTAAAAAAAATCTCCCCCAACATAGTTGGGAGAGATTTAAAGATTTAATTGCTATTTACCTTATTTAGTAAAAGCTTTCCAAACTTTCTTGTTATCTTTCAACCATTTTTTAGCTGCATCCTCATGAGTCATTTTATCAATGTCAACTAGAGCTGCCATTGCACCAATCTGACTTGTTGAGAAAGAAAGTTTTTTGAACATTGCTGCTGCATCAGGATGAGTTTTTGGAAAATCAGCATTAACTGCTTTTTTCAAATAACCATCTGGCGAACCACATTTTCCATCTCCGCCATCCTCAGGTCTACAACCTGCAGTGTAAGGAGGAAAGTCGATAAATGTAAAACCAGCACCATCAGTAAAGTTTGGTGTCCAGTTAAAGATAATTGTTCCTCTTCCTTCTTTTTCAGCTGCTGCTAACTCTGCCCAAAGTGCATCAGCACTTCCAGCAAATTTAACCCACCATAGATCGCCTAAACCTAAAGCGTCAACCCTTTGTGGAATTAAATCACCATGCCAAGTTTGTGGACCTTCCAACATTCTTCCTTTTCCATCTGGTGAATCAGGTGTTGTAAAATTTTTAGCACAGTCTGGATTTTTTAAAGCTGTCCAGTCTGGTAGTCCTGGGCATAATCCTTTTTCAGCAACCCAATTAGGATATCCCATATCCTCAAGTGTTCTTGCTTCATGGTCTCCCCAGTCTAGCAATCCACCTTTATCAAGAGCTGTTGTAAATGATTTTCCAAAAGCAGATTCCCATACTTCGTGAGATATAGTAACGTCACCAATTCTAATTGATTCGTATACTGCTTGTGAGTCAGCATTTACATATTTTACATTGTTGCCCATGTCTTCCATTATTCCACCAATAACGTAAGCCATTACAATTTGACTTGACCAATTGTGTGTTGGAATTACGATGGGTTTTTTGCTATCTGCATTTGATAGTCCAGCAAAACTTACTACTGCGATTATCGCTGCAGAAATTAATGATATTATTTTTCGCATTATTTCCCCTTTCTTAATATTAAGAGTTATCAGTATGTGCTTAAGTAAAAAGATAGTCAACTACTAGATATTTATATAATATAAGAATAGATTTATAAAAATGTCGCAAACTACTCTAGATATTAAAGAACCAGGACTTAATGTATTACCACCTGGGGTTGAACGACATGTTGTAAATGCAGGTGGTATTACTGGTTTACAAATTTTTCCAGATGATGAAATAGAAATAATTAATGATGAAGGAAATCAAATCTGTGAAATAATTTGTTTTGATAAAGATGGAAAATCTGAAATTGGAATTCTTAGTTTAAAAGAAAGTTCTAAAGAAAGTTTTATAAAAAAAATACTAAAAAGAAAAGATGAAAGTTCTTTAGTTACTAACCTTCAATTAAAAAAAAGAAATTTGGATATAGATAAATCTATATGCTCAATTTTATTTGATAATCAATCTCCGAGTGGTGAAAAAATAAAAATCAAATCAAAAGATAAATGTTATGTGATTTTTTCAGCACCACAAAATGATATGTTGGTTAGTGATCAAAATCCATCAAGTGATTTAACTATATTTATAAAAAGGTCAAAAATAGTTAATGATAAAGAGTTATCAGTCATACCTGATCCAATTTATGAACCTATTTTTGAAAAAAATATTGATAGAGAAAGTTCAATTTCTTATCAAGTGAAAGAAGGAGATTACATTCAGGTTATTAGCCCAGCAGGAAGGCAATGCTCTGATTTTGTTGCATTTGACACGAGAAAGCTAGACAAAAAAATTGAAAAAGGTCTTGATTGGCAAACAACAAGAACTTTTATGGGTAATACTTTTCCTGGGCCAGGATTATTTTCAAAATTTTATGACACTGATCATGAACCATTAGTTGAGGTAATTAGAGATACTGTTGGCAAGCATGACACATTTAACCTTGCTTGTACTTCAAAATATTATGAGGATGCTGGCTATTTTGGTCACTCAAACTGCTCTGACAATTTAACAGCCTCCATGTCTAAATATGGCATTCAAAAACAAAAAGGTTGGCATGCTATTAACTTATTTTTTAACACTTCAGCTTCAGGATTAAATTCTGTAATTTCTGATGAGTCATTTGCTAGGCCTGGAGATTATGTAATGTTTAGAGCACTTAAAGATTTAACTATTGGAACAACTGCATGTCCAAGTGATATTGATGCATGTAATTCATGGAATCCAACTGATATTTTTGTTAGAACCTATGACAAAAATAAAGAATTTTCAAAATCATTTGCATTTAGAATGAAAACAGACTCCGAAAAAAAACTTACTAGAAATTCTGGTTTTTATGAAAGGACATCAAAATTAACTAGAAACTTCATTGATGCTAGAGGTTTTTGGTTACCTAATGATTATACTAAGCATGGTGTAGTCGAGGAATATAATGCGTGCAGAGAAAAAGCTGTTCTGATTGATTTATCTTCTTTAAGAAAATTTGAAATTATAGGGCCAGATTCCGAAGAATTAATGAACTACACACTCACTAGGAACATTAAAAAGCTTTCTGTTGGTCAAGTTGTTTATTCTGCAATGTGTTATGAAAATGGAATGATGTTTGATGATGGCACGTTATTAAGATTAAGTGAAACTGGTTTTAGATGGATTTGTGGAGATGAATATGCTGGTGAATGGTTAAAAGAAGTAGCAAAGAAAAAAAACTTCAAGGTAAATGTAAAAAATTCTACAGATCAAATTAGTAATGTTTCTATTCAGGGGCCTAAAAGTAGAGAAATCTTAAAAAAATTAATTTTTACTCCTCCTACTCAACCTTCAATAGATGAATTAGAATGGTTTAGGTTTACAATTTGTAGAGTTGAAGAACTTCAGGGTATTCCTTTAATAGTTTCAAGAACAGGTTATACGGGTGAACTTGGTTATGAAGTTTGGTGTCACCCAAAAAATGCTCCTGAAGTTTGGGATAAACTTATGGAGGCTGGAAAAGATCATGGTTTAATTCCTGCAGGGTTTGCGGCTTTAGATAAATTAAGAATTGAAGCGGGTTTAATTTTATTTGGTAATGAATTTGATGGACAGCAAGATCCTTTTGAATCTGGGATTGGATTCACAGTTCCACTCAAAACTAAAGAAGAGGATTTTATAGGAAAAGAAATTCTAAAAGAACGGAAATCAAATCCACAAAAAAAACTTGTTGGTTTAGATCTTATTGGAAAAGAACATGCTGGTCATGGAGATTGTGTGCATGTTGGAAGATCCCAGGTTGGAATAATAACAAGTGGTTGTTTATCAACAACTCTTAATAAAAATATAGCACTTTGCAGAATAGATACTCAATACTCAGAGCCAGGAACAGAGGTTGAGGTTGGAAAAATAGATGGTCACCAAAAAAGAATTTCTGCGAAAGTTGTACAATTTCCTCATTTTGATCCAAAAAAGACAAGAGTTCGTTCTTAATGCCAAAAACTACAAAAGATTTGTTAGAATTTTGGGAGGATCAAATGAAGTTATCTCATACATCCAGTAACTATTTTTTTAGAAAATCACCATCTCATTATCATATGATGCTGTTAGTAATGCATGCTTATAAATACAAAGAGAAACTAACTGTGGAAGAATTAAAAACGAAATTATTTAAAACATCGCGTCCTAAATCTGCTTTGATGATAAATGAAGCTTGTGAAAAAGGTTTCTTTTTCTTAGAAAAAACTTCAGATGATCAAAGAAAAAAACATATAAAGCCCAGCGTTTCATTTATTCAAGAATTTAATCAATATCTTGAAACCCTTAAACATTTGAGTTTTTAATTAGTAAAAAAATTATTACTTATATTTTTTATATATATAAAAAATTATATATTTACGTCGCATGAAAAATAAAGATGTAAGTATGTCATTACCGACAAAAGCAAAAGTAGTAATAATCGGTGGCGGTATTCACGGATTAAGCACAGCTTGGAAATTATCTGAAACTTATAAAAATCCAGGAGACATTGTCGTTTTAGAAAAAAAAGATATTGCAGCTGGTGCTAGCGGAATAGCTTGTGGTGTAATCAGAAATAACTATTTTCAGCCAGCGATGAGAGAACTAATGGCTCATTCAGTTTCAGTTTGGGAGAGCGATCCAGAAGCATTTAAATACAATGCAGTGGGATATTTACAAATATCACCCGAAATAATGCACGAGGATGTTGCATCGATTTATAAGCAACAAAGAGCTATTGGTTATGATTCAGAGTTTATTGAAGGAGAAAAAGACTGCATGAATTATATGAAAGGTATTTTTGATGATTGGCAAGCTCAAGGAATTACTTCAATCCTACATGAAAAAAAAGGTGGTTATGCATTTAATAAAGATTCTATTAAGGCTCTTGAAAATAAATCTACTACAAATGGTGTTCAAGTTATTAAAGGTGTCAAAGTAAATGGATTTAAAAGAGGAAGCAATAGTAAAGCAGTAACTGGTGTTGAAACAAACCAAGGTACAATTGATTGCGAACAAGTAGTTATTGGAGCAGGACCTTGGGCTAGAGATTTTTGGAATATGCTTGAACTTCCAAAAATTGCAAACATTAAAGGTAAAGATGGTAAAATGCATACAACAGATATGTGGACTTACTGGATGTTGCAAGAGGGTGTGATTGGGGTTGAACCAGACTTTTTAAAGATGAATAACGGCAAAGCTCCTCCCGTAATTCACGTTGACTCAACATCTCCATTATATTCAGATAAAACAAAAAAATTAATTACAGATAAAATTTGGGGGATTTATTATAAACCTGATATTGAAGGTTTAGGAGTTCAAGGTGGGACATCTCCTTATATAGTAAAAAAACATTTTGATGAAGTAAATGTTGACCCTTATGGAATAGATTCACCAGAATACCAAACAACCGAGGCTTTTAATGACATGTGGTGCTCGGCTCTTGCTCATTGTCAAAAAAGATTTGAAGGTAAATCAGATTTATATCGAAAAGGACCTTCAGGAGGACTTGGATGTATGACACCAGACTCTTTTCCAATTTTTGATAGATTTTTAGAAAACGTTTACATGATAGCTGATGCCAATCACGGATATAAAATGATTGGGGTTGGAGAATTAGTTGCTAAAGAAATTTTAGGACAAGAGAGTGATTTGCTGAAACCATTTAGATTCAACCGTTACGAGAAGGGAGAATTACACCCTACTTCGAACAGTCCATTTCCCTGGAGTTAGTTGATCTAAGTAGACATACGTTTTTTTTTCAGTTACCTTTTTTGAACTTAAAAATTCTTAACAGAGGGGATTATGACAGATCTAGAAAAACACGTTAACCAACCAGGAAGAGCAAAATTAATAAAAAAAGTTAGAGAAAAAATTAATGAGTTAGGAATAACTTACATATACTTTCAATTTATCTCCGTTACTGGAAGAATTGTTGGTAAAGGTATTCCAGCAGATCATTGGGAAAGAACTGCTGAAAAAGGATTTCAATTAGTTTATGGAGCGACTGCAAATTTATTTTTAGATCGTCACAATAATTACATCGGTTATGGTCCAGAAGCTAAAGAGTTAGTTGGTATACCCGACCCAGAAACGTTTGTTCAATTACCTTGGGACAAAAAGGTAGCAAGAGTTTATTGCACTTGTTTTAGAAATAGAGAAGAAAGAGAAAATCCAGGTGGACATTTAACTTCTGACTGTAGAGGAAATTTAAGAATTATTGCTGAAGAATTTAAGAAAAAACATGGTTATCAAATGAGAGTTGGTACAGAACCTGAGATGATGTGGTTAACTAAAAATGAAGATGGTACTCCTACAGGGAAAGGGTTTTCAAAACCATTTTGTTATCACATAGATCAGTTTGAGTCATTAAGACCAGTATTTATGAAAGTTATTGAATACGCAAATGCAATGGGTCTTGATATGATTCAAGGCGATCATGAAGATGCCCCAGGCCAACTGGAATTAAACTGGATGTTTGACGATGTATTAAGAAATGCCGATAGACTTTCAACTTACAGACAAATTTGTGCACAAGTAGCAAGAGAACACGGTTTGATCGCTTGTTTCATGACAAAACCTTTTATGGGTGTTTCTGCTAGTGGTTGTCATACCAATATGTCTCTATGGAAAGGAGGAAAAGATGTCTTAAATAAATTAGGACATAAATCTTTACCGGGCGTTGATGAAGTATTTACTTATGTTCAAGGTGGAACAAATACATTTATGCCAGATACTAAAGATGTACAATTACCAGGAAAAGTTGGATTACAATCTATTGGAGGTGTAATGAAACATTTACCGGCCTTAACTGCTATAGGATCATCAACTGTAAACTCATACAGAAGATTGTGGGACCAAGGTTTTTGGGCACCAGTTTATGCTGACTGGGGATATCAAAATAGAACTTGTGGTTTAAGAGTTTCTGCTCCAGGTAGATTTGAGTATAGATCGGTAGACTCTATGCATAACCCTTATTTAATGGGTGCGGCACTATTAAAAGCTTTTGATGATGGAATTTCAAATAAAATTGATCCGGGCAAACCTGAATCTAGAAATATTTATGAAGCTCAAAAAGCTGGTAAAAGTGTTCAAAAATTACCTTTAAGTCTAGGTGAAGCGCTTGAACGACTTTCTGAAGATAAAGTGATTCAATCAGCTATGCCAGATGAAATGTATAAAATATTTCATTGGTATAAAAATGACGAATGGGAAAAGTTTTTAGGTGCTACAACTCAATGGGATCTAGATACTTATCTAGATTGTTTACCATAGTAAATATTAGAGAGGAAAAGCATATGTGCGGAATTGCTGGATTAATACACAGAGGTAAATCCTCAAATGTTGGAAGTGAATTGCAGGGAATGCTACAGGCATTAAAACATAGAGGAGAGGATTCAACTGGCTACGCTTTGTATGGTGATACAGATGGAAAAAATTTTATAATGCGTTTTAAAGTTGGAGAGAATGTAGGTGAAGGAAGTTCATCAGTAGTTGAAGACATATCAGTTTATGATGAAAGAAAAAAAATTGTAGACCAAACTTTAGCTGAGATTGGAGCTAAAATAGTAAAAGAAGAAAGAACTCTTCCATATTCACTAAGATATGAAATTGATTACAATACAAAAGATTTATTAGATTTTTCTCAAAGAATAGAGAGTATTCCAGGAGTTGAAATACTATCAATGGGCAAATCTTTAGAGGTAATTAAAGATCTTGGAAACGCTAAAATGGTTTGTGATAGATATAACTTAGATAAAGTTGTTGGAACTCATGCTATTGGACACGCGAGGATGGCAACTGAATCTGGGGTAGATATTAAATCTGCTCACCCTTTTTGGGGCTACCCATTCAGTGATGTATCAGTAGTTCACAATGGTCAACTAACTAATTATTGGAATAATAGAAGAGCTTTAGAAAACAAAGGTATGAGATTTATGTCAGAATGTGACTCTGAGCTAATTGCTGTTTATTTAGCTGAAAAAATGAGAGATGGGGCATCTTTAGAAGAAGGAATGAAAGAGTCTCTTACAGGTTTGGATGGAGTATTTACTTATTTTGTTGCTACAAAAGACTCTTTGGGTATGGCAAAAGATACGATGGCTGCAAAGCCCTTGGTCCTTTATGAGTCAGATGATTTGGTAGCAATGGGTTCGGAGGAAATAGCTATAAGATCAGTTCTACCTCAAGAAATTAATACATATGATCCATTCGATGGGGAGGTTAAAGTATGGCAAATTTAAAAACCGTATCTAAAAAATCAAAAGCCCAATCAATGGGTATGCATTCTGAAGTCTTAACAGGAAGAACTCAGCAAAAGTTTTTTAACCCAGATGAGGCTGAAAATTTTTATTATTTTGGTACCCACGATGTAAACTTTAATAAAAGAACAGAACTTGATGTGAAAGATATGACTGCTCCAGAAGCCAACAAAGAAATTGATAATTTAATGAGTCAAGGATATGGGACAATAGTTATTAAAAACCCACAGGGTAAACACAGTTTGGGAGTGGGTATACTCAATAAATTAAATTTAATTTTTGAAGGAAGTTTAGGATATTTTGGAATGGGTTCGTGCGATGGTCCAATAGTAAGAATAAATGGAAGAGTTGGATGGTCATGTGCTGAAAATCTAATGGCTGGTAAAGTGGTAATAGAAAAAAATGCTGGATCATGTTTTGGTGCAGCTATAAGAGGTGGAGATCTTATTTGTAAAGGAAGCGTAGGCGCAAGAACTGGTATTGATATGAAAGGTGGTACTATCATTATTGGCGGTGATGCTGGAGCATTTACAGGTTTCATGATGCAAAGAGGCAGAATTATAATTTTAGGAAATGTTGGGATAAATTTAGGTGATTCTATGTATGATGGGACAATTTTCGTAGGTGGTGAAATTGGATCATATGGTAGTGATGCTGTAGATGCTGAATTAACTAAAAGCGACCAAGAATGGCTTAAAAGAAAATTAAGAGTTGCTGAGATTGGTGAAAAATTTGATGTTAGTAAAATGAAAAAGATAGTAGCAGGTAAAAAACTTTGGAACTATGATAATTTAGAGCCTACTGAAAAGAAGGGAGCAATATAATGGCTAAGAAAAAAATTAAAAAAAAAGCAAAAGGAGTTGGTGGAAAAGCAGATGTACACAAATATGAAGAAGGAAAAAGAAATAAAAGCCTACTAGGTCATAATGCTATTTTTACTCCAGAGGTTATAGACGACATTCATATAAAATCTCAATTGGGAAGATACAGAATGCGAGGAATGGCATTAATGAAAAAAATTCCTACTTTTGATGATTTAGTTTTTTTACCTGGAACGTTAACTAGATTTGTAATTGAGGGTTACAGAGAAAAATGTGAAACTAAAACTGTAATTGGACCAAGGTGTGAAAATCCAATTGAATTAGACATTCCTGTTTATATTACTGGAATGAGTTTTGGTGCACTTTCTTATGAAGCGAAAACTGCTTTAGCAAGAGGGGCTACAATGGCTGGGAGTGCAACATGTTCTGGTGAAGGTGGTATGATACCAGATGAAAGAAGATATTCAGAAAAATGGTATTATCAATGTATTCAATCAAGATATGGATTTAATCCTCACCATGCACAGTTAGCTGATGGTATCGAAGTTTTTATTGGACAGGGTCAAAAAGTTGGTATGGGTGGACATTTAATGGGCCAAAAAGTTACTGATCAAGTTGCAGAGATGAGATCATTGCCATCTGGAATTGACCAAAGATCACCTGCAAGACATCCGGACTGGTTAGGTCCTGATGATTTAGCTTTAAAAGTTGAGGAGTTAAGACAACTGACAAAAAATAAAGTTCCAATTCAATTAAAGCTTGGCGCTTCTAAAGTTTATGATGATGTGCGTATGGCTGCCAAATGTGATCCCGACTCTATTTATTTAGATGGAATGGAAGGCTCAACAGGAGCAGGACCTCACATTGCAGCAGCAAATACTGGAATTCCTGGTATTGCAGCAATCAGAGAGGCAAGAAGAGCGATAGATGATGTTGGTAAAACTGGAAAAGTAACACTGATATATGCTGGAGGAATAAGGGATGGCGCTGATATGGCAAAAGCTTTAGCTTTAGGTGCTGATGCAATAGCAATTGGTACTGGATCAATGATTGCTTTGAACTGTAATAAAGACATTCCAGAGGCTGATTTTGAAAAAGAGATGGGTGTGAAAGCAGGTGAATGTTATCACTGTCATACTGGACGTTGCCCGGTTGGTGTAGCTACTCAAGATCCTAAATTAAGAGCAAGATTAAATCCTGATGATGCAGCATTAAGAGTTTATAATTATCTTCACTCGATGACATTAGAGGCTCAACTTTTAGCAAGAGCTTGTGGTAAAACAAATATACACTCTCTAGAGCCTGAAGATTTAGCTGCTTTAACTTCAGAAGCATCAGCTTTAGCAAAAGTTCCATTGGCTGGAACTAACTACACAGTTGGTGTTGATAACTATCATAAAATTTAAATATAATTATGGCTAAAAAAAAAAAGAAAATATCAAAATCAATAACTCTTAAAGATCAACAATTAGGTAAGAAAAAAGAAACAGCAAGAGAGAAGATGATTGGTCAATCAATTGGTTATAGATATGATGTTAATCTTCTTCCAGACTATACTAAAATAACTCCTTTTCTAAAAAAATATGTTGAGGCAATGGGGTGGGATGATTTAAATTGGTTAGAGGATGTTCACATGGGATATGAAGAAGGAAGACCTGCAGTATTTTGTAGGAATGCAAATGGTTGGGTTACAATACCCAAATCAATAAAATTACCAAATAATCAACAAGATAGAGATATGATTGCTAGAGAACTTTTGGTTAAATTCCAAATGTCACCAAAACACCCACTTGTTGATTTAAAAAAAGCTTACCTAAAATTTTAATTACACAATCTAAAGTTGATTATTTTTTAAAACCTACTGTCAATATTAGGTTTTAGATGATTGTTTCATTTGTCACACCCTCTGAAATTTTATAGGGTTTCAAAAACTAATATGGAGAGAGAATATGACTGATCAGTTAGGTGCTCTTACTACTATATTTACAGAATTTTACTACTGGGTAACAGTGGTACTGATGTTTTTGATTCACGTCGGTTTCTGTATGTATGAAGTTGGAGCTTCTCGATACAAACACCATCAACATACTCTTATGAAAAACACGATGCTGATACCTTTAGTAACAGTAACTTGGTTTTTATTCGGTTGGTGGATTTACTGGGCTTTCCCGACAGGACCGGGATTAGCACCATCAATAATGAATGAAAGTGCTGCGCTAGTTACAGATGATTCTGCATTTAGTGCTACATGGTATACAGCTACAAGTGAATTAATGGCGATCAACCTAGGAGACCATATATCTGGTGTTTTCTGGGCAGCTTTCCTTTTATTTTCTTGGACAGCTGCTTCCATCGTTTCTGGAGCAATTATCGAAAGAATTACAACTTTTGCATTTGGAATTTTAGCGATTGCAATAGGTTCAGTATTCTGGACGATTGATGCTGCATGGGGATGGCACTTTGATGGATGGATGCTTAAAATTTTAGGATACCATGATGCATATGCATCAGGAGTAATTCACGCTATAGCAGGCGGATTTGCGCTTGGTGTTCTAATGGTTTTAGGACCAAGAATTGGAAAATTTTCATCAAGTGGTGAGCCAAGAAATATAGGACCAAGAAATCCTTGGTTAGTAACAATTGGACTGTTCCTAATTTATACTGGATTTTGGGGTTTCTATGCTGCTTGTAATATCCCAATTTATGATCTTGGACCAGAATACGGTATGGAAGGTATATCTTATTGGACGGCTACTAACATTTATGTAACTCCTACTACACTTAGTGGTATTACAATGAATTTCTTGATGTCATTATCAGGTGGTTTATTAGCAGGTTATGTAATTGCTAAGGGTGATCCTTTCTGGACATATTCTAGTGGGCTAGCAGGAATTATATGTGCGTCTGCCGGAAATGATTTATATCATCCAATTCAATCAATGATCATAGGTATGATCGGTGTTGTGATTGCTTACAAACTACATTACTGGGTTGAACGTAAGTTCAAAATTGATGATGCAGTCGGTGCAGTAGCGGTACACGGTTATGCTGGATTTGTTGGACTAGTAATATGTGGTTTTGTCTTAAATGGTTATCCATCATCTGGTTACAGTGTTGGTGCAATGTGGGATGGAACAACATATGCAGCTATAAATCCTTTAGGTATGTTTATAGGAGCAATTATAATGTTTGTTGTTCTTGGACTAATACCAGGCTATGTCATAGCTAAGATATTACACGGTATGGGTAAATTAAGAATCCCTCGTGAAGTAGAGATAGCTGGACTAGACTATGAAATAATGGAAACTGCTAAAGATGATGAAAAAGCAGTTTTATCTGCAACCAGGTAAAGGAGGAATAATATGGCTACAGTTACAAACTGGATAGATCACCTTAACAAACCAGCTGAAGAAGTTGTTGGTGCTGTTTACCCTGGTGCTGGATCTAGTGAAGGTATACTAGTTATTATTGCTATAATTATATGGATTGGCTGG
>CACAIR010000003.1 GCA_902532565.1 uncultured Pelagibacteraceae bacterium | reverse complement strand
AAAAAGCTGAGGCCAATAAGTAAATCTTTTCATTAGAGGATATGCAAAAGCTAGTGGCATTGACCCTAACGCTAATAGGATTGTAAATTTATTAAATTGCAGCAAAACAATTAATGCAATTAAGCAAAGTATTCCAGAATATAAAAAACCTTTAAAAACAGAAATTTTCCCCGAAGCAATTGGTCTATTTTTTGTTCGTTTGACCTTTTTATCGAAATTTTTATCTGCAATATCATTTATAATGCATCCTGCAGATCTCATCAAAACTGATCCTAAAAAGAATAAAAATAGAATATAGAAATATAATTTTTTTTCTTCGGTAAAATCATAAGCTATTGTTAAGCCCCATGAACAAGGCCAAAATAGCAGCATGAAGCCAATTGGTTTTTTCAACCTAGTTAATTTAATAAAAAGATAAATTTGGTTCATTAATTTACTTGTAAATAACAAACACAAGATTGATAATCAAATTGATTCGATGAATATAGATTACACTGTCACAGCATTGATGTTTCCTGCAATTCCGTTGATTATGGGAGTTTACAGTAACAGATTTCATTCTTTAAGTGCGTTAATAAGAGAATTACATGATGAACATGTTTATGAAAAACATATTCCGCCTGAGTGGAAAAAACAGTTTATCAATTTAAGTGGAAGAATTACTTTGTTAAGATGGTCGATAATGTTTGGAGCATTTGGTTTTTTATTCAATATGTTAACTGTCCTTGGCTTATACCTTAACGAAATATTTATAGCTCGAGTAATTTTTGGATCTTGTTGTTTATCAATGATGATTTCAATACTTTTTTTTATAAGAGAAATTCACATTTCAACAAATGCTCTTAGACTTCATATGTCAGATATGGATTTTAAAGTAGATTAAGGAATAATTATGGCTGGCCCCAAAATTTTTCTATTTTCTAAGTCTTGGTGAGCCTTAACTATTTCATTTAAAGAATACTTCTTATGAATATTTAGATTAAATCTTTTTGAAATATACATTTCGAAAACTTTTTTTGCAGCCTCATCAAGATCATGTTTTGTTGATGTATAATGTGCAATACTTGGTCTAGTTAAATACAATCCCTTTGGTGCCAATGATTTAGCGACGTTACATGGATCTAAAGGTCCAGATGCATTTCCAAATGAAACCATCATTCCTCTTACTTTTAAACATTCAATTGATTCATCAAATGTTTTTTTTCCAACTCCATCGTAAACAACAGGAACACCTTCTCCATTTGTTATTTCTTTTACTTTTTCTGAAAATTTTTCTTTTGAATAATTAATTACATGATGACAACCATTATTTTTAGCAATCTCAATTTTTTCATCTGATCCGACGGTTCCTATAACTTTGCAACCTAGGCTGTTTGCCCACTGACAAAATATTTGTCCTACACCTCCTGCAGCAGCATGAAATAGTATTGTTTCGCCAGATTTAACAGGATATGTTTTGTGGAGAAGATAAAAAACAGTGAAGCCTTTGGTCATTAAAGTTACCACACTTTCAAACTCAATTTCATCTGGAACTTTGACTAATTTTTTTGTTGGGAAAATTCTATGAGTTGCGTATGATCCAATTGGCATTGATGCATAAGCTACTCTGTCACCGACTTTAAAATTTTTTTCTTCTGGGCCAACTTTTTCGATAATACCAGCACCTTCAATCCCAATATTTGATGGTAGTTCTACTGGATAAAGACCAGATCTATGATAAGTGTCAATATAATTAAGACCAATAGCTTTGTTCTTAATTAAAACCTCTCCAGATTTTGGTTCCTCTAGCTGAATGTCTTTTAGTTCTAAAACTTCTGGGCCTCCATTGTTTGATATTGTTACTGCTTTCATTTTACAAACGTACCATTATGATAATCCTGAACAGCTTGCAAGATCTCTGCTTTAGTATTCATGACAAATGGCCCACCTCTAGCTATTTCTTCATTAATAGGTTTTCCTGAAATAATTAGGAATTTTGCATTACTTATCGCTTTAACTTTTAAATTTTCACCTTTGGATAGTAAGATTAAAGTACTGTCTTTAATTTTATCATGGTTCTTATCACCAATTTTTATTTCACCAGTTATCTGATATATAAATGTATTATGAGTAGAAGGTAAACTGTAATTAAATTCTTTTTCTTTTTTCAGATCAACATCAAAATAAGTAGGTTCAATATTATGTCCCTTAATAGGACCTTCAGCTTTTTCAAATTTACCAGCGATTACTTTTACTTGTTTTTCCTCATCTTTATGAACACTCATTTTGTCTGCATCAATATAAATGTATTCTGGTTTACTCATTTTTAATTTTGCTGGCATGTTAATCCATAATTGAAATCCGTGAAGTTTACCTTCTTTCATTGCTGGCATCTCTGAATGAATGATGCCACTTCCAGTTTTCATCCACTGAACATCACCAGCGGTCATTCGGCCTTTACCTCCTGTGCTATCTTTATGCTCAAAATCTCCTTCAAGCATGTAAGTTACAGTTTCGATTCCTCTGTGGGGATGAGGAGGAAAGCCAGCAATATAATCTTCACTATTTTCAGAACCAAATTCATCTAACATCAAAAAAGGATCAAAATAATTTGGTTCAACACCAATACTTCTTTTTAATTTTACTCCCGCACCGTCTGATGCTGGAATAGGATCAATAATTTTACTTACATCAATATTTTTCATATGTATTTAATAGTCGTTATATTTTTATTTTCAATGTTACTTTTTATTGTGTGAACCATCACAAAAAGGCTGATCGTTAGTTTGTTTACAAGCACAAAAAAAAATTTTTTTTGTTAACCCAGCTTTATATATGATAGGATTAAATTCAGATCCTTTATGTGAACCATCACAAAAGGGTTGCTTGGAACTCTTACCACAACTACACCAATAATAAGATTTACCCTGTTTAACATTAACTCCTATCGCACTCTCTCCAGCTCTTTGTCCTTTTGTCATATTCTCCATCTTTAGATGCTTAAATTAAACTGATTAATTCACTTAGATTTTTTATTTGATTATTTGGTTTATAATCAAGATTATCAAAAATATTGTTATTTCGGTTTACCCAAATAGATTGATAACCATAATTTCCTCCACCCGATACATCCCATGTATTTGCACTTAAGAAGGCAACTTCATTACTTTTAATCTTATATTTATTAATGGGCAAATCGTAGACTTTTGAGTCTGGTTTATAAACACCTGCTTCCTCAATAGAAAAAATATCATCAAATAAATTTTCAATGTTATTAGTTTTCACTAGTTCACTCAATAGGTCAGGAGTTCCATTTGAAAGTATTGCTAATTTAAATTTTTTTTTCTTTAATGCTCTCAAAGTATCTGGAACTTCCCTAAAGGGCGAGAGAACCTTATATAAATCTAGTAATTCATTTTTCATTGAAGGATTTATGTTAAAAACTTTCATAGACTTATTTAAACTATCTTCTGTAATTTGCCAAAAATCTTTATGTCTTTTCATTAAACTTCTAAGCCACGTATATTCTAGCTGAGTAGTTCTCCAAAAATTTGCAAAAGGCTCCCACTTATCTCCAATTTTATCTTTACATTTTTCAGCAGCAGAATTGACATCAAACAATGTGCCGTACGCATCAAAAATTATTGCTTTAATATTTTTCATAAACTAACTTAACACAAATGAGTAATATTAGATTATATTTTTCAAATTCATTATCAGGCAACTTGATTGAGAAATTAGACAAATCTCAATCACATTATTTAACTAGAGTGATGAGAGTTAAGGAAAATGAAGTTTTTTCTTTATTTAACAAAGAAGGGGAGTGGGAGGCGAAAATTTTAGGAATATCAAAAAATATTGTTGAATTCAAAACCATTAAAAAACTAAGACAAAAAGAAAATATTAAAGAATTGTGGTTAGCATTTTCTCCAATTAAATCAAACTATCAAAATTTCATGATACAAAAAGCCACTGAACTTGGAGTAACTAAATTTTTACCAATTATTTTTGATAGAACTGTTGTTAGAAAAGTAAATAAAGAACGTTTAGAAAAAATAGCCATTGAAGCAAGTGAACAATCTAATCGAATTAATATACCTTTAATTGAAAGTCCTCAAAAATTAAATGATTTTTTAAATAAAAATTCGATGGATCTAATCTTTACAGATTTAAACTCTAAAATTAGTAAACTTGATAAATCAAAGTTCACAGATAAACCAGTTTGTATAATCATAGGTCCAGAGGGTGATTTCTCAGAGACAGAGAGGGATGAGATTCTATCTTTTAAAGACGTTCAGGCATTAAAAATTAATGAGAATATTTTGAGATCCGAAACAGCAGTTATATCTGCTATTTCAATCATAAATTATGTGATAAATTGATAAATTGTCGCGAAAAGTAAAGTGTAATTTTTAGAAAAGAGCTTTATATAGCTAATAAAAATGAAAAAAATTTTATTTATTTTTACAAGCCTTCTTATAACTCAACAAGCTTTTGCTAATCAGCCAAAAGAATGGCAGTTAGGATTCCAAGAAGCTGCATCTGAAACTATGAGAGATATTGTAAACTTTCATGATAAATTATTATTACCAATAATTGTATCGATAAGTGTTTTTGTTTTATTTTTAATGGCATATGCTTGCGTTAAATTTCGAGCATCTAAAAACCCAAATCCTTCAAAGAGAACACACAATGTAGCTGTTGAAGTATTATGGACATTAATCCCATGCCTGATTTTGATTGTTATAGCTGTTCCATCTTTTAAGATTTTATATAAACAAGATGCAATACCTAAAGCTGATTTGACAATAAAGGCAATTGGCTACCAATGGTACTGGGGATATGAATATCCGGACGAAAATTTAATTTTTGAATCTTATATGCTTGAAGAGAAAGATCTAAAATCTGATCAACCAAGATTGCTTTCAGTTGATAACGAAGTTGTTGTTCCAGTTGGAAAAGTTGTTAAGGTTTTAATAACTGCTAATGATGTTTTGCATGCATGGGCATTGCCATCTTTTGGAGTTAAAAGAGATGCGGTTCCAGGAAGAATAAATGAGACATGGTTTAAAGCAGAAAAAATTGGAACATACTATGGTCAATGTTCGGAACTTTGTGGAATTAAACATGCATTTATGCCAATTGCTGTAAAAGTTGTAAGCGAGGCAGAATATAAAGAATGGCTATCTGAGGCGCGAGTAAAATTTGCAAAAGAAGAAATTGACAATGATAAACTTAAACTAGTGAGTAAATAAAAATTAGATAATTAGATAATATGTACATAAAAACAGCATCACACGAAGATCATCACACACCAACAGGTTGGAAACGTTGGGCATATTCTACAAACCATAAAGACATTGGTACAATGTATTTGATCTTTGCAATTGTTGCAGGAGTAATTGGTACAGCATTTTCAGTTATAATGAGAATGGAATTAATGCACCCAGGGGATGGTATTTTAGGTGGAAATTATCATTTATATAATGTGTTAGTAACAGGTCATGGTTTGATTATGATCTTTTTTATGGTGATGCCAGCTATGATAGGTGGTTTTGGTAATTGGTTTGTCCCAATTATGATAGGAGCTCCTGATATGGCATTTCCAAGAATGAATAATATTTCTTTTTGGCTATTGCCAGTTTCATTAACATTGTTAATACTTTCAATTTTTGTAGATGGCCCTCCTGGAGCACAAGGAGTTGGAGGAGGCTGGACTATATATCCACCTTTATCTTCTAAAGCTGGACAACCAGGTCCTGCAATGGATTTAGCAATTTTAAGTTTACATTTGGCCGGAGCTTCGTCAATTTTAGGTGCTGTGAATTTCATAACAACAATTTTAAATATGAGAACACCAGGTATGACTTTACATAAAATGCCATTATTTGCTTGGTCGATATTAGTTACAGCATTTTTGTTATTGCTTTCTTTACCAGTATTGGCAGGTGCAATTACTATGCTGTTAACAGATAGAAATTTTGGAACAGCTTTCTTTGAGGCTCAAACAGGTGGAGATCCAGTTTTATTCCAACACTTGTTTTGGTTTTTTGGTCATCCAGAAGTTTATATTTTGATTCTTCCAGGTTTTGGAATGATTAGTCATGTAGTTTCAACATTTTCAAGAAAACCAGTTTTCGGTTATTTGGGAATGGCATATGCAATGGTTGCTATCGGGGTTGTTGGGTTTGTTGTTTGGGCTCACCATATGTACACTGTTGGTTTAAGTACAGATACAAAAGCTTACTTTCTAGCTGCAACAATGATTATTGCTGTACCAACAGGTATTAAGATATTTTCTTGGATTGCTACTATGTGGGGTGGCTCTATATCTTTTAAAACACCAATGATGTGGGCTTTGGGTTTTATATTTATGTTTACCGTTGGTGGAGTAACAGGAGTAGTTTTGGCAAATGCAGGAGTTGATACAGCAATGCATGATACTTATTATGTTGTAGCTCACTTTCATTATGTGTTATCTTTAGGAGCCGTTTTTGCAATTTTTTCAGGTTTTTATTATTGGTTTTCAAAAATGTCTGGTTATGAATATTCCGAATGGATGGGTCAATTACACTTTTGGTTAACTTTTATTGGAGTAAATCTAATTTTCTTCCCTCAACATTTTTTAGGTTTAGCTGGTATGCCTAGAAGATATGCAGATTATCCAGACGCATTTGCTGGATGGAATTATATTTCTTCAATAGGTTCTTATGTAGCTGTTGCAGGATTAGTAGTATTTTTTGCTAATCTGATTTACGCATTTGCAAAGAAGAGAGCTGCTGAACAAAATCCATGGGGAGACGGGGCTACTACTTTAGAGTGGACAGTACCATCTCCACCTAACTTTCATACTTTTGAGGAGTTACCAAAGTTTGTTGATGACCAAGAAACAGGAAAATCTCACAGCTAAAAAAGTTAAAAAGAATTGATGGACAATCCAAAATTAAAGAAAACAAGCTTATCTCAAGAAGATCTATTTAATTTTTCTGAGCTATTCAAACTAATGAAGCCTAGAGTAATGTCTTTAGTAATTTTTACTTGTGCTGTTGGTTTATTAACTGCTCCAAACCCGGTTTCAACTAAAGATGCTATAATTGGAATTTTATTAGTTTCTATAGGAGCTGGAGCTGCTGGCGCATTGAATATGTGGTATGAGTCTGATCTTGATGCATTAATGAAAAGAACCTGTTTAAGACCAATACCAACTGGAAAAGTAAATAGAAATCAGGCGTTTATCTTTGGGGTTACTCTATCAATTATTTCAGTTGTTGCATTAGATTATTTCTCAAATAGACTTTCAGCATCACTACTACTCCTAACTATCCTATTTTATGTTTTTGTTTATACAATTTGGTTGAAAAGAAGAACACCTCAAAACATTGTTATAGGCGGCGCAGCTGGTGCATTTCCGCCTGTGATTGGATGGACAATTGCAACTAGTTCTTTATCAATTGAACCATTGACATTTTTTTTAATAATATTTATTTGGACTCCATCTCACTTTTGGGCTCTGAGCTTATATAAATCTAATGATTACAAAAAGGCCAATATACCGATGCTTCCATTAACTAATGGAATCGAAAGTACTAAAATTAACATATTTGTTTACTCTTTGCTAATGTTACCTGTCATAATATTTCCTTACCTAATTAATTTTGTTGGATTAGCTTTTTTGATCCCATCGTTGTTATTAACTCTTTATTATAATTTTTTATGTTACGAACTTTATAATTATAAAAAGAATAAATTTGACCCTAAGAAAGCAAAATCTATCTTTGGATATTCAATATTATATTTGTTTTTGGTTTTTGTGCTTTTTCTGATAGATAAGATTATATGATAAATTTAGACAAAAAAACTAAAAGAAAAAATATTATTACGGCATTAGCTATAATTGCTTTTATGATTTTTCTTTTCTTTTTTACTTTATATAACACTGGAGTATTTGATAGAGCTATATGATTGAAAAAAAAAAATTAACTCCATTACTTTTAGCTGGTATATTTGTTTTAATGTTAGGTTTGTCTTATGCTGCAGTGCCTTTATATGATCTTTTTTGTAGAGTTACTGGCTTTGGAGGGACAACTCAAGTATCGAACAATGCTCCAAAAATGGTATTGGATAAGGTGGTAAGTGTTAGATTTGATACAAATATAAACAATTTACCATGGGATTTTAAAGCCAAATCAAATGTAATCGATGTGAAAGTTGGCCAAGTTAATAAAATAGAATTTGAGGTAACAAATTATAGTGATGAACCAACAGCTGGTGTAGCAAGTTTTAATGTTTCACCTGCTAGTTTTGGAAAATATTATAATAAATTAGGATGTTTTTGTTTTGAAAAACAAGAATTAAAACCTGGTGAAAAAACCACTTATACCATGACTTTTTATTTAGATCCAGAAATGGTTAATGATCCGAATGTTCAAAATCTACACGACGTTACTATGTCGTATACTTTTTTCTCGACAGACTATTATAAACAATCATAATCCAAAAAAATGTCATCAGAAAAAAAACACGATTATCACTTAGTTGACCCGAGTCCTTGGCCAATTTATGTTTCATTTTCATGTTTAGTTTTGGCATTAGGAGCAGTTTATTACATGCACTCTGAAGTATCTTGGGGAATGTACTTAGGCTTTGCTTTATTAATTTACGGAGCATATATGTGGTTCAGAGATGTTGTTATTGAGGCTGAACATCAAGGCCATCATACCCCCGTAGTTCAAATTCATCATCGTTATGGAATGACATTATTTATTGCTTCTGAAGTAATGTTTTTTGTTGCGTGGTTTTGGGCATACTTTGATGTAAGCCTTTTTCCAAACGAATTTACTGGATATGTTTGGCCCCCAAAGGATATTAAAACTTTTGATCCTTGGGATATACCATTAATTAATACTTTAGTTTTATTATTATCAGGAACAACTGTAACTTGGTCTCATCATGCGCTTCTAGAAGATGATAGAAAAAGCTTTATACAGGGTTTAACTTTAACAGTAATATTGGGCATATGTTTTACTGCATTGCAAGCATATGAATATCATCATGCAACATTTGCTTTTTCAGATCATATTTATGGTTCTGTATTTTATATGGCAACAGGTTTCCACGGGTTTCATGTTATAGTTGGAACAATTTTTTTAGCAGTATGTTTATGGAGAGGAAAACTTGGTCATTTTAATAAAGATCACCACTTTGGATTTGAGGCTGCAGCCTGGTACTGGCACTTCGTTGACGTAGTTTGGCTATTCTTATTTGCTGCAATATATATTTGGGGAAGCTAATTTGAACCTTGAAACATAAATTTTTATTTTCAGTTTTTATCATATTTTTTATCTTTGTTTTTATTGCTTTAGGCACTTGGCAAGTAATTCGTTTAAATTGGAAGAATAATCTCATTTTAGAAATTGAAAATTCATTGAAAAATCCTCCAGTTCAACTTTCACAATCTAACCAACAAAATTATCTCAAAATTAAAACATCTGGTCGTGTTGATTTTGAGAAACAAATTTACTTATATAATTTAAATGATTCTGGAACACCTGGGTTTGAAGTTTTAAATCCAATTCTAATAGATGGTGAAAATTATTTACTCAATAGAGGATGGATACCATTTGAAAAAAAAAATACGCCAGAGATAAATATATTGGATCAAAATAATATACAAGGAACTCTTAAAACACAGGGTAGAAAAAATATATTTAAACCAAATAATGATATAAAAGAAAATTACTGGTTTAGTTTGAATAGAGAAGATATCTCAAAATTTACTGGTAAAAGATTTTCTAAGTACATAATATATTTGGATGGAAATTATCAGTTTCCTTCACCAAAAAAAATTACTGCTAATATTTCTAACAATCATAAAAAATATGCAATGACATGGTTTTCATTAGCGATTTCAATTCTTTTGCTATATCTATATTTTAGAAAAAAGAATTATTAAATGAATTATATTAGTACAAGAAATAATCAGAAAAACTTTACTTTTAAAGATGTTTTCCTCAAAGGCTTGGCAGATGATGGGGGACTATTTGTGCCTCAATTAATCAAACCATTTAAAAAAGATGAATTAGATAATTTAAAAAACCTCAGTTACAATGAATTAGCAGCTGAAATAATTTATCCATTTATAGGAGATTTCATGTCTAAAGATGATCTAATCTCTTTGATTTCAAAATCATATTCAAATTTCAGATCCGACGATGTTGTTAAAATATCAGATCTAGGAGATTTAAAAGTATTAGAATTATTTCATGGACCTACACTTGCATTTAAAGACATTGCAATGCAACTAATAGGTAATTTTTATCAATATCATTTAGGCCGTGATCAAAAAAAAATTAATATAATTGTTGCAACTTCAGGCGATACGGGTGCAGCTGCCATAGACGCTTTAAAGGGAAAAAATAATTTAAATGTTTTTGTATTACACCCCAACAATAAAATTTCGCCTGTGCAAAGAAGACTAATGACAATACATGAGGAGAGTAATGTATTTAACATTGCGGTGGAGGGTAATTTTGACGATTGCCAAAATTTAGTAAAAGCAATGTTTAATGACGAAAAATTTTCTAAAGCAATCAATATGTCGGGTGTAAATTCAATTAATTGGGCAAGAATTGTTGTACAATCGGTTTATTATTTTTACGCTTACTTTAAAGTTGGAAATGGTCAACCTTTGTCCTTTTCTGTTCCAACAGGAAACTTTGGTGATATTTACGCTGGTTATTTAGCCAAAAAACTAGGTCTTCCAATTGATAAACTAATCGTAGCTACAAATAAAAATGACATACTGCACAGAGCTATATCTGGTGGTGATTATAGTCAAAAGAAAGTTGAGGAAACAAATACTCCAAGTATGGATATACAAATAGCAAGTAATTTCGAAAGGCTTTTATACGACGTAAAAGATTGTAACTCAGAAGTTACAAAAGATGTAATGGGTGAAATAAAAAATAACACTTATAAAATTGATAAAAACGACTTAGATAAAATCAAAAAGAATTTTATATCTGAAATGCTTGATGAAAACGAAACTGTTGAAATGATAAAAACTATCAATGATGAACATCAGATGGTAGTTGATCCGCATACTGCAGTAGGTATTGGTGCTGTGAGAAAACTAGGATTGGAAAAAAATTGTGTTGTATTATCAACTGCCCACCCATGTAAATTTCCAAAGGCAATAGAAGATGCAATATCAAAAACTGAAAATTTACCAGAAAGTCTTAAATATGTTAATGACAGAAAAGAAAAATTTGAACTTCTTTCAAATGATATTGAAAAAGTTAAAAAATATGTAATGAATTCGATATGAAACTTAAAATAAAAGATCAACTCCCAGATACAGAGATTTTTCAACTTGTTGATGGAGAGCCTCAAAAAAGTAAATTAAGGGAAACAATTGGTGATGGTAAAGTTGTTTTGTTTGGTTTACCTGGGGCATTTACATCAACTTGCTCCAAACTACACTTACCAGGTTTTGTAGCAAATGCTGACAAAATTAAAGCAAAAGGAATAGAAAATATATTTTGTTTATCAGTAAATGATCCTTATGTGATGAATGGCTGGGGTGAGATTAATAATACTGGAGATAAAATTAAAATGTTATCTGACCCATATTTATTATTTACTAAAGCAATTGGCGCAGAAGTTGATCGAAATGCAAAAGGAATGGGAATAAGATCAAATCGTTATTTAATGGTGATTGAAAATTTCACAATTGTTAATATCCATGTTGAAAAAGAAACTAAAGAATGTGGTTTAACTTCAGCAGAGAATTTATTAAATAATTTAATCTAGGTAGGGTAGTTCTTTTGCCAGTTGCTACAACTATAAATTGGCAGCATCTTTAGCAAGTAAATCTACTTCATTATTTAATTCATCGGTTGAATGAGCTTTTACCCAGTTCCAACTTATTTCAAACTCATTATTTAGAAGATCTAATTCTGTCCAAAGTGCTTTATTACTTACTTCTTTTTTGTTTGAAGTTTTCCATCCATTTTTTTTCCAATTGTGTATCCACTCTGTTATGCCAGACTTAACATATTTCGAGTCAGTAAAAATTTGAACTTTGCTTCCTTTTGGAATTTTTTTAAGCGCCTCTATAGGTGCTAATAATTCCATCTGATTATTTGTAGTATCTTTTTTACTTCCTTTGAGTTCAATTTTTTCCCCATCCTTTAATATTATTGCTGCCCAACCACCATTGCCTGGATTACCAAGACATGAACCATCAGTATAAATTTTAATCATTAAATTAAATAATCCTTGTAGCTTTTTAAATTATTATGAATTATCAGTTTTTGATAATATTCTCTTGGATCCTTAATTTTTATCAAAGCAGTTTTTGGAGTATTTGTATAGTCGTAAAGTCTTGTTAGAAAATATCTCATCGCAGCAGCACGGCATAAAATATTCAATGATTTTTTCTCAATTCCAGAGATTTTTTTAAGACCCTCATATCCTCTAATTAAATTTTTAACCTTTCTTTTATTTAATTTAAATTGTGATTTTTTTTTATCAAAACATAGAGCGTTGATACATATCGCTATTTCATACATAAAATAATCGTTTGCAGCAAAATAAAAATCAATAATTCCAGATATCTCATTATTTTTAAAAAATATATTATCTATAAAAAGGTCACCATGTATTATTCCATTCGGCAATTTTTTTGGCCATTTATTTTTAATTTCTCTAAAATTACTTTTGAGAAATTTTTCTAAATTAATGAATTTTTTCGATTTAAATTTAATACTTTTTAATAATGGATTTAAATTTTTTATATTCATTGAGTTTTTTCTAAACAATTTAATTTTTTTTGAGGAAGAATGCATTTGAGCAATAGTTTTTCCTATATCAAAACAATTCTTCAGACTAAGATTTTTTTTATCTTTTCCATCAAGAAATGAAACAACACAAGCTACCTTATTCTTTATTTTAAATAGATATTTTCCATCACGATTTTTTAGTGGTTTTGGACATCTTATCTTTAGATCGTTCAGTTGATCCATTAGTTTCATAAAAAAAGGGATTTCTTTTTTTTGAACTCTTTTTTCAAAAATAGTTAGTATAAATTTATTATTTTTTGATTTTAGTAGATAATTAGTATTTTCAATTCCTTGTTTTATACCTTTGAAATTTAAAAATTTTTGGTTCTCAAATTTTTTATTGATATACGAAATGTCTTTCTTATTTATCTTTGTATAAACAGCCATTTAATTTAATTTTTTTGGAACACGAAAAATAACGTTTTCTTTTACTATTTCCACTTCTTCTATAGTGACTGTGAATTTATTTTTCAATTCTTTAATGAAATTTTCGACAAGTATTTCAGGCGCAGACGCACCAGATGAAATTCCGATTATATTTGAATTTTCAATTAAGTTGAACGGAATTTCACTTTGTGAGTGGATTAGTATTGAGTTTTCACACCCCGATTTTTTAGCAACCTCAACAAGTCTTACTGAGTTAGATGAATTTCGACTACCAATAACAAAAAAAAGATCGCACTTTTCTGCGATATTTTTAACCGCCATTTGTCTGTTAGTTGTTGCATAACAAATATCTTCTTTTGCAGGCTCTCTAATGTTCAAAATTTTTTTTTTTAATATTGATATTATTTCTTTCGTATCATCTACTGATAGGGTTGTTTGGGTAACATAGGCAATTTTTTCAAAGTTTTTTGTGTCATAATCCTTTGCTTCATCCTCGTTTTGAATAAGATCGATAGATCCTTTAGGTAATTGTCCCATAGTTCCAATCACCTCGGGATGATTTTCATGTCCTATTAAAATTAAATGGTATCCAGCTTTATGAAGATTTTCAGCTTCTCTATGAACTTTAGAAACCAAGGGACATGTTGCATCAACATAAGTCATATTATATTTTTTTGCATCTTGTGGAATTTTTTTTGGAACACCATGTGCAGAAAAAATAACTGGTCTTGTTTTATCTTCAATTTCTTCAAGTTCTTCCACAAATATTGCACCCTTATTCTTTAGGTCATCAACAACAAATTTATTGTGTACTATTTCATGTCTAACATAAACTGGAGAACCATACTTTTGAATTGATTTTTCAACAATTTCAATTGCTCGTTCAACACCCGCGCAAAAACCCCGTGGAGCAGATAATAATATTTTAAGTTCTTTGTTTTTCATTTTTATCTAAAAGGTACTCAAGTAATATATGTGGAAATGTTAAAGACGCCAAACCTATAAAAATGACTTTAATAATTGAGTTATCAAAATCATATTTAAAATTAAGCAAATAAATACCAACTAAACAAATAATAGCAGTTAATATCGTAAGTGGCATAGCCTTTTTAATAAAATTCAATAACCCATTTTTAATATTATTGTTATCTAATTCGAAAATTAATGTGATGCTATGTCTTACAGAATGTAAAAAACAAAAATAAGCAGTAAATGCTACTAAAGGAGAGAGATAGTAATTTAAAATCAATATAGAAAAATAATCAAAAAAAATAGAAAAATTCTTTAAAGTAAATTTTTTAATAAACAAAATAATACTCGAAATAGAACTTAGAATTATCCCTAAATCTATTAATTTATTATTCTCAACAAAACTTAAACTTGAATAAAAATTTTCATTATCAATTAATAATAATTTAAATATTGTTATAGTTTCATCAAAATGAAAATACAATGGTGCCAAAATAACAAGAGATCCTTTTAGGAAATACAATATCCCAATAAAGTGTGAGTTATAGTTCTGTAAAAATTGTGTATCCTCTTTGCCAAAATGATATGAGGCAACCAGTAGAAATATTATTAACAAGATAGATGGTATTAAAACCCAAAGCGTTACAACCAGAACAGCTATTAAGATATATGAAGTATAAAATAGAGCTATATTTTCAATTTTGTAAATCTTTAGAAGTTTTCCACCTTTGACATGATCCAAAGACCCATGTGATACACCAATGATTAAAATCAAAAATAAACAAAATAATGGTGACAATATAAAGCTATTAAATTTAAAAAGTATTAAAGAAAAAATATTACAGAATAAAAAAAAAATAAAAGAATGATTAAAATTTATTTTTTTTAGATTCATATTCATTAAAGTTTAATAAAATAAAGCTTTGATAAAAATCCATTTTGGCATTTTTAAAATTATAGTCAAATCTTCAAGAAAATTACTCTTATTGGAGAGAAATTTTATAATTGTTTTAGGTGAACTTTGAAACATTTTAAAAAAAATTTCCGACATTTGTTTTGGATGTTTTTCAAGAACCCGTAAAAATATTTCATCCAAAAATTGATATTTTTTATCTATTTCAAATTTTTTAGCATAGTGAATATTTTCAATATTTTTTCTAATAAATTTACTATGTTCTTGTATATTCAAAAAAGTATATCCAGTACTTAATCTTGTCATGCCACCGGCAGTTCCAATATTGATTTTATTTTTTTCATTTTTAAATGATGGATAAAAAAGTGGAATCGCACCTATTTCTTTATATGTAATTTTGTAATTTTTTAAATTTAATTTTTTTTCAATATATTCTTTAATTTGTTGATCATAATTTTTTTGAGAGTCGTCATTCATTTTTGAGAGCCAGGTACTTTCAATCAATGCCTTATTTTTCGAAAAGGGTAGTGTGTAATAAAAATGAACACTTTCTCTTTGATCACAATCAAAATCCATGAGATTAAAAATATTTTCATCGAAATAATCATTTTCTGTCTCTATTTCAACCCCACAAAAGTGTTGCCATAAATTTTTAAAGTCTTTTTTGATAGAAGTAACACTATTAAATATAAATGAATTTTTTATGTTGATATCTTTAAGCTCCTTTAAAAAGAAGATATTTTTATTTTTCTTTAATGAATTATTTATTTTCTCATAAAATAATCCACTATCAATGCTTTGGTATGGATAATTTTCACAATTAAGGAAATTAGTTTTATTTGGAGCATTAACAGAAAAATTTTTCCAATTTTTTATGACACAATCATCAAAATTATGTTCAGAAACTTTCCAAAAAGACCAGGTCTTATCTCTTTTGTATTCATCTCTAGGTTCTATAATTGCTAAGGTTTTATTTTCTAATTTATTATGGATTTCTAACTCATAAGCTAGAGATAAACCAGCACAACCACCTCCAATAATTATGTAATCAAATTCTTTCATCAAGATTAATTTCTTTATCAATCAATAAATGATCATGTTTGATTTGATCATCTTTTTTATTTAACAAAGAAAGTATAATTAGATCATAAATTGATAAAATGGTCTCTAAAACTTTCTCAAAGTTTGAAACGTAAATTTTTCCAGATTTACTATAATTTTCAAAGGTTTTCTTTTTCAAAATTTTATATCCAATTTTTCTGTATATTCTTCTAGCAACTAAAATACTAAATCTAAAGCTTAGTGGGATTTCTCTTATGGAGTAAAATGAATTTTTATAAAATGTATCTGCAAATTTTATAGTTGAATTGATTTCCTCAAAATTTCCATTTATATAAGATCTATTTTTTTTTGAGTCCTCAATCACATCTCTTGATATATTGGTTAATTGCATTGCTATACCAAGATCTATGGCAGATTTAAGAGATTGTTTTTTGGTAACTTTAAAAATTTTTGCCATCATCAGTCCGACTGTTCCAGCTACTCTATAACAATAGATTAAAAGATCTTTTCGAGTATCTATTTTTACATTTTGCTTTATGTCTGACTCTATCCCATCAAATAAATCATAAATTATTTCTAGAGAAATATTGAATTCATCAATAATATTCCACATATTTTGAATAATAGGATCCTCAAAATTTTTTTGTTTAAAATCACTTACAAATTTTTGGAATTTTGTTTTTTTTATTTCTATTTCATCTTCGTCATCTGCAATATTATCTATAACTCTGCAAAAATCATATAAATGAGAACAATTTTTATAGGTTTTTTTTGGTAAAAAAAAACCAGCCCAATTAAATGATTTTGCGTAAATAGATAAATAATTTTTAGAGGACATTATAAAATTTTATCTAAAACCTTTGCTGAGGAAAGTACCCCGGGTACACCTGCCCCAGGATGAGTTCCTGCACCAACAAAATACAAATTGTTATAAATTTCAGATTTGTTATGAAATCTAAAGTAAGCAGATTGTGAGAATTTTGGCTGTATAGAAAAACCAGAACCATATTTTGTATTGAGATCTTTTTCAAAATAGTCTGGTGTCAAATAAAAATCTTCGACAATATTTTCTTTTAAGTTTGGCATTAAATCTTTCTCCATTTTTTTTACCACTAAATTTTTCATTTTTTCACCCTCTAATGACCAATCAATTTTTGATTGGTTATTGGGAACAGGAACTAGAACATAGAAACAATCATGTCCATTTGGTGCCATGGATTTATCAGTGGCAGTGGGTCTATGTAGATAATAACTTATATCGTTGTTTAATTTTTTATTATTAAAGATGTCATCAAGGTGCTCTTTATATTTATTTCCAAATTTAATGGTGTGATGTTCAACATTATTGTAAATTTTTTTTGTTCCAAAATAATAAACAAATAAACCCATTGAATATTCCATTCTATTTTTTTTCCATTTAAACATAAAAGAATTATTACTCTGGCCGTTTAACATTTTTTCATAAACACCCGGTGGATCTGCATTACAAATAACTTTCTTAGCCGCTATCTTTTCAGAGTTATCTAATTGAACTCCAGTAATCTGATTTTGATTTGAAATTATTTGAGTTACCTCAGATCCTTTAATTATCTTGATACCTTCTTCATTCATTAATTTTTCAAAACCTTTTATGATATTTCCTGTTCCACCCATAGAATAGTGAATGCCCCATTTTTTTTCTAAGTATAAAATCAATCCATATATGGAGGTTGTGGTGAATGGATTTCCACCAACTAAAAGAGGATGCATGCTTAACATTCTTCTTAATTTTTCATTTTTAATATAAGATGATACCAGTGAATATACTGACTTATAACTTTTGAGTTTGAGTAATGAGGGTAATTGTTTCATCATCACTGAAGGCTTATCAAAGGGTACATCAGCTAGTTCTGTAAAACCTTTATCAAAAATTTTTTTAGTAAAATTAACAAGTTTTTCATATCCGTGAGCATCTTCTTTGTTAATAAGCTCAATTTGTCTTTTCATTTCATTTTCGTCACCAGAGTAATTGAACTTTGATTTATCTTCAAAAATGAATTGATACCAAACTTTAAGAGGTGTTAATTTAATATAATCATTTGGATTTTTTTGAAATAATTCAAACAGTTCATTAATTAAGTGTGGTGCTGTAATTACTGTTGGGCCGCCATCATAAATAAATCCATTTTTTTTAAATACTCTTGCTCTGCCACCAAGATCTGGATGTTTTTCAACTAAAGTTACATCATGACCTTTAGCTTTTAGACGAAGTGCAGCAGCCATACCTCCAAAGCCCGAACCTATTACAACAGAATTCATCTTAATAATTTATAGTTTTTTATGAAAATTGTAAGGGTATTATGAGTTAATTTTTTTTAACTCCACCTTAGTTTCATCTAAATTTTTTTGGAACAAAGTGTCTAACTTAGATTTATCAATAGATGTAGTAATAATTTTTTTTACAGAGTCTACTGCAATTTTTACTGAAGCATCTTTAATTTCCTTAATTGCATTCTCTTTCATTTGGTTAATCTTATTTTCAGCTAAATTTTTTTTTATATCAGATAATTTGTGGAATTTATCATTTAGCTCAATAACCAATCTATTGCTATCTCTTTTTGCCTGTTCTAGAATTTCATTTTTTACACCCTCTGCTTTATCGAGTTTATTTTGAGCATCATTTAGTAAAGTTTTCGCTTCAATTCTTAACTTTTCACTTTCATCGATTTCATTTTTAATATCTGAGATAAGTTTATTTAAGATTTCATTAATCTTATGAGGTACTTTTAAATATATTAAACCTCCAAAGAAAATAAAAAAAGAAACTGCAACCCAAAAAGTTGAATCAATTGCCATAATATTTATCTCCATCTCTTTTTGACAAATCTTCAACTATTGCTGTAATGCTGCTATTATTGACTTCAGCACCAATTAATTTTTGAGTTAGTACTGAAACTGTATCAATTGCTATTTTGTTAATTTTGGAAGGAGCATCTTTTAATAATTGATTTATTTCATCCTCCACTTTTTTAATTTCATTATCGATTTGCTTATCTAGGACCTCTTTTTTTGCATTAATATCTTTAAATGCCTTTTCCCTGGCTTGATTAAGAATATTTTTAGCCTCTATTTTACTTTTAAAAATTATTTCATCGTACTCTTTTAACTTAGCTTCACTTTGTTCTCTTTGATTGTCTGCAGCCTCAATATTATCTGAAATTTGAGATTTTCTAAATTCTAAATTAGCACCTATTTTTGGTAATATAATTTTTGACAAAACCACATATAAAATACCAAAAGTTAAAGTTAACCAGAAAATTTGAGACACCCAAAATTCAGGGTTTAATTGAGGCATACCTCCACTTTCAGCTGCAAAAACTTTTTTTATTGCAAGAAAGTTAAAAATTAACAGCTGAAAAAATATTTTTTTACTCATTCAATTTTAAAATGCAAAAAGAATAATTAATGCAACAACTAATCCAAAAAGACCAGTTGCTTCTGCAAGAGCAAAACCTAACAACAAGTTAGGAAATTGTTTTTGTGCTGCGGATGGATTTCTCATTGCACCTGATAAATAATTTCCAAAAATTATTCCAATTCCCACACCGGCACCTGCTAGAGCAATTGCTGCTAATCCTGCACCAATCATTTTTGCTGCTTCTAATTCCATTATGTCCTCCTATATTAATTAATGGTGTAAATTTAATGCATCGTTTAAATAAATGCATGTTAAAATTGCAAAAACATATGCTTGAAGAAAAGCAACTAATATCTCCAAACCTGTTAGAGCAACTGAAAAACTCAGTGGAAGCCACCCACCAACTATCCCAAGGCTTATCACAAAACCTCCAAAAACTTTCATCATTGTATGACCAGCCATCATATTTGCAAATAATCTAACCGATAAGCTTATTGGTCTACTTAAGTAAGAAATTATCTCGATTATAACTATAAGTGGAAGTAGAATTGCCGGCACTCCACTTGGAACAAACAATTTTAAATAACCAAGCCCATGTTTCATGAACCCAATAACTGTTACCCCTATAAAAATGAATGCTGCTAACATAAAAGTTACAATTATGTGGCTAGTTACAGTAAAAGTGTATGGTATCATACCAAACATGTTGCAGAACAATACAAACATAAATAGTGAGAATATAAAAGCAAAATATGGCCTTGCTTTAGATCCAGCTGTGTCATTTATCATTTTGGATACAAATGTATAGCTAAGTTCCGCCAATAACTGAAGTTTATTTGGCAAAAGAGAATTTTTTTTTGACCCCAAATTAAAGATTAATAATATTGCAAACGAGCTAACAACCATAAACAAGCTTGCATTTGTAAATGAAATGTCAAACGCACCAATTTTAATTTCTGGGCCAATTCGATAAACTTCGAATTGTGTCATCGGGTTTGCTGCCATATAAATAATCTAATTTTGCATATTTTTTGCCGATCTGACAACATTAATAATGCCTGCAATCACTCCAACAAAAAAAAATATTATAATTAACCATGGCTTAGTACCAAAGGTATTGTCTAAAATAAACCCAATAATTGTCCCAACAGCGACTGCAGCGACTAATTCAGTGCTTAGCTTAAATGCGGCACCGATTGATGAGGAATTTTTACCATTGTTTTTTTGATTTTTTCTAGAAAGCTTATTTTTTGCAATCTGCAAGCGAGTTTTGAACTGATCTTTTGACATTAAGCCTTAAGCAACCATACTTTCTGCTTTTTGTAGATCAACCGCAACAAGTTGGCTTATTCCTTTTTCAGGCATAGTAACTCCATAAAGTCTATCCATTTTTGACATAGTTAAAGCATGATGCGTGACAATTATAAATTTTGTATTTGTAATTTTTGTTAACTCTTCTAGAAGACTGCAAAATCTTGTTACATTTGCATCATCAAGTGGAGCATCAACTTCGTCTAAAACACAAATAGGAGAGGGGTTAGTTAAGAAAACAGCAAAAATTAATGATAATGCTGTTAAGGCTTGTTCGCCCCCAGATAATAAAGTGATTGATTGCAATCTCTTTCCAGGTGGACTTACGAGCATCTCGAGTCCTGCTTCAAGAGGGTCATCAGAGTCAACCAATTCTAACGTTGCGCTACCCCCATTGAATAATTTTGTATAAACCTCATTAAATTTTCTATTAACTTTTTCAAATGCCTCAATTAATCTCTCCCTTCCTTTTTGATTTAGTTCACTAATGCTCTCCTTGAGTTTAATAATTGCAGTTACTAAATCAGAACGGTCTTGTTCCATTTTTTTAATTTCAACTTCATATTTATTTGTTTCTTCGTCAGCCTTTAGATTTACAGATCCAAGCTTTTCTCTTTCTTGTTTTTTTTTGTCCAACAGATCCTCTTGATCAACATGGTTTGGTAATTCCTCAAGACCGTTTAAATTTGAATTTTCTAAAATATTATTTTCAGTTAAATTCAGATCAGAACCTATTCTATCTAGTAAGTCAGATTTTCTTTTATTAAGGCCCTCAATTGTTGCACTTGAACTTGCTTTTCTCTCCCTAATTTGTATTGATTGTTCTTGTATCTTATTTAGCTCATTTCTTAAATTTTCAATTTTGTCGTCAGTTTCGCTTATAATTATATTATTTTCATTTTTCTCTTTTTCTGAAATTCTTAAGTTTTCAGATATTTTACCTTTTTTTTCAGCTTGTGTTCGTGGTTGATTCTCTAGTTGCTCCAATTGTTGATTAAATTTATTTTTCCTTTCCGTTAACTCATTAACCATTTTTTCAGAATTAACTAAAAGATTTTGCCAACTTTTTACTTCTGTTTCAATTGTTTTAATTCTTTCATTTCTTTTAATAGACTCTTTTTTTATTGATTGATTTGTACTAAATATATCTACATATTTATTTTGAAGAGTTTTAATATTTTTTGATTTTTCAGTAATACCAATAAGTTCACTCCTACTCTTTTCATCTTTGATACTTTTTAAAAATTCATTAAGCTCAATATTGCATCTATCTAAAAGTGTTAGTGCTTGATTTATTTCATTATTTTCAATAAATTCTTTAACTCTATTAATAGTTGTTTTAACATTATTTAATGGTCCTAAGCTAATATTTAAATTACTTTCAGCTATATTATTAACTATATCATCAATTTCTTTCTGTTTTTCGTCTAAGTTGTTTTTTGCAGTTTCAAGATCATCATTTGATAATTTTTCAGTTTCAAAATATTTAGAATCTATCTCGATTAATTCACTCTTTTCTTCTTTTAAACGTTTTTCATTAGAGTTTGCATCAATTATAATACCTTTCTCTCTCGATATATCTTCCTCTAAAGTGTTAAGAGATTTTTTTATAGTCTCTATTTCACTTTCAATTCTGGTATTTTCTTCATCTAAACTTTGAAGCTCTAAATTTAATCTTTGAATTTTTGATAAATTTTCTATATTTTTTTCTCTAAGTGGATTAATTTTGTCTGTTTCAAATTTTATCTGTTTTTCAAACTCATTAATTTTTTCATTAAAGCCAGCAACTTCATCCTCGGCCTCATTATTTATTTCATTTTCAATTGTAATTTCTTTATCTATCTCAATTAGTTTTAAATAAAAAAGACCAGCTTCTATCTTTTTTATTTCTTCAGAAATAAATCTATATTTTGTTGCTTCCTCAGCTTGTTTTTGAAGATTTGCTAATTGTCTCTCCTGTTGTCTTCTCAGTTCATCTGCCCTTTTTAAATTATTTTCTGCAGCGCTTAATCGCAATTCAGCTTCATGTCTTCTTACGTGAAGTCCAGAGATTCCTGCTGCTTCTTCTAAAATAGCTCGACGATCAGTAGGTTTTGCAGTAACTAAAGCACCAATACGTCCTTGGCTTATGATAGAAGGGGAGTGAGCACCAGTTGAAAGATCAGCAAAAAACATTTGAGCATCTCTTGCTCTTACTTCTTTATTATTTATATAAAATTTTGATCCCTTGTCTTTTTCTATTTTTCTTCTAACATTTACCTCGTCCAATTCTCTATATTGTATTGGACCTTCATTACTTGGGTTAGTGACTGATATGGATACCTCGGCTATATTTTTTGAAGTTTTATTTGAAGTTCCAGAAAATATAACATCTTCCATACCAGACCCTCTCATGCTTTTAGCAGAGGTTTCACCCATTACCCATTTTAATGACTCAACAATATTTGACTTACCACAACCGTTTGGGCCTACTATTCCAGTTAAACCGTTTTCAATTAAAAAATTAGTCTTATCAGCAAATGATTTAAATCCATTGAGTTGGATTTTTTTAAACTCCATGCACTAAGTTATATCAGTTTTTCTAAAGTTTTTTTTAAATTTTTATAATTTAGAGATTTTTCAAACTTTTTATCATTAATTATAATCGTAGGAGTAGCATTTATTTGGAATTTTTTTACACCTTCGATTCGATCATTTAAAACAAAATCCTCAATTTTTTTATCAGTTGTGCACTTATCGAAATCAACTTTAATTCCCTCAGAAAGTAAAAAATTTTTTAAGTTTTCATTAACCTCCTCAATTGTATTTCCTTTGATCCATTTGGATTGATTTAGGTATAAACTATTTAAAATTCCTGAGTTACCATCATTTTTACATTGTGCTATTTTTGATGCATTAAAAGCAGCAACATCTAATGGAAAATGTCTAAATTCAATTTTTACAATACCTGTATCAATATATTCTTTTTTAAGATCTGGTAAAACATCAATATGAAAACTTGCACAGTGACTGCAGGTCAATGACTCGTAGGCAATAATACTTATTTTAGCATCTTTATTACCAATAATTATTCTTTTAATCTCATTTGAGCTAACTTCACTAGTAAATGAAATCTTAGTTAATAATATAAAAAAAAGGAATGAAATTAGTTTTTTCATTTTTGTTTAAATACTTTTGCAAACTTAATTAATGATTTTTTAATTTTTTCATTTTTAATGTTATTAATTTTGTTTTGATATTTCTTTATTGTCTCATTTTTATCATCATTTTCTTCAGTAAAAACAATATTTTGATCATGATCAAAACTTTTAAATTTTAATTTTTCAACAACGGCATAGCCAAAAAAACTATTCATTTTATCTAAAATATCTTTTTTTGAATATTCCATGTCAACTTCATGTCCTCTCTTAACCATAATCACTAAGGTGCTGACTCCAAATTTATTTGAATTTTTAAATGTCTTTGGGTAGCAAATCTTAAATAATTCATTTCCAACTAAATATTTCCAATTGGTAAGTGTTTCTGAAAATACATGCCCTTTTTTATTAATTATTTTTTTCACGTTTTTTGGCAAAGTGTCTTTGAAAGATCTTAATCCTTGAATGCTGGCGTTTCTCTGCTTAGTATTATTTTTAAATTGCATATGAAAGATAGAATAATAACAAATAATATTCTTAAATGGTATGATATTAATAAAAGATCTTTACCTTGGAGAAATAATGTTTCTCAAACAAAAAAGGAATATTACACTTTAGTAAGTGAATTCATGTTACAGCAAACTCAGGTTGTAACTGTGATACCATATTTTAACAGATTTATAAAAAATATTCCTACTATTGAAAAATTATCTAAATATGATGATAGAAAATTATTTAAACTTTGGGAGGGTCTAGGATACTATTCAAGAGTAAGAAATTTAAAAAAAACCGCTCAAATAGTTGTTAAAAATTTTAATAAAAAAATACCTAGAAATTTTTTGGATTTAAAGTCTCTTCCAGGAATTGGAGATTATACAGCAAGTGCAATTTTAGCAATTGCATTTAATGAATCAATAATTCCTCTAGATGGTAATATTGAAAGAGTGCTTAAGAGATATTTATTTTTAAAAAAACAAGATCAAATAAAAAAAGAAAACTTACACAAGAAGAAAAAAATTTTTGGAACATCTAACAAAAGGGCCAGTGATTATGCTCAAGCTTTAATGGAATTAGGAGCATTAATTTGTAAACCTGTTGGTCCTAATTGTAAGAAGTGTCCATTAGTAAAAAAATGCAAATCATTTAAAAATAAAAATTTTGACTTAGTAAAATTAAAAAAAAAAGATAAAGAAACTTTCTACAAACTAAATGTTTATAAAAAAAATAATCACTATTTATTAATCAAAAATAACAAATTTAATTTTTTGAAAAATTTAAATATTTTCCCCATGGAAGAATTAAATACTCCTAAAAATTTTGATAAAGATTTAAATTTAAAAATGTCTAATATGAGCATGAATATTAAAATTGAATATAAAAATAAATATAATTCAAATAAAAATAATTATTGGATTGATCCAACAAAGCTTCAAACTTATATACTACCAACATTTACAAAAAAGATAGTAAAGTTTTTAGAAAGTCAAAAATGAAAAAAATATCAATAATTGGTGCTGGAATTTCTGGTTTATATATTGCCAATTTATTCAAAGATCATAAGGATTATCAAGTTACGATTTATGAAAAAAGAAATTCAATAGAAATAGATGAAGGCTATGGAATTCAGTTGTCTGTAAATAGCGTAAAGCTTTTAAACAAAATAGGCTTTACTTCTCTCACTGAAGAAGAAAAATTTAATCCAAAAAAAATTGATTTTTATGAAATTAAAAATTCAAAAAAAATTTGTGATTTAAACATTTCAAAATTTAATTCTGAAGATTGTAAATACACAACATTGAAAAGATCAAAATTACTTCAATTTTTAAAAAGACAACTGGACGAAGATATAATTAAATATAACCACAGTATTGAACAGATTGATTATGATAAAGATTCAATAAAATTAATATTTGATAAAAATAAAATAACTTGTGATTATTTAATTATTTCAGACGGTGTGTTTTCTAAGGGGAAGTTATTAATTTCAACCAATAAATCAAAACCAATTTACAATGATACGATTGCTATTAGGGCCAGTATATCGAGAGAAAATCTTCAAAATATAAATGAAGAAAATGTTTCTTTGTTTTTAGGACCGAATTTTCATTATGTTGTTTATCCAATTAATAATGATAAAAATTTAAATTTTATTGGCATTTTAAAACATAAATTAAATTCAAATGAGCAAGAGAAATATAATTTTTTTACCGAGAGTTCTTTTATAAAAAATATTAAATTTGAATTATCTCAAAAAGTTTCTCAAAGTTTTTTGGAAAGTCTTCAAAATATTAAATTATTCCCAATATTTGTAAGTAAAAATTTATATAGTCCTCCAAAAAATATATTCCTTGTAGGAGATGCTTTTTTTGCTTTTTCACCTTCATTTGCACAAGGAGCTTCCCAATCAATTGAGGGAGCTAATGAATTATATGAATGTTTAATAGATAATAATAATTTTTATGATATCAGATTAAAGAGAGTAAAAATGATTAACAGCAGATCTAATTTCAATCAATTTGTCTTCCATTTATCAAATCCAATTATGGTCATAATTAGAAATTTTTTTTTAAAACTTTTAACTAATAATAAAAAATTTTTACAAAGTTATTTGGGTAAAATTTATAAAAGTTAATTTTTAGAAATTAATCTTTGTCTTAGATAATCAATAGGATAAGTTTGTCCATTTATATCACAGTGCCAAAAAGTCCACCCATTGCAACTTTCAGCTCCTAAAATAGTAGCTGCAACTTTGTGTATAGAACCCTCTGCTTGATTATTTTTTATACTGCCATCAGCCATAATTCTGGCTGTTATTTTTTTTTTATTATCAAAAATATTAGTTCCAGGTTTAATTATTCCAAGCTCTACTAATGAACCAAAAGGAATTCTTGGTTTTGATCTATTATTTTTAAGCGTATCTAATAAATCATCTTCAATAGGCTTTGTGGCCTTTATGCGTTGCTCAGCAGCTTTAAAATAATTTTTTTCTTTCTCTATTCCAAAATAATTTCTTCCTAATTTTTTTGCTACTGTAGCTGTTGTTCCTGATCCTAAAAAAGGATCAAGTATTAGGTCATTTTTATTAGATGTAGCTAGTAAAATTCTATGTAATAATGCTTCTGGTTTTTGTGTAGAGTGAATTTTTTTTCCATCCTTTTTAAGTCTTTCCGAACCATTGCATATTGGAAGATCCCAATTAGATCTCATTTGCAAATCATCATTTAAACATTTTAAAGATTGATAATTGAATGTGTATTTTGATTTTTCACTTTTAGAAGCCCATATTAAAGTTTCATGAGCGTTAGTAAAACGTGTCCCTCTAAAGTTTGGCATAGGATTGTTTTTATTCCAAATGACATCGTTTAAAATCCAGAAACCTAAATTTTGGATTGCTGTGCCAACTCTAAAAATATTATGGTAACTTCCTATAACCCAAATAGCTCCATCTTTTTTTAAAATTCTTTTACATTCACTAAGCCATTCATAAGTGAAATCATCATATTTTTTAAAATTTTCAAATTGATCCCATTTATCATTTACCGCACTAACCTTTGATCTATCGGGTCTAGTTAATTCGCTTTTTAATTGTAAGTTGTAAGGAGGATCAGCAAAAATTAAATTAAAAGTTTCACGTGGAATTTTTTTTAATTCCTCGAGACTATCTCCATTTATTATTTTATTTTTGAAATCATTTTTCATTTGTAAAGATTAATTAGACTCTAAATAGATTTTGCGGTCAACCTGAGATTGAAAAATTTGGATTCTATTAGTGTTTTTAAATTATAAGGTAACTAGATGTAGTGTTGATTTATTTTAGATATTGGTGAAAAAGTTTTTCTATGATGTTTAGTAATACCTAATTTTTTCAAAGCTTTTAAATGCTGTTTTGTTGCGTACCCAAAGTTTTTATCCCAATCATAACCTTTATTTTTTTTTGATAAGGTGGTTATAAACTTATCTCTTGATACTTTTGCAATTATTGAAGCTGCTGAAATAGAGGGAACTTTTTTGTCTCCTTTAATAACTGATTTTAGATTATAATTCTTTAAATTTGGAATTTTATTTCCATCTATTAAAATAAGTGATGGTTTTATCTTTAGTTTTTTTATAGCTCTTTTCATAGCCAATAAACTTGCTTGTAATATATTTAGGCTTTCTATTTCTTTTACCGATGCTTTCCCCAGAGCCCATATGGAATTTTTTTTGATACAATAACATAGATATTCTCTTTTTTTTTTACTAAGAGATTTTGAATCTTTTAGTAAATTTGAATTAATAGATTTCTTTAAGATTACCACAGCAGCAAAAACAGGTCCAATTAAACTTCCTCTACCTACTTCATCTACTCCAGCAGTTATTTTCATTAAATCTCAATCTTTAAATCTAGAATTTTTTGTCTAATTTTCTTTAAATCAATCCAGGAAAATTTTTTATTTTCAGGAAATCTAATAAGGTAAGATGGGCTAAATGTTATCATAATAGGATAAGTTTTATTTTTTAATATAATTTCATTCCATTTTCCTCTTTCGTGAGAAATTTTTTTATTTGTTGGGGTTAATGATTCCATTGCAGTACTTCCCAAAAGAATTATAATTTTTGGGTGAATTATTGAAATATGCTCTTTTAAAAAAACGGAATATCTCTTAATCTCTTGAGTTGTGGGTTTTCTATCTTCCGGAGGCCTAAAATTTACTGCGTAACAAAAATACACTTTCTCTTTAGATATATTTATAGCGTTAAGCATTTTTTCCAGTAATGAGCCAGTATCACCTTGGAAAGTTTTACCAATTTTTTCCTCTTTAAAACCTGGGGCTTCACCAATGATCATAATTGGACTATTTAAATCACCGTCTCCCAAAACTAAATTTTTAGAGTTATCTTTTAGATTACAATTTTTAATTGAATTTATAATTTTTTTGAGGTCGTTAATTTCTCCTATTTTATCTAAGTTTTTATTTTTGTTTTCAGTTTTTTGAATTTTAAATCTATTTAAGGGTTTTTTAGAAAAAATGAAATTCGGCTCTATTGAATTTAATAGCTCTTCTCTGTAATACATATTTTGATCTAAAGACTTTTTAGTCATATTATTCTTTTTTTATGTTAAAAAAAAAACTTATAATCATTTTTATCACAGTTTTATTATATCAGACGCCTTTATTATCTAAAAGCATAAGTTTTAGTGAATTTAATTCAAAAAATTTATCTAAATATTTTTCTGGTATTGTAGCTTTTGAAAATAAAAATAATTCCCAAGCATTAGATTTTTTTAACTCTACTAAAATTTTGTTAAATAGACATGATCCATTTTTAGAAAAGTTAGTAATGACCTTAATTTTAGAGAATAAGATTACACAAGCAATCAATCTAATCAAAACAAATAAAAAGAATAAAAATTCAAACTTTTTTGAGGCCTATATATTATTAACTCTAGATAGTCTTAAAAAAAATGAAATTAAGAAAGCAATTGAAATTTTATTTTCTATCCCTGATGAATTACAGACTGATAGAGTTAATTTTATTATTGTAAATTCATTAATACAATATGCAAATGTTTTCAAAAATAAACAAATTAAAAAAGAAAAAGGTAATTTTGGAAATTTATCAGTAATCTCTGAAACTTTCCAACTATGTTATCTAGACGATAAGAATGTTGATTCTTTTTTTTTAAAATTAATAAATAATTCACAAGCTGATTATTCAAGATATATCTTTTTTTATTTAACTTATTTAATTGAAAAAAATAGAATTGAGGATGCAAAAGCAATTACTGATGAAATAGATTATATAAATTCAACTTTGTTATTATCTCAGGGAAAAAGCTGGATAGATAGAGATAAAAATAATGAATTTAACAAAGTTTTTTCATGTAGTAATCATAACGATATCATAGGCGAATTTTTATTTCTAATATCAAATTTGTTTTCATCTCAGAATAAATATGAAAAATCAAACTTTTATCTTAGTTTATCAAATTATTTAAATCCTAAGTTTGTTTTTAATTTATCATTAGTGGCAGAAAATTTATATCTAAATAAAAATTATGAAAAATCTAAAATAATCTTAAAAAATTTTGATAAAAACCAAGATTTTTATTATTGGTATAGGTCAAAAAAAAGAAGCTCAAATAATAACAAAAACCAAAGGTCGTGATGAAGCATTAAATTATATATCTTCGAAATTTGAGAAAATAAGAAATCCTAATGATAAATTTATTTTTGATATTGCAAATTTTTATAAAAAATCAAAAAAATATAAAAAAGCCATTAAATATTATTCATTTATCATTGATAAATTAAATGATGATAATGAGATAAAAGCAGATTTGTTATATCGCAGAGGTGGAAGCTATGAAAGGATGAAAGATTTTGAAAATGCTGACAAAGATTTACAACAATCTCTCTTGATTAAACCAAATGATGCTTATGTATTAAATTATTTAGCTTATTCTTGGCTTGAAAGAAATTACAAAATAAATCAAGCAATAGAAATGCTAGAAATAGCATATGAACAAAAAAATGATGATCCTTACATTATAGATTCTATTGGTTGGGCGTATTATTTGATTGAGGAATATGTCAAAGCTGAGAATTTTTTAAAAAGAGCTGTACTACTAATGCCGGATGATCCTATTGTTAATGATCACTACGGCGATATTCTTTGGAAACTAAATAGAAAAATTCAGGCACGATATTTTTGGTCGATGGTTTTAAAAATGGAAGGCACTGAAAAAGATTTATTAGAACAAATTAAAATCAAACTAGTTACTGGACTAAAAAACTCATGATGAGTTATTCTACAATTAAATCTCATGCGAAGATTAATTTAGCTTTAAATGTAGTTGGTAAATCAAAATTACTCCATAGGATCGAGAGCCTTGTTAGTTTTTTAGATTTACATGACGAAATTAAGATAAAAAAAATCGACCTTAAAAACCATAAAGTAAGGTTTTATGGAAAATTTTCTACAGGGATAAAGCCTAATAATACAGTCTCTCATTTAATGAAATTATTTGAAAAAAGAAAATTACTTAAAAAAAAATATAAGATAACTATAAAAAAAAATATTCCTTCAAAATCTGGTCTTGGAGGAGGATCGATGAATGCAGCGAGTGTATTAAATTTTTTTTTAAAAAAAAGATTAATCAAATTACAAAAAAAAAGGGTAATCGAAATATCTAAATTGATTGGATCTGATGTCATTCTGGGACTTTACTCAAAAAATTTAGTTTTAAAAAAAAATTACAAAATTAAAACTTTGCTATCTAAGAATAAATTTCATGTTTTAATTGTTAAACCAGGTTTTGGCTGTTCTACAAAAAAAATTTACTCGAAAGTTAAGAAGTTTTCTAAACCGGAATTCAATTTGATATCTAAGGACATATTCACCACTAGATTTTTAAAGAATAAGAGAAATGACTTAGAAACAATTGCACTTAAAGAATACCCAAAGTTAAAAAATTTAAAGAATTTTTTAGAAAATCTTTCTAATATCGAATTTGTAAGAATGACAGGTTCTGGTTCTGCAATAATAACTTACTTCAGTTCGGCTAAATTGTGCAAAGAGGCTGAAAAAAAAGTGAAAAAACAATTCAGAAATTATTGGTGCAAGACATCAAAAACTATATAAATTTGTATTTTTTGTGCTATACGAAGATATTATTGGGGCGTAGCCAAGTGGTAAGGCACGGGTTTTTGGTACCTGCATCCTAGGTTCGAATCCTAGCGCCCCAGCCAAATATGATTAATTTTTTAAATAATTTTATAAAAAGAACAAATAATAAAAATTATGTTTCAAAAAAAATAATTGAACTATCAAAAAATACTCCAGTTAAGAAAATTTTCAGTTCTATAAATGATTTTTCAAGTGATGCAGAAATTCGATATGTAGGTGGTTGTATCCGAAAAATAATTAAAAAAGAGGAAGTTGATGATATTGACTTAGCTACAAATTTGAATCCAGAACAGGTATGTGATGCCTTAAAAAAAAGTGATATAAAATTTTACAAAACTGGAATTGAACATGGTACTGTTACGGCTGTAATAGATAGTCATAGTTTTGAAATTACAAGCTTAAGAGAAGATCTAGAAACAGATGGTAGACATGCCCAAGTAAGTTTCTCAAAAGATTGGAAAAAAGATGCATCTAGGAGAGATTTTACGATCAATTCAATTTATTCAGATATTGATGGAAATTTATTTGATCCTTTTAATGGAAAAGACGATTTAGAGAAGGGCGTTATTAAATTTATTGGAGATCCAGAAAAAAGAATTAAAGAGGATTATTTAAGAATTCTTCGTTATTTAAGATTTCATTTGAATTATTCAAATTATAATCATGAATTTTATATTGTAAGTCTGATTAAAAGAAACATTATTGGTATTTCTAATTTATCTAATGAGAGATTATTTGATGAGCTAAAAAAATATTTTAAATCAAATATATTTACAAAATTGTCTAAAGATAAATTTTCCTTAGAATTATTTGAGATTATTTTTCCTCAACTTATAAATATTAAAATTTTTTCTAATCCCAATACATTTGCAAAAATGAAAATAGAAGAAGCAGATTTTATATTTTTATTATCAATTTTAACTATTGATAAAACTGATAATTTAGATTTTTTTCTTTATAAATTTAACTTATCTAAAAAAGAGCAAAAACGACTTAAGACAATAAATGAGTTTTATAAAAGTAAAATTTTATCAAACTCCTTTTCTGAAAAGAATTTGAACAAAATCTTTTATTATCAAGGCAAACAATCTTTAATTGATATTTTAAGTTTTAAGATTTTTAAATCACGAAAAGTTGAGAAAAAACTTCTTAAATATATTGAAGCATTTCAATCTAAAAACTTACCTTCCATGCCTGTAGGAGCAAAATTTTTGATGGAAAATTACCAAATTCCAGAAGGAAAAATTCTTGGAAATAAGCTTAAAGATATTGAGGAAGAGTGGGTAAATAATGATTTTAAGCTGTCTGAAAAACAGATAGATAAAATTATTAATAGTTAGATATATTGTACATCTATAATTTCAAAATTTTTTAAGCCAGCTGGGGTGTCTATTTCAACAAGGTCTTTTTTATTTTTTCCAATTAGTCCTTTACCGATTGGTGACTGAAAATAGATTAGTTTTTTTTTTAAATCAGCCTCATCTTTTCCTACAATTTTATAATTAATCTTTTCTCCTGTATCCAAATTTTCTAAAAAAACAGTAGCACCAAAAATTACTTTGCCATCATTATTTATTTTTGTTACATCAATTACATTAGCTCTTGCAATAATATCATTTATTTCTGTTATTCTACCTTCATTGTGTGACTGTTCTTCTTTTGCTGCGTGATATTCAGCATTTTCTTTTAAATCTCCATGAGACCTGGCCTCAGCAATAGCTGCAACTATTTCTGGTCTCTTTTTTTCTTTTAAATAAATTAATTCCTCTTTTAATTTCTCTAATCCTTGGATGGTTATTGGTTCTTTTTCCATATTATTTCCATTTAGCAAAAGGAGGAAGTGACATTAAAATTCCTTCTATATTTCCACCAGTCTGTAATCCAAATTTTGTTCCTCTATCATACAATAAGTTAAATTCAACATATCTACCTCTTTTAAAATATTGAATTTCTTTATCGCGAATAGTCCATTTTTTTTTCAATTTTTTCCGAATAATATCATTAAAAATAATCTGAAATGTAACGCCAACATCTCTAACAAAAGTAAAATCTTTTTCAAAATTATTATTTTTATAGTCAAAAAAAATTCCACCGATACCCCTGGCTTCTTTTCGATGTGCTAAATAAAAGTACTCATCACACCATTTTTTATACTTTTTATAATAATTCTTATTATGATTATCACACATTTTTTTTATAGTTTGGTGAAAATATTTCTTTTCTAAATTATCTATTTTTGATGGAGTTACATCCATACCCCCACCAAACCATTGCTTAGTAGTGGATATATATCTAGTGTTGAAATGCATCGCTGGAATTAAAGGATTTTTCATGTGCATGACAACAGATACTCCCGATGCCCAAAATCGAGGATTTTTTTCTGCACCAAAGATATTTTTTTTAAATTTCTCAGGAAATTTTCCGTAAACCTTTGAAAAATTTACACCTACTTTTTCAAACACATCACCATTTGTTAATATTCTGTACTCTCCTCCACCCTCATCTCTGTTTAGATTTCTTTTCCAAGAAGTTGTTTGAAATTTAATTTTATTATTTTCTAAGTTTAAGATGTCAATGCAAATTGAGTCTTGAAGTAATTTAAACCAGTTACTTGTTAAATCTTTTTTAATTTCTAAGTCCATCTTGTTTGTTTTAAACATTCTGCTAAAATAATTGCAACAGATGATGCTAAATTTAATGATCGTTTATTATTTTCCAATGGTATTTTTAACCTTTTCCTAACAATTTTATGTACTTTTTCTGGAACTCCAGCACTTTCACGCCCGAATAAAATAGTATCATTTTTTTCAAATTTGAATTTAGAATATGATACTGAAGATTTAGTGGTCATCAATATAACTCTCTCATTTTGCTTTTTATTAAAAAAGATCTCGGCACTCTGATAAAAGTTGATATCTTTTTCATCCATGTAATCCATTACAACTCTTTTAAACCTCTTGTCAGACAGCAAGAATCCACATGGCTCTATAATTTCTAGTTTTGCACCAAGACATGCACATGTTCTAATTATTGATGCTGTATTTTGCGGTATATCAGGTTCAAATAATGCAATTTTAGGCCTTTGATTTGATGATTTCTGTGTCATTCTTTCAGTAGTAAATTTGATAATTTATATTATATGAAATCATATAATTAAGTAGAAAAATTCTAAATTGAGTATATTTAACTAAATAAACTAATGTCAGATAAAAAAACCAATAGAAGAGATTTCTTATTTACAGCTACTTATGCTGTTGGGGCCGTGGGTGTAGGTGCAACTATTTGGCCCATGATAGATCAAATGAATCCAGATGCTTCGGTTAAAGCTTTGGCTAGTACAGAGGTCGATGTTAGTACAGTTAATCCAGGCAAAACTATTACAGTTTTATGGAGGGGTAAACCTGTTTTTATTCGTAGAAGAACTCAAGAAGAAATAGCAGAAGCAAAATCAGTAAAGTTGGAGGAATTAAAACATCCAGAGAAAGATGAAGATCGAGCAAAAGATCCCGAGTGGTTAGTGATGCTTGGTGTGTGCACTCATTTAGGATGTGTTCCATTAGACCAAAAAGGGGATTACAACGGTTGGTTTTGTCCATGCCATGGATCACATTATGATATATCTGGCAGAATTAGAAAAGGTCCTGCACCCACAAATATGGAAATTCCGAAATATGAATTTGTTAACGCAAACACAATTAAAATTGGATAAAACTCATGAGTGATCAGGAATACACACCAAAGTCAAAAGTTGGAAAATGGTTTAACGATCGTTTACCATTGTTAACATTGGCTAACCATTTAACAGACTATCCAACTCCAAAAAATCTTAATTATTGGTGGACATTTGGAGGTATTCTTACTTTCTGTTTAATTACACAAATTGTGACAGGCTTGGTATTAGCGATGCACTATATTGCTCATGCTGATATGGCTTTCGATAGCGTTGAACATATAATGAGAGATGTAAATTATGGTTGGCTAATTAGATATATACATGCAAATGGAGCATCTATGTTTTTTTTAGCAGTTTATATTCATATCTTTAGATCTTTATTTTATGGTTCTTACAAGGCTCCAAGAGAAATAATATGGATTATAGGTATTATCATTTATTTATTAATGATGGCGGCGGCGTTTATGGGATATGTGCTTCCTTGGGGACAAATGAGTTTTTGGGGAGCAACCGTAATAACAAATTTATTTAGTGCAATACCATTGGTTGGTGAAGGAATTGTTACATGGTTATGGGGTGGCTATTCAGTTGATAATCCTACATTAACTAGATTTTTTACACTACATTATTTAATTCCTTTTTTAATTTTAGGTTTAGTAGTTTTACATATATGGGCACTACATGTGCCAGGCAACAATAATCCAGTGGGTATAGATGTAAAAAAACCTTCCAAGGATACGGTCCCATTTCATCCGTACATTGTAATCAAAGATGGTTTTGCTTTATTGATGTTTATGATTGTTTTTGCATTTTTTGTCTTTTATACACCGAATATTTTAGGTCATGCAGATAATTACATTGAGGCAGATCCACTAGTGACACCAGCTCACATAGTACCTGAATGGTATTTGCTACCTTTTTATGCAATTTTAAGATCGGTTCCAGATAAATTGTTAGGAGTAGTTGCCATGTTATCTGCTATTTTCATTTTAGCAGCTCTTCCTTGGTTAGATACATCTAAAATTAGATCAGCAGTATTTAGACCATTATATAAACAATTTTATTGGATACTTGTTGTAGATGTTTTGATATTAGGTTACGTGGGAGCGATGCCGGCTGAAGGCTTATATTTATTGATAGCTAGAGTTGCTACGGCATATTATTTCATACATTTTTTAATTATTTTACCAGTCTTAGGTTATAAGGAGAAAACTCTTCCGATACCTCTAAGCATTACAGGCTCTGTGTTAGGAGGATCCACAAATTTTGCAGCTGCTAAAAACAAGGAAAGTTTTACAATTAAGTGAAAAATTTTTTAAGGATATCATTATTAATCCTATTATTTGTCGGACCTCAAAATAATTCATTTTCAGCTGAAAAAGCTGAGTATTTGAAAACTGATTGGAGTTTTAAGGGTCTTTTTGGTAAGTTTGATAGAAGTGCACTTCAAAGAGGTTATCAAGTGTACACGGAAGTGTGTTCCTCTTGTCATTCAATGAAATATTTAAGTTATAGAAATTTGGCTGAAAAGGGTGGACCAGAATTTAGTGAGGCTCAAGCAAAAGCAATAGCAGCATCATTTGAGGTTAAAGATGGACCAAACGCAGATGGAGAGATGTTTACTAGACCTGGTAAGCTATCTGATAAATTTGTGATGCCTTATGAAAATGTTAAGGCCGCTCAAGCCGCCAATGGAGGAGCTTATCCTCCAGATATGTCTGTGTTAGTTAAAGCAAGAGGTGGTGGAGTGGATTACATTTACTCTCTTTTACAAGGATATGAAGATCCGCCAGCAGGTGTTTCATTAGATGATGGAGTTTATTACAATAAATATATGTATGGAAATAAAATTAAAATGTCTAATCAGTTATCAGATGGATTGATAGAATATGCCGACGGAACCAATTCAACAGTTGAGCAAATGTCTAAAGATGTAACAACATTTTTAATGTGGGCAGCTGAACCTCATTTAGAGGCAAGACATCAAATGGGTTTTAAAGCAATTATATATTTAATAATTCTTACAGTGCTTGTATATTTTAGTATGAAAAGGATTTGGTCACGTATTGAAACGGAAGTTTAAAACATCTCCATCTTTAACAATATAATCTTTTCCCTCTAATCTCATCTTGCCATTTGTTTTAGAATTAACCCAACCTTCATTAGAGATAAAATCTTCATAAGACACAGTTTCTGCCTTAATAAAACCTTTTTCAAAATCTGTATGAATTTCGCCTGCAGCTTTTGGAGCCGTACAGTTTTTTTGAATGGTCCATGCTCTGGTTTCCTCTGGGCCTGAGGTAAAATATGTTTCAAGATCCAAAATTTTATATCCTTTTTGAATTAATAAATTTAAACCAGTTTCTTTTAAACCAATCATTTCCATATAATTTATTTTTTCTTTCAAATCTAATTCATTTATCTGATTTTCAATATCTGCAGAAATAATTATTGTGTTTTCTTGACCATACTTTTCAACAAAAGATTTTGTATGATGATTTCCATTCTGAATACTTTGTTCATCTACATTACAAACATAAATTTTAGGTTTTATTGATAATAATCCGCTTTGATTTAGTTGTTTTTTATCGAATAAACTCTTTAGATCATTCATATTCTTATTGTCGTTTATATAGCTAAGAGCGGACTCAAGTATTTTTAATTGTTCATTATCAATATTTTTTTTATTATTTTTTTCTAGTCTTTTTTGGATAGATTCTAAATCTGCAAGCATCATCTCAGTCTCAATAATCTCTAGGTCTCTAACTGGATCCACAGTTGGATTTACGTTTTGTATATCATCTGAATCGAAACACCTTATCATATGAATTGTAGCGTCAACTTCTCTTATATGAGATAAAAATTTATTTCCTAATCCCTCTCCTTTAGATGCCCCCTTTACTAATCCAGCAATATCAACAAAAGAAATTGTAGTATTAATTATTTTTTTAGATTTTGATATTTTCGCAAGATTATTTAATCTTTCATCTGGAACAGGTACTATTCCTATATTTGGATCAATAGTACAAAACGGAAAATTAGCCGCTTGAGCCTTACTTGAATTTGTTAAAGCATTGAACAAAGTTGATTTACCTACATTAGGTAGACCAACTATTCCACACTTCAAACTCATTATTTATTGTTAATTATACTAGCGAATATATCTAACTTTTTCTTAATTAAGTCCCCGATCGACTCGGTTATATTCTCAGAAATTTTATTTATACCGACAAGTTCATCTTCATCAAAATTTTGCAAAACATAATCTTTAATATCTATAGGTGTTTTTGGTTTACCGATACCAATCCTTACCCTTGAATAATCTTTGCCTATAAATTTATCAATAGAAGCAATCCCATTGTGTCCTGCACTCGAGCCTCCGAACTTCGCTTTGATTTTTCCAAATTCAATGTCAAGATCATCATGAAATACAATTACATCTTTGGCGTCAAATTTGAAATATTCTAACAATTCTCTAATACAAATCCCTGACTCATTCATAAAAGTTAAAGGTTTTATCGCATAAACCTTTTCACCTTCAATATTTCCAGTAGTCAAAAGTCCTTTAAATTTTGGTTTTTGTTTTGAAAGGCTAAATTTTTTATTTATTGCGTCTATGATTTTGAAACCAACATTATGTCGATTATTTTCACTATCTGATGTTGGATTGCCAAGACCTACAAATAAAAGCATAAGTTTTACTGAAATTTAGATTTCAATTTTTTGATTATTTTTTTTCTTCAGAAGATTTTTTTTCAGAAGTTTTTTTATCGTCGCCTTCTTTTTTCTCACCCTCAACTCCCTCAGCTGGTTTATCACCCTCGGCTGCTGCCTCAGTCGCCTCTCCCTCTGCAGCCTCCTCTTCAACTGGTTTTTCAGGTTCTTTCATGACTGTTGGAGCTGCTAGTGTTGCAATAACAAAATCCCTTCCTTGAATTGTAGGAATCACATCATCCTCTAATTTTACAGATGAAATTTTAAAACTTTCACCAATATCTATACCATCAAGATCTAAAGTTAGTTTTTCAGGTATTTTTTCACTTGGACATTTTAGTTCTATTTTTCTTCTTACAATATTCAGCACTCCACCTCTTTTTAAACCGGGTGATTTCTCATGATTAATAAATTCAACAGGCACTTCAATTCTAATTAACACTCCAGGCACAACTCTTAAAAAATCAATATGTACGGGCTCATCAGTTATAACATCATATATTACCTCTTTTGGTAAAACATTTTGAGTTTTTCCGTTAATTGAGAGGGTAATTATATTTGATAAAAAATTTTCTTTTTCAATTGTTAATTTTAATATCTTTTTTGAGATAGAGATTTTTTCATTTTTATCTTTTCCACCATAAACTATAGCAGGTACATTACCGCTATTTCTTATAGCACTAAGTTGCCCTTTAGTTTTATTATCTCTGGAAATTGCTTCTAGTGAAATCATAAAAAATAGGTTTTTAGCTTATGTTCTAAAATAACTCAAGGTAATTATTTAAATAAATCGGAAACAGAAGTTGAGTTTGAAATTCTTTTAATAGCCTCACCCATTAAGCTGGAAATTGATAAAACTTCAATATTTTTGGCACTTTTAACTTTTTCTTCATTATCAATAGTATCTGTTATGACTAAATTTTTAATCATTGATTTTTTAATTTTTTTCACAGCATCACCACTAAGCACACCATGAGAAATATAAACAAAAACTTCTTTTGCACCTCTATCTTTAAGTGCTTTTGCAGCATTTATAATAGTCCCACCAGAATCAATTATATCATCTACAATTATACAAGTTTTATCTTTTACATTACCAATTACATTCATTACTTGAGATTGACCAGGTTTGGGTCTTCTTTTATCCACTATAGCTAAGCCAACATTTAATAACTTTCCTAAAGCTCTTGCTCTTTCAGTCCCTCCAACATCTGGAGCAATACAAATTAAATTTTTATTTTTTATTTTTTTCTTGATATGTCTTGCAAAAATCGGTGTAGAGAAAAGGTTATCAACTGGTAAATCAAAAAAACCTTGTATTTGACCTGCATGTAAGTCAACTGTTACAACTCTATCTGCACCAGCCTTGGTTATTAAATTAGAAACTAATTTAGCTGAAATAGATGTTCTTGGTACAACTTTTCTGTCTTGTCTGGCATAACCAAAATACGGTATCACTGCTGTAATATTTTTAGCAGATGATCTTTTTAAGGCATCGATACAAAGCAGCAATTCCATTAAGTTATCATTAGCTGGCGATGAAATAGATTGAATAATAAAGATGCTATTTCCTCTTATGTTTTCGTTAATCTCAGTGTAAATTTCACCATCAGAAAACTTTCTTATACTTGAATTCACAAGTTTTGATTTTAAGAATTTAGCAATTTTTTTGCTTAGTGGTTTATTGCTATTTCCAGATAATAATTTCATAGATAGCTCAATTAATCATAATTACAGATATATTTCTACCATAATCATCATATCCAAGTTTCAAAGATTTTCTTGCACTAAAAAAATTATTTTTTGTATCAAATGTATCAATATTTATAATGTCAATATTATTAATTAAGTTCAATTTAATTTGATTTTTTACATAAGCTTTTAAATCAAAATAAATTTTATTTGCTTTTGAAGAGAAAAACTTCATATTTTTTTTATTTCTTCTAATAAATCTTTTTTTAAATTCTGATTTAATCTCATAATTTTTCTTAGATATTGCAGGTCCAATAGCAGCAACCATATTTTTAGGGTCGCATCCTTTTTTAATCATAAATTTAATTATTTTTTTAATAATATCTTTGTAAGCCCCACGCCATCCAGCATGAATTGCAGCAATCATCTTTCTTTTTTCATCATAAATTAAAATTGGCACACAATCAGCAGTAAGAACTGCAATAGGTATTCCTCTTTTTTCACAAATAATTGCATCTCCAATTACATTTCTAGATTTAATCTTAGATTTGCTTTTTAAAAATACAAATTGATTCCCGTGTGTTTGTTTGACTAAAAAAATTTTTTTTGATTTTGATCTTATTTTAGATTTCACTATTTGAAGATTTTTTTTTACATTTATCTTTTGATCTTTAGAACCAATTCCACAATTTAAACTTTTATAAATTCCTTTAGAAACACCACCATTTCTGTTGAAAAATCCGTGTTCAATTTTTGAAAAGCAAGATAATCTTTTTGATTTAATCAATTTTAAAAACCTATTCGTGATTTTATGAAAGAATTCTTTATTAACATTACTTTAAACAAATCACCCATTTGATTTTTATCTGTCAATCTTTTTATTCTATAGAATATGTCTGCCTTTTCAGAAAATGTTTTATTATTACTAATGATCTCAGCTCTATGAAAGATTCCAAGATTTGTCAAAAAATTTTTTTGAGTAGTATAATTATTATTTATATTTTTAAAATTTTTTAAAGTCTTTTCAAATAAATAATAATTTATATTATGTGTTATGTCTGACTTTCCAATGTTCTCTAAAACATTCGAGTGATTTTTATTATAAATAGCTTTCAGGGAATTTTTAAAATTTTTTCCATAAAAACCATAATCGACGACTAATAATCCCCCATTTTTCTTATCTATAATTTTTATAATCTCATTTAGGTATTTCATACCTAAGGGCGAATATTCAATAAAATTTTGTTTTTCTGAAATCTGAAAATTAAATTTTTTTTCTAAAATTTTAAAATTTATTTTTTTTTTCCAAAAACTAATATTATATTTATTTGATATTTTTATTAATCTTTCAAACCAATGATTTCCTTCTTTAAAATATTGTTTAATAGGCATAGCATCAAAAAATTCATTTGCTAAAAAAATATTTGGTGACTTATTTAGATTTTTGAAATTTTTAATCCATTTAATTTTTTTTGATTGAATTCTTTTTTTTTGCAATAAAATTAATTTTGGACTTCTTTCATAGATGAAAATATTGCAACAATTCATAAATAGAGGAAACTTTTTAAAACTTTCAATCATTACTTTCATCATCTCCCCATTTCCTGCTCCTAATTCAATTAAATTAAATTTTTTTGGACACCCTAAGCTTTCCCAAAAACTAATTGTCCAAATAGCTAACATTTCAGAATACAGTCTCGAAATATTTGGTGCGGTAACAAAGTCTCCAGTCACACCGAAAATATTTTTTGTCATATAATACCCAATTTTTTTGTCGTAAAGACAATAGTCAATGAACTTATCGAGTGTTAAAGTTTGATTTCTTTTAAACATTAATTTTTTTATAAAACAAAATTAAACCTGCCATGAAAAATATTAGACTTAACAGTTGACCCATTGTAAAATTTAAAATTAAGTAACCCAACTGTTCATCTGGAACTCTAAAATATTCAATAATGAATCTAAACATTGAGTAGAATATTAAAAAGAAAGCAGAGATTGTTCCGGATAATTTTAAGTTTTCTTTTCCTTTAAAAAATAAAAGTATTAGAAATAAAACAATACCCTCCAAAAATGCCTCGTATAATTGAGTTGGGTGTCTGTAAAAATTATCTACTTGAATAAATTTAACACCCCATGGCATACTTGTTTCGATACCATAAAGCTCAGAATTAATAAAATTTGCAATTCTTCCAAAAAAAATACCAATTGGGGAGACTAAAGCTACTACATCAAGATAATCAAAAACTTTATCATTATTCATTTTAGCAAATATCAAACTCGCTATAATTATTCCCATCACGCCGCCATGAAACGACATGCCTCCTTGCCATAACTTAATTATCTCCAAAGGATTATTTATATAAAAGTCGAAATTATAAAACAAAACGTAACCTAATCTTCCTCCTAATAATAAACCTATGATAATGAATGTTATATAGTCATCAAATCTATAATAAATATTTTTATTTACAAAAAATTTTTTTGCTAAGTACCAACCTATTAAAATACCAATTATATACGCAAGAGAATACCAGCGTATTTCAATTGAAAAAATCTCTACAGCAACTGGGTCAAAATTATTAATGAACATTATAAATAATAAATATAGGATATAAATATAATAAGATATTAAATAAATATATGAAAAATTCTAAATTTGTATTTGATAAAATCACAAAATTGTTTGAACAAGGCCTTGTTTCATCAAGAGATATAGGAAATGAAATAATTACAATCTTAAAATCTAAAAGAGATGAAATTGTTTTTAAAATGAAACTTACAAGCAAAGATGAATTTGAGGTTTTATCAAAAAGGGTTGAAACTTTAGAGAAAAAACTTGAAAAATTACAACCGCAAAAGAAAAAAAAAGTTAAACGGGTAAAAAGATCCTAACTTCAAGTCCATTTAATTTAGATTTTTCTAATTTTATATTTCCACCATGAGAGCGAATAATATCGGAGGCAATTGAAAGACCCAAACCCACACTGGACCTTTTTTCACCTCTGCCTTTATCTATTTTATAAAACGGTTTAAAGACATTATTATATTCTTTTTCTGGTATTCCTGGACCATCATCTTCAATTTTGATAAATATATTCGTGCTTTTTTTTGATAGCTCTATATTAATTTTTTTTCCATATTTTAAAGCATTATCAATCAAATTATTTATACAACGATTAATTAAATTTTTTCTCCCATTTAAATAGACTCTTTCGTTAATGTTTTTTGAGATATCATTATTATTATATTTTTTAATAATTTGGTTTAGTAATTCACTCAAATTGAATAATTCATCTTTTTCTACATATGTTGAACTTGTGAATTGAAGGTATTCATTCAACATTTTTTCCATTTCATTGATATCTTCGACCAATTTACTTGAAATATCTTTGTCATTAATAAAAGCAGTTTGTAATTTCATTCTGGTTAATGGCGTTCTGAGATCATGACTTATACCAGATAGCATTTCGGATCTTTGATTTAGATGCCTAAATATTCTTTTTCTCATTCGATCAAATTCTAAACCAGCTTGTCTTATTTCAGATGCGCCTGAGGGTTTGAAGTCTTCAATTTCCTCTCCTTTACCAAATTTTTCAGCAGCTTTAGCGAGAGCAGTGATAGGCCGAGTTTGATTCTTCAGAAATATTAATGATATAATTATCATAATGAATGCTGGGACCGTGATCCATAAACCAAAAATTCTAGCAGATGAACTTGTAAGCCTATCTTTAGGTATCAAAAATTTAAAATAACCATTTTGATATTTAATTCTTAAGTCAATTAACTCTTTGTAATTTGTTGTATTGAACCAATACCCCCCAATACCAAACCTAGATTTTAATTCTCTTCTTAGGGTTCTATCTATGGGGCTAAACCACCTCTCAGAATAATCATAATTAAACTTTTTATCCTTAATAAACTCAATATTTAAATCTTGATAAACTGAAAAAAGATTGGTTATTTCATTTTTGTCATAATTATCATTTTTATAAACTTCAATAAAAGTTTTTACTTCATTAACCAATGCTCTAGTCATACCTTGGTTTGTCTTTATCCATAGGCTATCGAAAAATACAATTGTGATTATTATTTGTAGTACTATTACTGGAATTGCTACAATTAATAGTGCTCTATAAAATAATCTTTTAGGAAGCAAATTTTTAATAAATTTATTCAATCCATAAAACATAGCCAGCACCTCTTATTGTTTGCAGAAATTTAGGATTCTTTGGATCTAATTCTATTTTCTTTCTTAATCTTGTAATTATTACATCAATCGATCTTTCTTTTTCTAAGTCAATTAACTTACCTATCTCCATTCTATCAAAAATTTTTCCAGGGTTATTAATCATTTTTTCCAAAATAATTTTTTCAGTATTGTTTATTTTGTACTCTGTTTCATTTTTTATTATTAATAGTTTATTCAAATCAACCTTAACATTTTCGAATTCTATTACTCTTTTTTGATCAATTTTTTTTGTTTTACTCAAAATATTTTTTATTCTTAAAAGCAATTCCTTTGGTTCAAATGGTTTTGGCAAATAGTCATCAGCACCAATTTCTAAACCTTCCACTCGTTCATCTGGCTGGCCTTTTGCAGTTAACAATATAACTGGGGTATCAAGATTTTTTTTATTTTCTTTTATAAATTCTAAACCACTTTTACCAGGCATCATTATATCAAGAATTATTAAGTCAAATTTAATTATTTTGATTTTTTTTGAGGCATCTTCAGCATTACTAGCAGTATTAATTAAATATTGATTTTCATTTAAATATTTTTTTACTAATGACCTTATTCCCTCATCATCATCAACTATAAGAATATGAGCTAAAAAATTATCCATTTATAATTTTATTTAGTACACTATCAAAGTTCAATACTTCCTCAGATTTAGAGTTGAGTAATGCATTATAAATTCTTTTCTTTTGTACCTGAAAAATTTCATTAGAAATTACTTTACCTTTTTCGTTTAAAAAAACATGTTTTATCCTAGTGTCATTTTTATTTTTTTTAAATTCAATAGCCTCTAATTTAACTAAGTCTTTAAGAACTCTATTAAGACTCTGTTTAGTAACTTTTAGTCTTTTTAATAATTCAGAAATAGAAATTCCTTCATACATAGATAATAAATGGATCACCTTATTATGGGCTAGTCCAATAGAATATCTATCTAGGATTTTTTTTGAATCTGAAAAAATATCTCTATATCCTATAATCAATTTTTCGATTAGATCTTTTAACTGATTATCTTTTAAATATAAAAGTTCTTTCATGGTTGGTAAGTTATATTGACATATTACAGATACAAAGATAATTTTCAGTAATAATTTTATTTCATAAATGATACCTTACGATAAAAGATCAGGAAAAATTTGGTATAATAGTGAGCTTGTTGACTGGGCAGATGCTAATATTCATATTCTAAATCATGGATTACACTATGCGAGTTGTGTTTTTGAAGGAGAAAGAGTTTATGATGGTTCAATATTCAAATTAGAGGAGCACACAGCTAGACTTTTTTATTCTGCAAAAAGAATGGGAATGAAGGTTCCCTATTCTGAGGCAGAGATTAACGATGCCTGCAATCAAATTATAGCAGTTCAAAAAGTTGAGAATGGTTATGTTAGACCTACAATATGGAGAGGTAGTGAAATGATGGCAATTTCTGCACAACAAACAAAAATTCATGTAGCTATAGCAACTTGGGAATGGGGCTCATATTTTGATCCGAAATTAAAAATTGATGGAATAACATTAAATATTTCTAGTTGGAGAAGACCAGCACCCAACACAATTCCTTGGGACACTAAAGCATCAGGTCTTTATATGATTTGTACTCTATCAAAACATGAAGCAGAAAGCCAAGGATATACTGACTCTTTAATGTTAGATCATGAAGGCAATATTGCAGAAGCAACAGGAGCAAATATTTTTTTTAAAGATAAAAATAGTGAGATACATACCCCGATACCAGATTCATTTTTGGATGGTATAACAAGACGAACAGTTATCGAAATTGCTAAATCAAAAAATATTAAAGTTCATGAAAGAAAAATAAACCCTTCAGAGTTATCCAATTTTGAGGGATGTTTTCTGACTGGAACAGCCGCAGAAGTTACACCAGTTTCATGTATAGCTGAAAATCAGTTTAAAGTTTGTGACTTAATTATAGATCTAAATAAAAGTTATCAAATTTTAGTTAGAAAGAAAAAAGCAGCTTAATCTTTATTGTCTTCAGATATAGCGTGGTCAATTCCTTTACGCATATATTCGTATCCAGTAAAAAGTGTCAGAGCAGCAGAAAGCCATAGGAAAATTATTCCAATAGTTTGAGCGTTATAATCCTGAAAATTAATAATTTTATTTCCCGTTTCCCCTGAGAGCAGAAGAGCTATTGATACCATTTGTAAAACAGTTTTTAATTTTGCAAGGCTTGAGACTGGCAATTTAATTTTTCCTTTTGCCAAGAATTCTCTCAAACCAGAAATTAATATTTCTCTTGTGAGTATAATTATTGCAGCGATTACCTCATAGTTCCGAATAGTTCCATCCATGACTAACAAAATTAAAGCAGTGGCGACAATAATTTTATCAGCTATTGGATCTAATAATTCACCAAGCTTAGATTCTTCACCCAGCAATCTAGCCAGCATTCCATCTAAAAAATCAGTAAATGAGGCAACAATAAATAATATTAAAGCTGTTAGATCTCCATAAAAACCAGGCAAGTAAAATGCTAATACAAAAAAAGGTACAATCAGAATTCGACCTACAGTTAAAATATTTGGTATTTTTCTAAGCATTATAAAATTTATTCATGGAAGAAGTTATATATCTTTTTCGCAACTTTTGCCTCAACACCTTCAACTGATTTAATTTCATCTAAGCTTGCAGACTCAACAGCTCTTGCAGAGCCAAAATGATTTAATAATGCCCTTTTTCTTATGGAACCTATGCCTTCAATTTGATCAAGTAAAGATTTGCTTATTCCTTTTTTCCTCCTAGCTCTGTGAGCACTTATTGCAAACCTATGTGATTCATCTCTTATTCTTTGAAGAAAGAAGAGAGTGGGGTCATTTTTAAAGAATTTAAACTCTTTACCATCATGAAAAAAAGTCTCATTCCCACTATTTCTTTGTTTTCCCTTAGCTATCGCAACTATTGGTAAATCATGAAGCCCAAGTTCATTAAGAGTTTCTCTTGCAACTGAATATTGACCTTTTCCGCCATCAATCAGAACTAGATCAGGAAAAGTAAGGTAATTTTCTTTTTCTTGTATAGCTCTTTTAAATCTTCGATTAAGAACTTCACGCATCATTCCATAGTCATCTTGTTCGTTATTTTTAATTTTTATATTAAATTTTCTGTATCTTTTTTTTATAAATCCTTCATCTCCATAGGCAATTAATGCTCCTACACTATTAGTTCCTTGTATATGGCTATTATCATAAACTTCTACCAAATTAATATTTGTTTCTAGATTAAATTTACTTGCTACTGCATCAAAAAGCTCTCTATTATTTTGACTTTCATAAAGCTTTCTATTCAAGCTATCTTTTGCATTTTTTATTGCTTGATTAATTACTTTTAATTTTGATCCTTTTTTCGCAATAGAAATATTTATTTGCTTTTCTTCTTTTTGAGAAAGAGTTTTTTCAATTAAAATTTTTTCTTTAATTTCTTCAGATAATATTATAGATGAAGGAACACTTTTATTCTCATAAAATTGAGAAACAAAAGAATTCAATATTTCACTTAGTTTTTCATCAGGGTCATGTTTTGGAAAAAAAGCTTGATTACCCCAATTCTGTTTTGAGCGATAAAAGAAAACTTGAATGCAAGTTTTACCCGACTCTTTGTAGCCAGCAATTACATCAGCCTCAATTAAATTTGCTTCGTTAATTCTTTGAGATGATTGAATAATGTTTAAAGATTTTATTCTATCCCGTAAAATTACTGCTTTTTCAAAATCTAAACCATCACTAGCTTTTTCCATTTGGTCTGAGAGATTTTTCTGAATTTTTCTTGACTTGCCAGAAACAAATTCAATTGCATCCTCAACAGTTTTTTTATATTCATACTCCTCTATGTAACCAACACATGGACCAGAACATCTTTTTATTTGATATAATATACAAGGACGTTGCCTGTTCTTAAAGACAGTATCATCACAAACTCTTAAATGAAAAATTTTTTGTATCATCTTTATTGTCCAATTAGCTGAGCCTGCTGAAGCAAAAGGTCCAAAATAAAAACCCTCTTTTGTTTTTTTCCCTCTATGTCTTTTTATTTGAGGCCATTTGTTTTTGTTACCAATAAATATAAAAGGAAAAGATTTATCATCTCGCAATAGAATATTAAATTTTGGCTTATGTTTTTTGATTAAATTAGCTTCAAGAAGTAAAGCCTCACTTTCATTTGAAGTTGTTGTTATCTCCAATTTTCTTGTTTGAGACAACATCCTTTCTGTTCTGATAATATGATTTTTTTCAGCAACATAACTTTTTAACCTATTTGGTAAATTTTTTGCTTTTCCAACATAAAGAATATCTCCTTTTTCATTTAACATTCTATAAACACCAGGCAACTTTGGAATTAATGGTAGTTCTTTTTTTATTACTTCTTTACCAATATCAGAGATTATCATGACTTCTCTTTTTGGTAATTTGAATACCAACAGATGAACATTGTTTTAAAATTTCTAATTTTTCAATTTTTAGCATTATTTTTGCGATTCTTTTATCTTTAAACAGTTCATCAAAAATAGCTTCAGCTAGAGTTTCCAAAAAATTATAATGATTCTTTTTAACTAATTTTGTAATGAGTTTGACAATAGTATCGTAGTTAACAATAGATTTTATATCTTTGTCACTTGTTGGTTTTTTATCCTGATAATCAATTTCAAGACTAAATTTTATCTTTTGAGATTTTTCCTTTTCAAAATCATAATATCCGAGCTTTAAATCTAAAATAAGATCATTAATAAGAATTTTTTTTTCATAGTTAAAAAGGTTTTTTAATTTATCTATTTTAACTATTTTGAGATTATTTTTTTTCATTCTTTACCTTTAATTATATCAGTTGTTTGCCAATTTAAACTTTGACCACTATCAATTGCTAAAACTTGTCCTGTAATAGAGCTATTTTTTATAAAAAAGTCAACAGCATTACAAATCTCGTCTACATTAACCTGTTGTTTGAGTGGTGTAGCCAAATATTGATTCTTAAAGTGTTTCGGTGACTGTCTTTTATTTTTAATTGTTGGTCCTGGAGCTATACCATTAACTCGAATCTTTGGTGATAAACTCATCGCAGAAGTTTTAGTCAATGTATATAAACCTGTTTTACTTAATGTATAAGAAAAAAAATATGGAGTAAGCTTAAATATTCTTTGATCAATTATATTAATTATATTGTTATTTTTACCTTTGATATTCTTTGAAAATTCTTTTGATAAAAGAGCGGGTGCCTTAAGATTTGTAGAAATATGCTTTTCCCAACTTTTGGAACTAAAATTTTCTAATTTATCATTTTCAAATAATGAAGCATTATTCACTAAGCAGTCAAAAAATTTCATTTTTGATTTTGAGAATTTAATTATTTTGTGAATATCATTTTCTTTACTTAAATCACCTTTTATTAAATAAACCTTTGTTCCAAATTTTTGTAATTTTTTTTTTAAATTTTGAGCTTTCAATTTTGATCTATTAAAATGGATAGTGATTTCTATATTTGGACCAGATAATTTTTCAGCAATTGCGGCACCGATCCTTGTAGCTCCACCAGTAATAATTATTTTCCGTGCTTCCATTTTTTGTCTTTTTTTTTAGTTACTTTTGTTCCAGGCATGCCCATAGTTGATCTTCCTTTTGGATAAAGTTTATTTTTTACATCATACTGTCTTATTTTTGGATTTAATGTTATTTCTAATTCTGTACTCTCTAATTTTCTTATTTCATCTCTTATTTTTGCTGCTTCTTCAAATTCAAGATTTGAAGCAGCCTCTTTCATCTTCTTATCAAGGGCTTTAAGATGTTTTTTTAAATTTCCACCAACGTTAGACCCCTCACTTATTTTTACATAATCTTTTTCATAAACACTTTCTAGAATATCACTAATTTCTTTTTTAACCGATTTTGCATCTATCTTGTGTTTTTTATTGTAATCTAACTGAATTTTTCTTCTTCTATTAGTTTCTTGAATTGCTTTTTTGATACTTTTTGTTTCTTTATCAGCATATAAAATTACCTTACCATCAATATTCCTAGCAGCTCTTCCAATAGTTTGTATAAGTGATGTTTCTGATCTTAAAAATCCTTCTTTGTCTGCATCTAATATTCCAACTAAACCACATTCAGGTATATCTAGTCCTTCTCTTAAAAGATTTATTCCCACCAAAACATCAAATACACCCATCCTTAAATCTCTCATAATTTCGATTCTTTCAAGAGTATCGATATCTGAGTGCAAGTATCTGACTTTAACACCATTTTCATGAAGATATTCAGTAAGGTCTTCAGCCATTTTTTTTGTAAGCGTGGTAATCAATACTCTATGATTATTCTCAATTACTTTTTTACATTCATGCATTAAATCATCAACTTGATTTTTAGCAGGTCTAATTTCAACAGGTGGATCGATTAATCCTGTTGGTCTAATAACTTGATCGATAAATTTACCTTTCGTTTGTTCCAATTCCCATGGGCCTGGTGTAGCAGAAACAAAAACAGTTTGAGTTCTCATTAAATCCCATTCTTCAAATTTTAAAGGTCTATTATCCATGCATGACGGAAGTCTAAATCCATATTCAGCCAAAGTACTTTTTCTAGATCTGTCACCTTTATACATTCCATTTAGCTGAGGAACTGTAACGTGACATTCATCTACAAAGATTAAAGTATTATCTGGAAAGTATTCGAAAAGAGTAGGAGGTGGTTCACCTGGTTTTCTTCCAGACAAAAATCTCGAATAATTTTCAATTCCAGCACAAGATCCAGTTGCCTCAATCATTTCAAGATCAAATTTCGTTCTTTCCTCTAATCTTTGTGCTTCAAGTAATTTGTTTTCAGCTTTGTGTTTTTTTAAAGTAATTTCTAACTCTTTTTTTATATTAATAACTGCTTGTTCAATTGTTGGTTTTGGAGTGATGTAGTGGCTGTTTGCATAAACTTTTATTAAACTTAATTCTCTTACTTGATCTCCTGTAAGGGGATCAAACTCTTCAATTTTCTCCAGTTTGTCACCAAATAAACTTAATCTCCAAGCTCTATCCTCTAAATGAGATGGAAAAATTTCTAGATATTCTCCACGTGCTCTAAAAGTACCCCTATAAAAATTTTGCTCATTTCGCTTATATTGAAGAGCGACTAATGATTTTATTATTTGTTCTCTTTTATAATCATAATTCTTTTGAAGTGTTAAAGTCATTTTACTGTATGCTTCAACAGATCCTAAACCATAAATACAAGAAACACTGGCAACTATTAGAACATCATCTCTTTCTAAAAGTGATCTTGTGGCTGAGTGCCTCATCCGATCTATTTGTTCATTAATTGATGCTTCTTTTTCAATATAAGTGTCTGATCTAGGAACATAAGCTTCTGGAGTATAATAATCATAATAGGATACAAAATATTCAACAGCATTATCTGGAAAAAATGTTTTCATCTCACCATATAGCTGTGCAGCAAGAGTTTTGTTAGGAGCTAAAATTAATGCTGGTCTATTGGTTGCTTCAATTACTTTTGCCATTGTGAATGTCTTTCCTGATCCTGTTACTCCAAGTAATACCTGATTAAATTCTTCTTTATTTGCGCCTTTTACTAATTTTTTTATAGCTTCAGGTTGATCCCCTGCTGGTTTAAAATCTGATTTAATTTTGAATTTTTTACCACCTTCAAGTTTTCCACTAATTTTCGGATTTTTACTCTGGATATCTGTAATTAAATCTTGATAAGTATTTTCCATATATTAAAGAACGTAGTAGAATTAATTTATATTTCAATGAGCATAATATCGGACAGTTTAAAAAGAATTAAACCATCACCAACTATTGCTGTTACTCAAAAAGCCAGGGAACTAAGAGCAGCTGGAAAAGATGTAATAGGTCTTGGAGCTGGAGAACCAGATTTTGATACCCCTGACAACATTAAAAAAGCTGCTATTAAAGCAATAAAAAGCGGGGACACAAAGTATACGGCAGTTGATGGTACACCCGCTTTAAAAAAAGCAATTATTAGAAAGTTTAAAAGGGAAAATAAATTGAACTTTTCTTTAGATCAAATAACAGTTGGAACTGGTGGTAAGCAGGTTCTTTATAATACTTTTATGGCAACTTTGAATAAAGGTGATGAGGTTATAATTCCAGCACCTTTTTGGGTTTCATATCCGGACATGGTTTTGTTAGCTGGAGGAAAACCAAAAATAGTTAAGTGTACTGAGCAAGATGGTTTTAAACTTACAGCTCAAAAATTAAAAAAGGCCATCACAAAAAAAACTAAATGGTTAATTCTTAATTCCCCTTCTAATCCTACTGGAGCAGGATATTCAAAAAAAGAAATTCAAGATTTAGCTAAAGTATTAGTAAGAAAAAAGAAAATATTTATTTTAAGTGATGATATTTATGAACATGTTAGATACGATAATTTTAAATTTTTTACAATCGCACAACTTCCAAAATTAAAAGAAAGAACTCTTACAATGAATGGAGTGAGTAAATCTTATGCAATGACAGGGTGGAGAATAGGGTATGCAGCTGGTCCAACTGATATAATTAAAGCAATAAGAAAAATTCAATCCCAATCTACTTCAAATCCATCATCTATAAGTCAAGCTGCAGCAGTAGAGGCATTAAATGGGAATCAAGGGTTTATTAAAAAAAGGGCTAATGCATTTAAGAAAAGAAGAAACTTTGTAGTAAAAAGTTTAAATGCCATTAAAGGTATCACTTGTCTTACTCCTAATGGTGCTTTTTATGTGTTTCCTAGTTGTAAAAGACTTTTAAATAAAAAAACAAAATTCAAAACTGATACTGATTTTGTAAAAAAATTACTTGAAAAATCAAATGTTGCAGTTGTGCAAGGGTCAGCATTTGGTTTAGATGGATTTTTTAGAATTTCCTATGCAACTTCAATGAAGAACCTAAAAAAAGCAATGGATAGAATTAAAGCTTTTTGTGAAAGTTTAATATAGATAGTATTATTTTTGATCTAATATTTTTTTAGCAGGTATTGTTTTTCTTATCCAAGATTTAGGGATAGTATTCACCCCTTTTAAAGCAGCAAAATATGCTCCAATAAAGTTAACTCTTGAACAGTTACAGCCTCCAGCTTTAATTGTTCTTAAAATTGCACTTTTATAATTTGTAGAATTAATAATTGAATGAATTGAGCTGTTAAAAGTTCCAGGATAACTACATGCCATTCCTAATTTTTTAACTACTTTAGGATGAGAACTTGATTTGTGTCTTTTTACTTTCTTAATATCTTCAACAACACTCTTAAAATATGAATTTTTTTTAAATTTTTTTGAGAATTCATTGATAGGATTTTTTGCACCTTTTAAAGCTAAATCTATTAGATGAAACTTAGCTAAAGCATACTTAAGGCTTATTTTTGAAACAGTAACTATAGAAATAATTTTTTTTATTTCATTTAAATCATAGCCGAATAAAAAATATGGTAGAGCAGCACAATATCCATCTGACTCGTTAACTTTGTCTCCACCTGTTAATTTTTTTTTAATTTTAATATTTTGAATTGTTTCAATAATATTTTGATGAATCCAAGGGCCCTTAATTATACCACGCCAATCTTTAACTTTTTTATATTTCGATCTTAGGTTCAAATTTTTCCAGTAAATACTTCCTGGACCAAAACTTTTTGTGATATTTTTTTTAAATCTTTCCTCAATATTCCTATGATCTTCGAGCAATGTCTTGAACATAACTTGACCAATTTCATTATATCCTGAAACTTTTCCTGTCTTGATATTATAAAAAGGACTTTTATTTTTTTTTAAGAAAGTAAAATCTTTTTTTCCTTTAATATAACTTAGAAGCTTTTTTTGATTATAAACCCAATGTAATGGTCTAGCAGCAGCATCAGCTACAGTTGCTCCCAAAAAAACGTGTAAATTGTTCTTCACTTTAGTTATGAGAAAGATGTTTTTCCGCCTCAAGAGCAGCCATACATCCCATACCTGCAGCAGTCACTGCCTGTCTAAAAGTTTTGTCCTTTACATCTCCTGCAGCGTAGACACCAGGAACATTAGTTTCAGTAGAATCTGGTTTGGTAATCAAATATCCTTCATTATCCATTTTTAGTTGATCTTTGAATAGAGAGGTTGCTGGATCATGACCAATTGCAACAAATAATCCATCAACTTTAATTTCCTCTATTTTATTTGTTTTCACATTTTTTACTTTGATACCTTTTACATTCTTAGGCTCTTGATCACCTATCACATCTTCAATAATAGTATCCCAAATGATTTCAATTTTTTTGTTTTCCATTAATTTTTTTTGAAGCATTTTTTCTGCTCTTAAGCTGTCACGTCTGTGGATTAGTTTTACTTTAGAGGCAAATTTCGTAAGGAACATTGCCTCTTCTACAGCAGCATTTCCACCACCAACTACTGCTACTTCTTTCTCTTTAAAGAAAAATCCGTCACATGTAGCACATGCCGATACTCCAAAGCCTCTGAATTCTTGTTCTGATTTTATATTTAACCATCTTGCTTGAGCACCAGTTGAAATAATGATGCTGTCAGCAGTATATTTTTGACCACTATCTCCAACTGCCTCGAAAGGTTTAGATTTTAAATTTACAGAACTAATATGATCTTCAATCATTTGAGTTCCAACTGCTTTTGCTTGATCTTTCATTTGGTCCATTAACCAAGGTCCTTGTATCACGTCAGCAAATCCGGGATAATTTTCAACATCAGTAGTTGTTGTTAATTGTCCTCCGGGCTCAGACCCATAAACTAAAATTGGATTTAGCATTGCGCGTGCAGCATAAACTGCAGCAGTATATCCAGCTGGACCGGATCCAATTATTAACACTTTTGTGTGTTTAGTTGGATTTTGACTCATATGAAAGCTATATAGTAATTAATGAACAAATTAAAAGGTATATTATTGACTCAAGGTATGCACGGTATGATCAGCCAAGTAGAGGGACTGGCAAAAGCTTTAGACATTGATTTTACACACCAGACAGTTGAACTAAATAATTTTTGGAAAATGATTCCTCCTAAACTTACTCCAATTTCTCAAAGTGTTTATAAAAAAATTAACCAACTAGATTTTGATATAATTATTTCTTGTGGACGTAAAAGTGTAATTCCTTCAATTCACTTAAAAAATAATTCAAAACAAAAGGTAATCAACATTCATATCCAAGATCCAAAGGTAAACTTTAATCATTTTGATTTTATTGTTGCTCCTGAGCATGACTCTATAAAAGGTCAAAATGTAATTAGTACAAAAGGTGCGATTCACTATCTTACGGATGAAGAGATTATTAAAAATAAAGATTATTTAAGTTCATTCATTAAAAAAGATCATAGAAAAATTTGTTCATTAATTTTGGGTGGTCCGACAAAGTATTATGATTATTCCTCAGAGAATATGAAAAATATTTTTTCCATTTTGAATAATTTACTAAAAAAAAAAGATCTTCAACTTGTTATAATTCCATCTATGAGAACTCCAAAAAATTCAATCGATTATGCTAAAAAATATTTTGGAGAAAATCATACAATAATAGATAACGTTGATAAAAAAGCTTATTTATCTGCTTTATCTATATCTAATTGTATAGTTGTTACGTGTGACTCAAGCTCAATGATTTCAGAGGCAGCATTAACAGGAAAACCTATTTATGTCGCAAATATTTTACCAAGAAAAAATGATAAAAGATTTCAAGAATTTAGAAATTTATTTAGAGAATTAAATATAATAAGAAATTTAGGTGAAGAAGAAGGAAATTGGAGCTATCAAAAACTAGATGAAACGAATAGAGTGGCAAATATCATTAAACAAAAAATTAAATCTTAATGTCATTTTTAAATTCAATTAAAGATAAATCCAAAAAACATGAATTTCCTTTTGATCATTGGGAATATACTAATGCTCTTACAAATGAAGCAATAGAAGAAATTATTAAAGCAGATATTCCAGATGTTAGTAAACATAATCTTAATTATGATGGAACAAGAGCTATTGATGGTGGTGCTGCAGAGTTTAGAGAAGGAATCGCATCTGGAGGTAAAGCAATTAAATTTAGATGTTTTATAACGAAGGAAAACGCTTCACAGTTTCCACACTTAGTAAAATTTATTAACGAACTTCAAGCTAAAGAGGTACATCAAACTATTTCAAAAATGATTAACAAAGATTTATCAAATTCATATGTAAGAGTTGAAGTTATTTGTGATAGAGAAGGATTTTGGCTTAAACCCCATTGCGATATCAAAGAAAAATTAATGTCAGGATTAATTTTTGTGAATAATACTAATGAGTCCGAAGATTTAGGTACAGATTTTTATAATGACAAATTAGAAAAAGTAAAAACAATTCCTTATAGACATAATTATGGATATCTTTTTACTAGTGGCCCTAATACTTGGCACGGAATGGAAAAAAAGAAAATAGTTAAAGAAAGAAGATGTGTACAAGTCAATTATGTGACTTTTGAAACAGATTGGAGAGTTAAATAATTTATTTTTCCCAATCAAATCTAGGAAAAGAGTCGAAAACTTTAAAAATTCCCTCAGACCATTGATTACAAACCTTTGAATAATTCTCATCTGTAACATTTAAACACTCAAGTGAAGAAAGATTATCATCATCTTTTTTTAGCACTGCAAAATCTATTGGAGGTCCAACAGTAAGATCACTTTTTAATGTAGAGTCCATAGAAATCAGCGCACATCTTGATGCATCACCAATTGAAACATTTGGTTTAATTACTCTATCAAGAATAGGTTTTCCGTATTTTACCTCACCGATTACAAGATACGGTTTACTATCTGCTGGTCTTATATAATTTCCTTGAGGATAAACTAAATATAATTCATGTTGCTGACCTTTAATTTGCCCACCAACAATAAAAGTGGAACCTAACAAAACATTATCAGTATTTATTCCTTGAGGAGCTGAGTGTTTAATATTTAGTGAGCCAACATACGATGCTATTTGTTCAAAATCATTGCAAGTATTTAAATTCATTATGCCTGAAGTACTCTTTAGATCTTTTTCAATTGTTTTATAAACTGCCTGAGATGTTCCTAAATTGCCTGATGTTACGATTACAATAGTTCTATCACCTACATCGTGTGTCATCATTTTGGAATAAATATTTACATTATCTAAACCAGCATTTGTCCTTGAGTCTGAAGCAAAAACAAGACCTTCGTTTGTTTTAATACCTATACAGTAAGTCATCTCGCTTAATAATTAGTTAATTATAACATTTTTTCATAATCAATTAAAAGCATAACAGATATATCCAATATGCATTTGCTTATTTTATCTAAGTATTAAACACTAAATTATTATGGTTACAAAGCTCTGGAAAAATTATAATTCAAAACATGCTTATGATGGTTATTTTACCAAAGATAATAAACTTCGAAAGCACGCTACAATAATTTCATCAATTTTAGAGAGATACGGCAAAAAAAAACTTCAAGAAATTGAAAAAAATTGTCAGAGTACCATAAGTGCTAGGGGTATTAATTTTAGAGTTTATGCTGCTAATAATAGAGCAGAAGAAAAAAAATGGCCTCTTGATATAATCCCAAGAATAATCCCAAAAACACAATGGAACAAAGTCTCAAAAGGTTTAAAGCAGCGAGTAAAGGCTTTAAATTTATTTATTGATGATGTTTATAATCAAAAAAAAATATTTAAGGATAATGTAGTACCAAAAGAAATTATTTTCAATTCTCCCTTTTATGTAAAAGAATGTGATGGATTTTCTCCTAAACATAAGGCTTGGTCAAATATTTCTGGAGTTGACTTGATAAGAAATACAAATGGTGATTATTTAGTTTTAGAGGATAATCTAAGAGTACCTTCAGGTGTATCTTATATGCTCGAAAACAGGATGGTAATGAGAGATGTCTTTCCCGAATTATTCACAAGATATAAAGTTGCATCAATTCATCAATACACAAACAAATTATTCAATTGTATGGTCGAATGTATTCCAAAAAAAACTGCAAACCCACATATGGTAGTTTTAACACCTGGAATATATAACTCAGCTTATTTTGAGCATTCTTTTTTAGCTGATCAGATGGGAATTGCTTTAGTCGAAGGAAAAGATTTATTCGTTGAGAATGACATTGTTTACATGAAAACTGTCAAAGGTCCCTTGAAGGTTGATTGCATATACAGACGTCTCGATGATAATTTTTTAGATCCAAAAGTATTTTTCAAAGGTTCACTAATAGGTGTACCAGGATTGTTTAAAAGCTGGCGAAAAGGAAATATTGGTATAATTAATGCTATAGGCACAGGTGTTGCTGATGACAAAGTAGTTTACTCTTATGTTAATAAAATGATTGTTTATTATCTTGGCGAACAGCCAATTTTGAATCAGGTAGAAACTTACTTATGTCACAATAAAAATGAGAGAAACTATGTGATAGAAAATATTTCTAAGTTAGTTGTTAAGCCCGCCAATGCCTCTGGTGGTTATGGAATAATGATAGGACCTCGAGCAGATAAAAAAGAAAGAGATGAAGTAATTGCCAAAATAAAAAAAAATCCAAGAGAGTATATTGCGCAACCACTTGAAACTCTCTCAACAGCACCAACAATCACTGAAAATGATATTGAGCCTAGACACCTAGATTTAAGACCTTTTGTTCTTAGTGGAAAAACTACTTATGTGAGTACAGGAGGATTAACGAGAGTTGCACTTAGAAAAGGAAGCACAATCGTAAATAGTTCTCAGGGTGGAGGATCTAAAGACACATTAATTGTCGATGTATAAAATTTATATATCCTGAAGAGAAGTAACCTCTAATTTTTTTGTTTTAAGTGATTTGATTGCCTCTAAACATGCCAGTGCTGTTGACATATTAGTACAATAGGGAACTTTGTTTTTAAGTGTTCCTCTTCGAAGGGCTATAGCATCATTTAATCTGTGTTCGGTGTTTCCACCACCAGTATTAATAACAAGAGCAATTTTTTTAGAGTTTAACACATCAACAATATGAGGGGAGCCACTACTGACTTTATTAATAATTCTGCATTTCATCCGATGTTTTCTAATGTATTTAGCTGTTCCTCGAGTTGCACAAAGTGTAAAATTTAATTTAATTAATTCTTTTGCTAAACCTATTCCTTCGTCTTTATGACTATCCTTTAAGGAAATAAATGCCAATCCATCTTTGGGTAAAGAATTAGAAGATGCTATTTGGCTTTTTGCAAAAGCCATTCCAAAGTTTTTATCAAATCCCATTACTTCACCTGTTGATTTCATCTCTGGACCTAGAAGCAAATCGCTGTTTGGAAATTTATTAAAAGGGAACACAGCTTCTTTAACTGCATACATTCCTTTAGAACTATCCTTTAAATTAAATTCAGATAATTTTTCACCAGCCATCACACGTGATGCAATTTTTGCAAGGGGTAATCCTTTTGCTTTCGAGACAAATGGCACTGTCCTACTTGCCCTAGGGTTAACTTCGATCACATAAATTTCATCTTTTTTGATTGCGTATTGAACATTCATGAAACCTTTAACTTTTAAAGCCAAGGCCAATTTTTTAGTCTGATTTTCAATTTCTTTAATTAAATATGGTTTGATAGATATTGGTGGTAAACTACAAGCCGAGTCACCAGAGTGAATTCCAGCCTCTTCAATGTGTTGCATAATGCCTGCCACGTGTACTTGTTTTCCATCAGATATTGCATCAACATCAACTTCCATTGCATGATCAATAAATTTATCAACTAAAATTGGATTTTTTTCGGCTGCTTTAAATGCTTCTTCAACAAAATTTTTAAGCTGGCCTTTTTCATGAACTATTTCCATTGCTCTTCCACCAAGAACATATGAGGGTCTAACCATCAAAGGAAAGCCGATTTTATTAGCTATTTGAATAGCTTGTTTAAAAGTTTTAGCAATTCCACTTTCAGCCTGTTTTAGCTTTAACTTATTAAGTAAATTTCTAAATCTATCTCTATCTTCTGCTAAATCAATCGATGTATATTGTGTTCCTAGAATTGGAAGCCTGTTATCATGTAAAAATTTTGATAGTTTAATTGGAGTTTGACCACCAAATTGAGCAATTATTCCAACTAAGTTTCCTTTTTCTTTTTCTTTCTTAATTATATTAAAAACATATTCTTCTTTGAGTGGTTCAAAATATAATCTATCGCTTGTATCATAATCTGTTGAAACTGTTTCGGGATTACAATTTACCATAATCGTTTCAAATCCACCTTCTTTTAATGAAAAACTCGCCTGGCAGCAGCAATAGTCAAATTCTATTCCTTGTCCAATCCTATTAGGACCACCACCTAGAATAATAATCTTTTTTTTAGTTGATGGATCTGCTTCACATTCTGAATTAATTGAGAAATTTCGTTGATATGTTGAGTACATATAAGGTGTAAATGATTTAAATTCAGCTGCACAAGTATCAACTTTTTTAAAAACTGGTAAAATTTTAAGGGCAGTCCTTTTTCGTCTTATTATATCTTCTGATGTATTTGTTAACTCTGCTAATTTTTTGTCAGAAAAGCCTATCGATTTAATTCTATTAAATTCATTGAAATCTTTTGGTAAGCCTTTATTTTTAATCTTAGCTTCATTGTCCACTATTTCCTTAATCTGCTCAAGAAACCAGGGGTCAATTTTTGATAAGGTATAAATTCTTCTCAAATTTATTCTTTTCCTAATTGCCTCAGCAACAAGTAAGAGTTTGTTTGGAATATTTTCTTTAAGTTTTTTTTCAATCTGTTTTTTATTTAAATTGAAAATTCTATCTAATCCTGAAAAACCGGTTTCAAGAGATACTAGTGCTTTCTGAACAGACTCTTTAAAGTTTCTTCCTATAGCCATAGCTTCACCAACTGATTTCATTGATGTACCAAGAGTTGCTGGAGAAGTTGAAAATTTTTCAAAAGTAAATCTTGGAATTTTTGTTACGACATAATCAATACTTGGTTCAAATGAAGCTGGCGTTACTTTGGTAATTTCATTTTTTAATTCATCCAAAGTGTAACCTACGGCAAGTTTTGCAGCAACTTTTGCGATCGGAAATCCAGTTGCTTTTGATGCAAGTGCTGATGATCTTGATACCCTAGGGTTCATCTCAATTATAACCATTCGGCCATTTTTAGGATTGATTGCAAACTGGACATTTGATCCACCTGTTTCAACTCCAATTTTTCTTAAACACGCAATAGAAGCATTTCTCATTACTTGGTATTCTTTATCAGTCAATGTAAGTGCCGGGGCAACAGTTACTGAGTCACCAGTATGTATTCCCATCGGATCAACATTTTCAATTGAGCAGATGATGATACAGTTATCTTTTTTATCCCTTACAACTTCCATCTCAAATTCTTTCCACCCTTCTAAACATTCCTCAACCAATACCTGCTTAACTGGCGACTCTTGAAGCCCACTTTTAATTATTTTAAGGAAGTCTTTTTTATTTTTGGCTATACCACCACCGAGACCTCCAAGTGTAAATGCAGGTCTTATAATTGCAGGAAGACCAATCTTTTTTAAAATTTTAGATGATTGTTTGATATTGTTTACAATTTCAGATTTAGGCAAATCTAATCCAATATCGATCATATTTTTTCTAAATTTCTTTCTATCCTCTGCATTAGCAATTGCCTTAGAGTTTGCTCCTATAAGCTCAATCTTATATTTTTTTAAAATTCCCTTTTTCTCAGATTCCATTGCGAGATTAAGAGCAGTTTGACCCCCCATAGTTGGTAGAATTGCATCTGGTTTTTCTTTCTTAAGAATTTTTTCTAAAACTTCTAATGTTATTGGCTCTATATAAGTTTTATCTGCAACATCTGGATCAGTCATAATAGTTGCAGGATTTGAGTTAATTAAAATTACTTTGTAACCTTCATCTTTTAATGCCTTACAAGCTTGTGTACCTGAGTAATCAAACTCGCATGCCTGGCCAATGATAATGGGTCCAGCGCCTACAACTAATATTTTTTTAATATCTTTTCGTTTTGGCATTTTTAATATTGTTAATAAATTCTTCAAACAAGTAGACACTATCCTGTGGTCCTGGGTTTGACTCTGGATGATATTGCACTGAAAATATTGGTCTGTTTTTAAGTCTTATTCCTTCAATGGTATTATCAAAAAGAGATTTATGAGTTACTTCAATTTTCTTTGGTAAAGTTTCTTCAACCACTACAAAACCATGATTTTGGCTAGTGATTTCAACTTTATCATGGATTAAATTTTTGACAGGGTGGTTTGCGCCTCTATGTCCTAACTTCATTTTTTTTGTTTTTCCACCTAACGCTAATGCTAAAATTTGATGACCTAAACAAATCCCAAATATAGGTAAATTTTTTTTAATTAATTTATTAAGTATTTCTATTGCATACTTTCCTGTTGCCGCAGGATCACCGGGACCATTGGATAAAAATATTCCATGCGGTTTAAGGTCTAATATTTTTTCAGCAGAGGTTTTGCAAGAAACAACCGTTACTTTACATTTGAAGTCTGAAAAATATCTTAAAATATTTTTTTTAATTCCATAATCAATTGCAACCACATGCAAATAATTTTTTGTATTTTTTTTATATCCCGTTTCTTTCTTCCAGGTTTTAAGGCCTTTCCAAATATAGTTTTTTGACGTCGTCACAGTCTCTGCAAGATCAAGATTTTTTAATCCACCCCATTTAATAGTTGAGTTTGTTAATTTGCTAACATTAAATTTTCCATTTTTTGAATAACAAATTGTTCCCTTAGGCGCCCCTTTATCTCTAATAAAGTTTGTTAAACTTCTAGTATCTAGCCCTGTAATTCCAACAATTTTATTTTTTTTGAGCCAGGCATCTAAATGCAAAAATGCTCTATAATTTGATGGAGAAGTAATTTCAGAATTAAAGATTACACCTCTTGTCCAGATCTTATCAGACTCAATATCTTCTTTGTTAGTTCCAACATTTCCGATATGTGGGAATGTAAAGTTAATAATCTGACCCGCATAAGAAGGATCAGAAATAATTTCTTGGTACCCTGTTAAAGAGGTGTTAAAGCAAACCTCACCAGTAGCTTCTCCTGGGTAACCAATTCCGATACCTTTTAAAACTCTCTTATTTTCAAGAACTAAAACGCCCGTATGATTTTGAGATTTTTTTGAGTTTGTTTTTTTTGCTTTTTTGATCAATTACAACTCATAAGTTAAAGGTTAATACAATAATTGATTTATTATCGCAACAGAGATGTATTATAAAACTGTAAAAAAACAATTTTTCTTTTGAAGATTTTTTTCTTTGAAGTAGATTAAAAATATATGCCATTAAAAGAGACAATCGAAACTGAATATAAAAACGCCTTAAAAGCTAAAGATAAAACAAAAATATCAACTTATAGGTTAATTTTATCATCAATAAAGGATCTAGATATTACAAATAGGTCTGGTCCAAATAAAAAAGAAACAGATGATGAAGACATAAAAAAGCTTTTGAAAAAAATGGTAAAACAGAGAGCCGAATCGATGGATATCTACAAAAAAAATAATAGGACTGATCTTTTAGAGGTAGAGCAAAATGAATATAATATTTTAACTGGATTTTTACCAAAACAGCTTGGTGAAGAGGAAACAAAAAAAATTTGTGCAGAACTGATTTCTAAACTTGGCGCAAATTCAGTTAAAGACATGGGTAAAGTAATGGGTGAATTAAAAAAACTGCATTCAGATGAAATTGATTTTGCAAAAGCAGGACCTCTTATTAGAGAATTATTAAATAGTTAATGAAATATCCTAAGGAATATCTTGATGAAATTAAAACAAGATTAAAAGTGTCAACAGTTGTGTCAAAAACTGTTGTCTTAAAAAAAAGAGGGAAAGAGTTTTTTGGTTTATCTCCCTTCAAAAATGAAAAAACTCCGTCATTTACAGTCAATGATGAAAAAGAATTTTACCATTGTTTTGCAACATCAGAGCATGGAAATATTTTTGATTTCGTAATGAAAATTCAAAATCTTAAATTTGGTGAGGCAGTCAAGCATTTAGCTCAATTAGCTGGTATGCAACCTTATATGTTTTCAAAACAAGATGAAGAAAGAGAAAAAAAGTGGAAAGAGTACCAATCAATCTTTAGTCAATACGTAGATTTTTATCATAACGAATTATTAAAAAATGAGAGTTACTCTGTTGCGAGAGATTATTTAAAAAATAGATCTTTAACTAAAGAAGAGGTTAAAAAATTCAAAATCGGATACATAGGAAAAAATCCAAATTTTTATGAAAAATTAAAAAATAAATATAGTGAGCAAACCTTAGCTGAAACGGGTTTGTTTTATTTGGATGAAAAAAAGAAAATATATGTTGAGAGATTTAGAGGGAGATTAATTTTTCCAATCAATAATATTTCAGGTCAACCAATAGCATTAGGTGGAAGAATAATTGAAAGTCTAAACTATTTAGCTAAATATATAAATTCACCTGAAACAAATTTTTTCAAAAAAGGATCCAATTTATATAATCTAGATATAGCTCGAAAACTTTCCAACAAAATAGATCACATTTATTTAGTTGAGGGTTATATGGATGTAGTTGGTTTAAGTAAAAATGGAGTCGACAATGCAGTTGCAAATCTTGGAACTTCTTTGACAGATAAACAGATTTTAACTCTTAACCAATTTTTTGATGATATCATTATCTGCTTTGATGGTGATGAAAGTGGTTATAAAGCAGCATTAAGAGCAGCAGAGAATTCCATAAAAGAATTAAAACCTGAAAAACAAATTTCATTTTTATTTTTACCAAACAAGGAAGATCCTGATAGCTATGTGAATAAAAATGGTAAAGCTCATTTTATTGATTTTACTAAACAAAGTAAGCTATCTATTCATCAATTTATTTTTAATCATTATAAAAAACAAACAGAAAATAATCCTTCTTCGTTGGCAATTTTTGAAAAAAAATTGAGAAGTATAGCTAACACAATTAAAGATAATTTTATTAAGAAATATGTATTAGAATATTTCCTAGAAAAAATTGCAGAATTAACACCTCATTCCAATCTAAATAAAAAAAAGTTTTTTGTTAAAAGAACAAAATCACTAGACACCACTAAGAAACATTTTAAAGATAGCCAATCATTAACTGGTGTAGAGCTTAAAGAGTTTTCATTATTATATTTAGTAATGAATAATTTAGATTTGTTACAATTAAATATACATTTAATTGAAAATATTAAATTATTTACTGAAGTTAATAGAAAAATATTTGAACTAATAATTGAGAAGCTTAAATCTCGAGAGCAAATCACAATTGAGGATTTAAAATTAGATAATCAATTGTTAGAAAAAATAAATAAATTTGCACCAATCAAGCATATCCTTAAAAATCAAACTAATGATGATCAAAAAATTATCGAGTTATTAGATGATATTTCAAGAGATCTGACTAATTACGATCTTGAGTTTAGAATTCAAGAATTAGAATCGAAGTTCTCTGTTGATATGAGCGAGTCCACATTTAATGAGCTAAAAGAGCTTAAAAAAAAGCAAAATATCAATTAATCTTATAAAATTAGTAATGGATTTTTGTTAATTTGACATTATATAAGACTCCCAAACTTATATTGCTGTGGAACGAATTATTACAAAATCATTTGCTAGATTAATGGGTCGAGGAACCCACAGAGGTTTTATAACTTATGAGGAATTAAGCAAATCACTTGGGAAAAGAAACCTATCTGATGAAAATTTATCTAAAGCATTTATTCATATTTTAGATGAAAAAGTTGCACTTGTAGAAAAGAAATCTGATTACAAAGTTTTAAGAAAAAAAGAATCTTCCTCAAAAGAAGAGGGAAAGACAATTGAGAAAAGCGATGACCCTATCCGAATGTATTTACGAGAAATGGGTGGAGTCGAACTTCTTTCTAGAGAAGGTGAAATTGCAATCGCAAAAAGGATAGAGGCAGGCAAAGATGTAATGTTAATAGCATTATCTCAAAGTCCTATAACAGCTCAACAGTTTTATGAGTGGAATGAACAATTACAAAAAGATGAAATTTTAGTAAGAGAAATTATTGATATTGATACGAATTATATGGAAGATGAAAGCACAGGACCTAGTGCTAAACAAAAAAACGCAGGTGAAACTGAGAAAGAAGATGAGACAACAGAAGATGATGATTTCAATCCAACACTTGCAGCAATGGAGACAGAAATTAAGCCTAAAGTTTTAAAAACAATTCAAACTCTTACAAAAGAATATAGCAAATTAATTAAGTACCAAAAAGAAAAACTAGAATGCGTTTTAAATTATCAAAACTTTTCAATAGCAAAAGAAAAAGGGTACGAAAAAATTGTTAATGATATTCTTGAAAATATTAAATCCCTGCAATTATCACCATCTGTTTTAGAGGAACTTGTACAAAAACATTATAGTGAAAATAAAAAAATTATTTCTTTGGAGGGAAATTTATTAAGACTTGCAATGGATAGTAAGATTTCCAGAAATGAATTTATAAAATTTTATATAGGTAATGAGATAAATCCTAATTTAAAGAAATTTTTAGACACTAATACAACATGGAAACAATTTTTCACTAAAAATAAAAATGAATTTAAAAACATAAGAGAAAGATTAGTTGAAACAAGTTACAAACTTGGAATGTCTGTAACGGACTTTAAAAAATTAGTTAGTAGAGTACAAAAAGGTGAAAAAGAATCAAGAATTGCAAAAAAAGAAATGGTTGAGGCAAATTTAAGATTAGTTATCTCAATTGCAAAAAAATATACTAATAGAGGTCTTCAATTTTTAGACTTAATCCAAGAGGGCAATATAGGCTTGATGAAAGCTGTTGATAAATTTGAATACAGAAGAGGTTATAAATTTTCAACATATGCAACTTGGTGGATTAGACAAGCAATAACAAGATCAATTGCTGATCAAGCGAGAACAATTAGAATTCCTGTGCACATGATTGAAACGATTAACAAGATTGTAAGAACACAAAGACTAATTTTAAGTGAGTTTGGTAGAGAAGCTACTCCAGAGGAACTAGCTAAAAAATTAAGAATGCCATTAGATAAAGTAAGAAAAGTTTTAAAAATTTCAAAGGAACCAGTTTCTTTGGAAAAACCAGTAGGTGATGAGGAAGACAGTAGTCTTGGAGATTTCATAGAGGATACAAAAGCTCTTGCTCCATTAGAACAAGCAATTAAATCAAATTTAGGTGAGGCAACCACAAAAATATTATCAACTTTGACACCAAGAGAGGAAAGAGTTTTAAGAATGAGATTTGGTGTAGGAATGAACACTGATCATACTTTAGAAGAAGTTGGACTACAATTTTCTGTCACTAGAGAAAGAATTAGACAAATTGAAGCTAAAGCTTTAAGAAAATTAAAACATCCAAGCAGATCAAAACAGCTTAAAAGTTTCTTAGAAAGTTAATTTCTGGGCCGTTAGCTCATCGGTTAGAGTACCTCGTTGACATCGAGGGGGCAGTTAGTTCGATTCTAACACGGCCCACCATAAAGCCTTAAAAATTATAATGAATTAAATAAAATTTTAATCCTTTTTAAATAAACTGTAATCTTATATATCATTTACTTGTTCCATAAATTTAATGCTAAATATAAATAAAATTTTATATATTTTATCAAAAAAAGAGCGAAGACGTGCATGGTATTTACTTATATTAATTCTATGTATGGCTTTGATAGATATGCTTGGTGTTGCATCTATAATGCCTTTTATAGCTTTACTTACAAATCCTGAGACTATAACTACAAATAATATTTTAAATTTTATTTATAAAAAAGCTGAATTTATCGGTGTAAAAGACGAACAAGAATTTTTAATCTTAGTAGGAATTTTAGTTTTTTTTATATTAATAATATCAATTTTCTTCAAGGCTTTAACAACATATTTTCAATCTAGATATATTAGATATTGTGAGTTCTCTTTGTCAGAACGTCTAGCTAAACGGTATATTTATCAACCCTATGGTTGGTTTTTAAATAAAAATACTTCTTACATAGGTAAAACTATTCTTTCTGAAACAGGCAATGTCATTGGCAGAGGTTTAAAGCCAGCTATTTCTTTAATATCGAATATTTTAGTTACCTTAACATTGTTTTTGATGTTGCTTTATGTTGATACTAAACTCATATTGACTATTGCAATTACTATAGGTTCATTTTATTTGATAGTTTACATATTATTAAGAAAACTATTAAACAAAATCGCAACAAAAACTTACAAAGATAATGAAATAAAATTCAAAGCTTTATCAGAAGCTTTTAGTGGGATTAAGGAAGTCAAAGTTGGTGGATTGGAGAGAAGTTTTATAAATCGTTTCATAGAACCTTCTAAAAATATGGCATACAATTTTGCTAAAGTAGACATAATTGGTCAATTACCACGATTTATACTTGAGGCAATTGCTTTTGGAGGATTAATACTTGTAATAATTTTTTATATGCTAGCTACAAATGATATTACAACTATCTTACCAAAAATAGCCCTCTATGCATTTGCAGGATACCGATTGATGCCTGCAGTACAAAAAATTTTTGTGAATGTCACTTCTTTGCGTTTATCAGGTCCAGCTATAACATCTTTATATAATGATTTAAAAAAACTGAATTTAAAGATTGATGATAATGATAATGATAAATTTATTTTTAATGAAAGTATAAAATTAAAAAACATTTTTTATACTTATCCTGAATCATCGAGGATGATATTAAAAAATGTAAATCTTACAATACCAGCATACACAACTATAGGAATAGTAGGTGAGACGGGTAGTGGAAAAACAACAGTAATAGATTTAATTCTTGGATTACTTGACGCGCAAAAAGGAACTTTAGAAGTTGATGGCAAAATTATTAATAATGAAAATAAAAGAACATGGCAGAATTCTATTGGCTATGTTCCTCAAGAAATATATTTAGCTGACACTACAGTGTCTGAAAATATTGCATTTGGTGTTGATAAAAATGAGATAAATCATGAAAATGTCAAACATGCAGCAAAAATTGCAAACTTACACGAATTTATTGTAAATGAGTTACCATCTAAGTACCAAACAACTATTGGCGAAAGAGGGGTTAGGTTATCTGGTGGTCAACGTCAACGAATTGGAATAGCTAGAGCTTTGTATCATCAACCAAAGTTGTTAATATTTGATGAAGCAACAAGTGCATTAGATAATATTACAGAAAAATCAGTAATGGAGTCTATTCATATCACTGATTATAAAATTACAAAAATCTTAATAGCACATCGTTTAAGCACTGTAAAAAAATGTGATAAAATTTTTTTGTTTGATAAGGGTGAACTTAAAGATGAAGGTACTTATCAAGAATTATTAAAAACTAATAAGCAGTTTTGGGAAAGTGCTAATTTTATTTAAACTTAAAAATATTTTTTTTAAAAAAATAAATTAGCTAATTTTTTGATTTTATTAAAGTTTTTTGAAGTATCAACATTTATAAACCTATGTTTTAAATCATAACTATTTGAAACATATTTTTTGATTTCATTATTTGATTTCTTAATTGTATTATAAATTTCTTTTTTGTTTAAATTTGCCATTCTTTGTGGCATACCACGCTTTCTTATTTGTAATCTTTTAATTTGCGTTTTAATATCACAATTTACATTAATAATATAATCAGCTTTTAAAAATATTTGATTAAAAATTTTTATATCATTATTTGATACAGTTTGATCCGAATAAAAATAGTCTTGTAAAAAATACATTATTAATCCAGGCTCCATTATTAAGAACTCATCTTTTTTTAAAGCTTTTTTAAACATTTCTATTGAAATTAGATGTCTATAAACCAGCAACATTGTTCTGATAAAAAAACTGCGTTTGTAAATTTTTCTTAAAAAAAATCTTTTATAGAATAATGAATAAAATTTGATTATCAAAAAAATGACTTTGATTTTAATAAAAAAGCGAGTTGAATAATTTAATCTATTAAATTTTTTAAAATTTTTTAAATTACTACTATGAAAAAAAAATTGTTTAGAATTTTTTTTTACTAATTGAAGTTTGGTACATATAAATGTTTTGCCTGATCCAGGACTACCAATTATTTCAATTAATTTAGTTTTCTTTTTCATTTAAAACTTTAATAACTTTCTTAGCTCTATTTTCCCAACTTAATTCACTTATAAATTGTTTATGAGATGTTTGTATGTGTTTAATTTTATTTTCATCTAAGCTGCAAATTTCGTTTATTACAGTTTTAAAATTTGAAAGATCATCATGAATAAACCAAACACCAGGTAAACAAGAAAAAAGCTCGGTCATTGCAGTACGTTTTGACATAATTATAGGTTTTGCCAAAGCTAGATATTCAAATATCTTCAAAGGACAAGCCAAATCACCATCCTCAAATAAACCTCCTTCAACTTCCATAACTTTATCTATTATTGCTAAAAATATATCTGCATTATTTAAATAAGAAACAACATCTCTATTTTCGATTTTACCAATAAGACTCAAGTTATTTGATTTTTTAATACCCTCTAAGGTAGGTCCAATAATTGTAAATTTATAATTAGGATACATCTTTGATAATTTACTTATTTTTTCTTGCCCTTTACCTTTTCTTTTGCTTGAAACCATAGCAAAAGAGAGATCTTTACTAAAAATATTTTTATGTAAATCATTTTCAATAAAGTTTTTTGAGGTAGCATTTTCCAATCTTGTAAAAGGTAATTTTGAACCAAGAGGATTCTTAATTATAAATTCGTTATATAATGTCCTAGAAGTAAAGAATAATTTTAATAGTTTTTTTTTAGTTAAGGATCTTATGATTAAACATTCGAAATTATTTAATCTTTTTAAATTATGTAATTCAATACCAACTTTAAAGCCAAGAAGTGCTAGTATTATTGCGAGTTTATTTCTGTCTCTTGAATGAATAAAAATTTTTTTTTTAAAATTAAAAATTTTAAATATTAATATATATAGAAGAATAAATCCAGACGGCCAAATGAGTCCATTATGATAATTTGGATTAGATCTTTTAACAAAATACTTTACTGAACATCCAATATTTGAGAATGCATTATACATATGTGTTGTCTGTATTGCATTAGCTGGCAATGATTTTAAGTTTGAGCTAGTAAGATAAAATAATATCATTTAAAAACAGATCTAATATAATTTAATACAAAACAAAACGATGTTACATTTTTTGACATTGTTATATGAAATCTATATACACTTATCAAAAAAATTAAATTTTAAGAACACATGTCTCATAAAGATGAAGTAAAAAAGTGGTGGAACTCTGAAAAAACCAAGAAATGGCACTCTATCACCGCCGATAAAAACCATAAAGGATTTTATCATTATTCAGTAAGAAGGGAAAAAACAATAAATTACATAAAATCCTTGAATTTATCTCCAAACTCAAAGATTTTAGAATTAGGATTTGGTTCGGGAGATGCAGCCGATGATATTTTAAAACTTGGTTACAACTATTCTGGAATGGATATTTCAGCTCATCTTTGTGATTTTGCAAGTGACAGATTTAAAGATGAAGTTAAAGATAATAAAGCTGTATTTATTAATCAAAGTTTAGAGGAAAAATATCCATTTGAAGATAATTATTTTGATGCAGTATTTGTTTGTGGAGCCCTTCAATATGCAGAAGATCTTGATTTTTGTATCAATGAAGTAAGAAGGGTCTTAAAAGATGGAAATAGATTTGTTGTATGTCAAGGAAATCAATTTCAATTAGATAAATTAATAACTCCTAGACATTTTCTGCTATCTTTAATTAGATATTTTACGAATGAAAAATTTCATTACTCTTATTCCCTCTCATTCAAATCAATGTTAACAGAAACAAAATTAAAAAAATATTTTTTGAAATATAAAGATAGTAAATTTATGAATTCTAAATTTATGTTAAACAAGCATGATGTATGGAATTATAAGATAAATAAAAGACTTTTTTCACATAAATCACTTAAAAATTGTTTAGAAAAAAATAGATTTAAAATTGAAAATCAAGATGGCGGACCATTTTTATATGATCCTGAAGATAAATATTCATTTATTAAAAGATTTTTCAACTCATTACTTCAGTTTTTAATGGATAAAAAAATTTTTTCTTTCATTTTAATTAAAGTCGCAGACAACATTATTTTTAAAACAAAAAAAATTAACTAATTTTTTCAAGAATTTTTTTTGCTACAAAAAAGTTTCCTTTTTCATTTAAATGACCTCCATATTTATCATCTTGAAAAAATTTGGAATAATTTACTTTAGAAAAGTCTTCGGTTAAGTTTATTATAAGAATTTTATTTTTAAATTTATTAAAGTAGTCATTAAACTTATTTTTTTTATTTTTATAAAGCTCTAAATCGTATTTCTGTGGGAAAATAATAATAATAGGCCTATGATTTCTTTTTTTTGCAACTTTCACGAATTTAAAAATCAGTTTTTCAAATAATTTTTTAGACTCTGGATGTGTATATAGATCATTAGCGCTCCTAATATTGTGTTTATAAACTAGAGTGAAAATAGATTTATTAAGTTTTGTGTAATTATTTTTATATTTAATCAAAAAATAGAATAGACTTATGTTAAAAGTAAAATTTTTTAAAAAATCTATAAAATAAATAGATTTAAATTTAAAAACTAGATATTTTTTTTTATAAAAAAAATCATTATTTTTACACTTTTCAATAATTTGTTTGATTTTTTTAAAATCTCTTTTACTTTGCAAAGGACTCTTCAACAAACTTAGTTTATTATTTTTTACAATGTATCTAGGCTTGAATCCATAAATATTACCAAATTCAAGATAATGTTTCCAAATATTTTGAATTCTCGAAATTGTTTCTGGAACAACTCCAATAATGATGTTCTCAATATTTTTATCTAACTTTTTATTTTCATATTTTAGTAAAGATTGATCAAATCCATAATTAGGTACAGAATAATTGATAAAATTTTTTTTTACTTTTTTTGAAACAAGAGATGACCAACATGAATTATCATTTACAAAAGAACCAAATGCAAATGAATCCCCAAAAATAGCAAATTTATTTTTATGTTTTGATCCAATATATCTAAATCCTTCTTTAGTGAATTTATAAAATAAGGTTTTATTAAAATTCTTTTTTACTTTTATTTTTTGATAAGGGAATCTATCCCATCCCAAAGTTTTATGAAAAGAATTTTTAAAAATCTTATTAATTATTTTTTGATCAAATTTGAAATTTTCACTATTATTTGTTAATATCCATTGAATTTTTTTTTGACCTCTATCTATTAATTTTCTCAGATAAAACTCAAAAATAAGAACAAAAAATATAAATATTAATAAATAAATCATTTAATTACATAGGTTTTATTAATTTTTGTTATACTTAATCAAAAAGTTTAAGATTTTTTTATTAGAAAAAATTTTTTTTGAAAATCTTTCAATTTCTTTTGTTCTGAAATTATTTTTTACAACCATGTCATTTTTTTTTGGTTTTCTATATTTTATATCTGCACCAACTACGTGTTTTTTATTGGAATAAACACCTTTACTATTTCGTTCAGAAAGTATTTTAAATGGAACATCTATAAGAATTTGAAAATAATCTTTGATTTTTTTTTTATTCCAATTGAGCCATTTTTGAGAAATAGATAGAACAGAGACAACTATTATTAAGTCCGTGTTTTTCTGTAAAAAATAAACTAATTTTGAAAGACGTTCTGCGTTTTTGATTCTATCTTTTAAAGAATGGCCAAGATCATTCTTAAAAAGGTATCTTATTTCATCTCCGTCAATTTTTAAAACTTTCCCTTTATATTTTTTTTTTAATTCATGCGCAATGTATGTTGCAAATGTAGACTTACCGCTTCCAGATAGTCCAGCTAACCAAATAACCATATCAGTTTTTATTTAATCTATTGAAATTTTTAATCAATAAAAACTTACTACCTATTACTAAAGGATATAAAGGTAATTAACTCTTTATTTTATCCTCAGTTTCTTTAAAGCCTAATTTTTTAAGAGGAAAATATGCACTTAAAAGCATTCAAGCTTGATTAACTTTTTTAATGATATAAACGTAGATTTATCAAAGGGCCTGTAGCTCAGTTGGTTAGAGCAGTACACTCATAATGTATTGGTCCCAGGTTCGAGTCCTGGCGGGCCCACCAATCTTCACTTAAAAAATTATTTATTCGAGAATTCTTCTAAAATTTTAAAAAGGGCCCTAATGTCACCATCATTACTATTTAAAACTGATGCAAATTCTTCTTTTTGAGTTCTTGCTAAACTTAAACCTTCAATAATTAAATCTCTAATTAATGGTTGGTCTGGATCTTTAGTATAAATTCTCCAATCAATTTTTATTTCTGGTCGATCATTTGTAGCTTTAAGAATACTATTTACAATAGTGTAATTTTTATTTAATACTTCTTTTGCAAAAAACGTCAATTTCAGGATTTGTATATTCTGCTAATCTACTTGAAAAACTTTTTAAAAAATATTGTTCAAATCTTTGTGAATAAATTGATTTTTCATCATCATTTAAAGTTTTTCTAACTGAACCAAGTGTATAAAGCCCGATACCTTGAATATCAACCGTATCTTTAGCAATTAGTTTTAATTTCTCTATTTTTTCTTCTCTTGTTATATTTTCAGACAGAAGTTTTGAGGCTCTATTTACTGTTGATTGAACAAATACATCTGGTTCAATAGCTTTTAAACTAGTAGTTCCTATTAAATTTAAAAATATTAGTGAAATTACAATAATTTTTTTTTTTAAAAACATTATTGACTATTATTCTATTGTGTTTCTATTTCTTCCCAATCGCCTTCATATAGAATTTCAATTGTAGCGCTTGGTTTAGTATTAGCTATCTTTCTTTGCCTGTCTTGAATGTACAAGCTTTTTACAGAAGCATAAAAATCAAGAGAATTTTTCTCTAAATTATCAAATGTTTCTAAATTTTTCGCCCTAAAGTCTATTGCTGTTAACGTTTTTGTTAACATATAATCAGATTTATCTAAGTATTCGTTATTACCATGGGCTGAAACATTATAGTATGGATCACCACCCATTAGATTGATGAACGAACCGGCAGTATCCCTTAAAGTTGAAGGACCTAATACTGGCAGCACTATATAGCATCCAGGACCTACTCCCCATACACCAAGTGTCTGGCCATAATCTTCTTTCTCATACTCTGAAAATCCCATTTTTGTTGCTACGTCAAATAATCCAAAAATTCCTATAGTTGTATTAACTATAAACCTTCCAGTATTAACTCCGGCTGTTTTAAACTGACCTTGTAAAACATTATTAGGTATTGTTACAAGTGAAGATAGATTTAGAAGTGCATTACTTGTGCCTGTTCTTACCGGAGAAGGTAAAGATCTGTAAGCTTTTGCTACAGGTTTAAAAATCACTTTGTCTAAACCTTGGTTTAGCGCAAAAGTACCTCTGTTTAGTGTTTCAAAACAATCTTTAACTTCTTGAGGTTTATTTTTAGAAAGTTCATTGACGCCATCTGTGCCGGCATTAGCGCAAAACATTATAAAAAATGTTATTAATGATGTTTGTAAAATTTTAATCATTACAAGTTATTATAATTAATTTATAATGTATATCCAGATAAACTATAACGGCTTTTAGTGCTAAAAATGACTGAAATATGGCTTTAAAAATAAATTCAAATTATTCCCCAAATTTTCATCCTATTAAAAGAAGATCTAAACAAATAAAATTTTTAGTATTTCATTACACCGGGATGAAAAGAGAATCTCAAGCCATAAGGAAACTTACAAAAATACAATCTCAGGTTAGTAGTCATTATTTTATCAAAAAAAATGGAAATATAGTTCTAATGGTTCCAGATTTGTATATAGCCTGGCATGCAGGAAAATCATCATGGAAAAATTATAAATCTCTGAATAAATACTCTATTGGAATTGAAATTAATAATCCCGGACATCAATTTAATTATGAAAAATATTCTCAAAAACAAATAAATTCAATATTAATTTTAAGTAAATATTTAATAAAAAAATATAAAATAAAAAAACAAAATATTTTAGGACATTCAGATATCGCTCCTGATCGAAAAAAAGATCCAGGAGAAAAGTTTCCTTGGAAATATTTAGCAAGAAAAAAAATTGGTTTATGGCATTCATTATCTGTTAAATATTTAAAAACTAATAGACAGATTAAGACTAATACCAAAGAAAAAAAAACCTTTTTTAAGAATTTATCTAAAATCGGATATGTTGGAAATTTTTTAAAAAATCTATCCCAAACTAACAAAAATAAAACAACTGTTAAGGCATTTCAAAGAAGATTTAGGCAAGAATTGGTTAATGGAACTATAGACAAGGAGTGTTTTATGATAAGTAATAATATTATTAAAAAATATTACTAATTTTTTTCTTGAAGTTTTTTAATTGAGTATTAAATTAAGCATGCCAGATAAATAACTTGTCGCTTTAATAATATTTATTAAAGAGGAAAGTCCGGGCTCCGCAAGGATACAGTGCCAGGTAATTCCTGGCGGGGGCGACCCTAGGGATAGTGCCACAGAAAATAAACCGCCATAACATGGCAAGGGTGAAAAGGTGTGGTAAGAGCACACCGGTTCTATTGGTAACAATGAACGCTGGAAAACCCCACTGGGAGCAAGACTAAGTAGAGGTGACATTGTGAAAAAACTAAAAGCCATCCTTGGCTCGTCATCAGGGTTAGTTGCTTGAGCTTAAGAGTGATTTTAAGCCTAGACAAATGATAAGTTTAAATGACAGAACCCGGCTTATAGTTTATCTGGCATTTCATAAATTATAATATCATTAGAAGTTTCTTAGTTTGTTCTCATTTTCTACACTGTAGAAAACATTTTCTATTTTAGGAAAACCACCAAAATCTAAAATATTAGGTATTGACGTGTATATATAAAACCCATAATATCCCAAATATTCCCATATATTGGGGATAAAGAAATTTATGGTTTATGTTTTTATCAACCTACGAAAACAAATTGGACAAAAAAGGAAGGGTGTCGGTGCCTGCAAGTTTTAGATCTTATTTATCTAATTTAGGATATAATGGAGTAATATGTTATCCATCCTTTAATAATCAATCAATAGAAGCATGGCCTCAAGACAGAATCGAAAGAATTTCAAATACAATTGACTCCCTCAATCCTTTTGAGGAGAAAAGAGATTTTTTTGCAACATCAATACTGTCTGAAAGTATTAATTTACAATTTGATAGTGAGGGAAGGATTTCACTTACACCAAAATTATTAAAACATGCAAAAATTAAGAAGAGCATGATGTTTGTTGGGCAAGGAAAAATATTCCAAATTTGGGAACCAACAATATTTGAAAAATTTAAGGTAAATGCAAGAAAAAAAGCAAATTTAAATCGTGCAAGCCTTAAATGGGAGCTTCAACTTAATAAATAACGGGGGATAATAAAATGACAATTAACATAAGAACACCAGAGATAAAAGAACTGCAACCAAGACTACTAGTTCTAGGAGTTGGAGGTGCAGGCGGAAATGCAATTAATGAAATGATAGATAATGGAATGCAAGGTGTAGAATTTATAGCTGTAAATACTGATGCACAAGATTTGAAACATAGCAAAGCAAAATCTAAAATTCAAATTGGTTTAAATTTAACAAAAGGATTAGGTGCTGGTGCTAAACTTGATATTGGTCAAGCTGCTGCCGATGAGTCATTAAACGATATTGTTAATGTTTTACAGGGTGCAAATATGGTTTTTATTGCAGCAGGAATGGGTGGTGGAACCGGGACAGGTGCAGCACATGTAATAGCTAGAGCTGCAAAAGAATTGAATATTCTTACTGTTGGAGTAGTTACACTTCCTTTTTTATATGAAGGTCCCTCAAGAATGAAAAGAGCACAAATTGGACTTGAAGAACTAAGAAAACATGTTGATACAATCATAGTGATACCAAATCAAAATTTGTTCAAAATAGCTAATGAACAAACTACTTTTGAAGAGTCTTTTAATCTTTCAAATAATGTATTAATGCATGGAGTGCAGAGTGTTACTGACCTTATGGTTAGACCGGGTATAATTAATCTTGATTTTGCTGATGTTGAAACTGTTATGGCCTCAATGGGTAAAGCTATGATGGGAACTGGTGAAGCAGAGGGAGAAGGTAGAGCTATGAAAGCTACAGAAATGGCTATAAGCAATCCTTTAATTGATGACTATACTTTAAATGGAGCCAAAGGTTTATTAGTTAATATTACCGGAGGGAAAGATCTTAAACTTTTTGAAGTTGATGAAGTGGTAAACAAAATTAGATCAGAGGTAGAGGCAGAAGCAGAAGTTATCATAGGTGCTATAACTGACGAGGCTCTTGCTGGTAAAATCAGAGTTTCAATTGTAGCAACATCTTTAGATGGTCTACAACCTGAGAGAAAATCGGTGATTAATATGGTACATAGAATTCAGAATAGAAATACAGGATATTCTGATTTTTCAAATCTTGGACCAACTCCGTCATTTAACTTTTCAAGTAATAATTCAAATCCGGTTTCTCATGGTGCAAATGCGCTAAAAGTCGAAAATGAAATTACTTCTGAGATGTTTAGCCAAACTTCTGCTAAAGAAGATATTAATAATGTTAATGATCAATATCACCAAGAACTACTCAAGAATCAAGATGCAGAGAATATTGAAGAAAATTTATCAACTGAAGATGAAATTTCTTTCACACAAGAAGCTATACAAGAGGAAAACTTGAATATAGAGCAAGAAGTAAAAAATGATTTAAGTGAATTTGGGGTAGAGCCAAATGCACCTGATTTGTTTAATGATGATAGCGAGAATTCAAATTCTGATGAATTACTGTCTTCTGATCACAAAGATGACCAAGAAGATGATTTAGAAATACCAGCATTTTTAAGAAGACAAAAGAATTAATGGTCTTCAAAAAAATAAATGGAAGCCACCATAGTAACGGATGAAATAAAGCACTATCCAGTACTGCTAAAAGAAATTATTAGCGTTATTACCCCTCAACATGGTGGCACATTTATTGATTGCACATTTGGACAAGGTGGTTACACAAAAGAAATTTTAAATTATAATAATACAAAAGTTATTGCGTTTGATAGAGATATAGCAAGTAAAAAAAATGCTAGCGATATAGAAAAACAATTTCCAAATAGGTTACATTTTAAAAATTTAATATTTAGTAAATTACGTAATTTAAAATTAAAAAATGAAAATATAAAAGGGATTGTATTTGATCTAGGTTATTCCTTCGTTCAAATTAAAGATCCGAACAAAGGTTTATCTTTTAATTCACCGGGAAAACTTAATATGATGATGGGACTTAATGATTTTTCTGCTAGTGAAGTTATAAATAAATTAGAAAAACATGAATTGGAAAAAATTTTAAAATATTTTGGTGATGAAAGGGACGCAAGAATAATTGCAAAAAATATTATAAAATTTAGACAAAAGAAAAAGATAAATACACCTGATCTTGTCTATATAATTGATAGATCAAAAAGAAAAAAAAATTACAAAACACATAGTGCTACAAAAACTTTTCAAGCTCTAAGAATATTTGTTAACAAAGAAATTAGTGAACTTATATATGGTTTAATAAATTCTACAAAAGTTCTAAAAAAAAATGGCGTTATAGCTGTAGTAACTTTCCATTCTTTAGAAGATAAAATAGTTAAATATTTCTTTAAAAATTTGTCTGAAAATAAAAGTGTTTCAAGATATGAGCCTAAAATAGAACAAAATGAATTAATGTTCCTAATGCCTCAAAAAAAACCAATTATTCCATCTGGAAAAGAAATTAAAGAAAACCCTCCATCAAGATCAGCTAAATTAAGATATTTAATAAAAACAACAGACTCCCATGAAATAAAAACTGATATAATAGAGAAATTTTCCTACTTGTTAGAAATTGAAAAATTAGGCTCAAAATTATGATCAAATCATTTATTTTTTTATTAATATTATCTTTAATTGTTTGCACATCTTTAATAAAAAATTCTACTAAAAATCTAGATGAGCAAATTTATTCAATAAAAGAAAATATTTTATTTTTGGATGAAAGATTTAAAGACTCACAATTAGAATTTCATTACTTAAGTTCCTCAGAAAAATTACTAGAGTATCAAAAATTATATTTTGAAAATTTATTGGTAAAAAAATCATTGAAAGATTTGAAAACTTTTAAAATTTTAGGTGATCAAATAGTTATAAATGATTTGAAAATTTCTGGAAATTAATGAGTAATAAAGAAAGATTTTTTTTTTATGAGAACAATAAAGAATTTCAATATGATAAAAAAAATAATAATATTCAAACAAAGTTTAGCAGGGTCGCATTTATATTCTTCGTTTTTTTTATAATCTCGTTAATTTATACAATTCATTTAATTCATCTTGGCTCAAGAAATTTGAAAAATCCAATCAACAATCAAATAAATGTTGATAACAAACTTAAACGAGCAGATATTGTTGATAGAAATGGAAATTTTTTAGCAAAAACAGTAAGCTCAATTGATATCGGTATTAATCCAATTGAAGTAATTGATCAAAAAAAATTATTACTTAATTTACGTTATATTTTTCCAAACAAAGACTATCAATCAATATTATCTAAATTTAAAAAAAATAAGTTTTTTTGGTTTGAAAAAAAAATCTCTGAAGAAAATTATGAAAAAATAATGATGTTAGGTGACAAATCAATAAAACCTGAGGAAAAACTTATAAGAATTTATCCTCAAAAAAATTTGTTCAGTCATATTATTGGTCAAATAGATAGTGATAATCGAGGTATTTCTGGATTAGAGAAATCATTGGATGATAAATTGAAAAAAAATAAAGATAAAATTAAATTGACTGTAGATAAAGATATTCAATTTCTAATTAGAGAAGAATTGATCAAATACAATGAAATTTTTAAGGCAAAAGGTAGTGCAGCAATTTTGATGGACGTTTATAATGGAGAAATTTTATCTTTAGTTTCAATTCCTGATTTTGACCCTAATTTGAGATCTAGTATTACAGATGTTAATTACATTAATAGAGTTACAAAAGGTGTTTATGAGTTTGGATCTGTATTTAAAACTTTTACTCTAGCGGCAGGTTTTCATGAAGGAATCATTCAGCCAGACACAGAATTTAATGATTTAGAAAAAAAATTAGAATGTGGAAAAAATACTATAAACGAATATGATGATAAAATTCCATCAAATTTAACTGCTGAACAAATATTAATTCGTTCAGGAAATATTGGATCAGTTAGAATTGGTCAATCTTTAGGTATTGAAAAATTTAAGAAATTTATGAATGATCTAAATTTAATTAATCCTTTAGTGTTTGATATTGAAGAAATTGGCACTCCAATACCTTTCAATTGGGGAAAATGTAAACTTGCGACTACTTCTTATGGTCACGGTATTACAACTACAATGCTTCAATTAGCAAATGCTTACTCAATAATAGTAAATGGAGGTTATGGAATTAATCCAACTCTTATTAAGAAAAATGATTATAAAACAAATAGAAAAATACTTAATAACGACGTTTCAAAAAAAATTAATCCGATTTTAAGAAAAATTGTTACAACAAAAGAAGGGACAGCTTCATTGGCAAATGTTGAAGGATATGATGTTGGTGGTAAAACTGGAACTGCACAAAAAAGTGTCGACGGAGGATATTCAAAAAATAAAGTTAATACATTTGCTTCAGTATTTCCAACATCTAATCCAAAATACACATTAATTATAATGTTAGATGAGCCTAAAACTAATAGTGAGTATGTATATCATTATAGAGATGGTTCAGGTACAAAGTATAAAGGTACACCATTCAACACAGCTGGATGGACTTCAGTCGAAGTTGCTGGTCAAATAATTGAAAAAATTGGGCCCATTTTAGCCACAAAATATATACAGTTTAACTAAGCATGTTACTTGGAAATTATTTTTTAGATATAAACAATAATTATAAAAACAAATTTTTTTCAGGAATCTCTTTTGATACTAAAAATATAAAAAAAGATCATATTTTTTTTGCAATTAAAGGGAATTATAAAGATGGAAACGAATTTATTTCAATTGCAATTAAAAAAGGTTCAAAAATTATTGTAACAGAAAAAAAAATTAAAAAATACTATAAAGGAGTTTTGTATATTCGTACAAAAAATATCAGAAAATTATTATCTGAAATCTCCTTTAAAATTTATAGGCAAAAACCAAAAAATTTAATTGCCGTTACCGGAACAAACGGAAAATCATCAGTTGCAGAATTTTATTATCAAATATTAAGATTAAACAAAAAAAAAGTTGCATCTATCGGAACTCTAGGGGTTAAATCAAAAAAATTTAATTTAAATTTAAATAATACTACCGTAGATCCAATCAAACTTGGAAAAATATTAACAATTCTTAAAAATCAAAAAGTTGAAAATGTTATTATGGAAGCTTCTAGTCACGGCCTTAAGCAAAATAGATTAGATGGATTAAATTTTGATACAGCCATATTTACAAATTTATCTCAAGATCATCTTGATTATCATAAAAGTTTAAAAGATTATTTAAAATCAAAACTTTATTTATTTAAGTCGTTAATAAAAAAAAAAGGAAATATAATAACAGATGAAACTATCGCTGAATTTAAAAATTTAAAAAAAATTGCAAAAAATAAAAAATTAAATTTGCAAACAATTGCTGATAAAAAAAATAAATTTGAAATTATATCACATTGTTTCTCAGGAGAAACTCAATTGCTTAAAATTAAACATAATAATTTAATAAAGAATATTAAAATTAATTTAATCGGAAAAATTCAATTAAAGAATCTATTAATGTCTATTATCGCTGCAAAAAATAGTGATATAAATTTAGATAAAATCTTAGAAGTAATTAAACAATTGAAACCGGTTGAAGGCAGATTTGAAAAAATTGGTAAAATTAAAAATCGATCAAAAGTAATTTTAGATTATGCTCATACACCTGATGCGCTGAAAACATGTCTTTTAAACCTAAGAGAACAATTTCCTAATAAAAAGATAACAGTTTTATTTGGATGCGGGGGAAATAGGGATCAAAATAAAAGATCAAAAATGGGCCAAATTGCTAGTGAAAATTCAGACTATATTTTTTTGACAAATGATAATCCAAGATTTGAAAATCCTGAAAAAATAAGAACTCATATTAAAAAAGGTATTAAAATAAAATTTAAAGAAATTCCTAGTAGGGCTAAAGCAATATTTGAGGCTATAAATAATTTAAATTCTGGAGATATCTTGTTAGTTGCCGGAAAAGGACATGAGAAAACGCAAGATATTAGAAATAAAAAAATTTATTTTTCAGATAGAAAAATAATATTAAATTCAATCAAAATTAAGAATAAAAATTTATCTAACAATTTAAAAAATGGAAAATATAAATTATTTAAATCTTGATAATCGTTTAGATAAACAAAAAATCCAACACCTACAATAGCCAAAATTATTTGTGAAATTAATTTAGATTTAAAAGAAATTCCTGAGGAATTACTGTATTTAATCTTTTTAAAATCATCATAAGCTCCAAGAAGTCCAAAAGAGATGGCAATATAAATACAAAATAAAATATTAATATTTGATAGGTCTGCCCAAAAAATTACTGAGATCAACAATCCTAATAAAATTATTACCCCTCCCATTGTTGGTGTGCCAATTTTTTTAACTATATGATCTTCTGGTCCATCATTTCGAATAGGATTTAATATTTTTTGATTTGAAAAAAATTTTATAAATGGACCTCCAATGATTAGAACTATAATTAATGAAGTAAAAAAAGATAAACCTGTCCTGAAAGTTAAATATTTAAATACATTCAAAAAACTAAAACTCTCAATAAAATTTAATAAAAATTGATAAAGCATCTAATTTAATCCTTTTAAATCTTTTACTATGTTATTGAAACCTGTCGCAAGTGAGGCTTTAATCATCAAATAATCATTATTTTTAAGATCTTTGCCTATAAATTGAAAAATCTCTGATTTATTATTAAAAATTCTTCCTTTCTTTGTATTTGATATATCTTTAAATATCTTTTTAACCATTTTTCCTTTAACAAATACTTTGTGTATTTTTGTTTGATTAATTAACGGAACAATAG
>CACAIR010000002.1 GCA_902532565.1 uncultured Pelagibacteraceae bacterium | reverse complement strand
ATTTAGAAAAAATTCAAAATGGCTGAAAATGTTCTTGAAAAAATAATTAGTAAGAAACTTGAAAAAATAGTAAATTTAAAAAAAACTATTCCACTAGAATCTTTAGATGAATTAATTAATAAAAATAAATCATTTATTAATTTTAAAAAAAAAATTGAAAATAATATAAAAGAGGACAAATTTTCACTTATTGCTGAAATTAAAAAAGCTAGCCCTTCAGCAGGTATTATTATTAAAGATTATGATCCTGTTAAAGTAGCTAATATATATAATAACAATAAAGCTACTTGTTTGTCAGTTTTAACTGAAGAAGATTTTTTTTTAGGAAACTTGATACATATTAGCAAGATTAAACAAAAAGTTAATTTACCAATTTTATGTAAAGACTTTTTTGTAGATAAATTCCAAGTACCTTTGGCAAAAAGTTATGGAGCTGATGCTATATTAATTATATTAGCTGGTGTTAATGATAAACTTGCCAATGATTTATATAACGAAGCTCTTAAATTAAACATGTCTATAATTGTTGAAGTTCATACTGTTGAAGAAGCTAAACATGCTTTAAAATTTAAAGATGCTTTAATAGGTATAAATAATAGAAATCTAAAAACTTTAAAAACTGATATAAATACAACTTTTGATATTTATGATGTTTTAGTTAATCACCCTGGTCCATTAGTTTCTGAGAGTGGAATTAAAACAAAAGATGAACTCTTGAAACTCTCAAACAAGACTTCTATTAAAACTTTTTTAATTGGTGAATCACTTTTGAAAGATCTAGATAACAATTCTATTTTTTCAGTTCTATAGTCGAATAACCCTTAATTTTACTAGCTTTTTTTACTATTGTGAATTGTAGAGAACTTTTGTAGAACAGATTCTGTACGATATTTGTTCTTATGCTAACAAAAAAACAAAAAAACCTGCTTTTATTCATCAACAAGAAGTTGAGAAGCTCTGGTGTGTCGCCTTCTTATGAGGAGATGAAACAATCTTTAAATTTAAAATCGAAGTCTGGAATTCATAGATTAATTAGTGCGTTAGAAGAAAGAGGATTTATAAAAAGACTTGCTCATAAAGCAAGAGCATTAGAGGTAATCAAATTACCAGAAACAGCTTCGGCAAATGATATATACAACAGTTTTTCACCTAGTGTTATCAAAGGTGGTTTAGATGAGCAAAAACCTATGTCTGATGATGTAGAAGTGCCTGTTTTAGGAAAAATAGCTGCAGGAACGCCTGTAGAAGCAATTCAAAATGAAGTATCGAGAATACCTCTACCTAGTAATTTAGAAAAAAATGGTGATTATTTTGGTCTTAAGGTCCAAGGTGACTCTATGATTGAAGCAGGTATTAATGAAGGTGATACCGTGATTATTAGACGAACCGATACAGCTGATAATGGAAAGATAGTAGTTGCATTAATTGATGAGCATGAGGCTATGCTAAAAAGAATTAGAATAAAAGGTAAGGTGGTAGCACTTGAGAGTGCAAACAAAAACTACGAAACTAAAATTTTTGGTCCAGATAGAGTTAAAGTGCAAGGCGTTTTAGTATCTTTATATAGAAACTTCTAGTAAAATAGTCTAAACAATTTCAATGAAAAAAGTAGCAACTAGATTTGCTCCATCTCCTACTGGGCCTTTGCACATAGGTGGTGTGAGAACAGCTTTATTTAATTGGTTATATTCTAAAAATCAAAAAGGTGATTTTTATTTAAGAGTTGAAGATACTGATAAAGAAAGATCGAAAGACGAATATAAAAATCAAATAATAAAATCACTTGAATGGATTGGTATTAATTATGATGGAGAGGAATATATACAATCCAAAAAAATTGAAGATCATATTAAAGTTGCAAATGAATTACTAAAAAATGGTTTTGCATATAAATGTTATTGTTCGAGCGAAGAAATAGAGGAACAAAAGAAACGAGCACGACAAAAAAAAATTCCTTATATCTATAATAGAAAATGGAGAGATAAGAAAGAAACTGATGCGCCTAAAGATATAAAACCAGTTATCAGATTTAAAAGTAAAGTAGATGGAACATATTTATTAAAAGATTTAGTCCAAGGAGATGTTAAAATTGACAATAATACTATTGAAGATTTTATTATCTTAAGAAATGATGGAACACCAACTTATAATTTATCAGCATCAGTTGATGATCATCAAATGAATATGACACACATAATTAGAGGTGATGATCATAAAATAAATACCTTTAAACAAATTCAAATTTATCAGGCCATGAAATGGGACTTACCTTCTTTTGCTCATATACCTTTGATACACACAATTGAAGGGAAAAAACTATCAAAACGAGATAAAGCCTCAACGTTAGATGATTATTCTAAAATTGGTATAATGCCAGATGCTCTGAGAAATTATCTTCTGAGATTAGGTTGGTCTTATAAAGATAAAGAAATATTTACATTAGATGAAAGTATTAAGCATTTTAATCTCGAAGGAATTGGTAAATCTCCATCAAAGCTAGACATGAGTAGAATTTTATCAATGAATGAGCACTATATTAAGAATATTGATGAGAATGATTTATTCAATCAATTAACTGAATATTGTAAATTATATAAAAGTGAAATTGAAACAGATAAAGCGGATAAGATTAAAAATTCACTAAACTTTCTAAAAAATAAAGCTAAAACACTAGAAGATATATTCAATAATGGTCAATATATTATTGTAGATGAAGTTAATTTTAATCAAGAAGATATAAAGTTAATTGATGATAAGGCTAAAAAAGTTATTTCTGATTTCAATTCTCAGTTTAAAGGTATTAATGAACTAAGCAAAGAAACATTAGAGCCAATAGTTAACGAATTGATCAAATCAAATGATACAAATTTTAAAGGAGTCGGGCAGCCTTTAAGAATAGCTTTAACAGGTTCAAAATTTGGGCCTGGAATATATGATGTAATTATTTCACTTGGAAAAGAAGAAGTAACAAAAAGATTAACCAACAAGAAACTTAGTTAATACCGAGGAGGCTTCATCAGAGGATGAGGTTTTTGATCTGATTTTAGTTAAAGTTTCATCACAATCATTAATTTGTTTTTTCATTAATTCTGGATTTTTTAAAAAATAGACAACTGAATTGTAAATCTCTTTAGCATTACATTCATTTTGTATTAATTCTGGAATTATTTCTTTGTTATTAATTATATTAATGATGTTAGCAAATTTTATTTTGACCAACATTTTAACAATAAAAAAATTTAAAAAATTCATTTTATAGATAATTATAGAAGGAACTTTTGCATTACAGATTTCAAGAGAAATTGTGCCAGATTTAGAAACTGCAAAAGTAGATTTACTTAGTATTTGTTTTTTTATATTTTCATCAGAAATAACTTCGACATTTTTTATATTTATATTTTTAATCTTTTCACTAATTAAATTCTTATTTTCATCAGTTGCATGAAATACGAAAGTAAAATTATCAAACTTTTTATTCATCATATTTATAAAATCAATTAATATAGGTAAAAGTAAATTTACTTCGGATGATCTACTTCCAGAAAAAAGAGAAATAATTTTTTTATCATTTGATATGATGTTGGATAGATCTATCTTATCTTTAGTTTCGTGCTCTAATAATGGATGTCCAACAAAAGTATTTGGAATATTTTCTTTATCAAAATATTTTTTTTCAAAATCAAATAATAATAATATATGATCTAAAAACTTTTTAAACTTTTTTACCCTTCCCTCTCGCCATACCCATACTTGTGGAGCAACATAATGTATTGTTTTAATTTTAGGATTAATACTTTTTACTTTTTCAACAACTCTTAGAGTAAAATCTGGGCTATCAACACTAAATAAAATGTCAGGATTAAATTCAATTATTTTTTTAACAGTTTCGTTAATTTTGTTTCTGATTTTGAATAAATTTAAGATTACACTTGTAAATCCAATATAAGTTATTTCTTTAAGGTCAAAAATAGAATTTATTCCTATCGATTTTAAATATGTTCCGCCAACGCAAGAATACTCAATATTTGCATTGTTCTTTTGAAGTTTAAATATGACTTTAGAAGCTAGTTTATCTCCTGAAGGTTCACCAGTTAGTATAAAAATCTTTTTCATTTAACGGAGATAAACATTTTGTTTTTATTAGCAAATTTAACACAATTTTTTTTATTTAAAAAAACATGTTGTTTACTTTTTATTACAAGGCCCTTTAATCCAGCAGCCTTGCTTTGTTTGATAGTTTTTAATCCAATTGTTGGAAGATCTATTCTTAAGTCTTGTTTCTTTTTTGGGAACTTAACTAAAACACCATGAATTTTGAATTTTCTACTTTTACTTTTTTCAAGCATTTTTTTTGTTCCACCTTTGCCTTCTATAGAAACTATTTTATTATTTCTAACCACAACTCCTTGGCTAAAATTATATTCTCTTAAACTATTTAAAGTTTTAATTGCTTTTTTAATATCTAATTGGTCTTGTTTGTTTGGTTTAATCCTCGAATAATTGCCTTTTTTTAATGAAAGTTCAGGATTAAATTTAAGTGAATTTTCAGTTTTTATCTTGTTTTGAGATAATATTTTTATGATTTCTTTAAGTATTGCTGCATCTCCAAGTTTAGATGCTTTAATTATTCTAGGAATATAATAAATACCTTTAAAATCTAATTTTAATTTAGAAAAGGTAGGTTTATTTACTTTTCCAGCAAATAAGACTTTTTTACAGTTATTTTCTTTAAGAATATTGATAATTTTGCCAAATTGACCAATGGATACTGAATAAGATTTGTTATCTTTTCTAAATTTTTTTGATTTCGATAGATCAATTATTAAATATTTAATTTTCTTTTTTTTAACAGTTTTAAGAATTTCCTTTGGAAAATCAGTATCACCAAAAATTAAACCAATCATCTTAAGAATATGGTGTGCAAATAGATCTTTTTTTATCTTTTGTTATAAAGTCAATTACATTTTTAACTAATGGATTCTCTTGAAAAGTACCATTTAACTTACTTATATTTTCATTGATATTTTTTGTAGCAAATATCTCCTTATAAGCTTCACTTAAACCTAAAATGTCTTTATTATCAAACTTAGCTCTTCTTAATCCTATTAAGTTCAATCCTTGTAATGAGTTTCTATTTCCAGTTGATAATCCATATGGAATTACGTCATATAGTACACCTGTCATCCCTCCAATCATTGCCATTTTTCCAATTCTTGTGAATTGTTGAACTGCAGAATTTCCCCCTATAACAACATTATCTTCAATAATTACATGTCCTCCCAATGGAACGTTATTTGCAATTATTACATTGTTTCCAACCTGACAATCATGAGCGATATGAGATGAAATCATGAATAAGCAATTACTTCCAATAACTGTTTTGCCACCCCCACCAATTGTACCTGGATTTATAGTTACGTATTCTCTGATTTTATTATTATCTCCTATAATCAAATTTGTAGGCTCTCCATTATACTTCAAATCTTGAGGATCGTTTATTGATACAAAAGGATAAATTTTATTTCCTTTACCGATTTTAACGTTACCTGAAATATTAACATGAGATTGAACAATTGTATTCTCACCAATCTCAACATTGGGGCCTATTACACAATAAGCTCCTACTTGAACATTTTTATGTAATTTTGCTTTTGAATCTATAATTGCAGTTTTATCTATCATTTATTATCTTTTAAAAATTGTCTTAAATTTCTTGAGGGATATCCCATTACTCTACTATTGTCTGGGATATCTTTAATCACTCCACTGCCACCACCAATTTGAACATTATTTCCAATCTTAAGATGTCCTGAAATACCAGCTTGTCCTCCAATCATTACATTGTTACCTAAAGTAGAACTTCCTGCAAAACCAACTTGTCCTGCAATAATACAATTATCTCCAATTTTGTTGTTATGTGCTATATGAATTTGATTATCCAAATAAGTATTTTTACCTATAGTAGTGTTTGACATTGACCCTCTATCAATTGTTGCTCCACATCCAATTTCTGAATTTTCACCAATAAGGACTATTCCAATATGTGGGTATCTAAGGTTCTTTTGTTTATTAGGGAAAAAACCAAAACCTTTTTTTCCAATAATGCAGCTATCAAGAATTACTACATTGTTCTCTATAATTGTATTTCTTATTATTACATTCGACCCTATTGAACAATCAGATCCTATATTAACATTTTTTTCTATAATTGTATTATGGCCAATAGAACAATTTTTTCCAATCTTTACATTTTCTCCAATTAAAACGTTATGACCATGTTCAATCTTATCTTGAAAATTCAATTCTTCAATTTTTTTAACAGTGTTATCAAAATCATCACTGGTAGAATCTGGATAGAACTTAGATGTAATTTGAGAAATTATTAATAAAACATTTTCAACACATATTGGTTTGCACTCTTTCGGTAAATAGTGAGCTAAATTTTGTAAAGTTATACAATGTGATGCTTTTGTTTTTGAAGCTTGTAAATGATATTTTTTTGAATGAAAAAAGGTTATATGTTTTTTATCTGCTGTTTGTAGGTCTCTAATATCATGAACTAAATCATCACTTAAATTTTCTATATTATTCAATTTAAGATCATCTAAAAGATCTTCTATTTTAAAAGGACCCTGATTTTTAAAAAAAGGATGTTTCACAATTTGTTAATATCAAAATTTTTAAATATTGATTATCAACAAATATTTCTAATTATTTTTATCAACTATTGTAGCTGACCATTGAGCATCAGCCATTCGTTTACCCTCTACAAATGCTTCACCTTTGTATTTCCAAACACGGCCATGAGACCTTATGGCCTCTATTTTTAACTCAAGTTTGCAATCAGGAATAACCGGGTTTCTAAATCTAGCTTTTTCTACACTCATTAAGAATACAAGTTTATTTTCGTATTCCTTTTTATCGATACCATGCGCAGTAAGAGCGGCAGCTGCTTGACCAAATGCCTCAACAATTAAAACTCCAGGCATAACTGGATTATTTGGAAAATGACCGTTTACATAAAAAGTATTTTTTTTTACATTCATAATTGCTGTTGCAGATTTAAGTTTTACAATGTCAATCAATTCATCAATCAACAACATTGGCTCTCTATGTGGTAATAACTCAGTTATTTGGTTCTTATCTAATTTCATTAATTAATTAACTTTATTTTCTTCTTATTTAAAATTTCTAAAATTTCATTGGAAATATTTAATTTATTAGATCCAATTAAAACATTTTCTTGTTTGATTATCAAGGTGATTGAATTTTGAACTGAATATTCACCTAAAATTTCTCTTAATTGATCTAAAAAATTTGATCTAACTTTTTTTTTGAGTTCTGTAATTTCATTATTTTTAATTTTACTTTTTTTATTAAAATCTATCACTTTTTTATCGATATCATCTATCTTTAATTTAAAATCATTTTCAGACAAAATATTTTTTTGTTTAATCAATTCCTCTTTTTCTTTATTAACTTTTTGGGAAAATTTGTTTACTTCATTTTCAAGATTAAGAATTTTCTTTTTGATAATATCATTAGCATTTTTACCAGCTATAGAATTAGAAAAAATATAATTTACATTTAAAAAAACAATCTTGTTTTCCGCTAAAGAAAAATTTATTAATTGAATATTTATAAATATAAAAAATAAAAATAATTTCATTTTTTAAAATGTTGTGCCAAGATTAAATCTAAATTTTTCAGTTTTATCTGTTGAAGCTTTAGTAATAGGTTGTGAAAATGAAAAACTCAAAGGTCCTATGGGTGTAAGCACATTTATTCCTATACCAGTGGAGCTTCTCAATTTAGATTTATCTAATGAACTATTATAATCAACGCCCCATACATTGGCAAAATCAATGAAATAATTAAAATCTAAATTTTCAACAGTTGGTAATATTGTGGGTATATTTGTAGTCAAATTTAATGTAGATACATAATTTCCTCCAATATAGTCAGTTTTATCAACAGGTCCTATTTTACCTTTTTCAAAACCTCTTAATCTACCATAGGGTACACTGGCTCTTTTTGAAATTCTTACATCAGATCCATCAATAGTATTTATTGCTTTTAAATATAAACTTGCTTTACCTATCATTTCAGTTGATTTATTTAATTCATGATATTTTGTATATACAAAAGTATTTATTAACTCATTGTTCTTTGAAACTACTGGCAATTCTTGCCTAAAATTATAAAAAGATCCTTTAGTTGGATTGAATGAAGAATTTCTTAAATCATAATTTAACCCATAATTGAAATAAATATCTTTATAAGTTCCCTCTTGTTTTTTTATGCTACTAGAGGCTGTACTATTGGTAGATAAATCTTCTAAATTAAAATCTAATTCTGGACTAAAAAATAATTTTTCGTACTGTTCAAAACTTGTTCCAATAGAAGCCCCATATTCTCTACTTTCATAACCATATAAACTTAAAAAATCACTATCAATTGATCTTATAGAAGTATTAAGAGTATTATCTGTGTACGCAAAGTTAGGTTTGGAATAAATAAATTCACCTTTCAAAGATTGTTGACTAAGCTCAACATTTGTATCTAAATTTATTCCTTGTCCTAAAAAATTTTTTTCCCTTATATGACCACCGGTAGCAAATCCGTCTGTTCCGTATCCGGCAGCTAGAGATAACTCTCCTGTAGGTTGTTCTTCAACGTTAATGTTAATAATCTTGAAATTTTCATCAGAACCATCGTTTATCTCCGTTTTTACTTTCTTAAAAAAACCTAAAGATCGAATGTTATTTATTGATTTTTCGAATAATAGGTTATTTAGCGGGTCTCCCTCATCAATAATAAGTTTATTTCTCATAACTTCTTCGAGTGTAGTATAATTGCCAAAAATATTAATTCTTTCGATATAAAATTTAGAAGAGTCTGAAACAAAAAACTTAAAATCAATTTTATTATTTTCAACAATATTTTCCTCGACACTTACATCAATGAATTCGTATGATCTATTTGATGCTATGTTTTCTATTTCGACCAGAATATCCTCTATAAATTCAAGTGAATAAATTTTATTTTTATTTTTTTCAAAAGTTTTAAATATTTCTTTAAAATCATTTTTTGAATAATCTTCTGGTAGTTCTATTGATAAATCATTAAAAGTAAATTTTTCTCCAGCATCTATATTATAAATTAAGTTGAATGAAGAATTTTTTTTATTAAATTCAACATGATTATCTAAAATCTTAACATTATAATAACCTCTATTTTTATAAAAATTGTTCAAAAGTCTTTTGTCAAGATTGATTAATTGTTTATTTAAATAAACGTTTCTAGAAATAAACTTCCAAAATTTATTTTCCTCAGAAGCAATTATTTCTATTAATTTTTTATCTTTAAATACTTTATTACCTAAAAAAGAAATTTTTTTAATTTTTGCTTTTTGTCCAAGATCAATATCAATCTTTAGATTAATTGTATTTAATCCTAAGTCCGCATTAAAACTTGATTTGATCTTGCTAAAATAATATCCATTTGTTTTTAAAATATTATTGATCATTTTTAAATCATTTTGAAGTTGAAAATCATTAAAAGAAGTACGTTCTTTTAAAGTCATTTTTTCTTTGATAAAATCTAAAAAACTTTTTTTTTTAATTCCTTTGATTTCTAGATTTGCAATAATTGGGTATTCAACCAAGTTTATTTTTAATTCTAAGTTATCATAGGAAATTTCAACATTTTCAAAAAAATTAGTATCATAAAGTTTTTTTAAAGATTGGTTTATAAGTTCATTGCTATAGTCCATTCCAATTTTCAAATCACTGAATACTATAACTGACTCTTTGGAAATTCTTTTATTACCACTTACTTCTATTTTTGAAATAATTTGAGATATTACTGAAACTGTAGATATAAAATAAACTAATACTAATTTAAATAATAATTTGATCATTTGCTTAACTTATATACCTAATGTATTTAATTTTAAACTCACATATTTTCTTGTTTTATGAATATCATCTAAATTATTAACTGTTTTCTTTTTTAATTTGGTAAAATATCCTTTATTTGAATATTTACATATAAAATTAATTAATTGTTTAAAGTTAATTTTATTTTCTAAAAATTTAGATACAAAATAATCATTAATTGTAACTAATGCTGTTTCGTAAAGAGAGTTTATTTTTGGTAGTTTGTTTAAAATCTTGATTGTTGGGAACATTTTATCATCAACATTTTGTAAATCTAAATCATTTAATATTTTTAAATTTAATTCTTTAGTATTAATTTTTTTCATTTTTTCAGAATAAAGAGAGTTATGTATTGGTATTTTCATATCAGCTTCATGAGCAAGAAATTTAATTTGTCCATTATTAAATCTAACTAAAGCATGTACATATGACTTAGGGTGTATCAAAATTGAAAGTTTTTTATAATTCATATCAAAAATATTTCTAGCCTCTATTACTTCAAAAACTTTGTTCATCATCGTTGCTGAATCTATAGAAATTTTTTTTCCCATTTTCCAATTTGGATGATTTAAAGCTTCTTTTACTGAAACTTTGGACAATTTAGTTTTTGATGAATTCAAAAAAGGGCCTCCAGATGCTGTAATGAAAATTTTTTCAACTGTAAGGGGATTTGAATTTTTTAATAATTCGGAAATCGAAAAATGTTCAGAGTCTACAGGTATAAAATTTGATTTATGTTTTTTTAACTCTTTTTTAATTAAATTCCATCCACATATCAATGACTCCTTATTTACAACACCTATATTTTTTGAGAACTTAATCAATTTTAATGTAGGACTTAATCCATCTAGTCCCACTATTGAAATCATAGAATAAAAAATTTTTTGTTTATATAGGATTTTATCTAAAGTTAATAAAGAATTATGAAATTTAATTTTTAATTTCTTATATTTTTTTTTAGCAATTAAAAATTTTTTTTGATCACTTATAATTATATTTTTTACTTTAAATTCTTTAGCTTGACTGATAATTTTATTAATATTCTTGTTTGTAGATAATAATTTGATTTCAAAATTTATTTTATCTTTTCTAATTATTGAAAGTGTATTTTGACCAATTGAGCCAGTAGATCCTAATATAACAATTTTTTTTTTCATTTTACTAAAAGGATTAAAATAAAAACTGTTGGTATCACAAAAATCATTCCATCTATTCTATCAAGCAAACCTCCATGACCTGGTAATATATTTCCTGTATTTTTTAATTTGGCTTTTCTTTTAAAATATGAAATTATTAAATCTCCTAATTGACTTATTAATGAAATAAGTAGGATGCTAAAAAAAATTTTTTTGAAGTCATTGCCTAGAAAATCAATATTCATATATTCAAGGAAATATAAACCTACAATTAATGAAAATAAAAAACTACCAATTACTCCTGAATAAGTTTTGTTGGGACTAATTTTAATAAGTTTAGGGCCTTTAAAAATTTTACCAAATACATATCCTCCAATATCAGTAGAAATACAAATTAAGATTAAAAAAAGAAAAAAAAGAAATCCTATATTTTCTCTTAAATAATAAGCTGAAAAAAATGATAAAATTAAAAATATATTTCCCAAAAAATTTATCAGATATTTTTTTTTACATATCTTAATCCATTCATAGCTTGTTACAAAAAAAAGTAAGCTCAAAAAAAATATAAAATATATTGATCCTTGTGAGATAAATAATATTGCTATTGGTATCAAAATAATTGAACTTAATATTCTTTTTTGAAGTTCTTTTTCCATTAAATTTTTCCAAAATTTCTTTTTATATTCTTATATTCTTTAATTATTCTATCATAATCTCTAACCGTAAAATCAGGCCAAAATTTTCTTTCAAAAAAAATCTCAGCATAGGCAAGTTGCCATAGTAAAAAATTACTTAATCTCTTTGTATTTCCAGTCCTTATCAAAAGGTCTGGATCAGGGATATTCTTTGTTTGAAGGTATTTTGACAAACTTTTCTCACTGATTTTTTCTCCTTTTCTTTGTAAAACTTTAAATGCATTAATTAATTCAAATTTTGAGCCATAATTTAGAGCTAAATTAATTTGTAATTTTGTATTTTTAGAAGTTTTTTTTTCAGATCCATCTAATAATTTATTCAATTTAGATGAGAAATTTTTTACTCCTATAATTTTAAGTCTTATATTTTTTTTATGAAGTTCGCCTATTCTATTTGTCAAAAAATTTTCTAATAAACTAAATAAATAATTAATTTCTTTTTTGGGCCTTCTCCAATTTTCTGTTGAAAATGCATAAAGAGTTAAAAATTTTATTTTATGCTTAATAGATTGTTTAATAATACGTTCTACTGTTTTTAACCCTTCTTTATGACCAGCATTTCTTGATCTTTTATATTTTAGACCCCATCTACCATTACCATCCATTATGATGGCTACATGATTCAGAGGGTTCATATTGTCATTATTTCTTTTTCTTTGGATGCAACTTTTTCATCAACAACAGAAATATGCTTATCAGTTATTGTTTGAACATTTTTTTCAAAAGATTTCTCCTCATCTTCTCCAATTTCTTTTGATTTAAGAAGTTTTTTTAATTCTTCATTAGCTTCTCTTCTAATATTTCTGATTGAGACTTTGCACTTTTCTCCAATCGACTTTATCATCTTCTTCAGTTCTATTCGTCTCTCTTCATTTAGTTCTGGAATTGGCAGTCTAATTAATTGACCATCAATTTGAGGATTTAAACCAAGTTCTGATTTTTTTATTGCGGCATCGACTAGAGAAACATTGTTTTGATCCCATACCTGAATATTTATCATTCTTGGTTCAGGTGTTGTTATACTTCCAACTTGATTTATTGGCATTTGCTGTCCATAAACATCAACTTTAATTATATCTAACATGGCTGCATTTGCTCTTCCAGTTCTTAAAGAAGAAATCTCTTTAGTTAAAACCTCAATGGTTTTATCCATTTTTAAACTGTATGATTTATCATCAAACATTTATTCACCTATTTTGATTCTTACAAATTCCTTAATCTTTAAATCTGATATAGATAATTCTTTAATAATATCTTGAACTTTTTTTTTAGGTTCCATCACCCATGCTTGTGTTAAAAGCGCATTTTCTTCTTTGAATTTGTTAATTTTACCCAAACTTATCTTTTTTGCAATTTCTTCTGGTTTACCTAAATTTTTTAATTCTTCTTTAACTAATTCTTGCTCTTTTTCTATAATTGATTGATCAATTGAATTTTGATCAAGAGCTAATGGATTTGAGGCAGCAATATGCATTGAAAGTTGTTTGCCAAAATTTTTTACATTTTCAGAATTATCTTTTGTTTCTAAAGACACAGCTACTGCTAATTTTGCTAGATTATCTTTTACAACAGTATGTAAATATTTTGAATTAACAGTTCCTTGATTTGCAACAGTTTTCGTCTTACCGATTGTAATTTTTTCTCCAATTTTAGCTATTAACGAAACAAGATTATCATCAACTGTTTTTCCATTTAACATTTTTGATTTTTTTAATTCATCTAAATTAGAATTTACCTTATTATTTAAATCGCTTAGTTCTTTTACAAAATTAATAAAATCACTATTTTTAGCAACAAAATCTGTTTCACAGTTTACTTCAATCAAAGATATTTTCTTATCACTTTCACTAACAGCTACAACTCCCTCTCTAGCATCTCTGGACATTTTTTTTGAAGCTTTAGAAATTCCCTTTACTCTCAAAATTTCAATAGCTTTATCCAAATCGCCACTAGATTCCTTTATTGCTAGATTGCAATCTTTAAAACCAGCTCCTGTTGCCTCCCTTAATTTTTTTACTTTTTCAATATCACTCATTTAATTAATAGTTTCTTTTCCTTTTTTTTTTGGAAATTTATTTTCTAATTTTTCTCTATCAAGTTCTTGGATTGTCTTTGAAGATTTATTACCTTTTTTATCATCAATCTTTTTATCTTGTTGAGGGGATGATTTTTTTGCAGCATTGATAGTTTCTCTTATTAAATTGCAATAAAGATCTATCGCTCTTCTTGCATCATCATTACCTGGTATTGGAAAATCAATTCCATCAGGATTTGAATTGCTATCTAAAATTGCAATAATTGGTATCCCTAATTTTACTGACTCTTGAATTGCAAGTGACTCATAATTTGTATCAATTATAAATACCAAATCTGGAACTTTTTTCATTTCAGCAATGCCTCCTAAAGATCTCGTTAATTTGTCTTTTTTAACACTCATCTTTAAGAGTTCTTTCTTAGTAAAACCTCTATTTTCTGCAACAAGATCTATTTCTAATTTTTTCAATTTTTTAATTGAATTTGAAATTGTACCCCAGTTTGTAAGCATTCCACCTAACCATCTATAATTTACAAAATATTGATCAGTTTCCTTTGCTACTTCTGCTATTGCTTCAGAGGCTTGTTTTTTTGTAGACACAAAAAGTATCTTTCCATTGTTAGAAATTGTCTCATATACTTTTTCGAGTGCTAATTTAGTTAACTCTAATGTTTGAGTTAAATCAATTATGTGAATTGAATCTCTTTTTCCAAAAATATATTTTTTCATTTTTGGGTTCCATCGCAATGTTTGATGCCCCAAGTGAACACCAGCTTCTAATAATTGTTGGATTGTAACGTTTGGTATTTTCATATTTATTCCCGGTTAAGCCACCATAGTAATTTCCATTTAAGGACCGGAGGTATAAAACCAAATACTATGTGCGTATTTATTAATTAATGAAAGTACTTACTAATAAATTTATATTAAGACAAGGGAAAATTAATGAATATTTAACCTAATTTCTTTGTTTCTCAAAATATTTAAGGATTTCCTGTCTATATTCCTCAAAGTTTTAAGCTTATATAGTGAGGTTTTAGTTCCATCAGAAATATTAATATTTACTTGGGTATCACCTTTTTTATTTAGAAAATTGATAATTTCTTGAAGTTGGGATTTGGATAATAGACTCAAAGTAATCTCTTTTATAGGTCTATTAAATAATTCTTTCAGTGATGCTATTTTTCTTACATTAATTCTTTTCGTTCTATCCTCATCAAAGGAAAAAGTTTTTGTTAAAGTTAAAATTAGTGAAGTTCCTTCTTTAAGTTTATCTCTATTTAATTCTAAAACATCTGAAAAAATGAATAATTCGAATACACTATTTAAATCTGTTAATTTCAAAACTGCATAAGAATTACCTTTTGATGTTTTTCTTTCAGTTATTTTTAACAAAGTTGCAGCAATATTATTTTCTTTATTTTCATCATCTCTATAAAAGTTTTGATAATCAATAATATTGTAATCATCAAAAATCTCTTTAAATTGATTCAAAGGATGATCTGAAATAAAAAATCCAACAGCTTCAAATTCTTTTGATAATCTTTCTTCAAATTCCCAATCACTAATATTCTCTAAAATATTTGTTTCATTTTCATTATTGCTATCAAATAATTCTATCTGATTTGCTACATCATTATCAAAATTATTTTTTGATTTAGAAATAAGTTTTGGTATGGAATTAAATATCGACTGTCTATTATTGTATAAACTGTCGAAAGCTCCTGCTTTAACTAAGCCTTCTAATTGTAATTTATTGATATCTTTTGGATTTATTCTTTTAATAAAATCATTAATTGATTTGAATTTTCCATTAGATGCTCTTTCTTTAATTATATTGGATATTGCTTCTGAGCCAACAGCTTTAATTGATCCTAAAGAGTAATAAAATTTATCTTCTTCAGTTTTAAAATCTGCATAACATTCATTTATATCAGGTCTTATTATATTAATATTAAGTCTTTTTAATTCTTCATAAAATTCACTTAATTTATTTTGATTTGAAATATCCATTGTCATTGAGGCCGCAATAAATTCTTTTGGATAATATGTTTTCAAAAAAGCAGTTTGATAAGATATTATTGCATAGGCAGCTGCATGACTTTTATTAAAACCATACTCTGCAAATGGTTCTATTTTTAAAAAAATACTTGCGGCGATGTCCTTGCTAATGCCATTATTAACGGCTCCAGCTATAAAATTTTGTTTTTGCTTTTCCAATTCGGCTCTTTTTTTTTTACCCATTGCTCTTCTTAAAATATCCGCTTGACCAGCAGTAAAACCTGATAATTTTTGAGCAATTTGCATTACTTGTTCTTGGTAAATAATTACACCATAAGTAGGTTTCAAAATTTCCTCTAACAATGGATGAAGATAATCGGGATTTTTTCTTCCATGTTTACAATCGTTATAAATTGGAATGTTATTCATTGGTCCGGGCCTATATAAAGCAACTAAAGCAATTATATCCTCAATATGATTTGGTTTCATATGCGTTAGGGCATCTCTCATTCCGGCACTTTCAATCTGAAATAAACCAACTGTTTTACCTGAAGACATAAGATCAAATACTTTTTGATCCTCAAAATTAATATCTTCAATAGTAAAATCTTTCTTTTTTTTTTTAATTAATTTTTGAGTGTTGTTTATGACTGTTAATGTTTTTAAACCTAAAAAATCAAATTTAACTAGACCGGCGTTTTCAGCTGAATACATATCAAACTGTGTTGATGGTAATAAAAGATTTGAAGAAACATCTTTATATAAAGGTACAACTTCAGTTAATTTTTTATCAGCAATAACAACACCAGCCGCATGAGTAGCAACATTTCTGTTAAGGCCTTCTAATTGTAGAGAAAGATCAATTAATTTTTTTACTCTAGGGTCTTCATTGATTAGTTTTTGAAGTCTTGGCTCTCCTGCAATGCATTCTGACAATGATTGTGGTCTTGAGGGATCAAATGGGATCATCTTAGAAATACTATCAACAAATCCATAAGGAAGACTCATAACTCTTCCAACGTCTCTTATTGCCATTCTAGCTTTTAATTTCCCAAAAGTTATAATGTGAGCTACACTATTTTGATATTTTTTTGTCAAATATTCAAAAACTAAATCTCTTTTTTCCTCACAAAAATCAATATCAAAGTCAGGCATTGAAATACGATCTGGATTTAGAAATCTTTCAAAAATAAGATTATATTTAATTGGATCCACATCAGTAATTGATAAACACCAGGCTACAAGTGAACCGGCACCAGATCCTCTTCCAGGACCTACAGGAATGCCATTATTTTTAGCCCATTTTATATAATCAGATACAATTAAGAAATAACTAGAGTAATCCATCTTAATAATTATATCCAACTCATGATCTAATCTATCTTTGTAGATTAAAAAATTTTTATCATTTTCCAATTTATTTTCTTTAATATTAAAAAATTTATCAAATTTTTCTTTAAGACCATTAATAGAATTTTTTTTAATAATATCACTAGCATCACCATCATTTGATGAGCTAATGTTAGGTAAAATTGGTTTTGAAAAAAGTGGTCTAAAGCTACATCTATATGGAAAATTATAGTTATTTTCTAATGCTTCTGGTAAATCAGAAAATAATTCAGAAATTTCATTATCATTTTTTAAGTAATGTTCTGAGCTAAATCTAATTCTATTTTTTTCATTGATATAAGTTTTATTTCCTATGCAAATTAGTGCATCGTGAGCTTCATGCATTTTCTTGGATAGATAAAATACTTCTATTGTTGCAATTATCGAGATTTCTAATTTTTTTGATTGATCAAGGTTGAATTTTTCAAACAAATCTTCATTAAGATCATTATGTCTTTGAATTTCTATATAAAATTTATCACCAAAAATTTTTTTTAGATCTTTATAAAGATTGTTTATTTCAGCAAATTTTCCTTTATCAAATAATTTTCCAAATAAACCAGATATTGTCCCTGAAAAAATTGAAATTCCATTGGTTTTTAATTTTAGTAAATCATTAATGTCTAAATAAGGTTCAGAGGTATCCTCATTATCCAAATATGATTTCGATGATAATTCAATTATTTTTTTATATCCATCTTTATTAAGAGCAAATAATGGCAGTAAGCCAGTTGTATCTTGAAATTTAAAGTTTATTTGTGTTCCAATAATTGGTTGTGTTCCAATTTTTGATAGTTTATCTGAAAATTCAACAGCACCACATAAGTTTGATGTATCACATAAACCTAAAGACTTTATTTTTAATTCTTTTGCCCTATCTTTTATCTCATCAATTTTAATAGCACCTTCACAAATTGAATATTGTGAGTGAATTTTAAGATGATTAAAATTTTTATGTTTAGACTCGAACATTTGTAGACTTTATATTACCATCTACTATTTCCAATAAACAATCTGACTTATTTGCTAAAAATCTATTATGAGTTGCAAATATTATTAATCTTTGTCTATTAATTTGGTTTTTTAATAATTTAAATATTTGACTAGAAGTTTTTTTATCAAGACTTCCTGTTGGTTCATCAGCAAGTATTATCTTTGGTTCATTGATTAATGCTCTAGAAATAGAAACTCTCTGTTTTTCACCCCCAGAAAGTTCATTTGGATAATGATTTAACCTGCCTGACAAACCAACTTTTCTTAAAAAATTTTTTGCTTTTTTAACAGCAAATTCTTTATCTTTACCTGATGACAAACAAGCAAGATAAACATTCTCTAAAGCAGTGAAGTCTGACAACAGATTATCCTGTTGATAAATAATTCCAATATTATTTGCCCTAAATATATCATTTTCCTGACTATTACTAAAATTAATATCACTATTTTGAAATTTAATTGATCCATTAGAGGGTCTATCTATAAGTGATATAATATTTAGTAAAGTTGATTTTCCCGATCCAGATGGACCCATCAAAGAATAAATTTTACCTAATTTAAATTTAAAATTTATTTTTTTTAAAACTTTTACATTCTTCTTTTCATAAAAGGTTTTAGATAAATTTTTTAATTCAATAAAATTATTCATATTTTAAAGATTTTACTGGATCAAGTTTTGCGGCTTTTAATGCTGGAAAAATTGAAACTAAAATTGTAATTAAAATTGAACAAATTGAAATCAAAAATATAGAACCCACATTAATTTCAGAAGGCATTGAGCTTAAAAAATAAATTTCTTCTGGAAATAAAGTTAAATCAAATGTAGAGCTAATAAATTCTCTTATATTTTCTACATAATAAGAAAATGCAACACCTAATAAAATTCCAAATAAAGTTGCTGTGGTTCCAATTATAGTGCCAACAAGAAAAAATATTTTAATAATAGAATTATTCAAAACACCGATAGATTTTAATATAGCTATATCCTTGGTTTTGTTTTTCACCAAAATCGTTAAACCAGATATAATATTAAAAGCTGCAACAATAATAATTAAAGATAAAATGATAAACATTACATTCCTTTCTACTTTTAATGCGGAAAATAACGATCTATTCATATCGGCCCAAGAAACAACTAAATCATCAGGAAAAATTTTTTGGACAATTATTTTTTGATTTTCTATGTTTTGTGGATTTTTAAGATAAATTTCTAAATTTCTGTCATTTTTAGAAAGATTAGAAAATTCCTCAAGAGTTTCTAAATTTAAGAATATTATATTATTATCAAAATCAACTAAACCACTTTCAAAAATCGATGTAACTGTAAAAGTTTTTTGCTTAGGTAAAGATCCAATAATAGTATCAACGCCAGATGATGACATAATTGTTATGTTATCACCTATGTCTAAATTAAGGTTAAAACTTAATTCCTTCCCTATAGAAATCGAATTTTTTCCTATTATCTTATTTTTTCCAACAAAGTTATTATTTTTTATTAGATCTAATTTTGAAAAATCTTTTTCTAGATAACCTCTCAAAAATACTCCTTTTGAATTTTGTTCACTAATTATAATAGCTTCACTTGAATTACTAAAAATTAAGTTTTCAGAAATTTTATCTAAGTTTTTGTTTTGGAAATTTTTAAAATCTACCGTTTTATCATATGGTGAAACTGTAATATGTGCATTAAAACCAACAATCTTATTTATTAGCTCAGTTCTAAAACCGTTCATAACTGACATTACTATTATCAATACGGCAACTCCAAGCCCTATTCCTATAAATGAAAATATTGATATTACATTCAAAAAGCCATCTTTTTTTCTAGCTTTTAAAAATCTAAAAGTAATTTCTTTTTCTAAAGTAGAAATCAAATTGAATTTTTTTGTTGGTTTATAGTTTCTATAATTTTATTTAAAGGTAAATTTTGAGTTTCTTCTCCAATTTTTTTGAACTCTAATAAATGACCGTCACTTTTTTTACCAATAATAATTTGATACGGAGCACCAATTAAATTCATCTTTTTAATTTTAGATGAAAAATTTTCATCTGTATCATCAATAATTGCATCAATATTATTTTTTACTAACTCTGAATTAATATTTTTTGCTTTATCTAATGTTGAGGTATCATTTTTATTAATCATAGGTATTAAAGAAATATCATAAGGAGCAACGGACAATGGCCATTTCATGATTTCATTTTTATCATCAAATTTAGCTTCTATTATAGCACCTACAAGCCTTGATACTCCAATTCCATAAGAACCCATTTTAACAAAATCCTTTTTTCCCTCTGGTAAATCAACTGAAGCACCCATTGGTTTAGAGTATTTGTCACCAAAATAAAATATATGACCCACCTCAATACCTTTGGTTATCAATTGATTTTCCTTAGATACATTCTTTTCAAATTCTTCTTTATTAAACTTATCATCTGTAACAGCGTAAAACTGTTCATACTTTTTTCTCATACTTTCTAATGATAATTTTTCTAATTGTGTGTCATCGCTATTTAAATCAAATATTCTTTTATCAGTAAAAATTTTACTTTCGCCTGTATCTGCAAGTATAATAAATTCATGAGATAAGTTACCACCAATAGGTCCCGTTTCAGCGGCCATGGGAATTGCGGTAAGTGATAATTTTTTAAATGTTCTTAAATACGAAAGAAAAAATTTATTGTATGAATAAAAAGCTTCTTCATCTGAAACATCAAACGAATATGCATCTTTCATATAAAATTCCCTTCCACGCATAATTCCAAATCTTGGTCTTATTTCGTCTCGAAATTTCCATTGAATATGATACATCAGTTGAGGTAAAGATTTATAAGATTTTATAGAAGATCTAAAAATTTCAGTTACTTGCTCCTCATTAGTTGGTCCGTACAACATTTCTCTGTTTTGGCGATCTGTTATTCTAAGCATCTCCTCACCATAATCTTCGTAACGGCCACTTTCTTTCCAAATTTCACTTGATTGAATTGTAGGCATCAATATTTCTTGAGCCCCAATTTTATTTTGCTCTTGTCTAACAATATCCTCTATTTTTTTCATTACTTTAAATCCTAAAGGTAACCATGAATAAATGCCTGCCGAAGCTTGTTTTATCATACCAACTCTTAGCATTAATTGGTGAGATTTTATTTTTGCCTCAGATGGATTATTTTTTAAAATAGGTATAAATGAATTAGACAAAAACATATCAATTAATCATATTTCTTAAATTTAAATATTCAAATTCAATTAATAGGTAAATTATAATGAAAATGACAGTAGTAATTACAGTACAATATAAGAATTTTTTTAACATTTTGGGATTTTCTGGTGAACCAGGATCCTCACCTTCAATTTTGATAGGTTTATTTCGGTTTACATCAATCGGAAGGATTGCAAAGAAAACTACCCACCATATAATTATATATATAATAGCTAATCCTGTTGCGCTCATTAAATTCTTATCAAATTAATATTGGTAAATGGTTTTTTCCCGGTTATATCTTTAGAATATTTTTTGCATGCAATTTTTAATGCATCAATAAAATTATGTTCTTGTTGTTTATTTCCAATTTTAAATGTTTTTGATATCTTCTCTATTGCCTCTTCTAATCCATAAACAAAATCATCTATATCATTTACTGGTAATCCTCGAAATGAAAGTATAGGATTATTATGAATATTTCCTTTAGGTGTAATCATTATTGTTACTTCAAGGTATCCGTTTGCACTTAAATTTTTTCTATCTTTAATAGACTGCGACTCTGGATCAACACTTACACTACCATCTAAATAAAGTCTTCCACTAGGTGCTTTGTCATAGACTTCAGGTTTCTCACAAGGAAATAATTTAACTATATCACCATTTTCTACCTGAACTTGATTGGGAACTTGCATTTCTTTTGCAAAATTAATGTGTTCGATCATATGTCTATGTTCTCCATGCACTGGTATTACACAGTTAGGTTTTACCCATTGATACATGTCTTTAAGATCCTCCCTATTTGGATGACCTGACACATGAACAAATTCAGTTTCCTCAGAAATAACTTCTATGCCATCTTTAACAAGTTGATTGTGCAGTTTGTAAAGTTTTTTTTCATTGCCAGGTATTATTTTTGAAGAAAAAATCACAGCATCACCTTTTTCGATAAGTACATCTGGATGTATATAACTTGAGATTCTCATCATAGCACCCATAGGTTCTCCTTGACTACCAGTACATAAATATACAATTTTTTCTCTAGCAAAATTTTTTGCATCTCTTGGATCTATTGGTTCAATTATATTTTTTAAATAACCACATTGGCGTGCTGCTTTATATATACGGTGCATAGATCGACCGACTAATGCAATCTGTCTTCCAGTTTTTTCTGCACAATAAAAAGCAGTTTCCATTCTAGCTACATTAGAAGCAAAAGATGTTATAATAATCCTTTTTTTTAATCTTGACATAACATTTAACAAATTTTTTCTCACGTCCAATTCTGAGCCAGATCTTCCTGCGCTAAAAACATTTGTTGAATCACAAATCATTGCTAAAACACCTTCTTCTCCAATTTCCTTCAACCTTTTTTCATTTATATTATCTCCAATTAAAGGATTTGGATCTACTTTCCAGTCACCAGTATGTAGAATAACTCCAGCAGGTGTTTTTATTTTAAGTCCATTTGGCTCTAAAATTGAGTGAGTTAATGTTATATATTCAATTTCAAAAGGGTCTAAAGAAACATTTCCATTCAATTCAACAATTTGTAAATCATTTGTTATATCAATATGTTTTTCTCTAAATTTTTCCCTGATAAGTAGAGCAGTAAAAGGAGTCGCAAAAATCTTACATTTTAATTTTGGCCATATATGAGCAATTGCACCAATGTGATCCTCATGAGCATGGGTTAAAACTATTCCTAATAGATTGTCTTTTCTTTCTACAATAAAGCCTGGGTCTGGATAAATTAAATCAACTCCTGGAATAGTATCATCCGCAAAAGTAACTCCAATATCAACCATAATCCATTTATGATTACTAGGCTGACCATATCCAAATAAATTCATATTCATTCCGATTTCACCCGATCCACCTAAAGGACAAAATAATAACTCTTCTTTCATTTTATTTATTATTTAATTAATTTTAAAATCTTAATCAGACCATTAATTGTAATATCCTGATTTAGATTTGTTTTAGTTTTTATTGTATTTTTAAATAATTTAGAAAAACCACCAGTAATTATTACTTTAAATGATTTTCTAGTCTCTTTTTTAATTAAATTAATTATATTGTCAATTAAACCTGAGTAACCCCAAAAAAAACCTGATCTAACGGCAGAGATAGTATTATTTCCAATTACTTTATTTATTTTTTTTAAATCAATCTTTGGAATTAAAGTTGCTTTATCTGACAAAGTATTGAGTGAAAGCCTTACTCCTGGAGCAATAATTCCTCCATAATAAGTATTTTTAATAACAACATCAAATGTTGTAGCGGTTCCAAAATCCAAAATAATAAAATTATTTTTGTTATTCGATAAACTAATTGCATTAGTAATTCTATCTGATCCTACTTGATTATAATCTACTTTGATTTTTATGAGTGATTTTAAATTTAAATTTTTTACTTCGTAACATTTAGGTTTTGTTTTTTTAGATAGAAATTTTTTAATCAAAAAAAAAGTATTTGGTACAACGCTACAAAACAAAACTTTTTCTATTTTGTTAAATTTAATTTTATTTTTTTTAAATAAGATACTCAATTTATTGTGATTAAGTGATTTTGATAAGAAAGTTATTTTTTTTAAAATTTTGTTTTTTTTTGAAACAATACACATCTTAGTTTCAGTATTTCCAATATCTCCTAAAATATACATTATCTGGTTTTATATAGTTCTGATAAATTTTTTTCAAAAATTTGTTTTAATTTATTTTCGACAATTAATTTATTAATACTTTTTTTCGTTACTTCTTGCAAGTTAGTGGTTGCATAATTATTTAAGTTTGGGCTTTTTACTATATTTATGCCTATCCCTGTGACTAAAAATTTTTTATTTTTTTTTATAATCACTTCTTGCAAAATTCCACAAATTTTTTTCTTATTAACTAACAAATCATTTGGTTTTTTTAATAAAATTTTTTTGTTTGTAAATTTCGATAGTAATTTTTTGACTAAATAACAATTTATTTTTGTAATTGAACCAATTGGTAAATTTTTAATATTTAATTCATGAAAAAAAGAAACAAATAAATTTCCCTTTAAAGAAATCCATTTTCTACCATATTGACCTCTTCCTTTAGACTGTGTATCGGCTATAACCATGCCTGAAGAAAAATTTTTTTCTTTTATAATTCTCATTGCTGTATTGTTAGTGCTTTTAACTTTTTTAAATTTGAATTTTTTAAATTTCATTAAATAATATTAATTCTTGATACAACTTCAATTAATTGACTTGGAAATATGAAGTAAGTAAGAATTAATATAGTTGAAATAGTAAGTGAAAATTTTAATGCAATACTATGGTCTGTATCATATTTTTCTTTTTCATTATCAAAATACATTATTTTAATAATTCTCAGATAATAAAATGCGGCTACAACAGTCGATAATAATCCAACTATGGCTAAAAAATACATTGACTGTTCTAACACAGCTTTAAAAATATAAAATTTAGCAAAAAAACCTGCTAACGGAGGAATTCCTGCTAAAGAAAATAATATTATTAGAAATGATAATGATAAAATTGGATGATTTTTTGATAAACCTGAGAGGTCGTCAATGTTTTCATAGTATTGATCTTTTCTTTTAAGCATTAATAAGCAAGAAAAAAATGCAAGATTCATAATCGCATAAATAGAAATATAAATTATAGAGCTCTGGATGCCCTCATTTGATACTGTAGTTAATCCTGCCAATGTATATCCAATATGTCCAATAGAACTATACGCTATTAGTCTCTTAATGTTTGTTTGACCTATGGCTGCTACTGCTCCAAAAACCATAGAAGCAATTGATAAAAAAACAATTATCATTTGCCATTGTTCAATTAAATTTAAAAATGGTACATATAAAAATCTTATTAAAACTGTTAATGCCGCTATTTTTGGCACAATAGAGAAAAATAAAGTTACTGTTGTTGGAGAACCCTCGTAGACATCTGGTGCCCACATATGAAAAGGAACAGCTGATATTTTAAATGCTAAACCAACTAAAATGAACACTATCCCAAATGTTAAAACGTAATCATTATAGTTAAGTTGATTTGAGATTATATCAAAATTAGTTGATCCAGAAAAACCGTAAATTAACGAACAACCATATAATAATAAGCCTGAAGATAAAGCACTAAGAACAAAATATTTCAAACCTGCTTCAGAAGATATAAGTTGATCTCTGTTAAATGTTGCTAATACATAAAGAGCCAAAGACTGTAATTCTAGTCCCATATAAAAAACAATAAGATCATTTGAACTAATCATCACCATCATGCCTAATACTGAACTTAAAATTAATACAGGATATTCAATGTTATAAATCTTGTATATTTTTAAATAACTGGACGAGATGATCAAAACTAGCAAACCTCCAATTAAAGTAATGATTTTCATTAATGATGACATGGAGTCAATTACAACACTTTTATTAAATAATGTTTCACGACTTACAGAGAAAGTTTCATTAATTGTAATTATACAAGTAATTAAAAATACAAGTAATGAAATATTAAATATCAATTTAGAACTTTCTTTTTTAAAAACTCCAAGTACAAGTAAAAACATGATTGAAAGTGAGATGAAGATTTCAGGTAGTATAAAATTTAAATTTCCCATATTACTTACTAGCTAGATTTGTTGTGTTCATATTAATTAAATCTGTTACTGAAACCTCAATAGTATTGATCAGTGGATCTGGATAAAATCCAAAAAATAAAATTGGAGCTGCTAAACAGCTTAAAATAAAATATTCTGATTTATTTAAATCTAATATTTTTTTTAAATCCTCATTAATTAGTTTACCAAAAACTACTCTTTTATATAACCATAAGATATATGCTGCTCCTAAAATTACTCCTATGCTAGCCATAACAGCCACCAAAAAGTTATCCTTAAAAGCTCCCATTAAGATAAGAAATTCTCCAACAAATCCACTTGTTCCTGGTAAGCCTAGTGATGCTAAAGCAAATAACATAAATAATATTGAATATTTTGGAATTACAGAAACTAGTCCCCCGTAAGTGCTTATAAGCCTCGAATGCATCCTATCATAAATTACTCCAACGGTTAAAAATAGTGCTGCTGAGACTAATCCATGACTTATCATTTGAATAATACTTCCTTCAATACCTTGTTGTTGTAAAGTAAATATTCCTAATGTAACAAATCCCATATGAGCAACTGATGAATAAGCTATTAGTTTTTTCATGTCCTCCTGCATTAAAGCTATTAATGATGTAAAAATAATTGCAATTACACTTAAAGTATAAATTAGTGGCGTAAACACATCAGATGCAATTGGAAAAAGACCTAAAGAAAATCTTATAAAACCATATCCAGCCATTTTTAAAAGGATTGCAGCTAATAAAACAGACCCAGCTGTAGGCGCTTCAACATGTGCATCTGGCAACCATGTATGCACTGGCCACATAGGTGTTTTCACAGCAAATGAACTAAAAAATGCAAGCCATAAGAGATTTTGATATTTAACATCTATTCCTAATTCATATAGTTTAACTACATCTGTGGTACCAGTAATCCAATAAATTGAAATTATTGCAACTAACATCAAAACTGAACCTAGTAATGTATATAAAAAAAATTTAAAAGCTGAGTATACTCTTTTTGAACCACCCCATATTCCAATAATTAAAAACATTGGAATTAAACCTGCCTCAAAAAATAAATAAAAAACTACTAAATCAAGAGCACAGAAAACACCAATCATAAAACTTTCCATGATAAGTATTGCAATCAAAAAATCTCTCAATCTATTTTTTACAGAATTGTTGACAGATATAATACAAAGAGGAGTTATAAATGTAGTTAAGATTATAAATAAAATTGAAATTCCATCTATTCCAACTTTGTAATTTATAAATCCATCAATCCAAGCTCTATCTTCTATAAATTGAAAACTTGAGGTGGATTGATCAAATGAGATCCACAAATAGATGGAAATTAAAAAATTTACAACTGTTGTAAATAATGCAACATATTTAGCTGTCAAATTACTTTCACTTTTATCTTTGGTAAAAAATAAAAATAAAGCACCTATTGTTGGTAGCAATATCAAAGATGTAAGAATAGGAAAGTTCATTATTTAATTATAAGATAAGTTAACAAAGCTGAAAAACCTAGCAGCATTATAAAAGCGTACTGGTAAATAAAACCACTTTGGAATTTATTTGCTTTTAATGAACATCTTTTTATGAAAGATGAAATCCCGTCTGGGCCAAAACCATCAATTATTGTTCCATCACAAAATTTCCATAAAAATAATCCTAATTTTTTTGATGATTTGATAAATATAATTTCATACAACTCATCAAAGTACCACTTGTTAACCAAAAAATTGTATAATGGTTTATTTATTGAGGAAATCGAATTTGGTAATTCTTTGTTTTTAACAAATAAATAATATGCAATTGGAATTGATATAAGAACTAAGCAAGGTGTTAAAAGTAGAAACCACAGAGGTGGGTGCTCTGAGCTTAATGGCTCTAAAAATTTTATAGAATTCCCCCAAAAATTATATCCGCTAGTATAACCTATAAAAAGTTCTTTGAACAAAAATCCCGAAAAAATAGCGCCAATCGAGAGTAGAAATAACGGTAATAACATAACAAGTGGAGATTCATGAGTTTCTTCAATTTTGATCTCTTTATTATTATATTCACCATGAAATGTTTTAAATATTAATCTCCAAGAATATATTGCTGTTAAAAAAGCAGTAAATATTCCAATCCCAGCAGCATAATAACCTGTTGTATTTCCTTTTAAATAAGCAAACTCTATAATTGCATCTTTAGAATAAAATCCCGATAAAAGTGGAAAACCAGTAAGAGCGAGAGTTCCTATTATCATAAAAGTGTAAGTATAAGGTAAATTTTTCCACACACCGCCCATTTTGTTAATATTTTGTTCATCTTTAAATGCATGAATTACTGAACCTGATCCCAAAAATAATAATGCTTTAAAAAAAGCATGTGTAAATAAATGAAACATTGCAACATTATAAGCACCTACACCAGCAGCAAAAAACATATAGCCAAGTTGACTGCAAGTAGAATAAGCAATTATTTTCTTAATATCTGTTTGAACCAATGCAACAGACGCTGCAAAAAATGCTGTACTCATTCCAATAATTGTTACTAAGTTTAAAATTAATGGAGAATATTCATAAATTGGTGAACATCTAACTACCAAAAAGACTCCTGCTGTAACCATTGTTGCAGCATGAATTAATGCAGATACTGGTGTAGGTCCTTCCATTGCATCAGGAAGCCATGTATGAAGTAGTATTTGAGCTGATTTACCCATAGCACCTATAAATAAAAGGAAACAAATTAAGTCTATTGCTTTAATTTCTAAACCTAAAAATAATAAATTTTTATCCTGAATTGCAACAATTTCCTGAAAAACCTCTGAATAATTTACTGTTCCAAATAAATAAAATATTAAAAAAATTCCTAAAGCAAATCCAAAATCACCTACTCTATTAACTATAAAAGCTTTAATTGCAGCGGCATTAGCACTTTCTTTTTTAAACCAAAATCCAATTAGAAAGTATGAACAAAGACCAACACCTTCCCACCCAAAAAATAATTGAACAAAATTATCTGATGTAACAAGCATCAACATTGCAAAAGTAAATAATGACAGATATGCCATAAATCTTGGTTTATGTGGATCGTGAGACATGTATCCAATTGAATAAATATGTACTAAGGCTGATACTGATGTGACTACTACCAACATTACTGCAGATAGAGGGTCAATTAACATTGACCAATTTACATTAAGTGACCCAGAATTAATCCAGGTTGCTATAACAATATTTTCTTCAAATTGGTTTACAATTACTTGATAAAGAACAAAAATAGATAAAATTGCAGAAATAGAAACAAGAACACTAGTTAATATTTCTGAGTTTCTGTCACCTATGTATCTTCCGAAAAAACCCGAAATGATTGATGCTATTAGAGGAAGAAATAAAATTAAAAGCTCCATTATTATCCTTTTAATTTATCTATTTCTTCAACTCGAATTGTTCCTGAGTTTCTAAAATATACTACAATAATTGCTAATCCTATTGCTGCTTCGGCAGCAGCAACTGTTAATATGAATAAAGTAAAAACTTGTCCAGCTAAATCACCCAAAAATATTGAAAAAGAAACTAGGTTAATATTTACTGCTAACAATATCAATTCAATACTCATTAATATTACGATTATATTTTTTCTATTAAGAAAAATACCTATAACACCAATTGAAAATATAATAGCTCCAAGAGTTAGATAATGTCCTAAGGCTATTTCAATCATCGATCTTGACCCCTTTGTTTCTTTCAACCTCCAAAACTTCTACACCCTCCGATCTTTCTCTTGAGATTTGGCTAACATAACTTTGTCTTTTTAAACCAGATCTCTTTCTAAAAGTTAGAACTATTGATCCGACCATTGCAACAAGCAATATCATTCCACTTATTTGGAATACGTGAATATAGTCTGTGTACAATATTTGACCTAATGAATGGGTATTACTAATGCTTACTTGAGTTATTGAGTTGTTAATATCAAATAAGTCTGGTTTATACTTCCAGCCACTAATTACTATAATTATTTCAAAAAAGATTATTATACTGATAATTAATCCTACTGGAATATGTTTTGAACTATTTTTGGATCCAAACCATTGGTTTTTTTGCTGAGCAACATTTAACATCATAACTACAAATAAAAATAATACTGCGACTGCTCCAACATAGACTATAAGCATAATCATGCCTAAGAATTCTGCTCCAATCATTATAAATAAACATGAAATACTTATAAAATCTAAAATTAAAAAAAAAACTGAATGAACTGTATTTTTAGATACAGTAACCATAATTGCAGAGATAATTGCTATAGTTGAAAAAATATAAAAGAAAATCGCATGGGCCATAAATTTATCTGTAAGGACTATCAGCTTTAATATTTGCAGCTAATATATTTTCCCACCTATCTCCATTATCCAATAATTTTTCTTTTGTATAATAAAGTTCTTCCCTTGTTTCAGTAGAAAATTCAAAATTAGGGCCTTGAACAATTGCGTCTACTGGACATGATTCTTCACATAAACCACAATAAATGCATTTCATCATGTCAATATCGTAACGTGTAGTCTTTCTACTACCATCTTCACGTTCGGTCGACTCAATTGTAATTGCTTGAGCTGGACAAACAGCTTCACACAATTTACATGCTATACATCTTTCTTCCCCATTAGGATATCTTCTTAATGCATGTTCTCCTCTAAATCTTGGACTTATTTTTCCTTTCTCAAAAGGATAATTTATTGTTTTTTTTGACTTAAATAATTCTTTTATTGCTATTAATAAGCCACTTAAGAAATCAGTCATAAAAATAGTTTTTAAGAATCTTGTTAATTTCATCTAATTAGTTGGTAAAAGATTAAAATAAAATAAATAACTTGCAGTTAAAACTACCCAGGTCAAAGAAAATGGTAAGAAAATTTTCCATCCTAGTCTCATTAATTGATCATATCTATATCTTGGAACAATCGCTTTTACTAAAGCAAATAAAATAAATAGAAATAAAATTTTAAAAATTAACCAAATAGCTCCAGGAATTAAGTTGAATGGATAAAAGTCTATAGGAGATAACCATCCTCCTAAAAATAAAATTGATCCCATTGCACACATTAAAAGTATATTTGCATATTCGCCTAACCAGAACATTGCATACATCATCCCTGAGTATTCAGTTTGATATCCTGCAACTAATTCAGCTTCGGCCTCAGGCAAATCAAATGGAGGTCTATTAGTTTCAGCTAGAGCTGATATAAAAAAAATTACAAACATTGGAAAAAGTGGTACAATATACCATAAATTTTGCTGTGCTTTAACAATGTCGTTTAGATTTAATGAGCCAACGCACAATAGAACATTAATTATAATTATTCCTATTGAGACTTCATAAGAGACCATTTGAGCGGCAGATCTTATAGCTCCTAAAAAAGGGTATTTAGAATTTGAAGCCCAACCTCCCATTATAATCCCATAAACGCCTAATGAGGAGACAGCAAATAGATACAAAATACCGACATTTATATTGGCTAGTACATGCGTTTCACTAAAAGGAATAACAGCCCAAGCAATTAAAGCTAAAGTCATTGTAACTATTGGGGCTAAAATAAAGATTATTTTATTAGAGCTTGCAGGAATAATAATTTCTTTAAAAATATACTTTAGAGCATCAGCAAGAGATTGAAGTAAACCAAATGGACCAACAACATTTGGACCTTGTCTTTTTTGTACAAATGCCCAAACTCTTCGATCCAACCATACAATCAGAGCAACAGAGACCAAAACTGGCACGATCAAAAATAAGATTTTATAAAATTCTTGAATAATAATATTTAAATATTCCATTTCTTAACCATTTGTACCTGTTTTTTTTATTTTAATTTTAGAGTTATGACAATCAAGCATTGTTTTTGATGCCCTAGCTATAACGTTTGAAAAATAATAATCTTTATAATCAACAATTAATTTTTCATTTTTAAATTTTTCTTTTGTTAAAATATTTTGTTTTAATGGTTTTTTGATCTCTTTATGTAAATTAATAAAATTAAACATACTACTCTCTAATTCATCTTTGTCGTTAAACAATTTTCTACTATTCATAAATTCTGCAAGTTCATTTATAATTTGCCAGTCTTCTTTTGCTTCACCTGGTGGATATGACGCTTTATACGCCTTTTGCAATTTACCCTCTAAATTTGTAAAATGACCATTTTGTTCAGTATATGCAGCGCCAGGTAAAATGATATCTGCTATCTCAGCTCCATTATCTCCGTGGCTTCCTTGGTAAATAACAAATTCGTCTTTTTTAGTAAAATTTAAATTATCCTGACCTAACAAATAAATAATTTCGAATTTATGAGATTTAAGATCCTCAAATATGTCATTTTTTTCATTAAATAGTTTTATATCTAAATTTCCAACTGTTGATGCATCAGACGTTAGTTTATTTAATGAATTCCATTTATCTGTAATTTTATTATTATTTTTTAAAAAGTTTTTTATTAAATTAAACATGAACTCTGCTGATTGTAATCTAAAAAAAGACTCACCTAATATTATAAGAGGTTTTTTTGAGTCTATAATCTCTTTTGAAATTTCATTTTTATTTTCAAAGATATTCAATATGTTTTTTGTTTGGCCATCAAGAGATTGATATGGATACGTTAAATCCCCAAGATCATTAAGTGAGATAACTTTTGTCGAATTACTTATAAATGATTTTCTAATTCTTGCATTTAATATTGTTGCTTCAAATCGAGGGTTTGTTCCAATCAAAAAAATTAAATCTGATTCTTCTATTCCGTTTATTGAAGAATTAAAAAGATAGTCTTCTCTTTCATTTGTGCTGATAAAGTAATTTGATGATCTGCTTTCATAGTTATCTGTGTCTAATGTTCTATCAAAAAATTCTTTAAAAATATAACTAGACTCCATATTTGTTAAATCTCCAACAAAGCCAGCAATTTTATCTTTTTTTGAATTATCAATTTTAGATTTAATTATATTATATACCTCATTCCAGCTCGCTTTTTCAAATTTCCCGTTATACTTTATAAAGGGTGTATCTAATCTTTGATTGGAAAGACCGTCACAAGCATATCTTGTTTTATCTGATATCCATTCCTCATTAATATCTTCATTTATTATTGGCAATATTCTTTTTACCTCCCAACCATAAGTATCAACCCTAATGTTAGATCCTACACCATCCATAACGTCAATTGACTCGGTCTTTTTTAATTCCCATGGTCTTGCTTCAAAAACATACGGTTTAGAAGTAAGTGCTCCTACTGGACAAAGATCAATTACGTTTCCTGACAGCTCTGACTGTATAGATTTTTCCAAGTAAGTAGTGATTTGCATATCCTCACCTCTTCCAATTGCTCCAATTTCCGGAACTCCTGCAACTTCTGTTGCAAATCTTACACACCTAGTACAGTGAATGCACCTTGTCATTTGAGTTTTTATCAAAGGCCCCATATTTTTTTCCGGGACAAATCTTTTGTTTTCTTTAAATCGTGATTTATCAACTCCATAAAACATTGACTGATCTTGAAGATCACATTCTCCACCCTGATCACAAACTGGACAATCTAAAGGATGATTTGCTAGTAAAAATTCCATCACTCCTTTTCTAGCTTTTTCTACAAATGCAGTATTAGTTTTTATATTCATGCCTTCTATCGCAGGCATTGCACAAGAAGCTATAGGTTTTGGGGATTTTTCCATCTCAACTAAACACATTCTGCAATTACCAGCAATAGATAGTTTTTCATGATAACAAAATCTTGGGATTTCTACTCCAGCTTTTTCACAAGCTTGAAGAACAGTAAGTCCTTCTTCAACTTCTACATCAATATCATTTACCTTGAGTTTAACCATTTTTATCCAATAAGTGTTGATCAACTAAATAAGGAATATCCTTATGTTCTTTAACAATTGGATCAAATTTATTTCGTCTTTTTATTTCTTTAGAGAAATGTCTTAACAGACCTTGAATTGGCCAGGATGAACCCTCTCCAAAAGCACAAATTGTATGACCTGCTATTTGATTTGTTACATCTCCTAGCATGTCAATCTCATCTCTAGATGCTTCACCTTTTGCCATTCTTTCTAACATTCTCCACATCCAACCAGATCCTTCTCTACATGGAGTACATTGACCACAGCTTTCATGTTTGTAAAATCTAGCAATTCTTGCCATGCATTTAATTATGTCTTGATCTTTATTAATTACAACAACCCCAGCTGTTCCTAGCCCACTTTTTTGAGCCATAAGGGAATCGAAATCCATGGTTAATGTCTCGCATTTTTCTTTTGGGATCAAGGGCATAGATGAACCACCAGGAATGACAGCCTGTAGGTTATCCCAACCTCCTACAACTCCACCCGCATGAACTTCTATTAATTCTTTTAAAGGGATATTCATTTCTTCCTCCACATTACATGGATTATTTACATTTCCAGAAATACAAAAAATTTTTGTCCCTGTATTTTTTTCTCTACCTAGTGAAGCAAACCATTTACCTCCTCTTTTAAGAATTGTAGGAACTACAGCGATTGTTTCAACGTTATTTATTATTGTGGGGCAACCATAAAGACCAATCAAAGCGGGAAAAGGTGGTTTTAATCTTGGTTGTCCTTTTTTTCCTTCTATACTTTCAAGTAATGCTGTTTCTTCTCCACAAATATAAGCTCCTGCTCCATAATGAATATAAATATCTAAATCCCATCCAGTCCCTGCAGCATTTTTACCAATTAAATTTTTTTTATATGCTTCATCAATAGCAGCTTGAAGTTTTTGACCATCTACAAAATATTCTCCTCTAATATAAATGTAACAAACATGCGCCTGAACAGCAAAGGATGCTATCAAACATCCCTCAATTAATTTATGCGGTTCAAATCTAAGAATATCTCGATCCTTGCAAGTGCCTGGCTCTGACTCATCAGCATTAATTATCAAATAGTGAGGCCTTGAACCAACTTCCTTGGGTGCAAATGACCATTTTAATCCAGTTGGAAAACCTGCACCTCCTCTACCTCTTAATTGTGAGTTTTTAATTTCATCAATTATCCAATCTCTTCCTTTGTCTGTAATTTCCTTAGTATTAACCCAATCACCTCTTTTTTGAGACGAAGCTAAATCAGAACCTAAATCATTATATAAGTTTTGAAAAATTCTATCCTTATCTTTAAGCATTTTTTAAATCCATAAGTGTTTTTCTGTTATTTTCGGGCTCATTGTTTGTTCTTCCTCTGTAAGAGCCTGGTTTTGGTATTTCACCATTTAAAATTTTATCTAATATTTTCAATGTTTTATCTTTGTTAAGATCTTCATAATATTCATCATTAATTTGCATCATTGGAGCATTAACACAGGCACCTAAACATTCAACCTCCATCCAAGAACAGCTTTTATCACTTGAAAGTTCAGATTCATTTTCAGAAATTTTTTCCTTACACGCCTCTACTAATTGATTGGCTCCTCTAATCATACAAGGGGTAGTGGTACATACCTGTATAAAATACTTTCCAACAGGAGACAAATTATACATTGAGTAAAATGTAGCCACCTCATAAACTTTAATGTATGGCATATCTAAAAATTTTCCTATATACTTCATTGCAGCTAGTGGTATCCAATTATCGTTTTGTTTTTGAGCAATATAAAGTAAAGCCATTACAGCACTTTGTTGTTTTCCTTTTGGATACTTAGAAATAATTTGATTTGCTGCCTCTATTGAAGATGAATTAAATTCAAAATTTTCTGGTTGATCTTTTGAAGGTCTTTTTAAACTCATCTATCAACCTCACCAAATACAATATCTAATGAACCCAGTACTGCAGGCACATCTGCCAACATATGTCCTTTAATTAAATAATCCATAGATTGTAAATGTGAAAATCCAGGAGCCCTTATCTTGCATTTATAGGGTTTGCTTGATCCATCAGAAATTAAATAAACACCAAATTCACCTTTTGGAGCCTCAACTGCAGTATAAATTTCATCTTTTGGAACTCTGTAACCTTCAGTAAATAATTTAAAGTGGTGTATTAAAGCTTCCATTGATTGTTTTAATTCTTTTTTGGACGGTGGACTAATTTTACCATCCAGTGATTTAATTGGTCCTTTTTCCATTTTAGACAAACATTGTTTTATTATAGATACACTCTCTTTCATTTCTTCTATTCTACATAAATAACGATCGTAACAATCACCATTTTTACCTACAGGTATTTTAAAATCTAACTGATTATAACAATCATATGGCTGAGATTTTCTTAAATCCCATGGAACTCCAGATCCTCTAATCATTACTCCGGTAAAAGAATAATCAAGAGCATCTTCTTTTGTTACTATACCAATATCAACATTTCTTTGCTTAAATATTCTATTATCTGTCAACAAGTTTTCTAAATCATCAATTATTTTTGGAAATGTCTCACAAAATTTAGATATATCTTCTTCTAGACTAGCAGGCAAATCTTGATGAACTCCACCAGCTCTAAAATAATTTGCATGCAATCTGGATCCTGAAGCCCTCTCATAAAAAGTCATTAAAGTTTCTCGTTCTTCAAAACCCCATAATGATGGGGTAAGAGCACCAACATCTAGAGCTTGTGTAGTTACGTTTAGAATATGACTCAATATTCTGCCAATTTCACAAAATATAACTCTAATGAATTGTGCTCTAACAGGGACATCAATTTTTAAAATTTTTTCAATAGCTAAGGCAAAAGCATGCTCTTGATTCATTGGAGCAACATAATCAAGTCTATCGAAATAGGGTACTGCTTGCATATATGTTTTATTTTCAATAAGTTTTTCTGTTCCCCTGTGAAGCAAGCCTATATGCGGATCTGCTTTTTCGACTACCTCACCATCTAATTCTAGAATCAATCGTAAAACACCATGAGCTGCTGGATGTTGAGGTCCAAAGTTTAAATTAAGATTTTTAATTTTTTTTGTCATTATTTTCAGATTGTTCTTTTATATATTTAGTACCTTCCCAGGGGCTCTCATAATCAAAATTTCTATAATTTTGTTCCAATTTTACTGGCTCATTTACAACTTTTTTTTGGTCTTCACTGTATCTGACCTCTGAATGTCCTGTTAAAGGAAAATCTTTTCTTAATGGATGACCTTCAAAACCATAATCCGTAAGTATTCTTCTTAAATCTGGATGGTCTTTAAAATTTATACCATACATATCGAAAACTTCTCTTTCCATCCAATTCGCAGCTGGGAAAATAGATGTCAATGAATTTATGACTTCATTTTCATTAATTGAATAACTTAAAATTATTCTTTGATTGAACTCATGACTTAATAAAAGATAAACAACTTTAAACCTTTGTAGTTCTTCTGGATAATCTACAGCAGTTATATCGATTAACTGTCTAAATTTTGTATCTTTATTAGTTTTTAAAAAAAGAATAACATCAATCAAATCCTCTTTATTAATTTCAATGTAAAGTTGATTGTGTGAAATTTTAGATTGATCTATTTTTGTTGTAAGTTCTGAGTTAATTTTTTTTTCTAATTCTATTAAAGTATTCATGATAATTATCTAATTAGAGAACCTTTGTTTCTAATTTTTTTTTGCAATTGTAAAATTCCATAAAGTAATGCTTCTGCTGAAGGTGGGCATCCTGGAACATAAACATCAACAGGTACAATTCGATCACAACCCCTCACTACAGAATATGAATAATGATAATACCCGCCACCATTAGCACAACTACCCATTGATATAACATATCTTGGTTCTGGCATTTGATCGTAAACTTTTCTTAGTGCTGGAGCCATTTTATTTGTGAGTGTTCCTGCAACTATCATTACATCTGATTGTCTTGGCGAACCACGTGGTGCTGCACCAAATCTTTCTAAATCATATCTTGGCATTGCGGTCTGCATCATTTCAACTGCACAACATGCTAAACCAAATGTCATCCAATGAAGTGAGCCAGATCTTGACCAATTAATTAGATTATCCAATGAAGTTGTTATAAAACCATTCTTACTAAAATCTTTAGCTAATTTTTTAAATTCTTCAGGTACTTGATCTATTTTATTGTTCATAAATAAAATTATTCCCAGTCTAAGGCACCTTTTTTCCACTCATATATAAAACCAACTGTAAGTATGAATAAGAAAATCATCATTGAACTAAAGCCTAGTATACCTATATTTCCTAAAGATATTGCCCACGGAAAAAGAAATGCGATTTCTAAATCAAAAATTATAAAAAGAATTGCGACTAAATAAAACCTCACATCAAATTCTGTTCGTGAGTCTTGAAACGGTTCGAATCCACATTCATAAGCAGACAATTTTTCAGGATCTGGATTTTTTGGAGAAAGAATAAAATTTACAACTATAAAAGCACAACTTAAACCTAGAGCTATTACTAGGAAAAGTATAATTGGCAAATATTCTTTTAAAAATTCAGGAAACATGTGAGTCTATATAGCAACTTTTATGACATGTTGTAGAGTAGAAAAGTCACATTTTTAGCGATTACTGATAATGATTATCAACAATTCTTTAAAAAAGTGGCGGGAGTGAAGGGACTCGAACCCTCGACCTATCGCGTGACAGGCGATCGCTCTAACCAACTGAGCTACACCCCCACTTAAAATATTTTGGTGGGCAGTAAAGGACTCGAACCTTTGACCCCCTCGGTGTAAACGAGATGCTCTACCAACTGAGCTAACCGCCCCAAAATATCGGTACTATTACATCAAGGCGACTATAAAGTAAATTATTTATTATTGAATGCTGGCTTGAGATTTATCATCTTTTTTACTCATATCAACCTCTACCCATTCAGTTCTTTTTAATTCTTTTGTTAAGGCTATTTTTAAAACTTGATCAGCAAATTCGACAGGTGTAATTTTTATCTCGTCAATTATTTTTTTTGGCATATCAATTAAATCTTTTTCATTTTCTTTAGGAATAATTACTTCTTTGATTCCAGCTCTGTGTGCGGCTAATAATTTTTCTTTAAGTCCTCCAATAGGAAGAACTTGACCTGTAATTGTCACTTCTCCTGTCATTGCAACATCTCTTCTTACTGAAATGTTTGTTAGAGATGAAACAATTGAAGTAACCATACCTATTCCTGCTGAAGGGCCGTCTTTTGGCGTTGCTCCTTCAGGTACATGAATGTGAAAATCTTTTTTTTCAAAAAGAGGCGGAATAATACCATACTCCAAACATTTTGATCTAACAAATGATTTTGCTGCTTTTACGGACTCTTGCATTACATCACCTAATTTACCTGTAATTTGAGTTCTACCTTTACCTGGCATAGTTACAGTTTCAATTTTTAGAATTTCTCCCCCATACTCAGTCCAAGCTAAACCAGTAACAATACCTACTTTATCATTAGACTCTAATTCACCAAATTTATATTTTGGAACTCCAAGAAAATCAGCTAAATTTTTGTTATCTATTTTAACTTGATTTTCCTCACCTGAAACAACTTTTTTAACAACTTTTCTTGCTACTTTTGAAATTTCTCTTTCAAGGTTTCTAACACCTGATTCTTTTGTATAGCTTCTGATTATTTCTTTAATAATATCGTTACTTAAATTCATTTCTTTTTCTTTTACACCATTATCTTTAATCTGTTTTGGTAATAAAAATTTGTTGGCAATATTAATCTTTTCATCCTCAGTGTATCCAGCAAGTCTTATTACTTCCATTCTATCTAGTAGAGGTGGAAGAATATTAAGAGTATTTGCCGTGGTTACAAACATAACATCAGACAAATCATAATCTACTTCAAGATAGTGATCGTTGAATGTTGTATTTTGTTCTGGATCCAAAGCCTCTAATAAAGCTGACGAAGGATCTCCCCTGTAATCATTTCCAATCTTATCAATTTCATCTAATAAAATTAAAGGGTTTTTTGTTCCAGCTTTTTTCATCATTTGAATTATTTTACCTGGTAGAGAACCAATATAAGTTCTTCTATGTCCTCTTATCTCTGCCTCATCTCGCATACCACCTACAGACATTCTAACAAATTCTCTGTTAGTCGCTTTTGCAATCGATTTTCCTAAAGATGTTTTACCTACACCTGGGGGGCCTACTAAACATAAAATTGGACCTTTAATTTTTTCCATTCTTTTTTGCACAGCCAAAAACTCAATAATTCTCTCTTTAATTTTTTCTAAACCAAAATGGTCTTTGTCTAAAACTTCCAAAGCTTTCTTTAAATCAATACCGACTTCACTTTTTTTGTGCCAAGGTAAATCTATCATCCAATCTAAATAATTTCTTACAACTGTTGCTTCTGCAGACATTGGACTCATATTTTTTAGTTTCTTTAATTCTTGAAGGCACTTTTTTTCGACATCTTTAGGCATTTTAGCTTTTAAGATTGATTTATTTAAACTTGTATTCTCATCTTTTCCTTCTTCAATTTCACCTAATTCTTTTTGTATAGCTTTAAGTTGTTCATTTAAATAATATTCTCTTTGAGTTTTTTCCATTTGTGTTTTAACTCTACCTCTAATTCTTTTTTCAACACCAATTATACTCGTCTCATTTTCCATTATTTTAATTATGGTATTTAATCTTTTCTTAACATCAGCTGTTTCAAAAATTTGCTGTTTCTCTGAAATTGTGGCTGTAATATGTGATGCAATATTATCAGCAATTTGAGAAGGATCTTTTAGTTGTTTAATTGTATTTATAGTTTCATTTGAAATTTTTTTATTAATTGATGTAAGTTTTTCCAATCTCTTCATCGCAGTTGCAGCTAAAGGATATAGGTCTTCTTGTTTATCAAAAATATCGTTATATGAAGTATATTCACATGTGATAAATTTTTCATTATCTTTAAAATCTAATATTTTAACTCTCCTAATACCTTCAACCAAAACTTTAACAGTTCCATCGGGTAATTTTAGAAGCTGTAAGATACTTCCTTCACACCCATACATAAAAATATCAGTCTTTTTTGGATCATCTATTTCTGAATTTTTTTGTGTCACAAGGATAATCTTTTTATCCTTTTTCATTACCTCATTTAGTGCTGATATAGATTTATCTCTACCAACAAACAATGGGATAACCATGCTAGGGAATACAACAATGTCTCTTAATGGCAATAATGGTAATGATATTTTTACTTCCATTACTAGAATATGGAGATTATATCTAATAATGCAATAGCTTTTTAGTAGTTATTATTGTGTATTACGCCGCTGTGGTTTTATTATTTTTTGATTTACTATCACCTTTTGAATGTACTAAAATTGGCTGTGTTTGACCTTTTACAGCTGAAGAATCAACAATAACCTCCTCTATATTATCTTGACTTGGTAAATCATACATTGTTTTTAATAAAATATTTTCTAAAATTGATCTTAAACCACGAGCACCTGTTTTTTTGCTAATAGCTTTTTGTGCAATTTCTTTTAAAGCATTTTCTTTAAATGTTAATTTCGTCCCCTCTAGTTTAAATAACTCTTGATATTGTTTGGTGAGAGAATTTTTAGGCTCTTGTAAAATTTTAATTAAAGATTTTTCATCTAAATCTTCAAGCGTTGCTATCATTGGCAATCTCCCAATAAATTCTGGAATTAAACCATATTTTAAAAGATCTTCAGGCTCTAAACTTTTCATCCACTCACCTGTTTTTTTATCTTTAGTATTTTTTACATCTGCACCAAATCCTATAGACGTACCTTTATCTCTTTGAGAAATTATTTTATCTAAACCAGCAAAAGCTCCTCCACAAATAAATAATATATTTGTAGTATCAACCTGTAAAAATTCTTGTTGTGGATGTTTTCTTCCACCTTGAGGCGGAACACTAGCGATTGTTCCCTCCATTATTTTTAATAAAGCCTGCTGCACACCTTCTCCAGAGACATCTCTGGTGATAGAAGGATTTTCTGATTTTCTGCTAATTTTATCTACTTCATCTATATACACAATGCCTCTTTGAGCTTTTTCAACATTATAATCCGCTGCTTGAAGTAATTTTAATATTATATTCTCTACATCTTCACCAACATATCCTGCTTCTGTTAAAGTAGTTGCATCAGCCATTGTGAAAGGTACATCTAAAATTCTTGCAAGTGTTTGGGCTAAAAGTGTTTTTCCACAGCCAGTTGGACCAACTAAAAGAATATTTGATTTAGCCAACTCAACGTTTTTGCTAGTTTTATTCTCATAATTTAATCTTTTATAATGATTGTGGACTGCAACGGATAATACTTTTTTAGCATGAGATTGCGCGATTACGTAATCATCTAAAACTGTACAAATTTCTTTAGGTGAAGGAAGTCCATCTTGGTGTTTTACAAAAGTATCTTTATTTTCCTCTTTAATAATGTCCATGCAAAGTTCAACACATTCATCGCAAATAAATACAGTGGGTCCAGCAATAAGTTTTCTTACTTCGTGTTGGCTTTTGCCACAAAATGAGCAATAAAGAATATTTTTGTTATTTGTGTTCATAATTTTTATAACGAATCAATTTAAATACTTTATTATATGAGACTCATTGATATCAAGTTTCAAATTAACTAACTTCAATATATTGTATATTAAGATCTTTTTTCCACAACTTCGTCTATAAGACCGAAAGATTTTGCTACATCTGCAGTCATAAAATTATCTCTTTCAAGGGCGCTTTTAATTTCGTCAACACTTTTACCTGTATGTTTTGAATAAATCTCATTTAATCTTTTCTTTAATGATAAAACTTCATTTGCATGAATTTCTATGTCTGTTGCTTGACCTTGAAATCCGGCTGAAGGTTGGTGAACCATAATTCTTGAGTTAGGTAATGAAAATCTTTTACCTTTAGTTCCAGCTGCAAGAAGAAATGATCCCATTGAAGCTGCTTGACCAATACAAAGTGTGGAGATCTCTGGTTTAATATATTGCATGGTATCATAGATCCCAAGACCTGCTGTTACTAAGCCACCTGGACTGTTGATATAAAGATAAATTTGTTTTTTTGGGTCTTCTGCCTCTAAAAAAAGTAATTGGGCAGTTATTAATGAGGCAACATTGTCATTTATTTGTCCAGTTAAAAATATAATCCTCTCTTTTAAGAGTCTCGAATAAATATCATAAGCTCTTTCACCTTTATTGGATTGTTCAACAACCATCGGAATTAGATTGCTCATATGCTCTGAAATTTTGTTCATAAAAATGATTCGTACTACTTATACAACTTGAGATTACTTTTTGCTAACTTTTTTTATTTTTTTAAGTGTTGATTTAGTTTTGATTGATTTTGGCTTATTTTTATTGTTTAAAGATTTTTTTACCTCAATTTTTTTTTCGGGTTTTCTTTGATCTTTAAGTTCTTGATCGAGTTGTTGGTTTTGCGATTGTTTTAAAATTTTTTCAGCTTCAGTTTTAGAAATTTCTTTTTTATTTACTTTAGCCTTATCTTTAATAAGATTAATTATCTTTTCTTCATACACAGTTCCTCTTAAACTTGCTACAGCAGATGGATTTTTTTGATAAAAATCCATAACCATTTTTTCTTGTCCAGGCATCATTCTTAGTTGTTTTTGTATTTCTGCTTGAAGTTCTTGTTCGCTTACCTTTATTTGATTTTGTTCACCAAACTCATTTAAAATTAAACCAGTTTTAACTCTTTTTTTTGCAACTTCTTCAAAATTTTTCCTGCTTTTCTTAGCATCTTCTTCTTTCATTCCCTGTGATAAAATTTTTACTTCTTCGTCAATTAAGTTTTCAGGAATTTCTTCTATTTTAAACTTCTCTAATTCTTTTAAAATTTGATTCTTTGACAACCTATCTAAAGAATTTTTATATTCATCATTTATCTGATTAGAAATTAATTTTTTTAAATCCTGTAAATCTTTTGCTCCTAAATTTTTTGCAAACTCATCATTAATTTCCGTCTCTTCAGGTTTTTTTACCGAGGTAATTTTACAATCAAATTTTGCTTTTTTATTAGAAAGTTCTTTTTCTGGAAAATTTTCTGGCAATATTGCTTCAACAACTTTTGTTTCATTTTTTTTAACACCTATTAATTGTTTATCAAAACCTTTTAAAAATAAATCTTTTCCCAGAGTTAATTGTGTATTTTTTCCTTCACTTCCTTTAAAACTTTTACCATCTACTGTCGCATTATAATCTAATATAACTAAATCTCCTTCTTTTGCTTTTGTCTCTAAAGGAACTTCTTTAAAATTTGGTTGGTTTTTTGCTATCTCTTTAATTCTTTTATCAGTCTCTAAGGGGTCAATATTTACACTATACTGATCAAATTTTATACTTGAAATTGCTTTTACATCAATTTTAGGAAGTGCGGTAACTGATAGAACATACTCTAGTTCTTTATCTTCACCATAAGTTTTAAGATCAAGCTTGGGTTGGCCTGCAGGTTTAATCTTATTTTCTTGTAGAGCTTTCGTTGAGGTTTCTTTTAAAACTTTGTCTAAAACCTCGCTAAATACAGCTTTACCAAATTGTCTTTTTAAAATTTCTTTTGGAACCTTTCCAGGTCTGAAACCTTTTAAATTAACGGTACTTTTTATTTCTTCATATTTTTCGTCCATATGAGTGGACATAGTTTTCTTATCTATGAAAACTTTTACATCTTTATTTAGTCCTTTTTTATTTTCTACAGTTACTTTCATAATAAAATTTTATGGTAGGGCGAAAAGGACTCGAACCTTCACATGTTGCCATATTGGTTCCTAAGACCAACGCGTCTACCAATTCCGCCATCGCCCCACAAATTTAGTGGATTTTATATATGATTGAAACTAATTGTCCAACGACAATTATTGTAAAATATATTAATTTTCCGTTATAATATTAATATGGTTATTTCACCTTGTATTAGCATTTGTAAAAGTGATCCAAGCACTGGATATTGTTATGGTTGTGGTAGAAATAATGAAGAAAAAAGAATATGGAAATTAGAAAATACAACTGATGAATGGAAAAAAAAAAATCTTGAAATAATTAAGAAAAGACTTTCTGGCTGGCAATTAGAGAGTTTTGAAGAGTCCTATACATATAAAATTGAAAATGGTATTTCTTTATTTAAAAAAAGCTTAAAAAATGAGTAAAACATCAATAGTCATCATAATTTATATTATTGGGCTTATATTTGGAGCCTTAGTTCTTAAAATTTGGAGTGCAGATACGAGTATTTTAAAAGGTCTCTTAGGTTTAGGTTGGACAGCTCTGCTTCTAATAGGAATATTTTTTGCCGAAAAAAATGAAAAAAATTAGATTCTTTGTCTTAATTTTTTTTATAATTCTACCTTTTCAAAGTTTAAAATCAGAAATAATCATCATGAGCGTTTGTGATGACAAACAAGATGAATTTTTAAAAAATGAGTACATTTTAAATCTTGATGAACTAATCATGACTAGAAATTATGTTTATAAGGAAGAAACATATCAAAAATATCGATTGACTGATCTAAGCACTAAAAAATCTAATTCATATGTTCAAAATATTTATGAAGAAAATGGTAAAATACTTACTCATAAGCATGGTTATCCTCAATTTTATACTCAAATACTTTTTGAAAAAGACAAACAGGAAATTTTTATGAAAACTGTTCTAAATGATGAGGAAGGAATATCGAAAATTTCCACATGTAAAAAAATCGAAAAATTTAAAAAAGAAAGCTAACTTTTTTTCTTTTTATTTATAAAAGATTTTTTTTTAATAGAAAATTTATTATTCGTAATGTTACTTCTATGTTTAGCGTAAGCTTGTTTTTGTGCCTGTTTCATTGCTCTTTTTGATGACATAAAATTTCAATAATTAATTTCTATAGTATCTATAATATTTAAATTTTTATCTGAAACAACTATTTCTCCTGAGGATGGACCATAATTGAGTACTTCTGATATTAAGACATAGTGAGTTACTAAAATCAAATTTTTCTTACTTTCAAAATTTTTAATATAATTATTTAATGCTTTAACTTGTTTATCTTTATTTTCAGCATATTTTAAGCTGTAAAAGGAATTTAAAAAATTATTTGTAGAAAAATTTTTAAATGCGATTTTTGCTGTCTCTTTACATCTGCACCATTCACTAGACAGGACTTTATCTATCTCAATTTTGTTTTTTATAAAAAATTCACCAATAAGCTTTGCTTGATTCCTACCCTCGTCACTCAAATTTCTTTGTGTAGAACAATCGTTTAAATTGAAATTTGCTGGATCTCCACTCCCAGGTGCATAAGCGTGTCTAATAAATATTAATTTTCCACCCTCCTTAAATTGATTAATTAAGTTTTTGTTTAAATCTGCTTTAATAGGAGTGATTAAAGATATAAAAATTACAATAAAGAATTTTATAAATTTCATTGTATGGATATTAGATTAAACGAATTAAATAAAACAATAGTTAATTGTAAAAAATGTCCAAGATTAGTAAAATTTGTAAAAGAAGTAAGTATTAAAAAAAGAAAACAAAATATTGATGAAATTTATTGGGGTAAACCAGTTCCTGGATTTGGAGATTTAAATTCAAAATTAGCTATTATTGGTCTAGCGCCTGCTGCTCATGGTGGAACTAGAACAGGAAGAGCTTTTACAGGAGATAAATCTGGAGATTTTTTATTTAAATGTTTATATGAAGTAGGAATTTCTAACTCACCATTTTCAAAAAATTTAAATGACAATTTAAGATTAAAATCAACTTATATAACTAATATACTTAAATGTGTTCCACCTGAAGATAAACCATTAAGTAATGAAATTTCAAATTGTTCTAAATTTTTTGATGAAGAGATACTATTTCTTAAAAAACTTAAAGTAATAGTGACATTAGGTAAGGTTGCTTTTGATAATTGTATAAAACTATATAAACAAAAATATAATATAAAAGATAGATTTACTTTCAAACATGGTGAAACAAAATTTTTGCCTAATGATTTAATAATTTTATCGAGTTACCACCCAAGTCCAAGAAACGTTAATACAAAATTAATTTCTGAAAAGATGATGGTAAATTTGTTCAAAAAAGCAAAAAAACTAGCTAAGTTTTAATAGTATCACAAAAATAAGGTTTGAATTTTGAGTAAATTTCATCTGGTATTTTAACTGGTTTGCCTTTTGCATCAACAAAGACAAGATGAACTTGTGCCTCAACTATATTTTCATCACTTCTTGTAATTATTTGGTTCATAAAAAAAGATGTTTTGGTGATAGATTTTACGAAAGATCTTATGGTAATCTCATCTTCAAGATAGGCTGGTTTTTTATAATCAATATTACAAGCTTTTACTATGATTAGTAATCCAAAATCTTTTTTTACTTTTTGGTTACTGTACCCAATAGAATTAAGAGCTTCTGTCCTAGCCCTTTCCAAAAACTTTAGATAGTTTGCATAATATACAACACCCCCCGCATCAGTATCTTCATAATATACCTTTAGTTTATGAAAGAAATTTTCATGCATATTAATATTATATCAAATTATTGAGCTGAAAAATAAATATTCTGAAAATAAGCAACTGAATTCATTTTGGAATTGTCAGTGTCTGACATAATGGCAAGTCCATCAAGCTCATTTACATCTAAATCATGAAATCTCTTAAAATCTTCTTTAACATTAGCTTTTACAGTTATCCACTCATTAAGACTATCTTTTGTACTTGCTAAAACATTATCTATTGACTTTTTTGTGTATGGACTAGGCCAACTCAATCCAATTTCATTATTACTTGAAAACACATAATTAATGGCTCTATTTGATAGCGGTGTAGCTCCAGTTTTTTTAATTACAAAAACTCTAGCAGCGAAATCGTGTCCTTTTTTTGTATTTTCTTTAATGCCAGATAAATCTTTCTCAATTTTCCAGGTAATATTAATAAATGGGGTCTTATTTAAATCAATCTTTATTTCTTTGCCTAGACCTGAGGCAGCATTGTTTGCAACTGATTTCAGATAATTCCCATTCTCATTTGTTCCAATACTATAAACTGTTTTATTATCAGCCCCTCTAACCTTTCTTACTTTAAGTTCTGTAAGCTCTGTTTCTGTAAAATCAAATACTTTCACTTCATCTGCTAACAAAGTGTTAACAGCTAAAATTAAGGAAAATAAAATTTTAAAAAAAAGTTTCATTAAATTTAAAAAAAATTCTTAATACATTATTTAGACAAAATTTAAACATTCAAAATTCATTATTTAGTTCTATATAAATAATATGAAGACAATATCAATTTTTATACTCCTTATTTACTGGTCTATAATGATTTTTGCACCAGTTATGTCAAAAGATATCAAGTTTAGTAGAGCAAAAATTAACAATATTAAAATAATTGAGCAAAAACCTAGAAGTTAATAGGTTGATCGGCCACCACTAATATCAAATACTGCAGCTGTTGAAAAAGTATTTTCCTCAGAAGAAAGCCAGCAAATTAATGAGGTAAATTCTTCAACCTCTAGAAATCTTCCTCTTGGCACTTTTGATAGCATTCTTTGAACATGTTCTTTGGTCATTTGGTCTAGAATTCGAGTTTTAGCTCCTGCTGGTGTAACTGCATTGACAGCTATGTTCTTGTTAGCAAGCTCTTTACCTAAAGATTTTGTTAATCCTATTGCTCCTGCTTTTGCAGCGCTATAAGCACTTGCATTTGAATTTCCATCTTTTCCAGCTACTGACGCAACATTAACTATTCTGCCATAATTATTTTTTATCATATTTGGTACTATTGCTTTACAACAATTAAAAGTGCCAATTAAATTAATATCTACAACTTTTTTCCAAATTTCTACATCATATTCCCATAGTGTTGATGTTGGACCTGTTATTCCTGCATTATTTATTAAAATATCAACGTTAGACTCTTTAATGATTTCACTAACACATTTTTCAACTTCATTAAAATTTGATACATCGACAATTTTTGAACTTAAATTTGAATTATTTAAATCTTTAACTGTTTTTTCTGTCATTTCAGGATCTATATCCCAAATAATTACTTTTGCCCCTGAATTTAAAAACCTTTTTGCAATATCAAGTCCAAATCCTTGAGCACCACCAGTTATTACTGCAGTTCTTTTATCAAAATTAAAGTTAATTTTATTCATCTAATTATTTTCTATCTAACAAATAATATATAAACCCAGAAACTAATGCTCCAATAATCCACGAATAAGATTGTAAAAACATTAAGTTAAAATTCCATATAGTAGATGAGGCAAAAATAAAACCAATGATTAAAGAATAAATAGCTTTTAAATGCCAACCTTTTGAAAAATAAAAAGAACTTTTTGATGATAACAAATGTATATCTTTTATAATTAAATTTGATTTATTTATAATATAATAATTTACTATCATTACACCGCTAATTGGACCAAAGAAAGAACTGAAAGTATCAACAAATGAAAGTATACCAATTTGACTTAATAGAGTGGGCCAAGACATTCCTATTATAAATCCCAAAAAACCTATTATATAACTAACGTTTTTAATATTTAATTTACTTGGTTGAAAATTAATTAATGAATATTGTGAGGGAATCAAGTTTGCTATTAAGTTAGTTGAAGCTGAAGCAATTATAATAAAAAATAAAACTATCACAGTAATCTGTAAATTATCAAATTTACCAATTATATCTGTCGGATTTGTAAATACTCTCTCGATATCTTCAAATTTTTGATTTAAAAAAACATCTGAACCTGCAACTATAAATACTGCAAAAATAGAAAATAAAACCAGATTTAAGAGTAAAGTTAAATTACCATTTATTAATTGTTTCTCATTTTTAATATAGCGCGTGAAATCTCCAAGACTTATTATAATGATTGAGAAATATGCAAAAACTGTTCCAGCAACACTCATTATTGGAACTAGGTTGCTATAAGTTAAAAAATTTTTAAAATTCAAAATTTCTTTAAAAGCTGTAGTAGTAAGCTTAACATCTGATAATAAAATCATCAGGGTAAAAAATATTAATCCTAAATAAACTATGATTGCAGAAAAATTAATAATTTTTCTGTTATATAACATTCCTTTACTAAAAATATAAATTTGAATTATTATACAAAGTACAAGAGCCGCCCAGTCTATGATGTTTAATCCAATTAAAAAGGTTAAAAAAATTTCTTTATCAAGAATTGAGTTGTCAAAAGTAAATAACGAAATTCTAATTAAATAACTTATAGCTTTTGATAAAAAATATGTTTGTATACCAAAAAAAAATATTCCAACTAAACTTCTTAAAAGTCCAAAAAACTTTGCTCCTGAGTAGCCTAATGATGATCTTAATAAAGTTGCAAATGGTAATCCATACTTTTGAGAAGGTTTACCCATAAAATTTGAAAAAAAATAAACTAATAATGAACCCAAAATAGATCCAAAAAAAACAACAAAAGAATTTAGATCATATATTGTATATAATGAAGCAATTAGTGAAAAACCTATAATACTTTGAATACTAACACTCCAAAAACAAAAAAGATCTTTCCAGTCCCAGTTTTTAGTTGCAGGGTTAATTCCAACTAATTCCCAATTAATAATTTTTTCATTAATTTTATTTTGACTCACTATGATGATATTAAACTAATATTTTTTACTGTCCATATAACAGAGTTGGTAACCACAGAGCAATTTTAGGAAAGATAATAATTAAAATTAAACCAATTACCTGTAGAATCATAAACTGCATCATTCCATAATATATATCTTTAAGATCCCATTCTGGTACGACTCCTTTTAAAAAATATGCTGATAGTGCAACTGGTGGAGAGAGCCAGGCAGTTTGTAAATTGACTGCAACTAAAATTGCAAACCAAGTTAAATTAAATCCTAAAGCCTCAATCAATGGTAATATTATTGGAACGATAATCATTACTATAGGCACCCATTCTAAAGGCCATCCTAATAAAAATATCATTACCATAACCATTGCTAGAATAAGATATTTATTCATTTCTAGACCTAATAAAAATTCAGTTAATAAAGTCGGTGTTCCTAATCTTGCAAAAACTGCACCAAAAAAATTTGAAGCTGCAACTAATACCATTATTAAAGCTGTTATTTCTAAAGTTTTTACTAAAGCTTCCTGTAATTTTGAAAAAGTTAATTTTTTATAAGCTAATGAAAGTAATAAGGCTCCCATTGCTCCACATCCTGCAGCCTCAGTGGGGGTAGCAAAACCAAATAAAATACTTCCTAATGCAGCAAATACTAAAGCTGCCGGTGGCACCAACCCTAAAAAAAATTCAATCCAAACATCTTTCATGCTAGCCGCTCTCATATCTTCAGGGATCACTGGTCCTAATTTAGGATTAATCATGCATCTAATTGTGGTGTAGCCTGCATATAAGCTTGCAAGAAGTATCCCAGGTAAAATCGCAGCAGCAAATAAATCTATAACTGGGATTTCCATAATTGGCCCCATAACAACTAACATGATGCTAGGTGGGATTAAAATTCCTAGAGTTCCACCTGCTGTAATTGTTCCTGCTGCGAGTCTAACATCATAACCAGATCTATTCATAGATTTAGCCGCCATAATCCCTAGAATTGTAACTGAAGCTCCTACAATTCCTGTAGCAGCAGCAAATATTACAGAAACAAATAATACTGCATAATATAAAGAACCTTTTACTTTTGCCAACATCATTTGAAAAGCTGAAAATAATCTTTCCATTAAACCTGCCTGTTCCATCATAATTCCCATAAAAACAAAGAGTGGTACGGCGGCGAGTGTCTGTTCTGTCATCACCATGGAAAACTGTAATGTCATCAAATAGAAAACTAATTTACCAAATCCTAAATAACCAAATACGAAACCTAAAAAAATTAGAGTAAATGAAATTGGGAATCCTACAAATATTGCAAAAAGCATTACTCCAACTAAAATAAACCCCAAAATCGCTGGATCTATAAACTCAGCTATCATTTAGTCTCTCCAGGCCATTTACCTTTTTTGGCTGCCCAATAACTTTTTAATAATTCAGAAAAACCCTGAATAAGTAAAAATATTATACCAATTAGTAAGCAAGTTTTTATTGGCCACATATAAGGCATCCATGTGGTATCCATGCCTCTTTCTCCTCTTTGAATCGACTCTCCAACAAAACCTATGGTCATATAAAGAAAAACAATCAAGCCTGGAAAATAAAATAAAAGATATAACCAAAAATCTATTAAACCTTGGTTTTTAGTTTTGAAATTTCTATATAAAAAATCTGCTCTTATATGAACACCTCTTGAAAGCGCGTACCCTGCGCCAAGCATAAAAAGAGCTCCATATAAAAATCTACTTATATCATAAGCCCAAATAGTAGGAGCTAAAAATAATTTTCTTGCAAATACTTCATAAGTCATTGCAAAAATTAGTGGTATTAATATCCAACAAACTATATTACCAATCCACTTACTAAATTTATCAATACTTGTAATAGATTTTGCCATCCATAATGGCATATCATCTGGCATTTTTCCCGAACCGCCTCGCCTTTCGGCTATCATTTCATCTGATATATCTAGTTTACCCGGTTCGTCTGCCATATAATTTAAGTTAAAAAAACTAGAGCGGACTTTTAAGTCCGCTCTAATTGAATCTAGATTAATTACTGATTACTTTAATGTTGCTGCGTGAGCCATTCCTAGCTTAGCGTTTGACATTTGAGAACCGCTCCAGAAAGGAACTGCTATATCAGCAAATTCTTTCATTGAAGTATATACTTCATTGAAAAATTTGTTCTCTGCAGCATTCTTGTTTAAAGAAGCTTTTGCAGCAGCCATATATTCTGTAAAATAATCTGAAGGTGTATCTTCTAAAATTACTCCATGAACTTCTGTAAGTTCTTTCAAAGCTTTACCATTCTCATAGATTCTGTAACTTAAAGATTTTGCTAATGATGCATTAGCAGCTACTTCAAGAGACTTCTTCTCATGATCAGACATTGCATTGTAAGTTTTTCCAGTAATATAAAAGTCAGCATTTACGACTACTTGGTGTAAACCTTGTAGGTAGTAGTGCTTCAATACTTTTTGGAAACCAAAAGTTAAATCTGGTTTTGGACAACACCATTCAGCAGCATCAATTGTACCTGCTTCTAAAGCTGGTAGAATATCTCCACCACCCATTGCTACAGATGCAATTCCGATATCTTTATAAGTTTGTCCTGGAATTCCTGGAGGAGTTCTGAATTTATATTTTCTAAAGTCAGCCATATCTTTAATTGGTTTTGGAAACCAACCCAAAGCTTCTGGTCCGACTGGTTGTATCATAAATCCTTTAATGTCTCTTCCCATTTCTTTCCATAGTTGGTCGTATAATTCTTTACCACCACCATATTGGAACCATGATAAGAATGCTATATTGTCGATACCAACTCCACCACCAGCTACTGGCGAACCAAATAACATAGCAGCAGGATGATCACCCGACCAATAGTGTGTCCAAGCAAATCCACAATCAATTAAACCTTTATCGACTGCATCTAGTGTTTCTTTAACTCCAACAACAGCACCAGCAGGTAAAATTTCAAATTTTAAAGAACCACTTGTTAAAGTTGTTACTGTGTCAGTAAAGTCTTTTAACATTTTAACTTCATCAGCTTTAGTGTTAAGAACTGTCTGACATTTTAGTGTTTTTGCTGCATTAGCATTAGATATAAATCCAAGTACTAATAGCGAAGCAAATAACATTGAAATGATTTTTTTCATTTATTTTTTCCCTCTCTTTATTTTTTTAAAATGAAACCTAATCAAAAATTATAATTTAAAACAAGTGTTAATATTGAATAAATTAATATATTTATTCATAAAAGTTTCAAAAAAAAAAAATTAATTTATAACAGTTATATTTTATGGATAGATTTGACTTTATAATTCTTGGAGCAGGATCAGCTGGATGTGTTTTGGCCAACAGATTATCTGAAAATTCTTCGAATAAAGTACTACTTATAGAGGCAGGTGGCAAGGATAATTATCCTTGGATACATATTCCCGTTGGTTATTTCAAAACTATGCATAACCCAAAAACTGACTGGTGCTACAAAACAGAACCTGACAAAAGTATGAACAACATTTCAATCAGATATCCAAGAGGTAAAACGCTGGGTGGTAGTTCTTCAATCAATGGACTTCTTTACATGAGAGGTCAGCACAGAGATTATGATATTTGGAGACAGCTTGGTAATACTGGTTGGGGATGGGATGATGTTTTACCATATTTTATTAAATCAGAAAATCAAGAGAGAGGTGAAAATGAATTTCATGGAGTTGGAGGTCCATTATCGGTTTCTGACCAAAGAATACATTTGCCACTTTTAGATGAGTTTCAAAATGCAGCCGAGGAATTCGGTATTCCAAAAACTAAGGATTTTAATACAGGAAACAATCATGGTTGTGGTTATTTTCAAGTAACAGAAAAAGACGGTTTTAGATGTAGCACAGCTGTTGGTTATTTAAATCCTATTAAAAAAAGAAAAAATCTAAAAATTATTACTCACGCACATGTTAAAAAAATTACTTTTGAAAAAAAAATAGCAAAAGCTGTGGAGTATTGGCAAGATAATGAATTAAAAAAAGTTCAAGTAAATAAAGAAATAATTCTTTCATCTGGTTCTATTGGGTCACCACAGATATTACAAGTATCGGGTATAGGAAATTCTGAGAAATTAAAAAATCTAGGAATAGATATAATACAAAATTTGAATGGTGTTGGTGAAAATTTACATGATCATTTAATGTTGCGACCTGTTTATAAAATTAAAGGTTTAAAATCACTAAATAAAAAAATTAATAGTTTGTTTGGAAATTTGATGATTGGTTTAGAGTATGTTTTTAAAAGAAGTGGTCCAATGACGATGGGTGCGAGTCAATTATGTATGTTTGCTAAAAGTGATCCCTCATTAGAATTGCCTGATTTACAATGGCATGTTCAACCTATGAGTATGGATACTTTAGGTGCCTCAAAAAATCATGAATTTCATGCTTTCACGCCAACTGTCTCCAACATAAAACCTACAAGCAGAGGTCATGTGAATATAGTTGATAGAGACTCTAGAGTTTATGCAAAAATAAAACAAAATTATTTATCAACTGAGAATGATAGATTAATAGCTGCTAAAGGACTTAAATTAACAAGAAAAATTATAATGGAATCAGAAACTTTTAAAAGATATTCTCCAGAGGAATATAGACCTGGAATACATATTGATGATAATGAAGAATTAGTTAAAGAAGCATCTAATCATGCTCAAACTATATTTCATCCTGTGGGAACATGTAAGATGGGACAGGATGATATGGCTGTAGTTGATGAAAAACTTAGAGTAAAAGGTATCAAAAACTTAAGAGTGATTGATGCATCAATCATGCCAAATATTACTTCGGGAAACACAAATGCACCAACAATAATGATTGCAGAAAAAGGTGCAGATATGATACTTACAAATTAATGTTTGTGGAATTCTTTACTCCAGAACAGCTGACAATATTAACTCAAATCATTTTAATTGATTTAGTTTTAGCTGGAGATAATGCAATAATAATTGGGATGGTCGCATCAAAATTTCCTTTAGAGCAACGAAAAAAAATTATTTTTTGGGGCATAGGTGGTGCTGTTATTTTAAGAATAATTTTAACTTTACTTACAGCATATTTACTACAGATAACTGGATTAAGACTTCTTGGGGGAGTTCTTTTGCTTTATATAGTTTACAAACTTTATACTGATGTGATTGCAGGTTCTGATCATAATGAAGATATTAAAGTTGATAATTCAAGTTTTCTTAAAGCCATTTGGACAATTTTATTGGCTGATTTCACAATGAGTTTAGATAATGTTTTGGGAGTGGCTGGCGCTGCTGGTGATCATTATAGTTTATTGGTATTTGGATTAGTTTTATCGATTTTACTCATGGCTTTTGCCGCAACATTAATTTCAAATTGGATAAAAAGATATAAATGGATTGCTTGGGCTGGATTATTAGCAATTTTAATTGTTGCTATTGAATTGATTTATACTGATATTCAAATATTATTTTTGTAATGTACTTAAAAAACTATAACCTAAAAAATAAGACTGCTGTAGTAACTGGTGCTGGAAAAGGAATTGGTAGAGCTTGTGCAATTGCTTTGGCAGAGGCTGGTGCTAATTTAGTGATTATTAGTAGAACAAAAAAAGATTTAGATGAAGTTTCTAAAATAATAAAGAAACTTAAAAGAAAATGCATCTCTTATGTTTGTGACATTACAAATTATAATCAAATTAAAGAAATTATAAATAAACAACCTAAAATAGATATTTTAATCAATAATGCTGGAAATAATATCCCTGAGCATTTTACAAAAGTTAAAACTAAAAATATGGAATACCTAGTAAAGATTAATACAATGGCTACTTTTAATCTCGCGCAATTATGCGCACTTAAAATGATAAAATCAAATAATAGAAAAAACAATGGTGGTTCAATTGTTAATATGTCTTCTCAAATGGGACATGTTGGTGGACCAATAAGAAGTGTCTATAATATGACTAAGTTTGGATTGGAAGGTCTTACGAAGGGTATGTCTATCGATCTAGCTAAATATAATATAAGAGTTAATACAGTCTGCCCAACTTTTGTGGTCACTCCTATGACAAAAAAATTTTTAAAAAGTAAAAAATTTAAAAAAGAAGTTTTAGGAAATATCCCACTAGGAAAATTTGCGGAACTTTCAGATGTTGCTAGCGCAGCAGTATTTCTGTCTTCAAATGCAGCTTCTATGATTACAGGAACTTCGTTATTGGTTGATGGTGGATGGACAGCAAAATAATATTTAGATTATTTTTCTTAATAATCCTTTTTGTTACAACACAATTAAATGCAGTTGAATTTAAGGGTAAGTTTTTACAAGGTCATTACATTGTAGGTGTTACTGATCCTTCTGCAAAAATTTTTATAGATAAAAAAAAAGTAAAAGTTTCTAAAGATGGTTATTTTGTATTTGGAATAGATCGTGACAGAAAATTTGATATCACGGTCACAAAAATTTTTAATAGTAAAAAAGATATAATTGTTAAAAAAGTTTTAAAAAGGAAATATAATATTCAAAGAATAGATGGCTTAGAGGAAAGTAAAGTAACCCCACCAGAATCTGTGTATAAAAGAATTAAAGAAGAAAATAACAAAATTGGAGAAGCTCGATCTATTAATTCAAATCTGCCTTTTTTTAAAGAAAAATTTATTATGCCTGTTGAAGGAATTATTAGTGGAGTTTATGGAAGTCAAAGAATTTTGAATGGTAAGCCAAAATGGCCTCATTATGGAATTGATATTGCTGCAAAACAAGGTACCATGATTAAGTCCTCTGGTTCTGGAACTGTTACTATGGCAGAAAACGATTTATATTACACCGGAGGAACAATTATTATGGATCATGGTCACGGTATATCGACAATATATTCCCACCTGGAAACAATTTTAGTTTCTGTTAATGATGAAATTAATCAAGGTGATATAATTGGAACAGTTGGTTCAACTGGTAGATCTACAGGGCCACATTTAGATTTTAGAATTAATTGGTTTCAAACTAGACTCGATCCAATGTCAGTTATAAATTGAAATTATGAAATCATTAATAGAAAAAACATCTGACAAACTTGTAAGTGCTTTTCTTAAAAACAAAATTATTTCACCTATTCCCTCTAAATTTACAAAAAAACTTAAAGAAGCTCAAAAATTAAGATTGTTATGTGAAAGTAAAATAAAACTTCCTACAATTGGCTTTAAGGCTGCTGGAACAGGTATTCCATTAATTAAAAAATTTAAGGAAAAAGAGCCTTTTTATGCATCTGTTTATAAAAGAAATGTTTTAAAAAGTGGTAAAAAAGTAAAGATTAATAAAAGTACTTTAGGTATTGAATTAGAAGTTTGTTACAAAGTCAAAAAATCTTTTTTTAATGATAAAAAGTTAATTACAATGAGAAATATCACAAAATATATTTCTCATATGGCGCCTTGTATAGAGATTGTTGGTTATAGGCAAAAAAAGAAGGGAATTTCATCTTTTGGAGATTTATGTAGCGATTTTGGTGCTAATGTAAAATTTTTAATTGGACCAATAAAAAAATATAAAAAAATTAATATTAGAAATTTAAAAACAAATATTTTAAATAAAAAGATTAATCAAAGTGTAAATGGAAATACTAACACGGTTTATATAAATCCATTAAATTCACTTAGATTTGTTTTAAATAAGGTTAAAAAAGACAAAATTAATTTAAAAAAAGATTTTTGGGTATTTACTGGATCATCAGTCGGAGTTGTGCCTATTAAAAGTAAGGGTTTATATGTTGGTTCGATCAAAAATTTAGGAACAGTAAAAACGACTATAATTTAATTTTTTTTCTTAAAAAAAATATATATTTAACAAAAATACCATATTGTTTTTATTTTATTATTCTGTATCAAAGCCTAATGCATAAAATTTATTATGGACAAGCTGTTTATGATAACAAAGAAGTTAAGGCTGTAGTAAATGTTTTAAAGAATAATAGCTTAAACCTTATTGATGGACCTCATGTTAAAAAATTAGAAAATAAGGTTGCTAAAATGTTTGGGAAAAAATATGGGCTAATGGTTAATTCAGGCTCATCAGCAAACTTATTAGCACTAAGTTCTTTTAAATTTAAAAAGGGAAGCGAAATTATTACACCATCTTTAACTTTTGCAACAACTGTTGCGCCAATATATCAACTTGGTTTAATACCACATTTTATTGGTTCAGTTGAAAACAAGTTTTTAGCTGACCCTGAACAAATCGAAAAATCAATAAATAAAAAAACTGTTGCTATGATTATTCCAAATTTATTAGGTAATATAGCTGACTGGAATAGAATAAACTTAATTGCCAAAAAATATAATCTTAAAGTTATTGAAGATTCAGCAGACACTATTGGTTACAAAGTAAATAATAAAGATTTAGGAAAATTGTCTGACATAACAACTAATAGTTTTTATGCATCACATATAATAAATGGAGCAGGATCTGGTGGTATTGCATGTTTTAATAGCTATAAACTCTACCAACATGCAAAGCTTCTTAGGGGTTGGGGAAGATCCTCAGCTACTTTTAACGAGTCGGAAAAGATTGAAGATAGATTTAATGTAAAAATATCAGGAATTCAATACGATAAAAAATATATATTTTCTGAACTTGGTTATAATTTTCTACCCTCTGAAATTTCTGCTGCATTTGCTTTAGAGCAAATAAAAAAGTTGAATAAAAATATAAATTTAAGAGACAGAAATTTTAATTTTTTAAAACAATATTTCAAAAAATTTTCAAAATATTTTAAATTACCAGAAACATATCCTGGTGTAAAAACACCTTGGTTAGCATTTCCATTAGTTATTAAAGAAAATAAAAAATTTAATAGAAAACAATTACAGATTTTTTATGAAAAGAATAATATTCAAACTAGAACCATATTTACTGGGAATATTTTAAGACAACCAATTATGAAAAATTTATATTACAAAGCACATAAAAAAAGTGGTCAAATAGCTAATGATGTAATGAAGAATGGAATTCTTTTAGGATGTCACCAAGGTTTAAGTTTCAAAGACTTAAAATTTATTACAAAAAAATTTGCACATTTTGCAAAATTAAAAAAACTTTAACACTTTCAAAAAACTTTTTAATTTATTTTAAATTTCAGATTGAGCTCTTGCTCTTTCGTAAATTAGTCTACTTCTAACACCTATGCTTAAAAAAGGTTCTGGAGGGAGCCAAGTAGGCTTTTTTCTTTCTTCTATAATTTTAATTTCTTCTGAATATTCATCAGACGCTTTAACTGCTATTTGTTCACCAAATAAAGTTGCCACGCCAATACCAGACCCATTATAGCAACCTGCTACAAATATATTTTGATCTATTTTTTCAAAAATTTGAGAACTGTTTCTAGATCTTGAAACTATTCCTGACCATGATGATTGAATAATATCTTCTGGAAGTTTAGGAAATCTTTTTTTAATTCCTATTTTTTGATTGATAGATCTTTTATCTAACTCCATTTTAGGCATTTTATAAGGATTAAAAACTTCTGCTGTATTTCTAATTAATATTCTCCTGTCTTTAGTCATTCTTATTGTTGCTCCCATTGGTCTAATAGGTAAGACACCCCACTCTTTAGGTTTTCCGATAGACTCAAATTCTTTATCTAATAAAGGTCTTGTCATACTTGCGGTTAATGTAATTGGAAAATTGTAATTTGATTTAATACCAAGAGATTTTAAAAATCCATTAGTCGCAAAAATAATCTTTTTAGTTTTAATTAATCCATTTTGAAAAATACAATTAATTCTATTATCAATCTTTTTCCAATCTAATAATAACGAATTTTCATAAAGATCTACATTTTTTGGTAATGTATCAATCATTGCTCTAACCAATTTACCTGGATGTAATAAAATTCCTCCTTTTGTATAAAGAGCAATATTATAAAAATTGGTACCTAATCTTTTTTTAAGATCTTTATTAAATAACAAATTATGTTCGAAACCTAATTTAGATAAAGTTTCTGAAAAATTTAGTAAAGTTTTTTTATCTTCTAATTTTGATGATGCAAAATATTTTCCACATTCATTCCAGTCACAGTCTACTTGATATTCTTTAATAAATTTTTTTACTGCTTCTATTCCTAGTTTATAAATATTTGTCTTTTTTTTATAATTTTCTAATTTTTTATTAGAGGTAAAACCATCATTTAATGTTGTGTCAACTAGGTAACCTGAGTTTCTTGAGCTTGCACCTTCTCCTGCCAGTTGAGCATCAACCAATATAATATTTTTATTAGGATAAAGTTGTCCTAATTTTCTTGCTGCAGAAAGACCTGTATAGCCTGCACCTATAATTAACCATTCACAATCTAAATTTGATGAAAGGCTTTGTACATTGCTTCTTAAATTAAGATCATTTATCCAGCTACAACTGTTATCATTAATAACTTCCATAATAAAAGTTTACGATAATAGTTTAATATTTGGAAGATTTTACTATGTCAAAGAAGGCTGTTTCTTCATATCAGCCTTATCAATACCGGCTACTCTCACAGGTTTCTTCATGGCATCTCTTCTAAAAGGTTCACCAAGCTCCTGATTCAGAATTATTTCAATAAATGTTGTAATTCCTTTTTTTTGCTCTTCACAAGATTGCTTTATAGCTTGGGCTGTTTCTTCCATTGTTCTAACTGTTACCCCTTTTAAACCACAAGCATCCGCAACTTTTGCATAACTTAATTCTGGATCAAGCTCTGTTCCAATAAAATTATTATCAAACCAAAGTGTTGTATTTCTTTTTTCAGCACCCCATTGGTAATTTCTAAAGATAACCATTGTTATCGCGGGCCATTCCTCTCTCGCACAAGAGCTCATTTCATTCATACTTATTCCAAATGCACCATCTCCTGCAAAACCGATAACTGGTACATCAGGGCATCCAATTTTTGCGCCTAATATTGAAGGAAACCCGTAACCACAAGGACCAAATAAGCCTGGGGCTAAATATTTTCTTGGTTTTTCAAAAGTAGGATATGCATTACCTATTGCACAATTATTTCCAATATCACTTGAAATAATTACATCATCTGGCATTCCAGCTTGAATTGCTCTCCAAGCTTGTCTTGGTGACATTCTGTCTTTATCTCTCTCTCTTGCTTCTTTATTCCAAACTGTTCCTTCATCATCTTCTTCATGATCTAAGCTTGATAACTTTTGTAACCATGCTGATTTAGTTTGATGAATTAAATCTTTTCTTTTTTGTCTATCAATATCTCCAGCGGTTGAAGAAAGTTTTTCAAATATTTGTTGAGCAACTAATTTTGCGTCTCCACTGATTCCGACAGTTACTTTTTTAGTTAAGCCAATTCTATCTGGATTAATATCTACTTGAATAATGTTTGCTTTTTTTGGCCAATAGTCAATTCCATAACCTGGAAGCGTAGAAAACGGATTTAATCTAGTTCCCAAAGCTAAAACAACATCAGCTTGAGAAATTAATTCCATTGCAGCTTTTGATCCATTATATCCTAAAGGTCCTACAGCTAATGGATGACTTCCTGGAAAACTATCATTATGTTGATAACCAGAACAAACTGGAGATTCTAATTTTTCAGCTAGTTTTTTTGTTTCCTCTATTGCTCCTCCAATTACAACACCAGCACCTGATAAAATAACAGGAAACTTAGCGTCTGATAAAAGTTTTGCAGCTTTATTAATTGCTTCAGCCCCTCCACCTTGTCGCTCTAATCTTACTATTGGTGGTAATTCAATATCGATAACCTGTGTCCAATAATCTCTTGGAACATTTATTTGTGCTGGCGCTGAGCCTCTAATTGCTTTTTCAATCACTCTATTTAAAACTTCTGCCATTCTTGATGGATCTCTTACTTCCTCTTGGTAACAAACCATATCTTTAAATAAATTCATTTGTTCGACTTCTTGAAAACCACCTTGTCCCATAGTTTTGTTAGCAGCTTGAGGTGTTACTAATAATAAAGGTGTATGGTTCCAATAAGCAGTTTTAATTGGTGTCACTAATCCAGTTATACCTGGTCCATTTTGAGCAATGACCATTGACATTTTTCCTGTTGATCTTGTATAGCCATCTGCAATTAATCCACCATTGGTTTCATGAGCAACATCCCAAAATGTAATACCAGCATCTGGAAAAATATCAGAGATTGGCATAAATGCTGAACCAATAATTCCGAAAGCATGTTCAATACCATGCATTTGTAAAACTTTTACAAAAGCTTCCTCTGTGGTCATTTTAGTCATTTATAGAACCTTTCTTATATTACAAAGTGAAATAATTTTTAAAAACTATTTATTAATTTGTGCGATTAATATATAAGATTTTCAAAAATTCAAACAATCAAATTGACACCATATATGGCTACTGACATAATAATTCACGACCAAAAAGATAACGTGGGCGTAGTCGTAATTGAAAAAATTACCCCAAAACAAGACTGTTCTTGCTGGATAATGGAAAACAATAGTACGGTAAATATTCAATCAGTAGATGAAATACCTTTAGGTCACAAAATTGCAATGGAAGATCTAAAAGAAGGAGATACAATCTTAAAATATGGCCACGATATTGGTAAAGTAGTTAAGTCAATCAAAAAAGGTGAACATGTACATGTTCATAACGTAAAAACAAAGAAGTGGTAATTTTATGGAAATCCCAAAAAGTTTTTTAGGTTACAAGAGAGAAAATGGAAGAGCAGGAACTAGAAACCATGTAATCATTCTTCCTGTAGATGACATCTCCAATGCATGTGCTGAAGCTGTAGCTAATAATATTAAAGGTACAATAGCTCTTCCTCATTCGTATGGGAGACTACAATTTGGAGCAGATTTAGAATTACATTTTAGAACGATGATAGGAACTGGTAGTAATCCAAACGTAGCTGCAGTAATCGTGATTGGTATTGAACCTAAATGGACAAAAAAGATTGTAGATGGAATTTCAAAAACTGGAAAACCTGTAGAAGGTTTTCATATTGAGCGTACTGGTGATATTGGAACAGTAATGAAAGCATCAAAAAAAGCACAAGAATTTGTTATGTGGGCCTCTGAAAAACAAAGAGAAGAATGTCCAATGAGTGATCTTTGGATATCTGTAAAGTGTGGTGAGTCTGATACGACATCAGGTTTGGCTTCAAATCCAACTGTTGGAAATCTAATGGATAAATTAGAGCCTATGGGGGTTCATTTGTGTTTTGGTGAAACATCCGAATTAACGGGAGCTGAAAAAGTTTGTGCCAAGAGAGGCTCAACAAAGGAAGCTTCTGATAAATTTATGAAAACCTGGAGTGCGTATAACGATTTTATCTTAAAAGAAGCCACTGATGATCTTTCTGAAAGTCAACCTACGGCAGGTAACATTGCGGGGGGCTTGACCACAATTGAAGAAAAAGCTTTTGGTAATTTTCAAAAAATTGGAAATTGTAAATTTGTTGATGTTTTAGAGCCTGCGGAGGAACCAAAAAAAGGGAAAGGCTTATATTTTATGGACACATCCTCAGCTGCAGCTGAATGTGTTACTTTACAAGCAGCTGCGGGATTTAATATTCACTTATTTCCAACTGGCCAAGGTAATATTGTTGGAAACCCAATTGAGCCAGTTATTAAACTAACAGCTAACCCTTTAACAGTTAAAGGAATGGGTGAACATATTGATTGTGACGTTTCAAAGATTCTTTCGCGAGAAATGAACTTGTCTCAAGCAGGAGACGAGCTAATCAAAACAACGATGAGAGTAGCAAACGGAAGATTAACTTGTGCAGAAGCTTTGGGTCATAAAGAATTTGTAATGACTAAACTTTATAGAAGTGCTTGATTAATTAATTTTTCGAAAATTTTTAAAATTATTTATTTAGATTGTTTCATCGTATTAGGTAAATATTTTTCCCTAAATTTTGAGATAAACCTTCTGATAAAAGCGGCTCCAATTCCAAGAAGAATTGCAAACAAAATTGAAAATAGTCCATAAAAAAAAGGCATATCCTTAGAAAACTCTAAAATAAATTTTGAAAAAAAATTTAAATCTTTATTTAATATTTTGATCGTTTCGTTATGAATTTCTTCTGCAAAAAAAGTATCATAAGCAATTACTATTCCTACAACTAATAATAATATTGCTAACAATGCTTTTAATCCAGAGCTATCTATCTGTTCTCCAAGTTTTTGACCTACTTGTACACCAATAATTGATCCTACTACCAACATAACAACTAGCATTAAATCTATTGAACCATAGTTGAATGAATGTAAAAAAGTAACTATTACGCTTACAAATATAGTAACGAATAAAGATGTTCCAGGAACTAATTTGGTAGGCATTTTGATAATATAAATCATTGCTGGAACTAAAATAAAAGCTCCACCGATACCCATAATTGCAGCTATAAAACCAACTGCTAACCCAATTAGAATGGGTGTAAATATACTTTCATATAATTTTGATTTTGGAAATCTCATTCTTACTGGAAGCCCATGTATCCAGTAGTGAACATGTAATTTTTTTCTCTCTACAATATTTTTTTTTGCTTTGTCAATTTCACCTAAGCTTTCAACCAACATCAATGTACCTATAATTGCAAGTATGTACATGTAGGCCAAAGAAATAACAGTATCAATTTTCCCAATATCTTTAAAATAAGTAAACATATAAATTCCTAGGGCTGTTCCTATTGAGCCGCCAATTACAATCATAAAACCCATTTTATAATCTAAAGTATTTTTTAAATAGTGAGTAGTAGATCCTGATACTGAGGTTGCTAAAATATTATTTGCTTCATTTGCAACAGCATATGCAGGGGGGATGCCCATAAAAATTAAAAATGGTGTCATCAAAAATCCACCACCAACTCCAAATAAGCCCGACAGGACTCCTACTATTGCACTTAATAAAAGTATTTCTATTGGATTAACAAAGACTTGAGCTATAGGTAAAAAAACTTCCATCTAAAAATAAAAATTATAAATATAATTTATTTAAAAGTTAGAAAAGTTCCAACTAAGATTACACCCCAACAAGCAACTATCGTTGAAAAAATCCCTGTTTTTATAAGTGTTGATTTCTTTTCTACAATTTTTTGATGAATTTTTATATTTGTAAGATGCATCTTTAATTCTCAATACACCTCGCAAAATAATTGTCAAACTAAAACTATACTGAAACTTTTTTTTTCAATAAATTGTTGCACCAAAGACCTTTACCAAGCCATCTTCCACTCCTAGAACCAGTCTTCCTAAAAATTCTCCAGGAATTTTCTTATTAGTTTGCTTGATTAGAACTGTTATATGCTCACCCCTTCTTAAAGTACCAAACGGCTCATAAGTCTCAGTTAGATTGGTGATAAGATCGTTGTTAGCCCATTGCTTCCCAAGCTCAACTTCATTCGCCCCAAACAACATTTGAGTTGAAAAATCTCGAGTAAATCCTCCATAATCCTTAAGATTTGAGGATCTCACTAAATTTTCCCAATAAGGTTTACCTATCTCAAATATTTCTTCATCAGATTTAGCTAAAAGATCCATTGATGTTTTGTTCTTTAAATATGATTATGAGGCCTTCTTCTTCTCATTTTCATCCACAATGTGATACACAGGAACTTTTTCCATTGTAAACTTACCAGTTTTAGGATCTCTTCTTGAAACTGTTAAACAATGCCAGTTGTCATCGTCTAATTTCATATGATCTCCTCTGTAATAATATCCTGGCCAACGAGTTTCTTCTCTAAATAAAGTATGTTCTGTAACGCATTGAGAAGTTAAGGCTCTATGTTTAAGTTCCCAAGCTCTCATTAATTGATGATAATCTTCAGCTCCTACTTTTTCTAAGTCCTCCTGAAGCCAATCTAAAAGTTCTAGAGCTCTTTTCAACATATTACCATTAGTCATATAATTCGATGTTATTCCACCAACATACTCGTCCATAATTTTTTGGAGCCTTTGTAATCCTTGGATTGGAGAAATATAACTAGGAGAAACTGTACCACCAGTAATTTCATTCTGTGCAACTGTGTATGTTTCTAAAGGTTTATATACAGCATTTTTAAAATTTTCACATTGTTTGTCAGATACATTTATACCTTCAGCTTTTTTGTCCTCAATATACTTAACGGCTGCTTTTGCTGCTAATCTGCCCTCAGTAAATGAGCCTGATGAGAATTTATGAGCACTTCCGCCGACTGTATCTCCAGCACCAAATAATCCTTCAATAGTAAGCATTCTATTATATCCCCAAAAATATTCAGGTGGTGACAAATCTTCTGGTCCACTTACCCATGCTCCTGAACAAGTCGCATGAGAACCCATTACATATGGTTCTGAAGTTGTTAATTCAGGATTAGTGTACTTTGGATCAATATTCTGGGAAGCCCAAACTACTGCTTGACCAACGGTCATTCCTAAAAAATTTTCCCAGCCAACAGTCTCTAAATGTGGGTCTTGGAAAGCTTCTTTCGTGACCATATGGATAGGTCCACCGCCTGCTGCTACTTCTTGAATAAATGCGTGGTTTCTTAAACAAGTTGGTGTTGGGTGATGATCAATATATTCTCCAACTAATTCTTTGGTTTGATCGTACCATTTTTTCTCATAATTTTCGCCATTAGCGTTTTGAGTATACGTTTTTAAATGTAAAAAATATGCTCCCACTGGACCGTAACCATCTTTAAATCTACATAAAACAATTCTATTTTCCATTTGAGTCATTTTAGCACCTGCTGCTATTGGTAATGCGTAAGCTGAACCATTACTCCAAGGAGCATACCAAGTTCTTCCCATGCCCTCTCCAACTGCTCTTGGTTTAAAAATATGAGATGCACCACCTGCTGCAACAATTACAGTTTTTGCCCTAAACACATGAAAATCACCAGTTCTCATATTAAAACCAACTGCTCCTCCAATTCTATTTTCTTGAGACTCATCCATTAATAAATGAGTTATCATTATTCTATTATAAATTTTATCAGCTGATTTTTTTGCAGCTTCTGCAACAATTGGCTTATAACTTTCACCATGAATCATTATTTGCCATTTACCCTCTCTTAAGTATCTTCCAGTTTTTTCATTTTTCATCATTGGAAGACCCCACTCATCGAACATGTGAACTGTAGAGTCTACATGGCGTGCCATGTCATATCCTAGATCTTCTCTAACCATCCCCATTAAATCATTTCTTGCATATCTAACATGGTCCTCTGGCTGATTTTCATCCCATTGCATTCCCATATAACAATTAATTGCATATAAACCTTGAGCAACAGCTCCACTTCTATCAATATTTGCTTTTTCAACACAAATAATTTTCAAATCTCTTCCCCAGTGCCTAGCTTCAAAAGTAGCACCAGTGCCAGCCATACCACCACCAACTACTAATACATCACATTCTTCAAAATGAGTTTTATGTTTAGCCATTAATAATAAACACCTTTTTTAAATGAATTTTTTGGAACAGAAGGTAATTCCCCATTGGTATTTAATCCCTCTGGTTCAGTGTAAAGTCTTTGTGAATTAATTTCGCCTTGATTTGGTTTATCCCCCTCAGCAAGCTTAGGAATAAATTTTCCCCAGGGTTTTGTTGTAATTGGAGATACAAAATTTTTTTCTGTGCCATTTCTAAATTTAATTTTCCAAGAAATTGTTCCTTTTTCTTCCTCTCTTCTAACTCTTACACTATGACCCATTGGTGCAAAATCTGCATAACCTCTAACATCGATTGCATGATTAGGGCATGCTTTAACGCAAGAATAACACTCCCAACAAAAATTTGGTTCAATATTTTTTGCTCTTCTAATATTTTCGTCAATATGCATGATATCCGATGGACATATGTCTACACAGTGACCACAGCCATCACATCTTGTCATGTATACAAAAGTTGACATAATTTTAAATTTCTCCTTTTTTTTTTACCACATTAATAGTGTTTTGGCTCTTCTCTTTTTATACCTAGGCCAAATTGCTCAGGGGCATCTGCTGGGGGTGGAAGATTATCTCTTGAACCATCAGCTTCAGCTAAATTTTTTTGTATTGCTGCTCCAGGTTTATAAAACATATGAGCAAATTTTGACCAGTAAATTCCTCCAAATAAAATTAAGTTTGAAGCTACAAATAAAGTTAAAAACAAATAGGATAATCCAATTTGGCCATTAAATTGAGTGAATGACCAAGCTAAGCCAAAAGTTGAACATGCGAGTAACGCTAAAACAAATAAATCAGCCTTAATAATTCTGTACCATGGATGAGCCTCTGCAGATACATCAACCCTTAAAAAAAACCAAAACCAATATCCTCCCAAGCAAGTTAGTATTGCTCCAACATGCCAAATCATAGACCATATATGAGAATTTGGTTTATCAGCACCTGTGTAATAAAAAACTAAAATAGCCGTAGACACCCAAAACAAAATTGTTCCATACATTCCAAGAACATGTGCTAACCTTCTTTTTCCAAAACCTAATTCTGAAGTTGTTCCGATATCCACCACTGTTGTTTTGGCAATGACAGAGACTTTTTCTCCTACACCTAATTTTTTTGTTGCTGAAAGTTTTGCTTTTTTTGCATTATTAAAAAAGTAGGTCAGGTTTTTATGATGTATCATTTGAATGATTGTTCCGACTGCTATCAACAAAGCCATCGCAACAATAAAAGATTGCATTGCAAATGGTGAGATTGTTTCAGATAAAATTGAAAATGGATTGTTACTTAACATTCTCGCCTTTTGTTAAATTTTGAATTTTTTTAAGTTTTATATATAGTTGAATTTATAGTTCAACCTCAAACTGGGGTCAATTTGTCTTTATAACAGGCTAATTATTTCTTTTATAATGTTGTTTGTTTGGAATGACTGACCTTACTCCCCCTTGAGGATTATCAACATCTCCCTCTCTTCGGGGAATCAAATGAATATGACAATGTAAAATAGATTGACCAGATACAATTCCTATATTTGTGCCTAGATTAAAACCTTTAACTGATGGATCTTTATTGTTTATTTCCTTTTTTACAATTTTTATGAGCTCATTACACGCAAACAATTCATCATTAGATAAATCAAAATAATCCGTTATGTGTCTTTTGGGAATAATCAAACAATGATGTTCTGAAACTGGATATGAGTCATAACTTGCATATGCCAACTCATTTTCATGAGCACAAACACTTTTTTTAACATTACAAAATAAACAAGGATTGTTTGGATCTTTCATTTGTCTAAAATCTATAAGAATTACATTTATTTATAACGACATCATAGTGTCTTGAAAGAAGCCTAAACTTTTCAAGATTTTTTCTTTTCCACTGAATTTCATTTATAGTTCTAACTGAAGTAACACCTTTCCCAGACCCTATTAATAATATTTCATCATAATTTTTTATCTCTTTAAGAAAAATATCCTTTTTAATTATCTTTTTTATTTTTGTTTTAAAAAATTTATAAGTATTTCCCTCATAATAATCCTTTTTAGGTGTAAAAAATTTTTGATCTTTAATAAATAATAAATTTGAAGTACCAGTTTCTAACAATTTCTGATTAGACACCAATGCAATATCTGATTTAGAGTTATCCATTTTAGATAAATGATATAAGATTTTTTTGTATTTAAGATTTTTAAACTCTGGTTTCTCTCTTTTTAATTTGATTAATTTCAAATTAAAATTTAATTTTGATTTAACTCTTTTTCTTAAAGATATTGATATAGTTTTTTTATTTACAGCAACTCTCAATAAATGATTATATTTTTTCTTTTTAGATAAATTTTTATTAATAATTTCTAAAATATTTTTTTTTAAAGATTTTTTTTTTATTTGGTATTTTTTTAGAGATGAAATTAATTTTTTTAAATGATTTTCAAAGAATAAAATTTTAGCTGGTTTACCAAAAATCCACATCGTTGTAAAAATTCCATGATCTCCCCAAAGATCATGAAATTCAATTTGTTTTAAGTTTTTAAGCTGATAAGATTTTTTTAATAAGTATTTTGCCATTGATGGTTAAAAAAGATTCTGGGTGAAATTGAAATCCATATATTTTTTCCTTGTTATTTTCAAAAGCCATTGCAACTTTTGAAGTTAAACATCTCATAGTTATCTCAAAATTATTAGATTTAAAAGGTTCTTTTAATTTTAAAGAATGATACCTACCGACTTTAAATATTTTTCCTTTTTTGAACAAAGATTTGTTATTGACTACTTTAATGTTTGATTGAAAACCATGATATATTCTTTTTTGTTCAATAATTTTTGCACCCTCACAAAATAGAATATGCTGAAATCCTAAACAAATACCTATCATCTTTTTTTTTCCCTTATATTTTTTGTAAATTTTAGTAGTATTTGGATAATTTTTGGGGTTTCCCGGTCCTGGCGAGAAAACTATAGTTGATGCTTGCTTAATTTTTTTTTCATTTATCTCATTATAGTTATCACACTCAACTTTATCAAAATGAGCAAATTGATGAATAACATTGTGAGTAAAGGAGTCGTTATGATCAATCACATAAATCATTTAAATAAATCTATTAATGCTTTAGCTTTGATAAAATTTTCGTTAAATTCATGATTAGCATTACTATCTACGACAACGCCTGAGGCAACTGAGATTTCAGAAATATTTTTATAATTTAGAATTGATCTAATAATTATATTGAATCTCATATCACCATTAAATTTTATATACCCAAAACTTCCTGTATAAATATTTCTATTTTCTTTTTCCTGATTATTTAAAAGATTGAGAGTATTTATCTTTGGACACCCAATAACTGATCCACCTGGCATCATTGCTTTAATTATATCTAAGTTATTGGTATTTTTTTTTAGTTTTCCCTTAATTAGGCTCACATAATGAAAAAGATCTTTATATTCTTCAACAATCTTTTGTTTAGATAATTTTATAGAGCCAACCTTACAGACTCTAGATAAATCACTCCTTTCCATATCAACTATCATATTATGTTCCTTTGTCTCTTTAATATTTTTTCTAAAATAACTTAATGCTTTGGTTTTATTTAGATGTTTTGTTTTTTTAACAGTACCCGCAATTGGTTTTGTTGATATATCTGCACCTTTTTTTGTTATTAAATTTTCGGGCGAACAACTAATTATTGAGTAATTATAATCCTTAATCATAAAAGCTTCTGGAGCTAAATTGGTGCTAGATAATCTTGAAAAAAAATCTAATGGATTAATTTTTGATTTAGTTTTGTATTTAGTGCAAATCTTAATTTGGTAGGTCTCACCACTTTTAATTTTTTTCTTAAACTTATTGAATATTTTTATATAGTTTTTTTTATTAATATTGATTTGAAATCTCCCAGACTCAAAATTTTTTTTGTCATATTTAAGTTTGTTGCTAAGTTTAATTTTTTTTTCTGGTTTATAAAAAATTCCTTTTGGAAAATTCAAATTTTTTTGTTTTGGAACTTTTATATTAATCAAATTATTTAACAGCTCATATCCAAAAAAACCAATAAAAAGGTCAGTCTTTTTTGATTTTTGTTTATTTTTTTTAATTAAAAAACTTTTAATGTTTTTATTATTCAAAATAATTTTTTTTGAAAAATCAGTATAAAGATCAAATCCATTTTCAGATTTATAAATAATATAAGGTTTTCCTGAATGATGTATTTCTATTAATTGATTTGATCTGTTCAATTTATTCTGTTTTTAATCTCAAAACTGGTTGTTCTTTAATTGGTAAATGAATTATTGCTGCAAAAACAGATAAAGCAATTGCTAAATACCAAGCGTAATCATATGACCCATATAGATCATGAAATAAACCTCCCAGATAAGCCCCAAAGAATGAGCCGATTTGATGACTTAAAAATACAATTCCATATAACAAACCTAAATATTTTGTCCCAAACATATGTGCAACTATTCCACTAGTTGCTGGCACAGTTGATAACCACAAGAAACCAAAACTCGCACCAAATATGAAGGCATTAATATTACTAGCTGGTAAGAATATAAATAAAATAATCGAAATACCTCTAAGACTATATATTATGCTCAAAATTATTTTTTTACTCATCTTAGTTGAAAGATATCCACTTAAAAGTGAACCAAATATATTAAATAATCCAATTAAGGACAAAATTGCAGCAGCAGTCCAACTTTCTAAACCTCGATCAATAACATATGTGGGTACATGTGTACCAACCAATGTAATATGAAACCCGCAAACAAAAAATCCTGATACTAAAAGAATGTAACTTTTTGTTCCAAACGCTTCTTTTATTGCATCAAAAGTACCTTGATTATTCGGTGGTTCAATAGTTTGTTCTAGGGATGGAGATCTTACAAAAAATGAAATTGCTAAACCTATAACTAAAGCTATTAAAAAAGCTATTAAAGTATTTTGCCAACCATTTTGAGTTAATGAATATTCAGTTAACAATGGGGACAAAAAATATCCAAAAGACCCTACAGCAGTTACAATGCTCATAGCAATGGTTCTGTTAGATAATGGAAAATGTTTTCCAACAACGGACATTGGAATACTTATTGCTGTTCCGCCCAAACCTATTCCAATTAAAATTCCCATATCAACTTGAAAAAAAATTCCTGTATTGGGACCAGCGTATAGGAAATAAACACCTGCTATAAAAAATAAAAATGCTAACGATATTGCTTTATGACCTCCATATTTGTCAGCTATAGCTCCAAATATAGGGCCAGTTAATCCCCACATTAACATTTGTAAACCTATTGATAATCCTGATTGTGTTAAAGAAATTCCTAAATCATCTTTAAAATCCATAAAAAACATTCCAAACGTTTGTCTTACTCCTAATGAAATTAAAACTACCAAACTAGCAGCAATTAAAGTCAATAAAGCAGTATTATTTTTTATGAATTTTTCTGAACTCATTTAAGATACTTTAACGCTTGTTTAATATCTGCGATTAAGTCATTTGGTTCCTCTAACCCTATATGAAATCTAACTAGGTGTTCATCTTTATCTAAATTCAAATATTTTCTTTTACCTGTTTCCCTAAATTCTTGATGTAATGCTAAACTTTCAAACCCACCCCAGCTGTAACCATATCCAAATAATTTTAACGAATTAACAAACTTTCTAACTGAATTTACATTTCTAGCTTTTATTTTTAACCCCATTAATCCTGATGCACCAGAATAATATTTTTTCCACATTCTAAAATTAAAAGAATTTTTTTTGTAAGGATAAAGTAATTTTATTTTTTTATTTTGAGACAAAAATGCTGCCACTTTTTTTGCATTTTCCCTGTGTCTATCTAATCTAACGTCAAGTGTTCTCAGACCTCTTGTGATTAAATATGCATCATCAGGTGCTAATCTCAAACCAGTAATTTTTTCAGCAATCTTTACTTTGTTAAAAACTTTTTTATTCACTGCCAAACTTCCGCCCATCACATCTGAATGACCAGAATAATATTTAGTAGCTGACACAATTGACATATCAAAACCAAATTTAATTGGTTTAAAGTAATAAGGGGTAGCCCAAGTATTATCTATAGCAGTAACTATTTTATTTTTTTTTGCTATCGATACAATTTTTCCCAAATCTTGAAACTCAAAAGAGTTACTTCCAGGATTTTCAACAAAAATTAATTTTGTTTTTTTCGTTATGTTATTTTGTAATGTTTTTAAGTCATGAGGATTATAAAAAACTGTTTTTATATTAAATTCTTTTAAATAATCTTGAGTCAACAATCTTGTTGGACTGTATACAGGATCTGCAACTATCATTTCATCGCCTGGTCTGACTATGCTAAATATTGCTAAAAAAACAGATCCAAATCCAGTTGGTGTAGTAAATACGTGATAACTTTCTTCTAACTTGGTGAGTATTTTTTGTAATATGTGTGTTGTTGAGGTGCCTTGTCTTCCATAGTCATAATGACCCCCAATAGGATTTTTTTGCGATTTTGCTTGAGTATTTCTAAGGTGTTTCATTGACTTAAAAATAATCGTTGAAGCTCTTACAACTGGCGGATTTACTGACTGATTGTGAAAATCTTTAGCGGTATGTTTGAGAAATGTTTTAAAAGAATTAGACATAAAAAATTTGATAACTTAGAACGACAATGCTATATCCGGCTGATAATTTCAATTAAATTATAATTAAAGGAGAAGATGGGTTATCCAAAAAAACATAGAGGCCGAAGAAAACAAGGATCTAAAAAAAGAAGAGCAAAGAGAAAAAATAAGAAAAAATAGTTTAAATGGAATACATCAATAAGGTTAAGTCCATAAGTATATGGGTTTTTATTGTACCATTTGTGGCAGTTAATGCTTGTCTAATTCTTACCACTCAATTTCATCATCTACACTTAATACCAGACCAATATAGAATTTTTTACCCATTCCCATACTTAGATGGTGGAGTATCAATTAGTAGAACAGCAAGATATTTTCCAACTTATTTAATTTTTAAACCAGCAATGTTTTTTACTTCATATCTTTTAATTATTTACTGGTTGAACAATAGAAAAATAATTAATCATTTTGAAGAGAATAATAAATATAAGAATAAAATTGTATATTTTGGAATTGCATCTGCAATAGCACTGATATTACATTCTATATTTTTGGGTATAAAATTTGATTATGATTTATATAAATTATTTAGAAGAATAATTATGTTCGTATTTATCGTTTTTGAAATAGTTGCTCAAACTTATTTAGTACTGGCATTATTTTCGATCAAAAAAAAAATTGATAAACATATAAATGAAACTGTATTAAAAATTAAGTTAATTTTAGTAAGTGTACTTATATTTGTGGCTGCAGTAAGTATACCAATAATTAGTTTACCTGGAGATGATTTTTTTGGAATAAATCTTAAATTTTTAAAACATGCACTAGAGTGGGATTATTTTTTAGGTGTAATAACTTTTTATCTTTTAACCTTTTTGATGTGGAAAAAAACTATTTAGGAAACTATCCACCCACCCCCAAGAACCTTGTATCCTTGATTATCAAGATCATAAAAGACACAAGCTTGACCAGGAGAAATGCCATCCTCTAATTCTTTTAAATTTACTTCAGCTGAATTATTTGATTTTAAATTAACTTTGGCTGTTAATAATTTACCTGTTGACCTAACTTTAACTAAAACATCTTTCGAAAGTTGCTTATTATCAACAAGTAGATTTATATTTTCAATATTTATATGTTTTTTTCCTAGTTTTTCTCTTGGTCCGACGATAATTTCATTTTTACCAGAATTAATTTTTAAAACATATAACGGTTCTACATCTGAAACTTTTATTCCTTTTCTTTGACCGATAGTAAAATTAATAATTCCATCATGCACACCAATAACTTTTCCATTTAGATCTTTTATATTTCCCTTCCTAAAAGACTCAGGTTTAAATTTTCTTATTACTGATGCATAATCTCCATTAGGGACAAAACAAATATCTTGACTATCAGGCTTATCAGCTACATTTAATTTTAAATTCTTTGCAATAGATCTTGTTTCTTCTTTACGTATTGATCCGAGAGGGAATCTAAGATAATTTAATTGTTCTCTTGTTGTATTAAATAAGAAATAACTTTGATCTCTGTTTTCGTCAATAGCACGATACATATTGGTTTCTAAACCAGAGGTAACACTTTTAACATAATGACCAGTTATTAAAGCATCTGCTTTTAACTCTTTTGAAACTTCAAATAAATCTTTAAATTTTACTGTTTGATTGCATTGTACGCAAGGAATTGGGGTCTCGCCTTTTAAATAGCTGTCAACAAAATTATCAATAACTCCTTGCTTAAACTTATTCTGAAAATATAAAATTTTATGCTCAATATCTAGTTTATTGGCAACTCTCTTAGCATCCATTATATCTTGTCCGGAGCAGCATTGTTTAGACGCAGCAACTTCTTTTCCATCATCGTAAAGTTTTAAGGTTATACCTATCACATTATAGCCATCTTTTTTCATCATACCTGCAACTGTTGATGAATCAACTCCACCAGACATTGCTACAACAACAGTTGTGTGTGAAGGTTTTTTTTCAAGTCCTATTGAATTTAATTCATTGTTCATTAACTGGTATTTATACTTATTTCTAATATAAGTTAAATAAATGATATTAGATTTTGAGCCTGGAGATAAAGTTATAAATCCATTGGCAAAAGAATGGGGTATTGGGCAAGTTCAATCCATAATTAAAGAAAAGGTAACCGTTAATTTTGAAAATGCAGGAAAAAAAGTGATTAATTCAAAAAATATTGAACTAAAAAAAGTAAATGACAAAAATCGAAATTGAAAAAGTTATAAGAGATTTAATTAATACTTTTTTAGATGCTGGTAAAGTTTCAATTAATCTCAGAAATAAAGGTCTTAAAAAGGAAATAAAATCTGATAACACTCCAGTGAGTAATGGCGATTTAGAGGTAAATAAAATTGTTACTAAAAAAATAAAAAAATTAACACCTTCAATTCCAATTATTTCAGAAGAAACTTCTGATAATAAATTTATTAAAGATCTAAGAAATTTTTGGCTAATTGATCCAATTGATGGAACATATAATTATATTAATAATCTAGATGAGTTTACCATTAATGCTGGATTAATTTTAGATAAAAAACCTGCAGCTGGAATAATTTATGCTCCGGCAAAAAAGAGAATGTTTTATTCTTACGGTCAAGATAATGCATATGAATTAAAAGATGGCATAGAAATTAAAATAGATGGATCAAGGGATTTTAATAAAGATAAAATAAAATTTGTATCATACTCGAACAAGATTAAACCAGAAATTCAAAAATTTTTTGATAAATTAAATGTCAAAGAATATATTAGAATGAAAAGTTCCTTAAAATTTTGTGTAATTGCAACAGGAGAATATGATGGTTATGTTGCAGAACCAAGAGCTTGTGAATGGGATATTGCTGCAGGACATGCAATTTTAAAACATGCTGGTGGTTCCATAACAGATTTTGAAAATAATGAAATTTTTTATGGAAAAGAAGATTTTAAAAATCCCAGTCTTATCTTAAAAAGCAAGAAATTAACTTAATGAGTGAACAGCTTAGAATTATATTAATCATAATTATATCAGTATCTATTTTTGGATTATTAGTTTTTGTATTTGTCAAAAATTATATAAAAAATAAAATTGACTACATGATTAAAAAAGAAAAAGATAAATCAAAGTAAATTTACTATTTTTAAATACTCATCTTTTTTAATGTCCATTACCTTTTTAGAAGTTTCAAAATTAAAACCATTTCTTGCTAATAAAGAAATATCTTTTTTATAAAAAAGTGGACGATTATCTTCTGCTCTTGCGGGGCCTATTCTCTTTTTTTTACATAACTTTATTGCAGAAAAAAAATCTTGGTCAGAATTTTCATCATTAATTTTTTCAACTGTTTCCTTTATAAATTCATTATTGATTCCCTTTCCTAGTAAATAGTTTCTAATTTTGTTTATTGAACTTCCTCTTTGAATCATACTTTTAGCTTTACTCTCTGAATAAAATTTATCATTAATGAATTTATTTTTTTCTAAATCCGATAACACAACATCAATTAGTTTTGTCACATCTTGTTTTTTAACGTTTGGGACTGAAGTCTTTAAATATTTTTTTAAAAGATAGGTTTTTAGCTGTTGTTTTGAAGGGGCATATTTTTCAACATAAGCAAAAGCAAAATTTCGCATTTCTTCAACAGTCACTTTCAATGTTTTTCTTCTGTTTCTTATAGGAATCATAATAAGATTTATTATAATATATTTAGGAATGATCGAACAAATTTATAATTACTTTACAAATGAAATACTTTACTTGTGGGTTAATATTGGTGTATTGCCATTCTGGTTATTAATTATATTTTTTCCTCAATCAAATCTTTGTAAGTATTTAGCAACTTCAATATTGCCAATTTTTATTCTAAGCGGAACATATATGTTTATTGTTTATAAAGCTTACTTAGGATCTTTTGATTTCGATAATAATTTTTCTCTATACTTAGGTTTAAATTATATATCTGAACTATTTAAAGATGATTATTATTTATTAATGTTTTGGATACATTTTATATCTATAAATTTATTTGCAGGTGGTTGGATACTTAAGGATGCTCAAAAGCTATTTGTTAACAAAATTTTGTTAGCATTTCCTCTTGTTATAACTTATTTAATTGGCCCTATCGGTATATTCATATATTGGATAATTAGAATTTTTTATGCAAAAAGACTAAATTTATATGACTAGTTCTATAGATTTTTATTTTGATTTCATAAGTCCTTATTCATATTTAGCCCATAAAAAGATAATCAATTTAAATCTAAGAAATATTTTTAATTACAGAGCTATTCTGCTAGGTGGTTTGCATAATTTAGCAAAAGTTACTCCTCCTGCCTTTAATGAAAGAAAAATGAAAAATATGAAAGAGGATTGTATTTTAATTGCAAAAAAAAATAAAATCCAATTTGAATGGAATGAAAAATTTCCTATTAATTCTTTATATTTGATGAGAGGATTTTTAATTATTGATAATAATAAAAAAAGTAAATTTATAGATTTATGTTTTGATGCTTACTGGAAAGATAATATGGATATTTCAATTGATAAAAATATACAAAAAATTTTAACAGATTGTGAAATTAATCATGATTTCTACGAAAAAGGGATACAAAACCAAAAAATTAAAGATAAGCTCAAAGCCCTTACTACCGATGCATTTAAATTAAATGTATTTGGAGCTCCAACCTTTTTAGTAAATAATAAACTATTTTGGGGACAAGATCGTTTAGAATATGCAATAGATGAGTCAAAAAATCAAACTTAATAAAAAATGAAAAAACTTTTTATAAAATTAGCAAAAACTTTAGGTTATGAAATTATTGATCAAAACAATTTTGTTTCCCCTACATTAAATAAGGAATTGAATGAGGATTTATCTAATTTTAACAGTAGCTCAATAGTTTTACCACTTGGAGAAGTAAAAATTACAAGGAAAATAAAATCATTATTAATTATTTTTAGAACTAATACTTCTGTTGAAATATGGGACCAAAATAAGAAAAGATTATTCGAATACCCAAAAATAGAATATGTAATTAGATCATTAAATTCTTTGATAAGATCAATAAAATTTTTAAGACAAAAATTTACTGAAATAAATATTAAATTAATTATCTTAGATGATCATTCAACTATTGAAAATCTAAAAAAAATCAAAAAAATATCAGAACAAGAAAAAAATTCAGAAATAATTTCATTAGATCATAATAAATATAAATCTTTTATTTCAAAACAAAAATCAAATGAGACATTTTCAAATCTTGCAAGTTTATTAAATTCTTTTGAAGTTGGAAAAGAACAGGGAGAGGATTTAGTTTTTTTTGTTGAAGATGATTATTTACATTTTGAAATAATGTTGGAAGAAATGATATCCTCATTTCAAAGGATATCTTCTCAATTAGGGAAGGATATTTTTATGTGCCCGTCCGACTATCCTTATCTTTATATGGGTAACGAAAAAACAAATGTTTTAATAGGCAATAAACGTCATTGGAGAACAATAAGTAAAACTTTATGTACCTTTTTGACCTCTACATCATTAATTAATAAATATTGGGATAATTTTAAAAAAACTTGCGAAAATCGTCATGATCCATTTGAAAAATATCTTAATGAAATTTACGATAAAGAAATTTGTATCTCTCCGCTAAAAAGTCTTTCGCTTCATTTAACAAACATTAATTCAAGTTATGGATTAGCACCATTTATTAATTACAAAAAATTATGGGAAGAAAATAAAGTTAATGATTAATCTTTATACTAAAAAAAAAGGCCCCGAGGGGCCCTTTTTTAACTAACTATTTAAGAGAGTAAGTTTTTAAGAGATCCTTATGAGAGCAAGGATCTCTTAATTATTGTTAACAATTAGTCACGTATCGCATAAGCAATCACTCCAGTTTCAGTAACGTCAGTACCTTTGGTTTCTGCTTCTTTACTTAATCTAATACCAATTGTTGCTTTCATAATGCTCCAAACAATTAAAGCTACTACGAAAACAAAAACGTTAATTGAAACTACGCCTAATAATTGAGTTCCAAATGAAGTATCTGGATTTGTAATCGGCACAGCTAAAGTACCCCAAATACCAGCAAATAAGTGAGCTGGTATTGCTCCTACTACATCATCAATTTTCAATGAGAATAAAAGTTTTGTACCATAAACTACGATTACACCACCAACACCACCGATTAAAATAGCAGCTATTGGCGAAGGCATTAATGGTTCAGCAGTAATTGCAACTAGTCCACCAATACACCCATTTAACATTTGAACAACATCTGTCTTTCCAAAATTTAATCTTGTTACAGTTGCTGCGGCCATTACACCACCGGCACCTGCTAAGAAAGTGTTCAGAAATATTGTTGAAACTGCAATTGCATCATCTGCAGTTCCAATAGCTAATTGAGAACCACCATTAAATCCAAACCAACCTAACCAAAGAATGAATACTCCAACGGTTACAAGTGGAATAGATGAAGCTGCAAAAGGCTTTAATGGAGCTGGTGCTCCAGATTTTGTAAATCTTCCAAGTCTTGGACCTAACATCATTGCTCCTGCTAGAGCCGCAGCTCCACCAGTTGAGTGGACCAAAGTTGAACCTGCAAAATCTGAGAATCCAGCAGCCGCTAACCAGCCGCCGCCCCACTGCCAACCCATTACGATTGGATAAATAATTCCTGATAAAATTGCTGCAAATAAAAAGAACGGCCATAGCTTAATTCTTTCAGCAAGTGTTCCTGATACGATTGAGACTGTTGTTGCACAGAATACCATTTGGAAATACCAATCCGATCCATCAGCATAACCTGTATCAACTGAGCTAGAATCTGACCATGGAATAAAGCTACCAATGTACCCACCTTCTGGAATACCATAAGCGAGATTGTAACCAAACATCCAGAACATTATTCCAGCTATTGAAATTAAACCTATATTTTTTGCACAAATAACAGATACACTTTTAGATGTAACCATTCCTGATTCTAACATTGCAAATCCACAAGCCATAAAAAAGACAAGGAATCCACAAATTAAAAATAACAAGGTGTTGAATATAAAGCCTATTTCGGCAGAAACTGTAGTCTCTGCCATACCTGCACTACTCATATTTAATAAAAACATTAAACTTACGAGTGGCAGACTAATTTTTTTAATTAATTTTGTCATTAGACCTCTCCTATTGTTAAAGAGAGTGTTATATTTTTATAATTTTAAATAACTAACGCTTATTAGGAAAATTGGATATGCATTATTTGCATATAGTAACAGCCTTAATGCTTTTTTAAGGCATTAAGGCTGTTAAGAAAAATTTATTTATTGAATACTTCTTTTAAAGCTTTTGCGGGTAAGAATTTTACCTTTTGTGATGCAGCAATCTGAATTTGCTCACCCGTTCGAGGATTTCTACCAACTCTCGCTTTTCTTTTAGCAACTTTGTAAGTACCAAATCCAGCAATTTTCACTGAATCATCAGCTTTTAAAGCATCTAAAATGGTATTTGTAATCGTGTCAAAAGTTCTCTCAGCATCTGCTTTGCTTAAATTTAAAGCCCCTGAAAGCTTGACTATTAATTGTTTTTTGTTCATTTTAGCTCCGGTTTATTGATTAATTTATATTTTTCAAAAAACCCTGATTTAATCAAGCTTTTTTTTAGTAGTTTAAAAAATAAAACACACAATATCTTGTATAATATTAAATTAGTGTTGATTTTATTATGTTTTTTTAAATTAAATATCTTTTAATTATTTGAATAAACCTAGGTCTTTAAGGTCGTTAAAAGTGGTAAAAAACATCAATGATATCAATAAAAACATGCCGATTCGAAAAAAGCCTTCTTGAGTTTTTTGTGACAAAGGACGACCTAAAACCTTTTCAATTGCGTAAAACATTAAATGTCCTCCATCTAACATAGGTATCGGAAATAAATTAACTAAACCAAGACTAATTGAAATATAAGCCATCATACTAATAAATGCTAAAATTCCGATATCTGCAACTTGCCCCGATATTTTAGCAATTCTAATAGGTCCACCTAGTTGAGAAGTATCTGCTTTACCAACAATCATTCCGCCAATATATTTTAGAGAAGAAACACTTACATAATAAACCTCATTAAAGGCATGCATTATTGACTGAGCTGGACCTAATTTGACATAATTCATTTGATCATTGTAAGCACCAATCTTAATACCTACCATTCTCTTTTTTAATCTGTTTCCTAAATTATCTTCACCTTCCACTAAATTGGGCTTAATTTGTAATATAATTTCCTCATAAGCGCGCTTAACTTTAAAATCTATTACATCATCTGTAGACATCATTATGTATTTAGAGACATCTAAAATACTTTGAACTTCATTATTATCAATTTCAAGAATAACATCACCCTCTTTTAGGCCACCAACCATTGCAGGACTCTCTTTTTGAACTTCATTAATGACAGCTGGAGTGAAATCTTTACCAATGAAAGTATATATTGAGAAGAAAATAACTAGTGCCAATAAAAAATTAGCAAGAGGTCCGCCAAAAACAATCAAAGTTCTTTGATATAAAGGTTTTAATGTAAATAATTTTGCTTGTTCTTCTTTACTGTATTTTTTTAAAATTTCCTCATGGTCTTCTTGAGAATAAACATTTCTATCACCAAAAAACTTTACATAACCACCAAGAGGGATCCAGCATATCTTCCATCTTGTTCCAAATTTATCATTCCATCCGAATATTTCTTTACCAAAGCCAATTGAAAAATCAGTAACACCTACTCCATATTTTCTAGCAAAATAATAATGGCCATATTCATGGATAAACACAACAATTAAAATTAATACAATAAAGGGTATTATATACGTAAGCATAATTTTGTTATTTAAACTAAAATAATTATTTATACAACTATCTTTAATTAAATTTTTGGCAAGACTTGTAAATGTATATACTTATCACTAGAACTTTGATTAAAATAGTCGCGAAAATCTAGTAAAATAATGATTGTTGTCTTTTTTTTTATTTGTATATAGTGATATTATTTACCTAATATAAATTTTGTAAAAATTAAAATAAATAAAATAGTGAAAAATCAATTAATAAAAAAGATCTATTCACTTCGAATTAAATTTTGGTTAGCAATTTCCTTCATTGCTTTAAAATTTGATAGTCATAAGTTATATGCATTTATTTTATTACTCAATATTCAAAAACTAAAAAAAATAAAATATAAAAATAAAAATATAAAAAAAATTTTGATATTTCCAAAAAGTGGGGGTACGGAAGATCTAATTCAATCATTTAAATGCAAAAAAGAAAATAATATCAAAGTTTATTTTTTACCAAGAAATTATTTAAAACAAGTGCACGCATTTTTTTTTGAAGAAAAACATAAAAAAGATTATTATACAAAAATAAAAAACGATGATGAATTTAAGAAAAAAAAAGCTTTTGTAAAATTTTTAACTGACTCATTTAATGTTCTAAATAAATTTTTTGAAATAGATGCATTTATAAGTTTTAATGTTTTTTATTATGCCGAGAAATATTTTGATGAAGTTTGTGTAAATTTAAATAAAAAATTTATCATTTTGCATAAAGAGTCAGTTTTAACTCCTAATGGAGAAAAAATATGGTCAGAGATTTATCAAAAACACAATGACAAATCCCTTGCAAGTAAAATTTCAGTATATTCAGATAGTCAAAAAAAGATGTTAATTAAAACAAAAATTGCAAATAGCAAACAAATAGTAATTAATGGTTGTCCAAGATCTGATTTCTCATTTGATCTAAAAAATGATTTTCCTAAAAAGAAAATAATTGTATTTTTTTTATTTGATACAAATATATATTCAAAAAATAAATCAAAACATAACAATTGGATTAAATTATATAATCAATCAATTAGTTATTTATCTGAATATGCAAAAAATAATTTAGATACAACTATAATATTTAAAGGTAAAACTGGTGACAATAGCAAAAAAAATATTTTAAAATATTTATCACAAAATTGCTTATATGTAGAATGGGGTCCAGGTGAAAAGTATTTAAGAGATGCTAAGGTTGTCATATCATTTAATTCTACAATAGTTTTCGAAGCTATTGCGGCTCGAAGAAATTTGATAATTCCAAATTTTAATAATGAAAAAAAAAATAATCCATTTGATGTACATAAAATTAAAAACAAAAAACATTATGTAAACTCAAAAAAACAACTTTTTAGAAAATTAAATTTATATTTAAATTCAAACAATAAAATTAAAAATTTAACAAATTACGATAAACAAGCATTAAATTACTATCTTGGTAACATCGATGGTAAATCTGGAAGAAGGATGATAAAATTTTTATATAAAGAAATTAAAAGTAATTAATAATTATCAATTTTAATAGATCAGTGAGTAACAAAGAAAACTATTTAATTTTTGCACATTATCATTCTAAAGGCTTAATAAGAAAAGATATAATAAAATTTTTGAAAGAAAGTAAGAATATATTTAAGAAAATAATATTTATATCAACCAAAATCAATTCAAATGAAACTAAAAAGCTTCAATCTAAAGTAAAAATCATTAAACGAAAAAACATTGGTTATGATTTCAATTCTTATAAGTGTGGGTGGGAATATTTGCATAACAAATTTAATGCAAATTATAAAGATAAGAACTTATTTTTTGTAAATTCTAGTATTTTATTTATAAAACCACAAAAAATATTGTCATTAGTAAAACATATAAATGTAAAAAAAAATGAATTTTGGGGCATCTCCAGATCTTTTGAATTAACAGATCATATAGGAACTTATTTTTTTTTCTTCAGCGGAGAGTTATTTCATAATAAAAAAATTTTGAAGTGGTGGAAAAAAATCAAACCTATTAATGATCGAAATATAATTGTTTCTAAGTATGAACTTGGATTGTCAATATTGATGCGCAAAAACAATGTAAAACTTAAGAGTTTTTATAAAAAAAATATTAATTTAAAAACAAATAATATTTTTAAAAAAATAGGACAAAGATTTAATGAAGTTTTTTTAAAAACACCTAAGTATTATAAAAAAAATCCTATTAATTATTTTTGGAGAGATTTTTACCATAAGTATGGAATTGTTAAGGTAAAACTAGTTCAAGAAAATGACCAAAAGTATGGTATTAAAGGATTACATACGCTACTTAAGAGTAAAAAATTACTTTCTGATGCTTTAAATAACTAATAATAATTAATTTACAATTTATTAGATTATTTTAAATTTACTTTGCTTAATTGCCCCAAATCCACCCTCTATATGAGATACTTTTTCGAAACCCATATCCTGTAAAGATTTTGCAGCTAATGCTGATCTTGCTCCTGCGGCACAAAATAAAACCATTTCTTTTTGTAAATCTAATTTTCCCTCTCTAAAGTATTGGCTATTTGGATCTATCCAAAACTCTAGCATACCTCTTGGGATATGAACTGCATTTTCAACCTTTCCCTCTTTTTCTAATTCTCTAATGTCTCTAATATCAATTAAATTACATTTACCATCTTTCACAAGGTTTAATGCTTCGTCTGTATTAATTGTTTTTACCTTTGAATAAGCTTCTTGTACTAGTGTTTGTGCTGATTTAATTCCCATATTTTTTTTATTTCAAAATTAAATATTTCTATAATATCTAGCAGTAATATATATTATTGTCATAAAAAAATATATTCATTCAAATAAAATACTAAATATCTGTATTTATACCTTAATTAAAACTTATCAGATTTTTTTCGTTAGTTAACAGCCTCTAAAAGATTTCGACATATTTCTAATAAGATCAAAATATAAATCTTTTCCTGGATTTAAAGTAGCTCCTAAAGGATCTATAACCCCAGTCTGAATATTCATATCTTTAGCAACTGCTTTGATTATATCAGGGTTAAATTGAGGTTCAGAAAATACACAACTTACTTTGTCATGTTCAATTATTTCTCTAATTTCTGCTAATTGTTCTGCTCCAGGCATAACATCTGTATTAACAGTGAAAGCACCTAACACATTTACATCAAACCTTTTTTCAAAATATTGATAGGCATCATGGAAAACGATTGATTTAAAATCTTTTTTTAAATCAGATTTAACTTTTTTGGTTAGTTTATCTAAATCATTATGTGCTTTTTTTAAGTTTGCTTTATATTTAGCTTCATTTTTTTGATCATTTTCGATCAAGTGTTCTGCCATTTCGCTCAAAATCACTTTTGCATTCATTGGATCTAACCAAATATGCGGATCATACTCTCCATGAGCATGCCCTTCATGTCCGTGCTCATCATGACCATGATCATCATGGTCGTCTTCTTTATGACCTTCTTTATCATGATCGTGATCATCATGGTCGTCTTCTTTATGACCTTCTTTATCATGATCGTGATCATCATGGTCGTCTTCCTTATGACCTTCTTTATCATGATCATCATGGTCGTCTTCTTTTTTTGCATGATCATCGTGTCCATGATCATCATGTTCATCAAATATGTTTCTTTCTCTGAATTTTAATTTTGTTAATCCTTTAATTTCTAATAATTCAATTTTTTCAGCTTTTTTAGCTATTGATTTTAATGGTTTTTCTAAAAAATTTTCCAGATCTTCACCAACCCAAAATATTAAATCAGCTTCTTGTAGCATTTTTGCATGTGAGGGTTTTAAGGCAAATCCATGAGGAGAAGCATATCCATCTACAATAAGATCTGGTTTAGCTACTCCATCCATTAAATAACTTGCTAATGAATGAATTGGTTTAATTGAAGTAACTACTTTAATTTCAGCTTTTGCTGGTACAAAAATAGTTAAGAATGATAGTATTGATAAGATAAATGGTAATTTTTTAATGTTTTTCATATGTTGTATATTTAAATTGTTATAATATAACACTCTGTAATAATATAACATGTATTAGTCAAGGAATAAAATGAGCTCAGAACAAAATATACTTGTAAAGTTAAATAAAGCTGGTTTTAATTTAAATAATAAATGGCTCGTTAAAGGAGTATCTCTTCAAGTTGAAAAAGGTAAAATAGTTACTCTTATTGGTCCAAATGGATCAGGAAAAAGTACAACAGCTAAAATTGCTCTTGGTATTTACAAAAAAATTGATGGTTCAGTTGAAAAATACACTAATAAAGTTGGATATGTTCCTCAGAAAATTTCAATAGATTGGACCTTGCCGCTCAGAGTAAATGATTTCATGGTGTTAACTGAAAGTCTTAATAAGAAAACAATCGATGAAGCTTTGTCACTGACTGGTGTTATACATCTTAAAGATAAAAATTTAGGTGATTTATCTGGTGGAGAATTTCAAAGAGTATTACTTGCAAGAGCTATTTCAAAAAAACCAGAACTATTAGTACTTGATGAACCGGTGCAAGGAGTAGATTTTACTGGTGAGATTGCTCTTTACGAACTAATAAAAAAAATTTCAGATGAGCTGAATTGCGGAATTTTACTAATTTCTCACGACCTACATACGGTAATGAGCGCTACTGATCATGTTGTTTGTTTAAACGGTCATGTCTGTTGCTCAGGTTCTCCTATAGAAGTAGCAAAAAATAATGAATATAAAGCTTTGTTTGGTGAACAAGCTTCTCAAATTTTATCAAGATATGAACATAGACACGATCACATCCACACTAGTGAAGGTGAAATAAAGAAGAACTAAATGTTAGATGATTTTTTTATAAGAGCTTTAATAGCTGGAATTGGAGTTGCAATAGTGACGGGACCTCTTGGATGTTTTGTTATATGGAGAAGACTTTCATATTTTGGAGATACTCTAGCCCACTCTGCGTTACTAGGTGTTACTCTAGCTTATTCAATGGAATTTAATATAGCTTTTTCAGTATTTATAATTTCATCCTTAATAGCTTTAACATTAATACAATTACAAAAAAGAACTAATCTACCAGGTGATGCTTTGCTTGGTCTTTTAGCTCACTCATCACTGGCTGTGGGACTGGTGGTTATAGGTTTTTTATCGTTTATTAGATTTGATATTATGGGATTATTATTTGGAGATATATTGGCAGTTACTGTTGATGATCTTTTAATAATTTGGATTGGAGGAGTATTAATCCTCTTAGTTTTAAAATTAATTTGGAAACCTTTGTTTGCATCAACAGTTAATTATGAATTAGCAGAAGCTGAAGGATTAAATCCAGATCGTGCAAAAGCAATATTTACAATCTTGATGGCTGCAATCATTGCGATTTCAATAAAGATGGTTGGTTTATTATTAATTACTGGAATGTTAATTATACCAGCTGCAATGGCTAGAAATATATCATCAAGTCCTCAGAAAATGGTGATGTATTCAATTATTGGTGGATTATTATCTGTGATTTTAGGATTATTTTCTTCATTAGAATTTAATACTGCGTCAGGGCCTTCGATAATAGCTGCTTCTTTATTCTTATTTATTTTGTCATTATTAAATATAAAGCAATCGATTAAATTGAAAAATTGATGAGGAATCAGTAAAGTAAATAAAATGCAAACTCTTTCAAAAAATCAGCAAATTATTTTTGATTTAATCGATAAATCAAATGAACCAATGAAGGCTTATGCGATACTTTTTAATGTTCAAAAAAAAGGTATCAAAGCTCCATTACAGGTTTATCGAGCATTAGATAAGTTAGTTGAAATAGGAAAAATTCATAAAATTGAAAGTAGAAACGCTTTTATTGCATGTCAAAATTCAAGTTGTCAGGTGTCAAAAGCAACTGCTTTTTCTATATGCGAAAGCTGCGAAAAAGTAACAGAAATTAATAATTCCAGTCTTTCAAAGTATTTATCAAATTTTAAAGATAGAACTGGTATGAAATATAGTAAATATAATCTTGAATTTTTTGGTTTATGCAAAAAATGTATAACCAAATAAATTTGAATTATTAATGATATTTTTTACTTTAAAAATTGTACTTGCAGCAATCATAATAGCTTTTGCTAGTTGGCTGTCAGGTCAAAACCCCAAATTGGCAGGATTTATTATCGCTCTACCACTTGTATCACTTATAGCTATCGCATTTTCTTATTATGAACATAATGATGTTGAAAAAACTGTGCTTTTTACTAAGAGCATACTAGTTGCTATCCCTGTAAGTTATCTATTTTTTTTACCCTTCTTCTTTGCAAAATCTTTAAATATGAATTTCTTAATGATTTATGGTGCAGGCCTAGGATTGTTAATTATTGGTTTCTTTATACACAAATATATCGCTAATTTTTTATAAAAATAGAAAGGATAATTATGTTTAAAAATAACTATATAAAATGGATAAGTACATTTTTAGTTTTAGTTGGTATTCTATTAACAAATCTAAATATATATCCTTTGAATATATACTTTCACGGATTAGGAGTTGTTGGATGGACTATCGCTGGATTTGTTAGCAAAGATAAAGCGATACTAACTAATTTTGGACTACAAATACCATTGTTCTTAATTGGAATTTATAAGGTTATAATTTAATAATTCTTAGATTATGAAGAATAAAATTTTCATTGGTGAATTTATTGGTAGTTGTTTTTTAGTAATGATTATTGTTGGCTCTGGAATAATGGCTGAAAATCTTACAAATGATAATGCTTTAAGACTCACTGCAAACACACTTGCTACCGGAGCAGGTTTATTTGTCTTAATAACTGCCTTCGCTGATATTTCAGGTGCTCACTTTAATCCTTTTGTTAGTTTATCAATGTATTTAACTAAAAAAATTAAAGGAAAACTTTTAACTACATATATTCTAGCTCAAATATTAGGATGCTTATTAGGCGTAATGTTAGCTAATGTATTTTTTGAACATAATATAATTGAATTATCTACTAAAAGTAGAGATGGCTTTCATATATTTCTAGCAGAAATTGTAGCAACTTTTGGTCTAATATTTATTATCTTTGCAACTTTAAAAGATGGAAAAACAACAGTTGCTGCTTGTGTTGCAACTTATATTACAGCTGGTTATTGGTTCACATCATCAACATCTTTTGCAAATCCAGCTGTTGCTATAGCTAGGACTTTTACAGAATCATTTACAGGAATTAATTATTTGAATACGCCTACATATATTTTAGCTGAATTTTTGGGAGCCCTTATAGCTGTATATTTTATTAAGAAATTAATTAAATAAATACAACTTTATTGAGAAATAAAAAATATTTAAAAGTAGACATCAATATTTAATAGTTTATTAGTTGACGAATCCACCCCTTAATTCTCAGATTAGTTTATTCTTTTATAGAATTTTTTTTACTCTCACACTACATAGATCTTAAGTCATGAATCGATAGGATCCGAAAACAATAATATAAAGGAGATAAAGAATGGAAATGACTTTAATTTATACGGTTATAGGGTTTGCCCTTGCCGGTTATAGCGTAATCGCTAACGACTCAATTCAAACACTTGGTACATTTATAGCTTCAAAGAAGAAGTGGTTTAAATGGTATACACTTGCAGGATCTGCATCAGCTGTAATGATTTTTGCGTTAGCATGGGGATGGTATTCATATGATGGTGATATTTCTTATGGAAGATTAACTAGAATACCTTATCAAGAAATTCAGTGGTATCATGCAGTAGCGCCTGCAATATTGCTATTATTAACAAGAATTGGAATACCGGTATCTACTACTTTCTTAGTTCTTTCAGCATTTGCTTCAACAGTTGTGCTTGAAAAAATGCTATTAAAAAGTGTAGTTGGATATGGTTTAGCGGCAATGGTCGCTTATATTGCTTGGATAGTAGTATCAAAATTTATCAATGAAAAATTAGATGAAGTTGATGAAAAATATATTGGCTTTTGGAGAAATGCTGTTTGGGTTTCTTCAGGTTGGTTATGGTGGGTTTGGTTATCTCACGATGTAGCTAATATTGCAGTATATCTACCTAGACAGTTAGATTTAACATTACTTTTGATTGTAATGGCTTACTTCACTGCATTATTATTTTATATTTTCTACATTCAAGGTGGACCAATTCAGAAAGTTGTTTTGGAGAAGACTGGAACAAGATATGCAAGATCAGCTACAATTATTAACGTAATTTATGCTGCAGTTCTATTCTACTTTAAAGAACTTAATGATTTGCCTATGTCAACTACATGGGTTTTCGTTGGTTTATTATGCGGTAGAGAACTTGCGATTTCAACAATGAACAAAGAATATAAATTTAAGTATGTCTTCCCATTAATTGGTAAAGATTTTCTTAAAATGATCTTTGGATTAAGTGTCTCAGTTGGAATTGTTTTAGCAATTCACTACATAATTATTCCAAATAATTGGTTTTAAATTTATTTAAGTAGTCGTGTTATTAATTTAGCACGGCTACTTTATCTCATTATTTAAATTAAAATGTTACTAAAAAAATTATAACTAAAAGTGTCAAAACTAAAAATACAGCAGCACTTGATAAATCTTTAATCTTTTTGATATCAGGGTCTATATCAGTAGTAACTCTATCACACAGTTTTTCAACTGCAGTGTTCATTATTTCAAAAGCTAATAAAAGGAAATACAATACAGATAATATAATCTTATAGTTTAAGTCTATATTTGATAAGAAAATATATGGAATTAAAAAAACACCTAATACCAATTCTAAAATAAAAGAACTTTCTTTAAAGACGATTTTTAAACCAGTTAAAGAATTAATCAAATTGGAATATAATTTTTTAATCATTTTAATTAAAATTAATTTATAGTTTTTTAATATTTGTAGAGCTTACTATATTTGTTGAATTAAAGAAGCAACATTGTTAGTGGGTTTATTTACATCCTTTGATACTTCATAAAAAGTTAATTTAGGTTTTTTGGCTTCTTTTAAAAAACTTGAACCTGACAATTCTAAATTTAAATATCGATTAATATCTGTTTGATTAAGGATTACTGGTTGACGGTGGTGAATTTCTTTGATGTTATCTGATGCCTCTTCTGTGATTAAACAAAATTGATCACTTTCATATATTGCAGCAAAAAAAATTGGTTTTTTATCTTCTCTTAGAAAATAATGTGGGATTTTTTCTTTTTCTTCCCTCTTCCATTCATAAAAACCATCTGCAACTGCTATACATCTGAAATCTTTAATAAGTTTTTTAAAAGATACTTTTTCATCTATTGTTTCAAGTCTAGCATTAATTAATGCTTTAAAATCTTTATCTTTTGCCCAACCTGGAACTAGCCCCCACTTTAAATTCTCTAAAGTGTTTCCATTTTTATATTTTTTTATAACTGGAAGTTTTTGATAAGGATGAGCATTGTAATTTTCATTATCTTCAACTTGAATAGCTGATTTTACCAACCTATCTGTTTTTGAAACAGGATTGGTTATTACATATCTTCCACACATCTTAATTTAGTTTAATATTCTCTAACCAATTTTTAATTTCACATGTTCTGTTTGCAAAATCTAATTTTTCATCCTCATTTTTTATATATTTAATATGATTTTCAAATTCTGTTTCATTTTTAAATATATTATTATTTAATAATCGATCTTTTCTAGCATTAGATAAATTAACCATTTGCCAATACTCATAATCAGGATGGTATTGTAATCCCCAAATCTCAGATTCACCTGATTTAAAATGAATTGCCATTACTCTATTTATTTTATCACTAGATAACAATTTAGCATTTTTTGGTAATTCAATTACTTCATCAAAGTTGAATGCTGGAGTAGTAAAAATACTCTTTTTATTTTTATAAATAAGATTTTTTTTACCTTCTTCATTTATCACTACATCACTCGCAATTCCAATATGTGCGCCATTATTTGATGGTGCTACTTTTCCACCCGCAGCAGTAGAACAAACCTGTAATCCCCAACATATTGCTAAAATTTTTTTACCATGCTCAAAACAGTTTGATGCGAAGTTAATATGTTTCTTAATTTCATCTGTCATATCATTAATCCTCATTGCTCCACCAGTAAAAATGATGCCATTATACTGTTCCATATCATCTAATGCCTGTTTTGTTTCATCATCTTTATTTGGATTAATAATCTTTATCTTTGAAGATGGTTCAAGTTTTTGAACAAGGTTTTTCAAATTTTCTGAACAACTTGCTTTTGCAGCTCGAATGAAAACACTGGAATCATGAGGATTGTTTCCCTCGACAATCAAAATATTTAAGTTCATTAAAATAATTTACCTTGCATGCTATTTTGATACATAATTTTCATATCTTCTTTAGTTAATTTTTTTGGGTTCCCTCCAGTAGAAGGATCTGCCAAGGCCATTTCTGATAATCTCTCTAATTGAAAATCTTCTTCTTTAATAACTTCTGATAATTTGTGAGGAATATCTAATTTTTTTCTCAACTCTAAGACCCAATTAATAAATCCATCAAATGATTTATCTTCTAACTCTAAATAATCACAAATTTTCAATATTTTATTTACAATAACATCTTTATTAAAAGTTAAAACATAAGGCATAAAAATTGCATTTGATAAACCATGATGAACATTATTTAATGCGTTAACTGGATGACTCAATGAGTGAATTGCACCTAATCCTTTTTGAAAAGCAGTTGAGCCCATGCTAGCTGCTGTTAACATATTCATCCGAGCCTCTATATTTGATCCGTTATTAACTGCTTCAAGCAACCATTTATTTATCAATTTTATTCCTTCTAATGCAATTCCATCAGCCATAGGATGATATCCTGGGGCGCAATAAGCCTCTAAATTATGAGCAAGTGCGTCCATACCAGTTGCAGCAGTGATTTTTGCTGGCAAACCGACTGTTAAAACAGGATCAAGAATTACAATTGAAGGTAAAAATTTTGGATGAAAGATAATATTTTTTACTCCAGTTTTCTCATTTAAAATTACTGAGGCTCTTCCAGTTTCAGAACCTGTCCCTGCTGTTGTTGGCACTGCTATAATTGGTGCAATTTTATTTGAATTAGCTTTAGTCCAGTTATCTCCAATATCTTCAAAATCCCAAATTGGTAATGTTTGACCAGACATAAAGGCAATTGCTTTTCCAACATCTAAACCACTTCCACCACCAAATGCAATCACACCATCACAATTATTTTCATGATATATTTCAACTCCCTCATTTACATTAGTTCCAGTTGGGTTTCCGACAACATTGGAATATAAATGTGCTTTAATTTTATTATCTATTAAAATTGAAAGAGTATTTTGTACAATCTCTGTTTTTGCTAAACCATTGTCTGTAACTAATAAAGGTTTTGAAATATTTAAACTTTTACATGCTAGTGCAATATCATTTATTCTATTTTCACCTACCCACATGTTGGTAGGGTAATTCCAGTTATAATTTTGCATAATAATATTATAGTGTTTTATGAAATTAGATGCTGTATATCACTTTATGAACTAATTTTTAACAAAAATATTATGCAAAAAACAATTACACCAATTGATAATACTGTTTATGTAGAGAGAGAATATCACTCAAATGATATTGATCACACAATAGAGAATTCAATTAAAGCTCAAAAAGTTTGGGCGAATTTAAATATAAATGAGAGAGTTAAACTCCTTCAAAATTTTATTAAAGATTTTTTGTCTAGAAGTGATGTTATCGGAGAGGAATTAAGTAGACAAATTGGAAGACCTATTTCTCAGGCCGGTGGTGAATTAAATGGTTTTAAAGAGAGAGCTGATTACATGTTGTCGATTGCAGAAAAAAAGTTAGCTGACATTGATGTCACAAAAGATAATAATTTTAAAAGTTATATTAAAAGAAGAGCGCTAGGAATTGTTTTTGTGATTGCTCCATGGAATTATCCTTATCTTGTAGCTGTTAACTCAATTATACCTGCAATGGCTGCAGGAAATTCTGTTATTTTAAAACATTCTGCACAAACACCTTTGTGTGCTGAGCAACTTTATCAATCAGCAAAAAAAACTTTACCTAAAGATGTTTTTAATTATTTACATTTAAACCATGAAGATGGATTAAAAGTTGTATCTGATAAAAGAATTAATTTTGTATCATTTACAGGATCTGTAAAAGCAGGTTATGATGTGCAAAAGGCAACTCACACAAAGTTTATTGATATGGCATTAGAACTAGGTGGAAAAGATCCAGCTTATGCGAGATATGACTGTGATTTAGAAAAAACAGTTGAAAATCTAGTGGATGGTTCTTTTTTTAATTCTGGTCAATCATGTTGTGGTATTGAAAGAATTTATGTTGATGAAAAAATTTATAATAACTTTATAGAGTTATTTGCTTCTAAAGCTTACGGTTATAAGCTTGGTAATCCACTTGAAAAAGAAACTAATTTAGGCCCAGTAGTAAAACTATCGGCAGCAAATTTCATTCACAAACAAATGGAAGATGCTATAAATAAGGGTGCAAAGAAGATGATTGATGAAAATAGGTTTAATTTTCCTAAAGAACATAAAAATTATATGGTACCACAAGTATTAACTAATGTTAATCACGATATGGGGTTTATGACTGAAGAAACTTTTGGACCTTGTGTAGGAATAATGAAAGTTAAAAATGAAAATGAGGCTATCAAATTAATGAATGATAGTCCTTACGGTTTAACTGCCTCTGTATGGACCAAAGATTTAGAAATTGCAGAAAAAATTGGTAGTCAAGTTCAAACAGGAACTTTTTTTATGAATAGATGTGATTATTTAGATCCTGCTCTTTCTTGGACCGGAGTAAAAGAAACTGGAAAAGGTTGCTCGTTATCTGAAATTGCATATGAAAAACTTACTGCTCCAAAAAGCTATCATTTAAGAAAAGAACAATAATATGAAATTAAGTTTTAAAGGAAAATCTGCGATTGTAACAGGTGCAAGTGGTGGAATGGGTTTAGAAGTTTCAAAAAAACTATCAGAAAATAATATTCATGTGTTAATGTTAGACTTACGAAGTCCTAGTAAAGATTTTTTATTAAAAAACAAAAATTGTCATTTTAAAAAGGTTGATGTGACAAATTTTAAAAAATTTAAATCATCTATAGATAGCTTCTTTAAAAAACATAAGTGTATTGATTATTTGATAAATACCACTGGTGTTCTATGGTTCAACAAAGATGTTTCATCTGTCGATATTAACTCTGATATTTGGGATAAAGTTTTTAAAATAAACTTAAAATCAATGATGTATTTATCTAAAATTGTTATTCCCTTAATGAAAAAAAATAAATTTGGTTCGATGGTTCATATCTCTTCAATTGATGCTTTATCAGGTGATGATAAACCTCAAGATGCTTACGGTGCATCAAAAGCTGCAATGATTAGATTGTCTAAATCTTTAGCAATTCAATTTGCTTCAAGAAACATTAGATCAAATATTATTTTACCAGGCCCAATTGAAACGGGTATGCAAATTAGATGGAAAAAAAATCCAAAAGCAAAAAAGAATTTAGAAAAATTTATACCTTTAAAAAGAGTTGGAATACCAGCGGATATATCTAACGCTTCTTTATTTTTATTAAGTGATCAAGCTAATTATATTACAGGTACTGAAATAATTGTTGATGGTGGTTTAACTGCTAAACCTTGACTTAAACTAGGCGCCTTTATTTTTAAAGACGCCTAAATCATAAATTTTATCTGTAAGGATATCCTGCTTTTTCCATTGTTGCTGCATACAATTTGAATGCATCAACAACTTTTTTAGCTCTTGGACTAATCTTAGAAGTCTCATCCCAGAATTTTTCAGAGTCTTTTACAACTTGACTCCACTCATTTGCTGGAAGACTTGTTAGCTCCATTTTCTTTCCATTAACACGTAAGTCAGCTTCACCACCCCAATACCATACTTGTCTATAGTAGTGAGAGTCGTTAATTGACATTCTGTAAAGAGCTTGAAGTTTTGGACTTAGTTTATCCCAACTTTTTTGGTTGGCAAAATATGATCCAAACCATGCACCTGTTACTGAGTTAGTTAATGCATATTTGCAAATATCAGCCCAACCTACTTCGTAGGCCTCTGTAAATCCACACCAACAAACACCATCTAATTCTCCAGTTTGCATCGCAACCTCAACATCATCCCATGGTACAATAACAGGAATTAATCCATATCTTGCTAAGAACTTACCCGCAGTTGGAACACCAAAAACACGCAGCCCTTTCATGTCAGAAAGTTTAGTTATTTTTTTATTTACAGTAAATAAATGACATGGATCCCAAGCACTAGTACTTAGCCACTGAACTCCTTTTACTTCACTGTATGCCTCATCCCAAATTTCATTTAAGCCATAATACTTAAATAAAGATGGAACATCTAAGCTATATCTTGTTGCGAATGGAAAATATCCACCAAAAACTTGAATATCTACTGGTGATCCCATTGTTGCATCATCACTTTGAACTGCATCAATAGTTCCTGCTTGCATTGCTCTAAACAGTTCATCTGTAGGAACAAGCTGGTCTGCATAGTAAAGTTCTATCTCCATTTCACCGAATGCAGCTTTATTAAAGGCTTCTATCTGTGGCTTAATAACATGTGCACCAAGCGGAGCTCCAGAATATGTCTGTAATCTCCATTTAATTGGATTTGATGCAGAATAAGCATAAGGAGCTTTGATAGCTGTTGCTCCTGCTGCACCTAACGTTAGTAAACCTGCTTTTTTAATAAACGAACGTCTTTTGTTCGTTATTATCTTTTTATCTTTTTTCACTTGGTCTCCTCTCGTTTAATAAATATTTAAAAATACTATTATAAATTAATTTTTTATTAAACTTAATTATTGATCAAAACTAAATGATAATTAAAGATAAATTAAACTTTAAGTTGAATCATCGAGACAAATATTTTTCTGGCATGTAGGTTGCTATTTCAGGAAAAGCCATAACAATTGCTAAACCAATTACCATAATTATTACAAATGGAAGGATAGATCTATAAATATCTTGAAGGGTAATTTCTTTTGGTGCCATCGCTCTCATTAAAAATAAATTATATCCAAATGGAGGGGTCATGTAAGCAATCTGACAAGTTATGGTGTAAAGAACACCATACCAGATAGGATCAAATCCTAGTGAAATAATTAAAGGCACATATAGTGGTGCAACAATTACTAACATTGCAGTATCATCTAAAAACATTCCCATTAAAATATACGAAAGCTGCATCATTATTAGTACACCCCATGGAGTTAAGTTCCATTTTTCAATAAATAAAGTTTCAATTGCACGTCCAGCTCCTAATCCATCAAACACTGCTCCAAAAGTTAAAGCAGCTAAAATAATCCACATAAACATACATGAAACGCCTAAAGTCTTTTTAAGGGTATTTTCCAAAACTTTTTTATTAAATCTTCTTTTATATATCGCTGCTAAAGTTGCTAATAATGCACCAACAGCAGAACACTCTACTAAACTTGCAATCCCCATTAAAAAAAGACCTGTCATAAAAAAAAATATCAAGAAAGGAATAACACCAGCTTTTAATAATCTAATTTTTTCAACAGTACTTATATTTCTTTCTTCTTTTCTTAATGGTGGACCAAGCTCTGGTTGAAGCTTACATCTTACATAAATATAAATTAAAAATAATGAGGCCATCAATAATCCTGGTAAAATTCCAGCCATCCAAAGTTTGCTTACTGGCTGTCGTGCAATCATCCCATATAGAACCATCACGACACTTGGAGGGATTAAAATACCCAGTGAACTTCCTGCCTGAACAACTCCAGTAATCATTCTTTTATCATAATTTCTCTTTAACATTTCTGGTAAAGCTATAGTTGCTCCTATTGCCATTCCTGCAACACTTAAACCATTCATTGCTGAAATAGCTACCATCATAAACATAGTACCAATTGCTAAACCACCCTTTAAGCCTCCAAATAATACATGGAACATTTTATATAAATCATTGGCAATTCCAGACTCAGAAATCATAAAACCCATATAAATAAATAAAGGTAAAGTTAACATTGGATACCATTTAAATAGTTTCCAAGTAGCCGTATAAGGCATTTCCATTGAGCCCTCACCCCAGATCAAAAGTGCAGAAGCTGCAGCAACAAAACCAATAGCTCCAAAAACTCTTTGCCCAGTAAACATCATTACAAGCATTGTAATAAACATAAACAATGCAATAAATTCATAACTTAAATATTGTGCTAACATAATTAATTTTTTTCTTCTTTAAGTTTTGAAATATCTTTAA
>CACAIR010000001.1 GCA_902532565.1 uncultured Pelagibacteraceae bacterium | reverse complement strand
TGAATAAAAAGGATACTATTTATAATCTAAGAGGTTTTTTAACATTGAATAACAATAAAATTTCTGAACTTAATTTGGAGTCAAAATTTTCTAATGATCAAAATATAAAATTTACTATTAAAGACAAAGGTAATGAAAGAGTGACTACATTATATTCTCATAATGCAAAGCCTTTTGTAGATAGATATAAATTTATTAAGGGTTTTGAAGAAGGAGATCTTGATTTTTATTCTATAAAAAAAAATGGTATAACAAATTCGACATTAAAAGTTGATAATTTTAAGATTCAAGAAATCCCAGTTCTAGCTAAGTTATTAACTTTGGCTTCATTACAAGGAATAGCTGATCTTTTAACTGGTGAGGGTATAAGATTTACGGATTTTGAGATGAAATTTAATAATAAAGATAAATTAATGACTATAGAGGAAATTTATGCAATTGGTCCTGCAATTTCAATTTTATTGGAAGGTTATATACAAAGTAAAAATTTAATTAGTTTAAGAGGCACATTAGTACCAGCAACTACTGTTAATAGAACAATTTCATCTATACCACTGATTGGAGATATATTAGTTGGAAAAAAAGTTGGAGAGGGAGTTTTTGGTGTCAGTTTTAAAATTAAAGGTCCACCTGATGATTTAGAAACCACCGTAAATCCAATTAAGACATTAACACCAAGATTTATCACACGGACTTTAGAGAAAATTAAGAAAAATTAAATAATTTCAATTTTAATATGTCTTTTTTTTCCAATAGAAAGTTTTAAGTAATTTACTTTTAGTTGTTCATTATTGATAATTAATTTTTCATCATTTATAAGTTTATCGTTAACTTTGATCGCTTTACCTTTTAACAATCTTCTAATTTCACTCTTAGAGCTTTCCAATTTAGACATGATTATCAGATCTATAATATTAATATGTTTATTAAAGTCCTTGGATTTGATTTTTACAGTTGGTAAATTAGAGCCAAGGTAATTACCCGAAAAAGCTTCTTTAGCAGCTTCTTCAGAATTTTGAGAAGCTCTTTTACCATGAAGCATCTCTGTTGCTTTATTAGCTAACAATATTTTTAATTTATTGATATTTTCATTTTTTAAATTATCTATTTCATGTATTTCAAGATCAGTAAAAATTTTTAAAAATTTTACAACATCTCTATCATCTGTATTTCTCCAAAATTGCCAGTAATCATAAGGAGATAAAAAATTTTTATCCAACCAAATTGCTCCAGCTTCTGTTTTCCCCATTTTTACCCCTGAAGCCAAGGTAATTAAAGGGGTTGTTAACCCATAAGTATGTTTGTCTGAATATCTTTTTATAAGATCGACACCATTTACAATATTACCCCACTGATCTGAACCACCTATTTGTAGTTTACAATTTTTTTTTTTGTTTAATTCTAAAAAATCATAGGCTTGAAGTATCATGTAATTAAATTCCATATAACTTAGTGATTGCTCTCGCTCCAGTCGAGTTTTAACGCTCTCAAAAGTTAACATTTTATTTATTGTAAAATGCCTTCCTATATCTCTTAAAAAAGAAATATAATTTAAACTTTTAAGCCAGGAATAATTATTTACAAAAACCGGTTTAGTTTTTGGATTTTTGTTTTCTAAAAAAATTTTAAGTATTTTTTCTATATTTTTAATATTTTTGTCTATTTCTTTTTCACTTAATATTTTTCTTGTTTTATCTTTTCCTGAAGGATCACCTATTCTTGTTGTTCCACCACCTAATAATACGATAGGCTTATGCCCATGTTTTTGAAGCAATCTTAAACACATTATTTGAAGAAGACTGCCAACATGTAGGCTTTCAGCTGTACAATCAAATCCTATATAACCATTGATTTTTTCTTTATCTAATAAATGCGATAATTCATCCTCGCTAGTGCATTGATAGAAATAACCTCTATCTTTAAATTCTTTTAAAAATTTATTCATAAGCTTATACTTCTACAATATACAAATTTTTCTAAAAAAAAATAAATATGAAAAAAAAGATATTCACTGTTTTAGGTTTAATGAGTGGAACTTCTATGGATGGAGTAGATTTATCTTTAATAAAAACAGACGGGTATGATTATTTTACAGAAATATCAGATAAATATTATAAATTCAGTGATCAATTATACAGTGATCTAATATTTATAAGAGAAAATTTAAGTAATTCAGAGGATTTAAAAAAAAACTCATCAACTTTGAGCAAAATTGAAAAGAAATTTACAATTTATAATGCAAAAATTATCAATGAATTTATTAAGGAGGAGGGAGCCGAACCAAACTTGATAGGTTTTCATGGTCAAACAGTATATCACCAGGTTAAAGATAAAATCTCTAAACAAATAGGAGATGGTAATCTCTTATCCCAATTAACAAAGTGTACGGTTATTAACAATTTTAGACAACAAGATCTAAATAATGGAGGTCAGGGGGCACCATTGACTCCTTTATTTCATCATTTAATTTTAAAAAAAATAAGAGAAAATTTCAAATTAGATTATCCAATCAATATTATAAATATCGGGGGTATAACAAATGTTACTACAGTCTTGGATGATAAAGAAATAAAAAAGAATATATATGCATATGATATTGGACCTGGAAATTGTTTGATAAATGAATGGTTGAGAAAAAATAGCAATAAAAAATTTGACGATAAGGGATTGTTGGCTCTATCAGGTAATGTCAACGAATTGATACTTAACCAAGCAAAAGAAAACTTTGAAATCTCATCTATTGAAGAATCGATGGATATAAATGATTTTGATATATCTTTTGTAAAAGGATTAAGCCTAGAAGATGGGTGTGCAACCTTAACTGAATTTACAGCTTTTTTGATTTCTGAAGGTTTGAAAAGAATAAATCAAATGAATAATATAGACGTTAAAAATTTTATTTTTTGTGGCGGCGGTAGAAAAAATGTAACTTTAATTAAAAAGATTAATAAATTTATTACCAACCAAAAAAAAATTATAAAAGATATTGATGAATTTAAATTTAATGGAGATTTTATAGAGTCTCAAGCTTTTGCATATCTCGCAGTAAGACGTTTTTTGAATTTGCCGATAACATTTCCTAATACTACCAGATGTAAAAAACCTTCTCAGGGAGGTCAAATACTTAATAATTTTTAGTAAAGAGCAGTTTCTTTTTTAATATACTTATCTAAATATTTTACTAATAGATTTTCATTTTTTGAAAAAAAATGATTTGCATCTGGTACAGATTGAAATTCTACTTTAATTCCTTTTTGAGCGCTTAACCTTTTATCTAAATCTTTTATATATTCTAGAGGTACTAGTTCATCCTTTTTTCCATAAACCATCAATCCCGAAGTTGGACATGGAGAAAGAAATGAAAAATCATAAGCATTTGGCTGAGGAGAAATTGCAATAAATCTATTTATTTCAGGTCGACGCATTAACAATTGCATTGCTATCAGAGAGCCAAATGAGAAACCTGAAACCCAACATTGAGAATTATCAAAATTTTCTCGTTCTAACCAATCTAATGCTGCAGCAGCATCAGCTAATTCACCTTGACCATTATCAAATTCACCATCACTTTTTCCAACACCTCTAAAATTAACTCTACAAACTGAAAAATCATTTTCCATAAATGTCTTAAAAGTTTCTACAATTACTTTATTATTCATAGTTCCACCATATTGAGGATGAGGCTGCAAAACTAATGCTATTGGAGATGTATTCTTTTTACTTTTAAAATATTTTGCTTCTAGTCTGCCCGCTGGTCCTGGAATAAATATTTCTAAAATTTTATTATCCATAGTTGGTATTGATTACTATTCTCAAAAAAAAATTAGGTTTATCATAACTGCGTGACAAAATGTTAGTTTTTTTTTTATTTTAGATACTTGACTATTTTAGTCAGGTTTATATATACCCACTAAATTAACGGTTTTATGAAATTAACGTCTAAAGGCAGATATGCGGTAATGGCTTTAGTAGACTTGGCGAGATTTAATAATATCAACCCAGTTTCTCTTAGAGACATATCATTAAGGCAAGGAATTTCCTTAGATTACTTAGAACAAATCTTTTCAAAATTAAGAAAAAAAGAGCTAGTTCAAAGTGTGAGAGGAACTCAAGGAGGGTATATTTTAAATAAAAAAGCAAAAGAGATAAAGTTAACGAACATTTTTGATGCAGTAGATGAAAAAGTAAAAACAGTTCAATGTAAAAAAGATTCGAAAAAGGGATGTACCGGCAAAGCTACCAAATGTCTTACACATAATCTTTGGGATGAACTTGAAAACCATATTAACAATTTTTTTAAAGAAAAAAGTTTAGAGGATTTAGTTAAAGATAATTCTGAGAGAAGAGTTTAGATATGGATACTAGAGAAAAAGATATAGAAAAATTAAAGGATTATAAATACGGTTTTACAACTGATATTGAAAATATAAAGGCTCCTAAAGGACTGAATGAAGATGTAATTAAATTTATTTCAAATATTAAAAAAGAGCCAGAATGGATGTTAAACTTTAGGTTAAAAGCTTATGAGCGTTTAAAACTTTTAAAAGAACCTAATTGGCAAAAACCAAAATATCCCAAAATTGACTATCAAGATTTATATTATTATTCAGCTCCTAAAAGCATGAATGATAAACCAAAAAGTTTAGATGAACTTGATCCAAAACTTTTAGAAACATATAAAAAACTTGGAATTCCATTACAAGAACAGGCAAGATTAAATGGAATCGCTGTTGATGCTGTATTTGACTCTGTCTCAGTGGCAACTACTTTTAAAGGTGAATTAACTAAACACGGAATAATTTTTTGTTCAATGTCAGAGGCAATTCAAAAATATCCCGAGCTTGTAAAAAAATATTTAGGTACAGTAATACCAATTACTGATCATTTCTTTGCCACATTAAACTCTGCTGTTTTCACTGATGGATCATTTGTTTATATTCCTGAGGGTGTTAAGTGCCCTATGGAACTATCAACTTATTTTAGAATCAATGCATCTGAGACAGGTCAATTTGAGAGAACATTAATTATTGCTGATAAAGGGAGTTATGTGAGTTACTTAGAGGGATGTACCGCTCCAATGAGAGACGAAAATCAATTACATGCAGCAAATGTTGAATTGATTGCTTTAGACGATGCAGAAATAAAATACTCAACTGTACAAAATTGGTATCCAGGAGACGAAAATGGCAAAGGAGGAATTTATAATTTTGTAACTAAAAGAGGAATTTGTAAAGGAAAAAATTCTAAGATTTCTTGGACACAAGTTGAAACAGGTTCAGCTATAACTTGGAAATATCCAAGCTGTATATTAAAAGGTGATAATTCAATTGGTGAGTTTTACTCTATAGCAATTACCAACAATCACCAAAAAGCAGATACCGGTACAAAAATGATTCATTTAGGAAAAAATACAAAGAGTAAAATTATTTCCAAAGGTATAAGTGCTGGATTTTCTGACATGACTTACAGAGGTTTAGTAGATATTAATTCAAAAGCTAAGAATTCTAGTAACTACACACAATGTGACTCTCTATTAATGGGAAATAAGTGTGGGGCGCATACAGTACCTTATATTAAGAATAAAAACTTTGATTCAAATATTGCACACGAAGCTACAACATCAAAAATTAGTGAAGAACAATTACATTATTGTCAAACAAGAGGACTTAACCCTGAAGAAGCCGTAGGATTAATTGTTAATGGTTTTTGTAAAGAGGTATTACAACAGCTACCAATGGAATTTGCAGTCGAAGCACAGAAACTTGTAGGTATTAGTTTAGAAGGGAGTGTTGGTTAATGCTTAAGATAAGTAATTTAAATGCGAACGTTGAAAATAAATCCATTTTAAAGGAGTTTTCATTAAACATAAATCCTGGCGAAGTTCACGCAATAATGGGTCCAAATGGTTCGGGAAAAAGCACATTATCTAACATTCTATCAGGAAAAAAAGGTTACAAGGTTTCAGGGGAAATCTTATATGAAGACAAAAATTTATTTGATCTTGAGACAGAAGAGAGAGCACATAAAGGAATATTTTTAGCTTTCCAATATCCATTAGAAATTCCAGGCGTGAATACAAATATATTTTTAAAAACATCTTTGAATGCAATTAGAAAAGCACGAGGTCAAAAAGAATTAGATGCTATTGAATTTTTAAAACTTGTTAAAGAAAAAGCTAAAGAATTAAAATTTGACGAAGAAAAACTGAATAGACAATTGAATGTTGGGTTTTCAGGCGGAGAAAAAAAGAAAAATGAAATTTTACAAATGTCCATGCTGGCACCGAAATTATCCATTTTAGACGAGACAGACTCAGGTCTAGACATAGACGCGCTAAAGATTGTTGCAGATGGAGTTAATACTTTAAGAAATAAAGATAACTCTTTCTTAATAATAACCCATTATCAAAGATTATTAGATTACATTAAACCGGATTTTGTTCATGTCTTAATGAATGGAAAAATAATTAGATCTGGTGGTCCCGAATTAGCGATTGAATTAGAAAAAAAAGGATACGAAAGTTTTAATTAAATGAGCGAACAATTACTATCAGATTTTCATAAAATAATAAAAACTTCTAAAATTTCTAAGGAGGAATTTGAAATAAAAAAAGATTATCTAAATAAGTTTATAGAAAGTGGTTTTCCAAATAGAAAACAAGAGGATTGGAAATTTTTAGACATTAGTCAAATCATAAAAAAAAATATTGGTGATTTAAGTTTTTTTAATGATTATTTACAATCCAATAAAATTGATACATCTATTTTTGTTGATGGTTTAGAACATAATAAAATTATCTTTATAAATGGTAGAATAGAAAAAATTGATTTTAATTATGAAGACCAAAACAAAATTCAACTAACTGATGAAACCAAAACAGATGTATCATTTGATTACAAAAACTCATTAATTGATTTAAATAGCGCATTCACTCATAAAGTCTTTAAAATTTTTATTAAGAAGAATTATTCATTAAATAAACCCTTGATTATTTACCACTCAACAGATGATAAAATAAAGTCAACAAATATCAATTTAAGATTAGATTTTGAATTAGGTGAAAACAGCTGCTTAAAGCTTATTGATTTTTTTACTAATAACACTGCTAAAAACTTTATAAATATTTTTTACAACTTTAATTTAAAACAAGATGCAATTCTTAAAAATTATAAAATTGATAAATTTAAAAATGATAATTTAAAATACTCTTTTAATAATATTGAACAGGGTAATAACAGTGTTTCAGAAACATTTATATTATCTGCTGGTTCAGATTATTTAAAAAATGAAATTAATTGTAATTTAAATGGCGAATATTCCTCTGCTTTTGTTAATGGAGTTTTTTCATTAAAGGAAAATCAACAACACGAAATAAGAACTACAATAAACCATTTAATTGAGAACACTAAAAGCTATCAGCTAATAAAAAGTGTTCTTGGAAAAAACTCGAAATCTGCATATCAAGGAAAAATATTTGTAAACTCAAAAGCTCAAAAAACTGATGGGTATCAATTAAGTAAGGCAATATTATTAGATGAAACATCAGAGTTTAATGCAAAACCAGAATTAGAAATTTATGCTGATGACGTAAGATGTTCTCATGGATCAGCATCTGGGAGTTTAAATGAAGACTCTATTTTTTATTTAATGTCTAGAGGTTTAAATTATCAACAATCAAAAGAACTTTTGATAAATGGGTTTTTATTAGATGTAGTTGAAAAGATCACTGACTCAGAAATAAAAAACCTAATTAAAAATATTATAGGATTAAAAGAATGAATATAAACAATGTTAAAAAAGAATTTCCGATTTTTGACGAAAAAATTCAGAATAATGATTTAGTTTACTTAGATAGTGCTAATTCATCTCAAAAACCCAAAGTGGTTTTAGATAGAATAAATGATTTTTACTCCAAACAATTTTCAAATGTAGGAAGAAGTATTCATTATTTGGCTGTAGCAGCAACAAATTTGTATGAAAATACAAGGTCCTCAGTTCAAAAATATATAAATGCGAAAGATAAAAATGAAATTGTATTTACTAAAGGAGCTACAGAGGCTTTGAATTTAGTCGCTAATACTCTTGGTCAGGAAATCCTGGAACCAAATGATGAAATTTTAATTACTGAATTAGAGCATCATTCAAATTATGTTCCATGGCATTTTTTAAGAAAATCTAAAAACATTAAAATAAAGTTTGCAGAGATAAATGAAAACGGAGATATTCCGATTGAAAATATAGAAAGAGAAATTACAAACAAAACCAAAGTAATAGCTATTACACATTTGTCAAATGTTACTGGGGCAGTTTTACCAATCAAAGAAATAACTCAATTAGCACATTCAAAAGGGATCGTGGTAGTAGTAGATGGATGTCAGGGAGGACCACATTTAAAATTAGATATGCAAGATTTAGATTGTGATTTTTACGCCATTTCATGTCATAAGATGTATGGGCCAACAGGACTGGGAGTTTTGTATGGAAAAAAGAAATGGTTAGAGCAACTTCCACCTTATCAAGGAGGAGGAGGCATGATAAATGAAGTAAAAAAAGATAGAATTTCTTATGGTGCACTTCCAAATAAGTATGAGGCTGGAACAATGGCCACAGCACAAGTAATTGCGTTTGATCAATCAATAAAATTTCTAGAAAGTATCGGTATAGAAAATATTATTAAACATGAAAAAGAATTAATAGAATACGGTCAGGAAATTTTAAAAAAGGATAATTCTGTAAAATTAATTGGTAATCCTAAAGATCGGAGTGGGGTATTATCCTTCACGATTGAAGGAGTTCATCCACATGATATTGCAACTATTTTAGATGAAACTGGAGTTGCTATAAGAGCTGGTCATCATTGTTGCCAAATACTTCATGATAAATTAGGTATTCCTGCAAGTGCTAGGGCATCCTTGGGAGTTTATAATACTAAAGATGACTTAGATAAATTAAATGATGGAATTAAAAATTGTAAAAAAATTTTTGACTTAAAATGAATCTAAAAGAATTATATCAAGAGATAATACTAGAACACGGAAAGAATCCTAGAAATTTAGGAAAAACAGAAAATTTTAACAAAGATGCAAAAGGTAATAATCCGTTATGTGGAGACAATGTACATGTGTATTTGAAATTAAATGATCAAAGGAAAGTAGAAGATATATCTTTTGAGGGCAGTGGATGCGCAATTTCAATGGCATCAGCATCAATAATGACTGATTTGATTAAAGGTAAGAGTGATAATGAAGCAAAAGAAATAATTGAGGATTTTTTAGGTATGATTAAAGAAAATCCAAATCTAAAAAATCAAATTTTAAAAGATGATGATAAAACAAAATTAATGTGTTTATCAGGAGTTAAACAATATCCTATGAGAGTTAAATGCGCTACTTTATCATGGCATACATTAGTTTCTGCAATGGAGAACGATGGAAAACAAGTTAGTACTGAGGATTAATCATATGGAAATTAAAACAAAAATTATTGATGAAATAAGAAAAATTTACGATCCTGAATTACCTGTAAATATATATGAACTTGGTTTAATTTATGATATTAAAGTTAAAGGTAGAAAGGCTGAAATTAAAATGACACTTACAACTCCTAATTGTCCAGTTGCCGAGAGTTTGCCAAAAGAAGTTAAAAATGGTGCGATGCAAGTTGAAGGGATAGATGCTGTTGATCTTCAATTGGTTTGGGATCCGCCATGGACAAAAGACATGATGTCAGATGCAGCAAAATTGGAGTTAAATTTATAATGAGCCCTATTATTAAATTGAGTGATAATGCTGCAACGAGAATTAAAGAGATAATGTTAGGAGCACAAAAGGATTCTGTGGGCGTAAGAGTTTCAGTTAAATCAGGTGGTTGTGCTGGTATGTCCTATGTTATGGAATATTCAAAAGAAATTAATCCAAATGATGAAGTTATAGAAGACAAAGGGGTTAAGGTATTTATAGACTCAGCTGCGGTTATGTACCTATTAGGCACTGAAATGGATTACAAAAAAGAGGATTTCTCCTCAACTTTTGTTTTTAATAACCCAAATGAAACAGAGCGTTGTGGATGTGGAGAGTCATTTAAAATATAGTCCCATTTTGAACATATCAGAGTTGCAATAAATGCATAGATAAGGTAGTAAATACCTATGAATGTTTTTGAATTTAGAAATTTGATTTATTCAGAAGACAGAAAAGAGAAAAGAAAAAATTTTTTAAGATCTCTTATAAAATCTGTGAATACTGGAGCAAACGGAACTCAAGATTACATTGTTAAAAAAGGTTCTGGCAAAGATAAAATTGCTAAAACTAGACAATAATATTTAACAACTGTAATACATTTCGAACTCAATCGGATGAGGAGTGTGCTCGAAATTATGTATTTCCTCAAATTTTAATGCTATGTAAGCATCTATTTGATCGTCAGTAAAAACATCACCTTGTTTTAAAAAATCTCTATCTTTATCAAGACTTTCCATTGCTTCTCTTAAAGAACCACAAACAGTTGGGATCTTTTTTACCTCATCTTCAGATAAAGCATAAAGATCTTTATCAAATGATTTACCTGGATCAATTTTATTTTTAATCCCATCTAAACCAGCCATTAACATGGCGGCAAAAGTTAAATAAGGATTACCAGCTGCATCGCCAAATCTAATTTCACATCTGGCAGCTTTTTTACTTAAAGTTATTGGAATTCTACATGATGCCGATCTATTTCTAGCAGAATAAGCCAATAAAACTGGAGCCTCAAAACCTGGAATTAGTCTTTTATAGCTATTTGTAGTAGCATTTGAAAACGCGTTAATGGCTTTAGCATGTTTTAGAATTCCTCCAATATAATGCAGAGCAGTATCAGATAAACCAGCATATTTATCACCTGAAAATAATGCAGTATCTCCTTTCCAAATCGATTGATGAACATGCATTCCAGAACCATTATCACCTTTTACAGGTTTAGGCATAAAAGTTGCAGTTTTACCAAATGAATGAGAAACCATATGAACTGCATACTTATAAAGTTGTAAATTGTCAGCTTGATCTACCAAAGTACCAAAATACATTCCTAGCTCATGTTGACTCGGAGCAACTTCATGATGATGTTTTTCAACTTTAATACCCATGTCTTTCATTGCTTTCAAATATTCGCTTCTCATATCTTGTTCACTATCTACTGGTGGAACCGGGAAGTAACCACCTTTTATTCCTGGTCTGTGACCCATGTTTCCATTTTCATATTCTTTTCCAGAATTATAAGGGCCTTCCTTGCTATCAATTTTAAAACCAGTTTCATTCATATCGTTTTTAAATCTTACATCATCAAATACAAAAAATTCTGCCTCAGGTCCAAAAAATGCTTTATCTCCAATACCTGAACTTTTTAAGTATGCCTCAGCTTTTTTTGCTGTACCTCTAGGATCTCTTTCATATGGATCTTTTTTTATCGCATCCAATATATCACAAAAAAGGTTTAGCGTATTATGAGACGTAAAAGGGTCTACAATTGCTCTTGATAAATCAGGCTTAAGTATCATGTCAGATTCGTTTATAGCCTTCCAACCTGCAATAGATGATCCATCAAAAAAAATCCCTTCATTTAACATTTCATCATCAACCATTTTAGCATCCATGGTTACATGCTGAAGTTTACCTCTTGGATCAGTGAATCTTAAATCTACGTATTCAATCTCTTTATCTTTGATTGTTTTTAAAACGTCGCTTGCACTCATTTTCTCTCCTTTATAATTCTGGGCCTTGTGATACCAAATAAAGACTGTTAAAGAATGTACTTTTACTTAATATCACCTATGCATTTTTTTCATGAGTGTATAATTAAATAATTAAAATAACTAACAATTATAAGTTGAATAATGTCTTTATTACTCAAAGAACCTGTTGAAAGAGTTCAAAAATTACTTAAAGAATTTGATCAAAATCAAAAGGTTATTCTACTTGATAGTTCAGCTAGGACTGCTTTAGAAGCTGCTTCATCTTTAGGTTGTGATGTTGGTGCAATCGTGAAGAGTTTAATTTTTAAAACACAGCAAAACTATACTCTCTGTCTTGTAGCCGGAGATAAAAAAGCTTCTTTAAAAAAAATTAAAAAAAATCTTAATATTAAAGATGCGTCTATGGCCTCTGCTGATGATGTAAAAAATGTTACAGGTTTTACAATAGGAGGTGTTTCACCAATCGGTCATTTAAATAAAATGACTGTTCTAATTGATAATTCTTTAGAAAGATTTAATTATTTATTTGCTGCAGCAGGCCATCCTAATTGCGTCTTCAAAATAGATTTTAAAAATTTAGTTCAAATAACTGAGGGCTTAATTTTAGATATAACTGAATGAGAAAACCTAAATTTATAGATTATATATTACTTACTACATTAGCATTAATTTGGGCATCTGCGTTCTTTAATATTAAAATTGCAACATATTCTTTTGGACCGATAACTATTGCTTTTTTGAGAGTTTTTTTTGGAGCAATACCAGTTTTATTACTTTGTTATTTTAAAAATATAAAATTAGAAGCCTTTTCTAAAGATTGGTATTGGTTTGCAATGATTGGATTTATAAATTTAGTAGCTCCATTTTTTTTGATCGCTTATGGGGTTCAATCTGTTCAAAGTAATTTAGCTGCTATATTAATGTCTACTACTCCATTAAGTTCTACAGTGTTAGGACATTTTTATACTAAAAATGAAAAATTTAATTTGATTAAAACTTTTGGAATTTTAATAGGTTTTTCAGGAATAATATATTTATTTTCTGATAATCTTTTAATAGATGAAAATAATTTTTTGTCTGCTTTGTTAATACTTTTAGGTTCTACTTGTTATGTAATTGGAGGTATTCTTACTTTAAAAATTAGTAAGAAAAAAAATGAAAACGTTACAGGTTCAATATTGATTTGGGCAATTATTATTTTAATTCCTCTTGTGAGTTTTATTGAACAACCATGGAATGTTGCCCCAAGACTAGACTCAACAATCTCTGTAATTTATTTAGGATTGGTTTCTACAGGAATTGCTTGGTTGTTAAGATTCAGAATTTTAGTGAATAATGGCTTAATATTTCAATCACAAGTTTCTTATTTAATACCTATTTTTGGAACTATTTTAAGTTATATCTTTTTAAAAGAACTCATTACAACAAAAGTACTAATTTCTTTAATAGCTGTTTCAGTAGGTATTTATTTTGCTAGAAAAGCGGATAATAAAAAATTGATTAAATGAAAATTTTGAAACCCATTCTTATTGAAACAAAAATCACCAATATGGATGTTATTATGGTAAGTGCTCTATTAGAGAAAATTTTTAGATTTAAATAATTTCCCAGTAGACCACCAATTAAAACTGTTAAGAATAAAGGTAAATATGATACAATTTTATCTAGTACAGTTTCTTTTGTTAATTGTCCTAAGATTCCAAAAATTGAGTTAATAAGTATAAATAATGATGCTGAAGTAACAATATTTTTAGGCTTGTCTGCTTTTAATAAAAAAAGAATAGGGCTAAGAAAAATTCCACCTCCAATACCTACTATACCAGAAATTAGCCCTATAACCGAACCTACTAAGATTGAAAAAATTGAATTAAGTTTTTTTATTATAATGTTTTTTTCATCGTAAGATTTATTATTTATCAATAACAATAACCCTGCAACTGATAAAACTAAGAATAGTAAAATTTCAAATATTTCTCTATTAATTAATAAAGTGCCACCAAAAAAGGCCATTGGAATTGATCCAATCAAGAATGGTATTAATAATTTAAAATTATGATTTCCAGAATGTACATAATTAATAGAATTACCAGTGACAACAATTATGTTACAAAGAAGGGCTATTACTGGAATAACATAGTAAGGAACATCCCAAATTAACATCAAAGCTAAATAGGTAGATCCTCCTCCAAAACCAACACTAGAATATAAAATAGCTGTTATAAAAAAAAATATTGATAATATAATCATCTCAAAAAAATTTTATGAAAGTAAATATAGCATTATTAACCGTAACAGATACAAGAACTATTGATAACGATAAGTCGGGAGCAGTCCTTGTAAAAAAAATTGAAGAAGCTAAACATAATTTAGTTAATCGAAAAATTTGCAAAGATAATAAAGACGATATTGTTATAATTCTCAAAGAGTGGCTTCAAAATAAACAAATAGATGTGATTATTACAACGGGAGGAACAGGTTTAACTGGACGTGATATTACACCTGAGGCTTTAGAAATAATTGCTGACAAACATATCCCTGGTTTTGGAGAGATTTTTAGATATTTAAGTCTTAAAACAGTAGGAACTTCTTCAATTCAATCAAGAGCATGTGCAGTTTTAGCCAAAGGAAAATATATATTTGCTTTACCAGGATCATCAGGTGGAGTTATTGATGCATGGGAAGGAATTTTAAAACATCAATTAGATATTAATAACAAACCATGTAATTTTGTTGAACTTATACCAAGATTAAAAGAAAAATAATTATCTTTGATATTTTTCCTTCCATTCAGAGTAAGGCATTCCATAAATCCGTTCTCTTGCATCTGGATCTGAAATAGTGATGCCTTTTTTTTCAGCCTCTTCCCTAAACCACCTTGATAAACAATTTCTACAAAAATCTGCTAAGTTCATTAAATCAATATTCTGAACATCTTTTCTTTCATCTAAATGCTTAAGCAATCTTTCAAAAGTAGCAGATTGGATATCTTTTTTTTCATTTTCATTCATATAAAAAATATTAATGACTTTTTTATTAAGCACAAGATGTTGTATTTATACAATTATAAGTAGAATATTTTAATTATTACAAATAGACTTCAGCAAACATTGTTAGTTTAATATGTTCATGGCTAATAAAAGAAAAAAAAAGTTAAAGCCAAAGACTAAGAAAAAAACAAAAAAACTAGTCAAAACTTCTAGAAAAAAAATAAAAACGAAAAAAAAAGTTGGGACAAAAAAGTCTGCGACTAAGAAGCGTTCTAAAAAATCTAGAAAAAATAATAAAGTTCAACCAACTAAAAAAACAAGAGGAGTAAAAAAAATGAGTGCAGAAGCAATGAAAGTGTCGTCTGTTTTAGATACTTCTCATTTAAAGGTGAAATTTCCATTTAAAGCGAAGTATGGAAACTACATTAATGGAAAATTTGTAGAACCTAAGTCTGGCAAGTATTTTGATAATCCAAGCCCGATTTCAAATGAGATAATCTGTTCAGTCGCAAGATCAAATGAAAAAGATGTAGAGGCAGCATTAGATGCAGCTCATGCAGCTTTTGAAACATGGGGAAAAACTGACATCACTACAAGATCAAATATAATGATGAAAATAGCTGATGTCTTAGAAAAAAATCTAAATTTACTAGCTACGGCTGAGTGTTTAGATAATGGAAAACCAATAAGAGAGTGTATGGCAGCAGATTTACCATTGGTAATTGACCACTGGAGATATTTTGCAGGAGTAATAAGAGCTGAAGAAGGTTCTGTTGCTGAGATTAGCAATTCACAATACTCTTATAACATTCCTGAACCATTAGGAGTAGTTGGTCAGATTGTTCCTTGGAACTTTCCATTATTAATGGCTACATGGAAACTAGCACCAGCGTTAGCAGCAGGTAATTGTTCAGTTTTAAAACCAGCAGAACAAACGCCAGCATCTATCATGGTTATGATGGAACTGATTGGTGATTTATTACCTCCAGGAGTAGTTAACATAGTGAGTGGTTTTGGATTAGAAGCAGGTAAACCTTTAGCATCTTCAAAAAGAGTTGCAAAAGTTGCTTTCACAGGTGAAACTTCCACTGGAAGATTGATCATGCAGTATGCTGCTCAAAACATTATTCCAATTACTTTGGAACTAGGTGGAAAATCTCCTAACATTTTCTTTGAAGACATAATGGAAAAAGATGATGACTTTTTAGACAAATGCGTTGAGGGTTTTGTAATGTTCAATCTTAACCAAGGAGAAGTTTGTACTTGTCCAAGTAGAGCATTAGTTCAAGAGTCTATCTACGATAAGTTCATGGAAAAATGTATAGCTAGAACTAAAGCTGTAATTCAAGATAATCCTTTAAAAATGGAAACAATGATAGGAGCTCAAGCTTCAGTTGAACAAATGGAGAAGATTAAATCTTATCTAGATCTCGGTAAAAAAGAAGGTGCTAAAGTTCTTACAGGAGGAGCTGTTGGTAAACTTAATAGTGGATTGGAAAAAGGTAACTATATCCAACCTACAATTTTTGAGACCAACAATAAATCTCGTATTTCTCAAGAAGAAATATTTGGTCCCGTAGTGTCTGTAATTAAATTTAAAGATGAGGCAGAAGCTTTAGAAATAGCTAATGATACTCTTTATGGTTTAGGTGCAGGTGTTTGGACTAGAAATGGAAATATTGCTTATAGAATGGGTAGAGCAATACAAGCAGGAATAGTATGGACTAATTGTTATCATGCTTATCCAGCACACTCACCATTTGGTGGTTACAAACAATCAGGAGTTGGAAGAGAAACTCATAAAATGATGCTTAGCCATTATAGACAGAATAAGAATCTTCATGTTTCTTATGCTGAAAAAAAATTAGGCTTCTTTTAAACTAAAATATTATATACTGGCCCATGATTCTAAATCATGGGCCGGATATCAAAAATGAAAGTTTCAGCTACACATTCTGCATTAAGTCTACTTTCTGAATTAAAGGAAAAGTATGGTGAAAAATTAATGTTTCATCAATCTGGAGGCTGTTGCGACGGGAGTGCGCCAATGTGTTTCCCCGAAGGGGAGTTTCCATTAGGTGATAATGATGTGAAGTTAGGCGAAATTGGTGGAGTTCCTTTTTACATGAATGCAGATCAATATGAAAAATGGAAACATACAGATTTAACTATTGATGCAGTAAAAGGTATTGGTGGAATGTTTTCTCTAGATAACGGAACAGGAAAAAGATTTTTAACTAAATCCGAAATTTGTCTGGTAGTTGATAACGAGGATAAAAAAAATTAAGTACTTTTTTTAAATTTAATTCTAAAACTTAAAAGAAACAAAAGAATAATCAAATAAATTAATGGTTTAAAAAAAATTGTTTTTGAAAGCCATATAAAGTGCAATGAACCAAAAATTGCAATTATGTATATTAATTTGTGCAATTTTTTCCAATTATGTTTTAATAATCTTAACATTTTATCTGATGAAGTGATTGCAAGTGGAACCAATAGTAGCCAGGCAGAAAAACCAATAAATACGAATTTCTTTTTCAGAACATCATTGATCAATGGTTCAAAGTCAAATCTATAATCAAGTCCAACGTAACTCAACATATGAATAGAAGCATAAAAAAAAGCGAATAAACCAAGCATTCTTCTAAATTTAATCCACTCAAGTGATTTGGTGATTTTTTTTAGAGGAGTCATTGAAAGGGTTAAAAGAATAAAAATCAAAGTCCATTCTCCAAAATGGTTTACGATTCTGTCAACAGGCTCAGGACCTAATTTGTTATAAAATATTTGATAAGTTATTATGTAAATAGGCCAAAGCGATAATAAAAAAACAGAAGGCTTTGAATAATTTTTCACTTTATTCTAATAATTCTTTTTTAGGTCCATTCCACTATAAAGATAAGCAACTTCATCTCCATAACCATTGAACATTAAAGTTTTAATTCTTGGAGCTAAAATACTTTCTCCAATTATTCTTTCAGTTGCTTGAGACCATCTTGGATGGTCAACTTCGGGATTTACATTTGAGTAAAAGCCATATTCTCTTGGTGAAGCATTTTTCCATGCAGTATTCGGCATTTTTTCTGTTAACTTAATTTTAACAATAGATTTTGCACTTTTAAAACCGTATTTCCATGGAATAAATATTCTTAAAGGCGCACCATTTTGATTGGGTAAAGGTTTACCATATAGACCAGTTACAACAGTAGTAAGAGGATGCATCGCCTCATCAATTCTAAGACCTTCTATGTAAGGCCAGTTTAAAACAGGATATCTTTGACCAACCATCTCTTCAGGATTATAAACAGTTTCAAATTCTACAAATTTTGCATTGGTCTTAATCTCAACCTTGTTGAGTAATTCGCTTAACGAAAATCCCAACCATGGAATAACCATAGACCAGCCTTCTACACATCTAAGTTTAAGAATTCTTTCTTCAGATTTAATAGATAACACTTCTTCAATCGAGAGTTCTAGTGGTTTTTCAACTAGACCTTCAATTTTGATACTCCAAGGTCTTGTAGTAAAATTTTTTGCTCTTCTATGAGGGTCGCCTTTCCCAGTGCCAAACTCATAATAGTTGTTATATGTTGTTATATTTTTATAACTAGTTGTTTCAGTTAGATTACTAGCTTTGGCATTAATTATAGGAACTGAATTTAAAGTTAGAGCACTCAATCCATAGCCTATTGATCTCATGAAAGATCTTCTTTTATAATAAATATTTTCTGGAGTAATTTCAGAATGTTTAAATTTTTTCATTAGCAATAATTATAATTAATGGCTTATATTTATTTTTTAAGTATTTTGATATCATTAATTATATAATATATTCTAATATATTTAGTATGAGTAAATTAGTATCAGAAAAAGAAATTGATAAATTTAAAAAAGAAGGAGCAGTACTTCTTAAGAATAAATTTGATGTTAGTTGGATAAAAAAACTTAAAAAAGGAATTGAAAAAGCCAAAAATAATCCTAGCCCAAGATATGTAAATCACACAAAAGATAAATCACTTCCTGGATATCATGAAGATTTTTGGACTTGGAATTTACATGATGAGTTTAAAGATTTTGTTTTTAATTCACCAACACCTAAAATTGCGGCTGAACTCTTAGAAGCTAAAAGGATTAATTTAGTAATGGATAATTGGTTTTTTAGAGAAGCAGGATGTAAATCGTCACCACCATTTCATCATGATATATCTTATTTTGATTTTGAGGGATCAATGTGTGTTTTGTGGATACCACTTGAGGCTGTAAAAAAAGAGGATGGTATTGCATGGGTTAAAGGGTCCCATTTATGGAATAGATTATTTTTAAGAACAAGATTTAACGATGGCCACTATGTAGATGGAGAAGCAGGAATTGTTAATGGAAAAAAATATGAATTTACTCCAAATATATTAGAAAATAAAAATGATTATGAATTTTTGCAATGGGATCTTGAGGTAGGTGATTGCATTTATTTTGATATTAGAACTCTTCACGGTGGACTAAATCCAATAACTCCAAAAAAAGATATTAATAGATATACTTTAAGAATGGCAAAAGAGGACACAAAAATAATTTATAGAGGAGACTGGGCTAGAGAAGAAAGAGCCATTATGGAAGACAATGGTTATAAAAATGGGGATGATTTAACTGGAAAAATGTTCCCAACTTTATTTTTATCGGAATAACTTCCAGCTTAAGACTGGAAGTTAAAATAATTTTTTATTGTCCTGGTGCTTTGTAACCAATTTTACTAGCTTTTGTTGTTGCCTTAGTAAAATCTATAGCTTCTAACATAGTTAAATTTTTTACTGCACCTGAAGCTTCAACAACTAATTTTATAGCTGCGAAATCATCAAAACTAGGTACATCAGTAACTACAATAAAATCATAAGAACCTCTTACAATATCCATAGTATGCATCGTTCCACCCATAGCCTTTGTAAGTTGCTCTACAACAGCTTTTCTGTCACTTGTTGGATCCTTAAGGAATCCTTGAAAAGCTTTTTCAGTATAGTTACCCATTATATATGCTTTCATAATTTACTCCTTTATTTTTTTTAAAAATATAACAAATATAATTACAACGAGATATGTAAATTAGTAATTTCTGATATGAATTTTTAAAATTAGTGATTTGCTATTCTATCCATTTCTTTTAATTCAACTTCTAGTTTATCCAATTCTCCACCACCTGCCATCATACTTAAGAGTTTTTCTCTTGAGATGTCTTTTTTTTGGAACGTCCCCATACTTTTACCTCTATTTAAAACAGTAAAACTATTGCCCACTGGATAAGCATGATGAACGTTATGAGTAATTAATATTACAGCTAAACCTTGAGAAGCTGCTTTTACAATATATTTTAAAACCATCGAGGCCTGATGAACACCTAACGCAGATGTTGGCTCATCTAAAACTAAAACTTTTGCACCAAAATAAATTGCTCTAGAGATAGCTAAACATTGTCTTTCTCCCCCTGACATTGTTCCAACAGCTTGTGAGGGATCTCTGACATCAATACCTATTTGACCCATCCTTTCTGCTGCAATTTTATCAGCTTTCTCAATATCAAAAGTCTTTAGTAAGGGTAACCCTTTTTGTGGTTCTCTTCCCATAAAAAAATTTCTAGTAACACTCATTAAAGACACTAAAGCTAAATCTTGATACACTGTCCCTATACCAATATCAAGAGCGTCTCTAGGTGAGTCAAAAATAATTTTTTTATCTTCGAAAATAATTTCACCTTCGTCCGGTTTGTGAACTCCAGCTAAAGTTTTAATTAAAGTTGATTTTCCAGCTCCGTTATCTCCTAGAAGACACATGATCTCACCTTTTTTAAGCTTCATGGTGACATCTTTTAATGCAATCACTTTTCCAAAAAACTTACTGATATTATTAAATTGAACTAGGTATTCAGACATTATTTAGTTTCCGTAACTTTTTTTCTAATATAATTGTTAAATACAACTGCAATTAACATCATTGCCCCTAAAAATACTTTAAACCAATCTGTATCTACATCTGTATAAAATATTCCCATCGAAACTGTTCCAAAAATAATTGCCCCTAATGCGGCACCAATTGCTGACCCATAACCACCTGTTAATAAACATCCTCCAACAACAGCGGCAGCTATAGCCTCTAATTCTTTCAATGTTCCTCTCATTGTGTCAGCCGAACCAGCATCTAAAACTTGAATACATGCAAATATTGTAGATGCTACAGCTGTACCAATGAACAAACTAATTTTTACTCTTCCGACAGGAACACCTACGTTAGTTGCTCCTACTTTATCTCCACCTGCAGCAAAAATCCAATTTCCATATCTTGTTTTCATTAATATCCATGTTGCAAATAAAGTTAGAGCTATAAACCATATTACTGATGGCGGTATACCAGTTGCCAATGGGGTACCATCAGTTCTTAACTCAATTAGTTTCATGGATCCTAGCCAAGTAAAAAGCCATTGGAAAGTATCTGTTGCAAATATCCATGCTATTGGATCATCTTCTATCAAGACCCTCAAACCAGGAACTTGTGTTCTTCCTGTTATCAATCTTGTAATTGCTAAGGTTGCTCCTCTTAATATAAAGAGCATTGCTAGAGTTACGATAAATGACGGAAGTCCAGATTTGACAACCATTATTCCATTAAAGTAGCCAATTAAAACTGCCATGGCAAAAGCAAAAATAATTGCCATCCATAAAGGCCAACCCCAATAAATAGCAGGTATTGCAATACAAATACCAGCAAAACCAATCATAGATCCAATTGATAAATCGAATTCTCCACCAATCATTAACATGGCGGCAGCAATAGCAATAATTCCTAGGTTAGCTGATACATCTAAAAAGTTTAATGTTCCATATGCACTAAACATACCAGTATCACCAGCAACAATTCCAAAAAATATAAATACTAAAATTGCTCCCCCTAAAGCTCCAAGTTCTGGTCGATTTAATAATACTCTTAGTGGAGAAATTTTTTTAAGTCTTTCATCTTTACCGGTTTCTTTCTTTGATTTAATGGTTTGAGATTTTATGAACATAAAAAATTATAATTTAAAAAAGATAAAAAAAAGGCCTGACTGAATATCAGTCAGGCCTTTAAATTATTTCTTATCTATAACCTTGAGCTGCCCATTTAATAACTTTAGACGCATTGTCTGGAGTTACGAATCCTGGACCAGTCATTACTACACCAGCAGGCATCGTTCCCCATCTCATGTATTGTCCAAAAATAGCAATCGGCAAATAACCCTGTAAGTATTGTTGTTGGTCAATTAAAAACTCTACTTTTCCTGCAGCAGCAGCTTTTAACATATTTGGAGACATATCAAATGTTCCAAGTTTAACTGAACCAACTTTTCCAGCAGATTCTAATGCTTTGAGAGCTGCTTCACCTGATAAACCTGCACCTAAAGTTAGAATAGTATCATATCCGCCACCTAACTTAGCAGCTACAGCTTTTTGAATTTCAGTTGGGTCATTTGATGTGCCTAAAATATCAACTGAACCACCAAATCCTTTTTTGAAACCTGCACATCTTCTATCAAGTGCAACGTTTCCAACTTCGTGGTTTACACATAATGCTTTTTTTCCACCAGCAGCTTTCATTTTTTGTCCGCCACCTACACCAGCTTCAAACTCAGTTTGACCAACATGTGCGCTAATTCCCAGAGATGCATAGTCGTCTGAACCTGAGTTCATTGAAATAACTGGTATACCAGCAGCTATTGCAGCTTTAACTGATTTTCCTAAAGCAGCAGCATCTGGTAATGTAATCACAATACCTTTTGGTTTTTGTGATACAGCATTGTCAATTAGTTTAGCCATTTCTACCATGTCAAAAGTTGCAGGCGCTGTATATTTACAAGATACTCCCATATCTTTACATCCAGCATCTACACCATTTTTAGCAACAGACCAAAAAGGGTCATTAGCTTGACCATGAGAAACTACAATTATATCTACAGCTAAAGCAGACACAGACATCATTGCCCATGCAGATAAAGCTAATATAAAGTTTTTGATTGTTTTCATTATTATCCTTTTATTAAAGTTAACTTTTTAAAACAGAATTCAATCAAAATATTGTTAACTTGTAAAGTCAGGAGGTTGTATTCTCGTTTTAGTTGATTCAATTAGAAAACAACTTTCTCAAATTTTTTGGAATTTATAGATTTACGTGCAGCATTTGCCATTATTAATGCCCTTCTTCCTTCCTCAAACCCTGCAAGTGGTACAATTTTCTTCTTAACTAAATTTGCAAAATCAATAAGTTGTTTTTTGTAAGCTTCTTTATATCTCTCAATAAAAAAATGCATTAATGGTTCTTTACCCGATGTTGAATTTTTTAAATGTAAAGATATTTCTTTTTCTCTTTTATTTTCGGAAATTATCATCCCGTTAGAGCCAAAAATCTCAACTCTTTGATCATAACCAAAGCTACAATGTCTTGAATTGGTAATTATGCATTGAACACCTTTTTCAGATTTTATCATACATGAAGCTAACTCATAATCTTTAATGTTATTAAATTTATAGTTAGATATATTGCTACCAGCAGCAATAAGATGTTTTGGTTCATCATTTCCAAGATAAAATCTCACAAGATCAAAATCATGAATCATCATATCTCTAAAAATACCTCCTGACTCTTTTAAATATTTAAACGAAGGTGGGGCAGGATCCCTACTTGTTATTATAATTTTTTCTAACTTTCCTATTTTGCCACTTAATAAATGTTTTTTTAAACCATTATGACCAGGATCATACCTTCTATTAAAACCTAATTGAATTTTGGGTCTTAATTTTTTTATTTTTCTCTTACAATCGTTTATTTTATTAATATTTAAGTCTAAAGGTTTTTCACAAAATATTACTTTTTTATATTTAACAGAGTCAACTATAAGCTTAATATGTGTTGAAGTGGAGGACGCAATAAAAACTGCATCTAATTTACTATCTTTTAAAGCTTCTAATGGATTATTTATTGGTTTCGATTTAAGAATTTTCGATACTTTTTGAGTTAATTTTTTATTTAAATCAAAAACATATTGTAAATTAAAATCTTTATTTCTCATGAGGTTTTTCCCATGCATTAATCCAATTCTTCCTAGACCAAAAAGTGCTATATTTATTTTACTTCTACCCATTTTTTTTTATTTGAGGAAATTTTACAAGCGTTTATAAATTTAGCTGTTTCTAACCCTTCATCTTCATTTGGAAAGAAAAATTTTTTTTTTGATTTATTATTTAAAAAATCTGCGAATTCTTTATAAATATTTGCAAAAGCATCTAAATATCCCTCTGGATGACCATATTTTACTCTTGAAAATTTTTTAGAAAATTTTGAGAAATAAAAATCTCTTTCTTTTAAGATGACAGCACCCTTTGAAGGATTAAATTTTAGGTAATTAGGATCATTTTGTACCCACTCCAAACTTCCTTTGCTACCATAAACTCTAATTCTTAGTCCATAAACCCCTCCTTTTGCTAAAACATTTGTCCAAAGCTGGCCTTTTGCTCCATTATCAAAATTAATAAGAACTCTAGCATTTTTATCACATTTAATTTTTTTAGAAATTTGCTCTACGTCTGCGTAAATTTTTTTTGCTTTTTGGCCTGATATATAGATTGCTAAGTGGTAAGCATGTGATCCTATTTCATTAAGAACTGCTGAACATCCGACGATTGATTTATCCATTTTCCATTTAAGAATTCTTTTTGCATTCTTTGATGTAATTTGTTCTCCTTCAGACCAATCTTGTATATATTCAACATTTAAGTATTCAACTTTACCAATTTTACCTAACTCAACCATCTTTCTTGCTTCCCTGACCATTGGATAAGCAGAGTAATTATGAGTAAGAGCATATTTAATTTTTTTATTTGATTTAATTTTTTTGTATAATTTTTTGGCTTGTAAAATATCTCCGGCAAAAGGTTTATCTGAAATAATATTAATATTTTTTTCAATAAATTTTTCTGCAATCCGTTGATGACTTGATGGGGGAGTCATGATTGCAACTACTTTAATGCCATCTTTCCTTTTTGCCTCTTTTAAAGCCATTTCACTGTAATTTGAGTAACATCTGTTTGGATCTAAACCAAGACTAGCTCCGAATTTCTTAGAAATATTTTTATTTCTTGAAAATACTCCTGCACACAAGGTGTATCTATTATCAAATCTTGCAGATATTCTATGAACGTGCCCAATCCAAGAATTTGGTCCACCACCAACAATTCCAAAAAATATTTTGTTCGATCGCATTGCATTCATCAAGATATAGTTTATTAAATAAGAAAATATAATGCCAGTAAAATTAGGAGTAGCACCAATAGCATGGAGTAACGATGACATGCCAGAACTAGGTGGTGATACATCATTAGAACAATGTTTAGATGAAGCAAGTAAAGCAGGGTATATTGGAATTGAGTCTGGCGGAAAATTTCCAAAAAAATCATCAGAATTACTTCCAAAATTAAGTCAGTTTAATCTTCAACTTTGCTCAGGTTGGTATGGATCAAATTTGAGGAAAAATACAGTAGAGGATGAAAAAAAATTAATTCAAGAACAACTAAAATTATTTAAGGACTGTAATTCCCCATGCATAGTATTAGCAGAAGTATCAGGATCAATCCAAGGAGATCCTAGTAGAAAATTATCAACAAGACCCCAAATGGAAAAAGATGAATGGAATAAATTTTGTAATAAAATTTCAGAATTGGGCAAATATCTTGAAGATCAAGGAATGCCACTAGCATATCATCATCACATGGGAACTGTTATTGAGACACAAAGAGATACAGAAAGACTTTTAGATAATACTCATGATAGTGTTAAATTAACTCTAGATACAGGTCATATGCTCTTTGCAAAAGGGGACTCTAAATCGATATTAGAGAATTATAATGAGAGACTTTTTCATGTTCATTGTAAAGATATAAGAAAAGATGTTCTTGAAAAATCTTTAAAAGAAAATTTGAGTTTTAGAGCAGCTTTTCTTAAAGGTGCATTCACTGTTCCAGGTGATGGTTGTATCGATTACGAACCATTATTTGAAGTTTTAAAAAAAAATAATTATTCAGGTTGGTTGGTAGTAGAAGCTGAACAAGATCCAGCAAAAGCTAATCCATTTGAATATGCAAAGATAGGTTATAAATATTTAACTGAGACTTTGAGTAAATCTAAAATTGAAGTTTTCAAAAATTAATTATCTATAAAGCGAAGTTAATTCGTTGTTACCTGCTGCAACACATGGAGATTTAAAACATGTTCCTACAACCCATTCAGAACCAGGTTCAGATAAAAAATTTGATGACATAACAAAAATTACTCCCATCTCTACTGACTGTCCTGCTTTTCCCTCAGCTTTAATTCTTGGATCTGGATCAGTTTTTACTTTTGAATCTTTTGAAAATGGATTTTCAATATTTAAATTATTATTTATATAATTTACAACTTTTGATGAAATCCATTCTTCATTGCAAGCATCACCCCAAATAGTTTTCTTATCCTCGTCGTTATTTCCACAATTATTTATTTCACCATTTATAAAATCTACAACTTTTTGATGGTTTTCTTTTACGAGATTTGCTTTTGCTTCAACTGCGGGTCTGGTGCTTGCTGTCCATATAAGCATTCCAATTACATAAATGATTGATAATGTTACTAAGGTTTCCAAAAGACCAAAATTTTTTAAGTTTATTCGCATAATTAAAGTTTAACTATTTTAGATTTGTCTAATTTTTTTTCAAAAAAATCAATAATATTTTGTATTGTTTCTTTTCCCATTCTTATCATACATTCTTCTGTGAATGCTGCAGTGTGTGGACTTAAAAAAACCTTATCATTTTTAAGTAATGGATTTTCAGATTTAGGCGGTTCTGTTTCAAATACATCTAAACCTGCACCAAAAATTAAATTTTCTCTCAATGCTTTGTCTAAATCGATTTCATTAATTATTCCACCTCTAGCTGCATTAATAACAATACAATTTGTTTTCATAGATCTTAAAAGATCATAGTTTATAATATTTTTTGTCTCGTCGTTTAGAGGCATATGTAAAGAGATAGCATCCATCTCTTTAACTGCTTCTTTTATATCATTTACTTTTTTTCCTCCCAAAGATTTTATTTTTTCATCATTTATGTAAGGGTCATAAACAAAAACATTCATTTCAAAACCCAAACATCTTTTTATCAATGCTTGTCCAATTCTACCAAAACCTGCAATTAAAATATTTTTTCCCCAGAGTTCAATTGTTTTTGGTAATTTATTTCTGTCATTAAATTTTCCTAATTTTACTGATTGATCATACATATCTTTTCTTTTTGAAATATTTAAAAGCATAAACATTACATGTTCTGCTACAGCCACAGCATTAGCAGTTGCTGTTATAGTTAAGGTTGCTCCAATTTCCTTGGTACTTTTAAGATCAATATTATCGTAACCAACTCCATGTCTAGAAATAACCTGAAGTTTTTTAGCAGAGCTAATTATTTCATTAGGTAATTTTGCTGTTCTTATTGAGATTGCATCACAATCAACTATTTTCTGTTTCAAGTCCTCATTAATTTCATCAAAGATTTCAAATTCATAACTGGAATTACCTTTGAGCAAATTTATACCTTCTTGATGGATGTTTTGAATTACAAGAATTTTCTTTTTTTCTGGCACTTTTAATATGCTTTTGACTCTTCTTTTTTGTTTGATGAGCCTTTCATTTTTTCAACTATTGCTTTAGCACCAGTGCTCATAGCTCTTTGATCTGCTCCAACAGTTACAAAATTAAATCCTTTCTCAATCATTTTTAAAGCATATTCAGGTGTACCATTATGAATACCTGCAAAAATTTTATTTTTTTTTGCATGCTCTAAAATTTTTAGAATTTGGGAATATGCTTTTGAATTTTCCGGTTTATCAAATCCTGGTTCTTCACCAATAGCTAAACTAAGGTCCGCTGGGCCAATATAAATACCGTCTAAACCTTTCACAGTCATTATTTCATCAAGCTTGTCTAAAGACTCTTTAGTTTCTATCATTGCAAACTTAAGCATTTCTTGATCTGCATGTTTGGCATAATCAGATCCTCCGTAAATAAGTCCTCTTACTGGTCCAAAACTTCTATATCCATTAGGTGGATACATGCAAGCTTGTACAAATTTTTCAGCCTCTTCTTTGTTACTGACCATTGGACAAATAACACCATAACAACCTGCATCTAATATTTTCATTATTTGACCTGGTTCATTCCAATTTACTCTTGCTAATGGAGTTACATTTGTAGATGAAATAGTTTGCAACATTGGAAGAGCATTTGAATAATCAACTAAACCATGTTGCATATCTATAGTTAATGAGTCCCAACCCTGATGAGCCATTGCCTCTGCAGACACAGTGCTTGGTATTTGAAGCCAACCATTAATGACTGGTTTCCCTTCACCCATCATCTTTTTTATTTTATTTTCTCTCATTTAATTTTTAAGACCGAGATGAGTATATTTAACATTTAAATAATCTTTAATTGCCATTGATCCACCTTCACGACCATAACCAGTCTGTTTGATTCCTCCAAAAGGTGCTTCAGCAATAGCTACAGCAGCAGTATTGACTGCAACACACCCAGTTTCCATTAACTCAGAAGCTTTATGTGCCTGTTCCATCGAGTTTGTGTAAATATAACTACATAAGCCTAAATCATTATTATTAGCTCTCTCAATTACTTCATCAAAAGTTTTGAATGAAAGCATAGGGACTAACGGTCCAAAAGGTTCTTGTTTCATTATTGTAAAATCATCTTTTACATCATCAAAAACAGTAGGCTCATAAAAATAACCTTTATTAAAACCAGATGGTCTTTTTCCACCTAGTAAAACTTTAGCACCTTCTTTTTTTGTTTTTTCAACAAGTTCTTCAATTTCACTAAGTCTTTTTGCTGTTGTCATTGGTCCAAGCTGAACACCTTCATCTAAACCATTGCCTATTTTAAGTTTTTTGGTTTTCTCTATAAATTTATTTATAAACTCATCTTTTTTACTCTCTTGAATATAAAATCGATTAGGAGATATACAAACTTGACCGTTATTTCTAAATTTTGCTGTAATCGCCATGTCAGCTACCGTATCTATATTTGAGTCTTCAAAAACGATGAAAGGAGAGTGACCACTTAGCTCCATAGTAACTCTTTGAACCTTGTCAGCAGCTTTTTTTAAAATTAGTTTTCCAACTCTAGTAGAACCAGTAATAGAAACTTTTTTAACAATATCGGATTCTATAAGTTGTTCTGAAACAGATGCAGGATCACCAGAAAGCAAGTTTACGACCCCTTCGGGTACTCCACTTTCCCTACAAATATCAACCAATTCCATTACGGTTCCAGGTGTAATTACATCTGGTTTACAAATCACTGAACAACCTGCAGCAAGAGCAGTTGATATTTTTCTTGATGCTAATATTAATGGAAAATTCCATGGGACCAATGCAGCAACCACGCCAACTGGCTGATAATAAACATGAACTCTAGTATCTGGAAATCGACTTTCTACAGTTTGTCCGTATATTCTTTTTGTTTCTTCTGCATTCCACTCAAATATATCAGCAGCTCCACCAGCTTCACCCACACCCTCTGCTAAAGGCTTTCCAACTTCTAAAGTTAACCATTTTGCAAGAACGTTTTGCTTTTCCCTTATCTTGTCTGCTATTTTTCTAATTATATAAGATCTTTGCCATGGGGCTGTGTTTCTCCAAACTTTTAATCCTTTTTCTGCAGATTTAAGAGCCTTTTCAACATCAGATCTTCCAGCTTTAGACGCTTTACCAATTATTTCCTCAGTTGCAGGGTTAATTACTTCGTAAGTTTCATTTTTCTCAGATTTTTGCCAGTTACCATCAATGAATTGCCCAAATTTTTCGTACATAAAAATATTTCTAAGTTTTTTAGTGAAATTAATTTATAATTTTGTTTTATATACTTAATTATGAAAAAATTAAAGCTTACATGTGCTCATGCAATAGTTAAGCATTTAATTGCTCAAAAAATATTAATTGATGGTAAAAAACAACCACTTTTTCCTGGAGTGTTTGGTATCTTTGGCCATGGAAATGTTGCTTGTCTAGGTCAAGCTTTAGAAGAAAATAAAGATAAACTTCCGACTTATAGAGGCCATCACGAGCAGAATATGGCTTTAACTGGAGTAGCATACTCAAGGGCTAAAAGAAGAAAACAAATTTTTATCGCTACAAGTTCAGTTGGACCAGGATCTACAAATTTACTTACAGCAGCAGCCGTTGCTATGAGTAATAGAATACCAATATTATTTTTACCTGGTGACACATATGCAAATAGAATGCCAGATCCTGTTCTTCAACAAGTTGAACATTTTAATAATCCAGGAATAACTGCAAATGATGCTTTTAAATCAGTTACGAGATATTTTGATAGAATTACAAGACCAGAACAAATTTTGCAATCTTTACCACAAGCTATTCAATTAATGATAGATCCTGCTGATGCTGGTCCAGCTTGTTTATCTTTATGTCAAGATACTCAAGGTGAAACTTTCGATTATCCAGAAGAGTTTTTTAAAGAGAGAGTTCACAACATTAGAAGACCAAAACCAGATGATTTTGAAATTAAGAAAGCTGCAGAGAAAATTAAAATTTGCAAAAATCCAATAATAATTTCTGGTGGGGGTGTTTTTTATTCAGATGCTATGGAAGAATTAGGAAACTTTGCAATTAAACACAATATACCTGTTACTCAAACAGTGATGGGATATTCTACTATGAAAAGAGATCATTCACATTTTCTTGGACCTATTGGAGGTTTAGGTGGTAAAGCGGCAAACAATTTTGCAAAAAAAACTGATCTTGCTATAGCCGTTGGAACTAAATTAGCTGATTTTACAACAGGCTCGTGGGCAAATTTTGAAAATCCAGATTTTGGATTAGTTTCATTAAATATAACAAGACATGATGCAAATAAACATTTAGCTCAAGCTGTGGTTGGGGACGCAAAGGTTTCATTAATCGAACTTTCAAATGCTTTAGGAAGTTGGAAAGCAAATGATGATTGGTATAAAAAGTCTAGAGATGAATTAAAATCCTGGAATGAATACGTTGATAAAGAAAGTGGTCCAACAAATCAAAAATTACCAAGCTATGCTCATGCAGTTGGTGCAATTTATAGAAATTCAGATCCCTCGGATATTGCTGTAACAGCAGCAGGTGGTTTAGTTGGAGAAGTAGTTCAAGTTTGGAGACCAAGAGAATTAAATACTCATGAAACAGAGTGGGGATTTAGTTGTATGAGTTATGAAATTTCTGGAGCTCTTGGGATTAAAATGGCCAATCCAAATAAAGATGTAATTGCATTCGTTGGAGATGGTTCATATTTATTATATAATTCTGATATTTATTCGTCAGTTATAACAAATAATAAATTAATCATCATTGTCTGTGACAATGGTGGTCACGCTGTAATTAATAGACTTCAACTCTTTAAAGGCGGAAAAGAATATAATTGTTTACTAGAAAGCTCTAATACACCAAATCTAGTCGGTGTTGATTTTGCTAAACATGCAGAAAGCATGGGCGCTAAATCTGAGCAAGTAAACTCCATTTCTGAATTAGAAGAAGCATTTAAAAGAGCAAAAAAATCAGATGTAACCTATGTTATTTCAATTAAAACTCATTCATATCAATGGCTAGAGGGATCAGCTTACTGGGAAAGTCCGACATTAGAGTTACCTAAGACTAAAGAAAATAAAGAGGCGTTAAAATTGCATTTAGAGGGTAAATCTAAACAAAGACAAGGTGTTTAAACTTAGTAAATGAATAAAGTATTCAAAGTAGGTTTAATTGGATGTGGTCATATAGCAGAAACATATTTTAGAGGGCATCAGTATTTTAATAACTTTAAAATAGTCGCTTGTGCAGATATAAACCAAAAAGCAGCCGATAAATGTGCTAAACTTTATAATATTAAATCTACATCAGTTAGATCACTGCTAAAAGATAAAGAAATTGAAGTAATTTTGAATTTAACCATACCTCAAGCTCATTACTCAGTATCTAAAAAAGTTCTGAATGCTGGAAAACATGTTTATTCAGAAAAACCACTAGCAACTCAATTTCAAAAAGGAAAAGAATTAGTTAATTTAGCTAAAAGAAAAAAACTATATATAGGTAACGCTCCTGATACTTTTTTAGGAGGAGGAGGTCAAAAGGCAAGAGAACTTATAGACTCTGATTTAATTGGAGAAATTAAATTGGGAAATGCAATTTTTGCTTTTCCAGGGGTAGAATCTTTTCACCCAACACCTGAGTCATGGTATAGAAAACAAGGAGGTCCGGTAATTGATATGGGACCTTATTTTTTTTCAACATTAGTAAATTTACTTGGTCCAGCAAGACAGGTTCAAGGAAGAACACTAACTGCATTTAAAAGAAGAATTTATGGTGCTGGACCTAAAAAAGGAAAAACTTTTAAAGTTGAGGTTCCAACTACATATTTAGCAACAGTTCAATTTATTAATGGTGCAATAATTCAGATTACAATCTCATTTGATGTTATAAATCACCAAAGAAATCATATGGAACTATATGGTACAAAAGGTTCAATAATTGTACCTGATCCAAATATGTTTGGAGGCTCTGTTTACATATCGGTCACTGAAGGTGGAAGATGGGGAGAACACAAAACAGATAAAATGCAATTAGGTAAAATTAATATTACGTCATTAAGTGGCAGATCAAACGAGTCACCAACAAATGCAAATTATAGAAGTGTAGGAATGTCTGAAATGCTTTATGCAATAGAAAAAGGTAAGAAACATAGGTGTAATGGCGAACTATCTTTACATGTTTTAGATATAATAGAATCGACAATGAAAGCTGCAATAACTGGAATACCACAAAAAATTAAAACAACATGTGATAAACCAAAAAAATTCACAGAACAGGAAGTTAAAAAGTTGATGAATTAAATGGTAAAACCGATTGTAATTTCAGATCCATTTCCAAGAAAGTTAGATTTAATTTTTACAAAAAAAAAACTAAAAGAATTAAAACGAAAATATAAGTTAATTGTCGTTCCAAAAAGGAATAAAAATAAATTTTATGAAAAAAATATTCATAAGGCAACTTTTATTATGGGTCAACCAGATCTCAAAAAAAAACTTTTATCTAAAGCTAAAAAACTAAAGTGTATTATAAATGTTGAAAGTAATTTTATGAACAATGTTGATTATGAGTATTGTTTCAAAAAAAATATTCATATAATTGCTACATCACCTGTTTTTTCAATACCAGTTGCTGAAATTGCTTTAGGTATGACATTATCTTTATTAAGGAATATTCATAATGCACACTTTGATTTTGTAAAAAGTAAAGAAATTTATGGTCTTAAAAGTAATATAAAAGCATCACTGTTAACTAATAAGAAAATAGGGTTATTAGGTTTTGGAGATTTAGCAAAAGCTTTATACCCTTTGCTGCTCCCTTTTTCTAAAAATATAAATGTATATGACCCTTGGATACCAAAAAAACGAATAAGTCGATTGGGTTTTAAATCAGTTAGTTTAAAAGAAATGTTTAAGGAATGTGAAATAATTTATGTTCTAGCAGCGATAACTACAGTTAATAAAAATTTAATTGATAAAAAACTAATAAATAAAATGAGACAAAATTCAATTTTGATTCTTATGAGTAGAGCAGAAATTGTTAATTTTAAGGATTTAATTAAAAGATTAAAAAAGGGTGATATTTATGTTGCAACAGATGTATTTCCCAATGAACCTGTTCAAAAAAAAGACCCTATTAGAAAACTAAAAAATATTTTATTTTCAGCTCACAGAGCAGGAGCTTTGAAGACAGCATTTTACAATATGGGAGAAATAGTTTTAAAAGACATGAATCTCATATCTAAAAACTTATCACCAAAATTCTGCAAACAGGCTAAAGCAAAAACAGTAAGACTTTTAGCATCAAAACCTGTTGCAATTAATTAAATTTTTTATATTTTCATAACTTATGTCAACATCAAATCAACTTCTGTTGGAGGCAAAAGAAGTAACCAAATATTTTGGAACAATAACTGCATTAGAAAATGTAAATTTAAAAATTCATGCTGGAGAATGTCTTGGTGTTGTAGGAGATAATGGAGCTGGAAAAACTACTTTAATGAAAGTTTTGTCAGGACTTTATAAACCAAGCAGCGGCTCCTTATTTTTTGAAGGCAAAAAGGAGATCCTTGAAAGCCCAAAAGATTCACAAAATCTTGGTTTAGAAATGGTTTATCAAGATTTAGCACTTGCAGGGAACCTTCCAATAGGAGAAAATATTTTTTTAGGAAGAGAGCCCACAAGAAATCTTGGATTATTTAAACTTTTAGATTTTAAAAAAATAAAAGATCTTACAGATGCGCATCTTGGAAAATTAAAAATCAATGTTAAAAGTGCAGACCAAAAAGTTGAAGAACTTTCAGGAGGCCAAAGACAAGCTGTAGCGATTGCTAGATCAACAGCATTTAATGCTAAAGTGGTCATTATGGACGAACCTACAGCAGCCTTAGCAATAAAAGAAGTTGGAAAAGTTTTGGATTTAATCAATAGTTTAAAAAAAACTGGTGTTGGAGTAATAGTTATCAGTCACAGGATGGATGATATTTTTGCAGTATGTGATCGTGTTATGGCATTATTTCAGGGAACAAATTTTGCAGAATCTGAATTATCAAATACAAATAGAGACGAAGTAATTGGATGGATAATGGGAAAAAAATAATTATGGAAAATAAAGACCAAGAAAAAAATTCATTATATCTTAAATTGATCCCTTATTTCGATAGATATGGAATTTTATTATTACTATTGATAATGATAGTAGTTATGCATTTTCTACAGCCCGATGTATTCTTATCATGGAGAAACGTAACAAATATTTTTAAACAAATATCATGGCAATCTATGCTTGCTCTTGGTGTATTCATGGTAATTGTAACAGCAGGTATTGATCTATCCGTTGGATCTATAATGATGTTGTCACTTATGATTTTAGCAATTGTCGCAAAGGCAGGAGCTCCTTGGTTTATTGTTGTATTGACTCCTCTTGTTGCTGGTTTTCTTTGTGGATTGTTTAATGGAATGGGTATTACATTATTACGGATGCCACACCCATTTATTATGACCCTTGGAACACTTTATATTTTTAGAGGCACAGGCAATCTTATTTCTGGTGGAACTCCAATAAGTGGTTTTACTGATGAAGTAAGATATCTTGGTCATGGGCGTATTGATTTAACATGGTTGGGTCTCGAAAAATCACAATACCTTCCAGTGAGTTTAGTCTTGATAGCAATTGTTTATTTTATTTTTTGGATATTTATGAATCATACCCGCACTGGTAAATGGATTTATGCGATAGGTGGAAATCCTAATGCAGCAAGAGCATCAGGAGTGAATGTAAACAAAATTTTGGTTATAGTATATTCGTTATGTGGATTTTTATCTGGAATAGGTGCACTAATCTTAGCAGGAAGAGCGGACTCAGGATATCCTAATGCTGGTTTGCAATCTGAGTTGGACGCTATAGCAGCATGTATAATTGGAGGAGCCAGTTTTTTTGGAGGAAGAGGAACAGTTCTAGGTGTATTCGCAGGTGTTATGATTATGGGCATTCTCAGGAATGGATTAAATTTAATGGATGTTAGTTCTTTTTGGCAACAAGTTTTAATAGGATCAATTATTGTGCTTGCTGTTTATGTTGATGTTTTAAGAAGAGACCTAGGAACAAGAAAATAAATACACTTGATAGTTGTATATAACTATCCAATTTTTATAAGATGTTGAATTTTAGGAAAAAATTTAATTAAATTAATCTTTTAATAATTAATTGTTAAAGGGGAAATAAATATGAGTAAATTAAAAAAGTTAATAGGTGTATTAACTGCATCTATCTTTCTTCTATTAAGCGTAGCCACTTCTTCTATTGCTGATAAAAGAATTTTATTTAGTATAAAAGGTCCTGGATCTGGAAACCCGTTTTGGGCGTCTGTAGAAAAAGGAGCTAAAGAGGAAGCTGCAAAACTTGGAGTAGATCTTGTTTTAGTTGCACCACCTCAAGAGGGCGATGTACAAGCGCAGATCAACCAAGTTGAAGACCAACTTGCAAAAGGAGTTGATGCAATTGCATTAGCACCAGGTGATCCTAATGCGTTTGCTCCAATTGTAGATGATGCAATCAAAAGTGGAGTACCGGTTGTATTTGTAGATACAAAAGGTATTAACGAGGGAGTAACATTTATTGGAACTAATAATATGAATGGCGCAGAGTTAGCTGCTAAATTTATATGTGATAAAACTCCAAAAGGATCAGATGTAGCGATACTTACTGGAATTGAGTCTCAATCTACTGCATTGCTTAGAAGAGATGGAGCAATTAAGGGGTTTAAAAATTGTGGTTTAAAAATTGTTGCCACTCAAACAGCAGAATGGGATACAGCAAAAGGAAGATCAGTAACTGAGTCGATAATTTTAAAAAATCCAAATATCAAAGCGATTTTTGCTTCAAACGACAACATGGGCTTAGGTGCAATGCAAGCACTTAAAGATGCTGATATGAATGACGTAATTGTCGTTGGATTTGATGCGACTCCTGACGCTGCTAAGAGCATTTTAGCAGGAGAGATGACAGCAACTATTGCTCAATTCTCATACAATATGGGAGCATATGGAGTTAAATATGCTTTGGAACTAGCTAAAGGGGGAAGTATTGATCCAAATATTGATACTGGAACTCAGTTAGTTACCAAAAAGAACGCTAACGACTTTAAGTAAAAGTTAGTAATTAAAATTAAGGGTGGAATTTTATATTCCACCCTTTTTTTATGTAATATAAGTTTGAAATGTTAATTAATATTAGTCCTACTTTAAGTCCTGACCTATTATTTCATTTAAGATCAATGGGTCATGGAGAACAATTAATTTTAGCTGATGCTAATTTTCCGTCTAACAAATATAATAAAAACATCATACGTTTAGATGGTGTAAATATTCCAGAAGCTGCAGAGGCTATACTCTCAGTTTTTCCTCTAGATAGTTTTTCTGTAAAGAATGGAAATTTTTCTGCCTATAGAATGGAAGTTGATAATCAACCAAAAAAGTTAACACAAACACATAAAGAATTTATTAAAGTTGTTAAGAAGGTTTCAGGAAAAAACTGGAAAGTTGGATCAATTGAAAGAGAAGAATTTTACGCTATTGCAAAAAAAGCTTACTGTATAGTATCAACAAGTGATGCTAGACCATTTGGTTGTTTTATATTGACTAAAGGAGTTATTTTACCAAATGGAAAAGTTTGGAAATAATTAATCTATGAAAACTATAATTGTGTTTGGAGTTTTTGTAGCTGATTTGTGCTTTTTTAGTAAACAAATACCTCTTACTGGCCAAACTATAATAGGAAATAATCATATAATTGGACCTGGAGGCAAAGGGTCAAATCAAGCTATTTCTGCTGCAAGACTTGGTGCAGATGTGCAATTTATTACTAAAATTGGAAAAGATAATTACTCAGATATGGCTTTAGCCACATTAAAAGATAGCGGGGTAAAAACTAAATATATTATTCAAGATGAAACTTTAAATACTGGTGTTGCTGGAATATTTGTAAGTGAATCCACGGGCGAAAATGCAATTACTATTGTTCCTGGGGCTGCAGGTACAATTAATAATGAGGATATTGATAATTTAAAAGACGTATTTGTTAAATCAAATATCTTTTTAACTCAATTAGAAACCCCATTAAAGACGACATTATATGCTTTGAAACAAGCAAAAGATAATGGCTGTACCACAATTTTAAATCCAGCACCTGCAGCAGACATAGATCAAGAATTATTTTCTAGTATTGATTTTTTTACACCAAACGAAATAGAAGCTGGTTATTTTTTAAAAAAAGATTTAAAAAGCAAGAGTGATATAGAAAATGCAGCCAAAGACTTTTTAGATAAAGGTATCAAAAATATTATAATCACGCTTGGAGAAAAAGGCTTATATTTTGCAAACAATCAAGAAAAGTATTTTGTAGATACGTTTAAACTTAAGAATAAGGTAGTAGATACAACTGGAGCCGGAGATGCTTTTAATGGAGCATTTGCATTTGCATTAGCAAATGATTACAAATCTAAAGATGCTTTAAAATTCGCAAACAAAATTGCTGCCGTTTCTACGACTAATCTTGGTGCAGCTAATTCAATGCCAAGAATTAATGAAATAGAAAAATATTAATATGTATTACGCTTCATCTAAAAGATATAATCAAATGACTTATAGGAAATGTGGAAACAGTGGCATTTCCTTGCCTTTGATCAGTTTAGGTTTATGGCATAATTTTGGAAAGAATATTAATTTATCAAATATAAAAAAAATATTATTTTATGCTTTTGATAAAGGTATCACGCATTTTGATTTAGCTAACAATTATGGACCACCTTACGGGAGTACAGAAACTAATTTTGGAAAAATTATAAGTAAAGACTTAAAAAAATATAGAGATGAATTAATTATTTCTTCAAAGGCTGGTTATGACATGTGGGATGGACCATATGGAGAATGGGGATCTAAAAAACACATAGTAGCAAGTTGTGACCAAAGTTTAAAAAGAATGAAACTAGATTATTTAGATATTTTTTATTCTCATAGGTTTGATCCTAATACACCCCTGGAGGAAACTGTTGATGCACTTGAGTCAATTTATAAATCTGGGAAAGCTTTATATATAGGAATATCTTCTTATTCATCAAAGAAAACTTTACAAATTTATAGGATTTTAAAGTCAAAAAAAATAAGTCTATTTATTCATCAACCATCTTATTCTCTTATAAATCGTTGGATAGAAAAAGACTTAATCAAAACAATAAAAAGACTGAAGATAGGATGTATTGTTTTTTCACCGTTAGCTCAAGGGATGCTTTCTGATAAATATTTAAAAAATATTCCTGTTAATTCAAGGGCAAATGATAAAACATCTTACTTAAATAAATCTTTAATAACAAAAAGGAATATTAAGATTATATCTGAATTGAATAAATTAGCTGTTAAAAGAGGTCAAACTTTGTCTCAAATGGCAATAGCATGGACATTATATAATAAAAATGTCACATCTTCATTGGTTGGAGTTAAAAGTTTAAGTCAATTAAAGGAAAATTTAGAAAGTCTAGATAATTTATATTTCTCAAAAGATGAGATGAATAACATAAATAAAAAAGCCAAAGAAGGAAATATAAATATTTGGAAACAATCTAGTTCATATTGATATGCAAATAGGAATTGATTTAGGTGCTAGTAAAATTGAATATGTTTTGTTAGATGATACCGGAAATGAACATCAAAGAGAAAGATTAGAAGTTCCAAAAGACTATAAAAGGACATTAGCTACTATAAAAGATATAGTTATTAAATTAGAGAAAAAAGCAGGCAAAGAATTGCCAATCGGTGTTTGCCATCCTGGAATTCATTCTATACAAACTGGGTTGGTTAAGAACGCTCCAAATTCTTTTTGGATAAACGGAAAACCTCTTCAAAGAGATCTGAGAGCTGAAATTGGAAAAGAAATATATTGTGAAAATGACGCAAATTGTTTTGCTCTATCTGAAGCAATAGATGGCTCAGGAAAACATTATAAAATAGTTTTTGGTGTTATATTAGGCTCAGGTGTTGGAGGCGGACTTGTTATAGATAAAAAAATTGTAAACGGTCCTAATGGTATTACTGGAGAGTGGGGTCATAACCAAATCCCAAGTGTTTGTATAGATGGTTATCAAGTTAAAGAGAGGAGTTTGAGGAATGGAGAAATTGAAAACTATATAGCTGGATTAGGAATTTCTAGAGAATTTAAAAAAAAATTCAAAAAAGATTTACCTGCAAATAAAATTTTTGAAATGCACAGGAAGCTCGATTTAGATGCAGAAAAATTAATTGATAAATACAAAGATCAGTTAGCTATGTCATTAGCTACAGTTGTAAATATTATTGATCCAGATGTCTTTGTATTTGGTGGAGGAGTTTCAAACGAAATAGATTTTTTAGATGAAATAAAGCAAAAAATGAAAAAATTTGTAGCAGGAGGAGAATTTGCAGGAACATTTTTAAAGCCAAAATTTGGAGATGCAAGCGGTGTAAGAGGTGCAGCTAGATTAGCAAGAACTACTAATTATTGAAGAAATGCAAAAAAGAGATTTATATTATGAGAGAATCCCCACAAAACTTCTTAGAGAAGATGTAAGATATTTAGGAAATATTTTAGGAAAAGTAATTAAGGAACAAGAAGGTAATAATTTTTTCAAATTAGTTGAAAAAGTTAGAAAGTTATCAAAAGCTAATAAAAAAAGTTTAAATAACAATCAAACGAATAGAAAAGTTATTAAAGCAATCAAAAATCTTAGTCCAAAGAATACATTTAAATTAACTAGAGCATTTACTCATTTCATGAATTTTATTAATTTAGCAGAATTAATTGATGCTTCTAGAAGTTTAAATGAATATGAAAATAAAAAAAAAAGAATTATAAACAATAACTTATTTATAGAAGAAATTTTCGAAAACCTTTTTAAAAAAAAAAATATAAGTAACAACGAGATATATAATATTGCAAAAAATCTTAACATAGGTATAGTTCTAACGGCTCATCCAACTGAAGTTAAAAGAAGAACTTTAATTCAAAAATATCATAACATCATTGAAATTCTCGAACAAAGAAATATTTTTAAAAATTTTCCATCAAAATTAGATTTACTTGATAAAAAATTATTTGATGAGCTTACTATAATTTGGAATACAGATGATCTTAAAAGAACTAAACCCTCACCATACGATGAGGCAAGATGGGGATTAGCAATTATAGAGGAAAGTTTATGGGATACAGTTCCTAAAGTTTATCGAAAATTGAATTCAATATTTGTAAAAAATATAAACAAAGGTCTACCTAAAAACTTTAATCCAATAGAATTTGGATCTTGGATGGGTGGAGACAGAGATGGCAATCCTAATGTAACTGCAGCTGTAACTAAAGAGGTTATTTTATTATCAAGATGGGAAGCTGCGAAATTATATGAAAAATCTTTAACAAAAATAATCAGATCATATTCAATGCAAAAATGTTCTAAAAAAATTCTTAGTAAAGTAGGTAAATCTTATGAACCTTATAGAGTATTTCTAAGACCTTTGAGAGATAAAATGAGAACAACGCATAGAGCGATAGAACAGCATTTGGTAAACAAAAAAACCTTAAACTTAAAAAAATTATTAACCTCTAGGGAAGAAATTTTGAAGCCATTGAGAATAGTTAGAGAATCTTTGGAACAAAATCAAAATGAAAATATTGCTAGTGGTGAATTATTGGACTTGATGAGAAGAGCAAAATGTTTTGGTATTAATTTAGCAAAACTAGATATTAGACAAGAGTCTTCCAGACATAGTCAATTAATTGCTGAATTTGTAAAAAAAAAATATGGTAAGGATTTTCTCAAAATGAGCGAGAAGGGTAAAATTCAATTTTTAAAATCACAAATATTTTCTAAAAAAAGTGAATTAAGTAAATTTAGATTCAAAAACAAAGAAAACAAAGAGGTTTGGTCAACATTTAAAATTTTAGCCAATGAGCCAACAGAATGTTTAGGTGCCTATGTAATATCAATGACAAATTCAGCATCTGATATTTTGTCGGTATCCTTTCTTCAAAAAGAGGCGAAAATAAAGAACAAATTAAGAGTTGTTCCCTTATTTGAAACTTTAGATGATTTAATTAATTCCAAAGGAATTATGAAAAGTTTGTTCTCTCAATCGTGGTACAGGAAATTAATTAATAATAATCAAGAGGTAATGATTGGATATTCTGACTCTAGTAAAGACGCTGGTAAAATTTGTGCTAGTTGGCATCAATATAAAGCACAAGAGGAGATAATTAAATTAAGTAAAAAGTTTAAAATTAATATCACTTTTTTTCATGGTAGAGGAGGATCTCCAGGAAGAGGAGGTGGCCCTATCCAAGCAACATTAAAATCTCAACCTCCAAATTCAGTAAATGGAAAAATTAGAATTACAGATCAAGGTGAAGTAATCCAACAGAAATATGGATATGAACCACTGGCAAAATATAATTTATGTAGTTACATTGGAGCCGTAACTGAAGCTACTCTAAATCCACCCCCAAACCCCAAAAAAAACTGGAGATCTTTAATTGAAAAAATGTCAGATATTTCAAAAAGTTCTTACAGAAAGAATATAAATCAAAACTCTGATTTTATAAGATATTTCAAAACTGTAACACCTCATAGAGCTTTAGGAAAACTTTTGATTGGCTCAAGACCATCTAAAAGAAAAAATGTTGATAATATTAAAAGTTTAAGGGCTATACCATGGGTTTTTGCCTGGACACAAATCAGACTGATGTTACCAGCCTGGCTTGGTAGTGCTGAGGCATTAAGATACTCGTATATTAAACAATTTAGAAATACTCTATACGATATGGAAAGAAATTGGCCTTTTTTTAATTCAATGCTTGATATGTTAGATATGGTTATTTCAAAAGCTGATCCAGAGATATCAAAAATTTATGAGGAGTATTTAGCTGATGATAGTTTGAAAAGAGTTGGAAAAAAATTGAGGTTCCAATTTGATGTAATTAAAGATTTGAATAAAAAAATAACCCCTAAAGAAATAATTAATTCGAGAAAACAATTTAGAAGTTCGGTAATAGTAAGAAATATATATTCAGAAGTTTTAAATATTATTCAACCGATAGTAATAAAAAAATTGAAGAATAATAGAAATAATCAAAATAAAATATTATTAAATGATGCTCTCTTAACCTCAATAGCAGGTATTTCTGCTGCTATGAAAAATACTGGTTAAGATGATAGAATTAATTATAGCTATTGGTGCTGGATTATTAAGCTTTTTATCACCATGTGTTTTACCACTTATACCTGGATATATTTCTTACATTTCTGGAAGTTCTTTAAATGAATTAATAGAGAAAAAAAATGTAAATATAATTCCGATTATTCTTTTTACTTTGGGTTTTTCTATTATTTTTGTTACTTTTGGAGCAGCTTCAACTTTTTTTGGACAAGTTCTTTTGCAAAACTCATATGAATTAAGAATTGGCGCAGGATTAGTAATTATATTTTTTTCTCTTCATATAATTGGTCTAATTAATCTAAAGTTTTTAAATTTCGAGAAAAGAATTGAAACTAATATTAGTAGAAATTTTTTTAGTCCAATATTAATTGGTATGGCATTTGCTTTTGGGTGGACGCCCTGTATTGGTCCTATTCTTGGATCAATTTTAGTTCTAGCCTCAACAGAAGAGAGTTTAAGTAAAGGTATTTTATTACTATCTTTTTATTCAATTGGTCTCGCTATCCCATTTATTCTGTCTGGATATTTGATGCAGAAATTTTTAATTTTTTCAAAAAAATTTAGAAATAATATTAATAAAGTCTCAAAAATTGGTGGTTTTATTCTACTAATTACTGGTATTCTGATAATTACAAACCAACTACAAGCCTTAGGTTTTTATTTACTTAATCTATTTCCTTTTTTGCAAAATTTTGGATAATTAATTTATGAAGATTTATCAAATAGATTCTAGTGCTAGGAAAGAAGGATCAACTTCTAGAGCGTTAGCAAGAAAAGTTTTGGAAAAAATCAGAAAACCAGGTGATGAAGTAATTTATAGAGATTTAAATGATGAAATGGTGTTTGTAACTGGATTAACAGAATCTGGGATGAATATTGATCAAAAAGATCAAAATGATAACCATAAAAAAATGTTTCAACTTTCAAATCAGTTAGTAAAAGAGCTTAAAGATAGTGACGTTATTATTATTTCAGCACCAATTTATAATTATGGTCCTCCTGCTACTTTAAAAGCATGGTCAGATTTAGCAGCAAGAGTTGGAGAAACTTTTAGATTTAAACCTAACGGCAGAAGAGAAGGTTTATTGAAAAATAAAAAAGCTTATCTTGTTATTACATCTGGCGGAACAAAACTTAATAGTAAAGAGGATTTTTTAACTCCTTGGCTGAGGTTTATTCTAAATTTTTTTGGAATTGAAAAAGTTGAAATTATTTGTGCTGATCAGATGGCACTAAACTATGAAAAATCAATGAAAGATGCTGAAAATCAAATTGAAAATATTTCTTAAAGATTAAATTTTCTTTTGAGGTGTTTTAACTTACCCTCTGTGCTGTCGTAATCAATATAACAACCTTGAAGAAAACGATTTCCTTCATTTACATCATAAGCAGTCCTACCATGAAGCAATCTGTAATTATCTATCATAAGTAAATCACCAGGTTCAAGTTTAAATTCAATTCTATAATCATTTGAATTATAGAATTCAGATATTTTTTTTCTTGCAGAATAATATAATTCTAACTTTTGTTTATCCAGCAATGGTACAAAATCTAGTCTCGGACTAAACCTTACTTGTTTAAATTCTCCGTGATTGTTTAATTTAATCATCTCAGACCAATCTTCTAAAACTATAGTTTGATCTATGAATTGAAATCTTACTTTTATCTCAGTTAAAATTTTATAATAGTCATAAAATTCTTTTTTCAATTTTTCTGTTACAGTAAAACCATCTACCAATGTAGATAAACCTCCACTGACTTCATTCTCTATACAATGTAACATTTGAATACATGGAACAGGATTTCGATACGGATTATCTGTATGAGGTGCTAAGGGTAATGAAGTATATGCTAAATCATTAGGGTTAGGCTTAGACTTAACATTAAAAAATTCACCAAAATTAGTTCTTCTGATACTTCCGATTGAATTTGCAAAATTTATTATAAAATTATTTTTTGTTGGAACTTTTTTAAAAATTATAAAACCATATTGGTAAAAATTAATTAAAGCATTATACATTTCTTTATCGTCAAAAAAGTTATCTTTATATACAAAGTAATTTAAATTTTTCAATGAGGAGTCCCATTTTATTTTCTTGATACGTTTCACATTATTATTGGAAAACTCTTTAAGAATATTTTCAATTGCTAGTTTTGTGTGTACTCCATCATTAAAAGTAATTTCTAAATACTTATTTGACAAATTTGAGGAATTTATTTGAATATTTTCTTTTAATTTAGTGGGATCAAACAGCCTCTGCTGAGTAGTTTTATCTACAAAACTGTCCCCATCAACTCTTTCTCTCAACCAAAATGGGTGTATTTCTTTTTTCAATCCTTTATTTTCGAAAAATACCTTATTATTTTCTAATTCAATTTTCATTAACAATATAAATCATTATTTAAAATTTAGCTTTAATCAATAAGAATAAAATAGTATTAGTCCTTGTTGCCAATGATAAAATCATCAGATTACAAAGTTTATTCTAAATTTATTGAGGGATTAGCTAAAAAATTAACAAAATTTTATTATTCTAAATTAAATAGGTCATTCAAAGTATCCAATAAACTTAAAGGAAAGGGATATGATCCAGTTACAAGCGCTGATAAGGCATTTGAAAAATTTATTAGGAAAGAAATAAAAAAAAAATTTCCCGACCACCAAGTTATAGGCGAGGAATTTGGTCACAAAAAATCAAAAAGTAAATATTCATGGGTAATAGATCCTATTGATGGAACTAGATCATTTGTTATAGGCAATCCAACTTGGAGTAATCTGATTTCTTTGAACTACAAGGGAATACCTGTATTAGGTCTAGCAAATTTTCCAATATTAAAAAAATATTATTTCAATAGTTCAGCTAAAAATGCCTATGTTTCAGAAAAAGGAAAAAAATTAAAATTAAAAGTAAATCATGAAGCCAATATGTCAAATATGAAATTATCTGCAGCTTTTCATGGTAGCTTATCATTAAAACAGCAAAAAAAAATTCCTCAAATTTTAACACGAATGCAATTTCCTTGTGCTGATGCTCTTAGTTATTCTCATTTTGCTGAGGGTAAATTAGATGTAGTATTGCAGTGTTCAAATAAGATTTGGGATATTCATCCTTTAATTCCAATTTTAAAAGCAGCTGGAGGAATAGTTACTACTTGGGAAAATAAAAATCCTGAAAGAGCAGGTAATATAATTTGTTCATCAAATAAACTTATTCACAAAAAAATTCTAAAAATTTTAAGACCAGTTTCTAAGTAGTTTTACCAAGAAGGTTGACTATTAATACACCTGTGACTATCAAAATTAAACCTATGACAGTGTAAAGATCTGGCAATTGATTAAATCTAAATATTCCAACAAGTGTTGTAGCAATTATACATAGACCAGCAAATGAAGCATAAGTTATGCCAACTGGAATAGTTTTCATAACAATAGATAACGCAAACATGCAGCCAACAATAGTTATTGCTGTCAACAAACTTGGTATGAACAATGTAAAACCATTTGCACCTTTGGCAAAACCGTTTGCGGCAGTGCCTAAAATAACCGCAAGTATAAGAACAATATATGCAATAATATTACCCATTAATTTAAGAATATTCTTAATTGGTAATTTTATCCACCAATTTTTTTATTGGTGGGCCAAGAACAAGAGCAGCTATAATTGCTATAGGTAAACTTACTGACCATGCTTTTAAAAATCTATTGATATATTCATTATCCATTCCAGTATTTATATAGGTAATTATAAGTGTCATGAGCAAGCTCATGCCAAAACCCATAATTAAAATGAATATAAAATCAAAATATTTTTTTGGAAACATTATTTAGACATTGGAGTAGCACCAGTCTCTAAGCTAGCAATTTTTCCATCTTTATATTTATAAACTGCCATTACAGCTTCTACATTTCCATCATTAAAAGTTACGATTGAGTGGTGTACGCCAACTTCATCATTTTCGTAAACAATTCGCGCTTTGTCTTGATTGATATCACCACTCATTGCCCATTTGATTACGTCAGCTTTCCCAAGAGAATTTCCAGATTTATGCATTATAAACTTAAAATCATCATGCAAAAGCTCATTCATAGCTGCTTCGTCTTTCTTATCTATTGCATCAGTATATCTTTTTAATATCGACATTATTCACCCCACATTCCGTGAAACTCATAAACAATAGCTGGTTCATTTCCCACTACCCATCCATCATGTCCTGGCTGAATAGCATATGCGTCTCCAGATTTATAAGTTATTTCGGTTCCGTCATTATGTTTTGCGCAAACAGCTCCTGAAACAATTACACCAAGATGCGTTGCTTGACAGCTATCACCCCCAACTGTTGGTTTAATATCTTTTGACCATTTCCATCCAGGTTGCAATGTAAGTTTCATTACCCTCTGGTTTCCAACTTTTACAGCTTCTATTTTTGCGTTATTAAAATTATCATTAACCTCATCTGCTTTTTCGAAAGATTTTACTTCTACTCCTGCCATAACCCCTCCTTTTATTTAAACGTATATTTTATCAGCTAAACCGTAACAAAGTACAGCACTTAAAATAGTTAAAAATAAAGGGGCATAGATTGCTTCATCCGAAGTTTTATCTGTATGTCCAAGTTTATTAATTTTTGTACTATAAAAACCAACTATAAAAGCTGATAAATTTTGCAAGAATATTAGATTAAAGAAAGCCCAAGTAGCCTCTAAGCCATTTGGTCTGATGAATCCTACATAAATTGCCATTACAGTTGAACCAATAAATATAGATCCAAAAAATCTTACAATCCCAGCACCTGTATCATGCATTCCATATTGATTTAAAAAAGATTGTGTTTGAAACACACATCTAAATCCATAGTAAGCAAAGCCAATAAAGTGAATTAGAAATAAAGCTAAGTAAATTACTCCATTAAATTTTTCTATCATATTTAAAATTCCTTAACTAAATATTGGTCTAATCTCGTCTTCAATAGTCCCTTCTATTGCAACTTCTTTTAATTGCTCTAAAAGTTTTATATATTCAGGATCTGCAGACATGTTAGCGTCAGCATCATTATCACCTTCAAACATAGTTCCAATTAAAGTTTCTCTTATTGTTCTTGGGTCTCCACCCATTTGAAAAGAAAAATAGACATCATGGTTAGGATAGTGTTTTTTTCTAACTGCAGCCAAACCTTTCCCAATTTCCATTGCTTTTCCTAGGCCATCATCTTTTACTCGCATTGTTCTTGTATAAATTACTTTCACTGTTACTCCATTTATTTAGCATTAAAATCTATAACATCATCTGTACACTCAACAAATTTGTGAGGTTCATAGAAATCATTCATAGATTCTAACTGTTTATTAATTGCATCTGGATTAGTACCTTTCCACCAACAATACATTGTTAAATTATCACCTGGTGTGTTCCAGCTCATTTGACATTTTGCATTTTCACTAGTCATTGCTTTAGTCATATCTTCCATCGACATTGAGCCAGTGACCTCTATCATTTTAGCTTTAGCTTCTTTTGATTTAAAAGTGTGTGTTACGATGTAGTTTTTCATATTTATCCTATTTTACTTTTGTTAAATCATAGATTGAATAGCTATCTAAAACAGCATCCATGATAGGTTTTGACACTTCAGTTCCTTCTATGAATTTATGTAATGCAGGTTCATCAGTACAAAATATCTTAAACATTACAGTGCTTTTATCTGGTGTTACCGTTCCAATAGTTTTTTCTACTACAGCTACTTTAGCTCTTTCTGCTAAGCCTTCAGGTGATTGCATGAAACCCATAAACTTTTCAAACATACCTTCTTTTAATTTAGCCACTACTAACATTTCTTTTTCCATTATTTCTCCTTATAGTTAATTAATTTAATATGTGTACTCACCACTCATTTGATTCATTGAGTGAGCAAATCCTTCTTTGCCTTTAAGATTCTGTCTACTAGAAAAACCAGTTCCTGAAATTTTTTCATATTTTCCAGTTCCTCCAATAATTATAAAAGTTCCAGATCCTCCTTGACCACCGGTGCCTTTACCTTTGTAATTCATGAAAACTTTTTCTCCATCAGCTAAATAAAAAGTGCACATACCTGTTTCATCATCAAATTTTCCACTTACTAATGTAAGTCCTCCAACACAGTTCATTGTAGATTTGTCAAATATACTCTCTGGATTTTTATCTGTAAGACCTGCATTTCCATCGTAAGTAATTGCCATGTTACCATTGCCAGCATTCATAATATTCATTTCCCAAGACCCCATTCCACTTGCATTAAATTTTCCCGAGTTAGCAAAAGCTACAGTTGAAATGATTGTAAAAGTTAATGCTATTATTAGTTTTTTCATTTTTTACCTTTCTATTTAATATAGTGTTTGAACAACTTTTTTTACTCTCTCAGCTCCATTAGGAACTAAAGCTTCAACGAATGAGTGACATTTTTCAGTTTTAGCTTTGTCATATTTTGAACCATAATGCTTATCTACTGCTTTGTTTGCTCCATCATCCCAATCTTTTTCTGGAATACCAATTTCAAGAGCATACTCTTTTAGAACCTTTGCAGTTGAAATAGATTTTTCTTTCATTCCATATTCAAATTCTTCACCAGGTGGAAGAAAGTAATTAGCCATATAGATCCCTACACAATCCCAAGCTTTTGATTTATCACCTTCTTTCATACCAGCAAAAGCCGATGAGAATAAAAAAAAGGAAAGTATAATTGTAATAATTTTTTTCATAACACCTCCTTATTGTTTAATAACTTATTTAGATTAATTAATGTTAAATCAAAAATGTAACTGTTTTGTTACATAGCTGGTATGCGATATTATAACCAGCTTGGAATAGGAAGGTTTTTTTCCCTCAAAAATGATTTGTTAAACATCTTAGAGTTGTATTTATCAGATCTATCACAAAGAATTGTAACAATTGTTTTTCCTGGGCCAAGCTCTTTTCCTAATCTAATAGCACCTGCAATGTTTACTCCGCAACTAGTTCCTAAACTTAATCCCTCATTTTGAATTAAGTTATAAAGTATAGGTAAAGATTCTTGATCACTGATTGAAAAAGCACCATCAATTTTAGCTTCAGCAAAATTTTTAGTTATTCTACTTGATCCTATTCCCTCGGTTATTGATCCACCTTCAGCTTTAAGTTCTCCGTTCATGATATGATTATAGAGAGCTGAACCGGTTGGATCTGCAAGATAAATTTTAACATCTTTATTTTTTTCTTTTAAATATTTACTAACACCACCGATAGTTCCTCCAGTTCCTGACGCACAAACAAATCCATCAACTTTTCCATCTGTTTGTTCCCATATTTCAGGACCTGTTGTTTCGTAATGTCCTTTAGCATTTGCAGTGTTATCAAATTGATTGGCCCAAACTACACCATTGTTATTTGTACTTTTTATTTCTTCAGCAAGTCTGCCTGCAACCTTAACATAATTACCATCATCTTTATATGGTTTTGGTGGAACTAATCTTAAATCTGCACCAACATTTCTTAAAGTGTCTTTCTTTTCCTGTGTTTGATTGTCATTCATAACAATTATCGTTTTATAACCTAAAGAGTTTCCAAGGAGACATAATCCTATTCCAGTATTTCCTGCAGTTCCCTCAACCACAATCCCACCCTCAGATATTAGTTTCTTTTCTTGTGCGTCTTTTATTAAAGCTAGTGCAGCTCTATCTTTGACTGAGCCACCTGGATTTAAGTACTCAGCTTTACCATAGATATTGCACCCAGTAATTTTCGATGCTATTTTTAATTTTATTAAAGGCGTATTTCCAATTGAGTCTATAAAATTATTTTTTATATTTTTCATTATTCTTTATCTTCATCTATAACTGCATAAGGTTTAAATCCTTTTGTAGCATCACCAACTCTTTTAGCTGGTATGCCGGCCATTACTGATTTTTCAGATACATTTTTTGTTACTACTGAGTTTGAACCAATTAAAGAGTTTTTACCAATTGTAATTGGCCCTAATATTTGAGCACCAGAACCGACAACAACATTATCTTCTAAAGTTGGGTGTCTTTTCATATTTCTTTGATCATTTGAATTAATACTTGGAGCAATTCCTCCTAATGTAACGTTATGATAAATTGTAACATTATCTCCAATCTCCGATGTTTCTCCAATCACTACTCCCATACCATGGTCAATGAATAAATTTTTTCCTATTTTTGCTCTTGGGTGAATTTCTATCCCTGTTAAAAATCTTGAAAATTGTGAAATGATTCTTGCAATTAAATTAAATTTAGCGATTGCGAAAAAATTTGCAATCCTGTAAAAAAAAACTGCTTTGACACCAGGATAAGTTAAAATTAAACTTAATTTAGATTTTGCCGCAGGATCCCGGTCAATTATAGATTGTAAAAAATTATTCATAAATATTGTCAGCTTGAAATAAAAAATTAAAGCTTATATAGTTCATTTATTCATTATTTAAAGGAGCAAATATGTATAAAAACACAAACTGTTTTCATTTGGCCATACCATGTGGTGATCTAGAATTAGCAAAAAAGTTTTATAGCGAAACACTGGGATGTAGATTGGATAATTCAGCACAAGAATGGGCTGATGTTGATTTTTGGGGAAACGAATTAACACTCCATGCAAGTGATCATAAATTAGACAACGAAAGACATGATGTTGATATGGGAAATGTTTCTGTACCTCATTTTGGAGTTCATTTATCCAGAAAAGATTTTGATGCTCTTAAAAAAAGATTAAATGAAAAAGGTGCAAAATACTATGATGAACCATATTTGAGATTTAAAGGTACTAAATATGAACAAGAAACTTTTTTTGTCAAAGATCCAAATGAAAATATTTTAGAGATTAAAACACTAACAGCTAACGCCGACTAATTAAGCGTTAGATGGAATACCTTGTATTAGGGTTCTTTACTGGATTAAGTTTAATTTTAGCAATTGGGGCACAAAACATTTTTGTTATAGAGCAGGGCCTAAAAAAACAGTACATATTTTTAGTTTGCTCAGTATGTTCAATATCAGATTTGATTTTGATATTTTCAGGAATATTTCTTTTTCACCTCTTTTCAAAATATTTTAATTCAACAATTGAGATAATATTTAACTTTCTTTTAGTAATTTTCTTAATTCATTTTATTTATTCAAAAATAAAATCATTTAATTCTAAAATAAATTTTAAAAATAAATTTAACAATATCTCTAAATATGATGTTTTTTTAAAAACTTTAGCTTTTACTTATCTTAATCCACATGTTTATTCCGACACCATATTTTTTCTAGGTAACCTATCAAAAAATTTCTTGATAAATCAAAAAATTTATTTTGGAATAGGTGCCTCTATTGCATCTTTTATATTTTTTTTTAATCTTGGATATCTTTCTAAACTTTTATCCAATAAATTGAATAATTCAAAAATTTGGAATTTGATAAACTTGTTTATAATTTTCTTTATGGGATCTATAGCAATATATATTTCAAAAGAAATTTTTACTAGTATGACATCTATACATTAGTGAAAAAATATCTTCATTCTTTGACACTACCAGCAGTTAGACCACTAACTAAATATTTTTCAAAATATATAAATATGAAAAGTACTGGCAAAGTTACTATTACAGAGCCTGCCATCAAATATTGTCGCGGTGTTTCTGCATCTCCACTTAGATATTGGATAGCTCGTGATAAAGTAAATGATTTAGGACTATCTAAAAACATTAAAGAAAAAAGAAATTCATTCCAAGCTATCATAAAGACATAGAGTGCAACAGATGCAATAGCTGGCACACTTAAAGGAATGATTATCTTTAAAATTATTCCAAACCAGTTATGACCGTCCATAATCCCTGCATCTTCAATTTCTTTTGGAATACTTTTAAAATATCCTTGCAACATGTAAATAGCGACTGGCAAAGTGGTTGCTGTATAAACTATCAATAGACCAAAAATTGAATTTCTTAATCCAAGTTGGCTGAAAACAGTATATAGCGGGATTACTAAAACTATGGCTGGAAACATATATATAATTAGAATTGAAGTTGATAAAAAGTTTTTGCCAAAGAAGTTTAATCTAGCTACCGCATAAGCTGCTGGTATCGCAAATAATAAAGTTACAATAACAGTTCCGACTGAAACAATAGAGCTTATTAAAATGTATCTCCCAAAATCATAAGTTTTAAAGATTACAAAATAAGACTTAAATAACTCAGCTAAACTTTTAGAAAAATCTAAGCTAAAGTCCAAAGGATTGACTAACAAAGCTATCTGAGTTTTAAAACTTGTAACTAACATGATGTAAAATGGAAATAAAATTACAAATGCAAAGAAAACAATGCCAAATAAGGTGATGAAATCAAAAATAATTTTTTCTGATATAAAATCTTCCCTCAAAGATTGCATACTATATTTCTTGAGTTTGTTCGTAAAAAATAAAGTAATTAAAAAAATCCCAAGAATATACCAATATGGAGATGCTTCATTTAAGTAAAAATATAAAATCGAAAACAAAAATGATAATGAGAAAGTCTTTATAAAGTGATTAATTTTATTACCAATTAAAACAAATACTAACGATAACAAGATACCAATTAAGTAAATAGGGGCGATGTTTAAATTAGTAAAACTTAAACCTTGTAAGGTTGACATAATCTTCCAAATTGACAAAATACACGTAAGAAAAAAAGACGAAATGATCAAAAATATTAAAAGAGATTTAAATTTCATTAGCCCTCTTTCCAATTAATCTAAAATAAATAACCATGAAACTAAGAAGTAACATTACAATTACTATTGAAACAGCTGAGCCCATCCCAATATCTGACACTGCAAATCCTTGTTGATAAACATTAATAGGTAAAGTTCTTGTACCAGATGCTCCACCAGTTAATAAAAAAATATCTTCAAATTTATTAAAGTTCCAAATAAACCTAATCATAAATAAAATTGAGATGATTGCTGTAATTTGTGGCAGTGTGATATAAATAAATTTTTGAATTGGACTTGCTCCATCCACATCAGCAGCTTCATACAAAATTTTTGGAATTGCTTGTAATCTTGCTAAAATAAATAGAAAAGCTAAAGGAAAATAACGCCAAATTTCAAAAAATATTACTGTAGTTAAAGCAAGCCTTAATTTAAATTCAAAACCTAAAATACTCATCGTTATATATTTTTGGCCTAATAAATTTATCGGTGTTTCTATAATATTAAAATTAACCAATAATGCATTTAGAGTTCCGCTATTAGGATCCAGTAATAATGTCCAAGTATAGGCTAAAGCTACCACAGGACCTACATAAGGAAAAAGTAAAATACCTCGCATATAAGTTCGACCTTTAATATTCTGATTCACTAGTTGCGCTGCCAAAATTCCAAAAATTATCGCTCCTACAGTGCCAAAAAAAGTGAAGTAAAATGTTGTTAAAAGCAATTCAACAAAATTATTTTCATAAAAAACTTTTTTAAAATTTTTTAAAGTAAAATTTGTAGTCAATAGTGGGTTATCTGCTTTCCCATTTAAAATTGGTTTTTGAGATTTAATTATTTTTCTATCAATCGTTTCATCATTGTTATTTTTTATGATTATTTCAAAATTTTCTCTGTATTTTGCCTTCCAGTTTCCAAATTCGCAAATTACTTTTTTTGAATCAAAATTACACCTAGAGTCAAGATTTATAGGTGAAATATTTTTTGGAAATTTATCTTGGAACTTAACATTTTTTATTTCTTGAATTAATGAACTATTTCTTAATTTATAAATAACTTTTAATTCTGATTGATTTTCTGGAATTGAGTTAACAATTTTTTTTGCTCGTGGCTCAGGAATTCTAATATCTTTTAATTCAATGTCTTTAAAACTGATCCAAACATTTGCAAATATAGGAAATAAAACAATAGCAAAAACTAATAGTACTGCAGGTAAAACTAAAGTGTAAGCAGTTCTTTTTTCTAATTTTGATAATGAATCACTCATAATAAAAAGCGGATAATAAAATATTATCCGCTTTTTATAAATTTATTATTTAAAACTTAGCTAATTCAGCGTTAATTTTCTTAACTGCTTCATCGACCGAGATTTGATCATCAATATATTCTCTAGTGATTCTATTTAAGAATTGAGAATTAATGATTTTTGATGCTCTAGAGAGCTCACCTTCTTTAACGCCCCATCTGTTAGCAGTATCTAAACCTGCAACGATGTTATCAATAACGTCTGCAGAATATAGGTCAGTTAAAGGAGCTTTTCTATCTACACCAACTGGTAATTTACTCCAAGCTTTAGTGTAAGCATTAGGATCACTTTTATTTCCTCTTCTTACTGGAAATTTTCCTTCAGGAGCAATTCCTAATGTCGCTGTATAACCTTCACTCATTGAATACTCTATGAATTTTTTAGCTTCATCAGTATCTGCATCTGCAGTTATTCCAAAGTATCTTACATCTGCCCAAGCAGCACCTTTTTTATTGTTAGGTCCACTAAAATTGGTAATGAAACCAGTTTTAGAAGCTAGCTCTGATGATGTTGGATCACTATTTATCGTTGGAGGAGCAGAGTCTCTTAAACCTGCTAACTCATCCATAATAAATGGAGACCAAATAATCATTGGTGTTTTTCCTGCAAAGTATAAAGCTCTTGATTGTTTCCAGAATAATTCTCCTGGAGGACTTGCTTTAGCAATTACTTTATAAAATTCTAAAGAATTCTTTAACGCTTTACCTTGTTTTCTAGTTCCACCTTTTTTAACAAAATTAACTCCATTAGCTAACAGTACATGTTCAAGCACTTGGCTCATAAAGTTTTCATCTGTTTTTGTAGCAGCTACAAAACCAAACATATCATTACTTGATAATGTATTTACTGCTTTAACTATATTTGCATATGAACTAGGCGCTTCTAAACCAGCTGCAGCAAAAAGGTCTTTTCTGTAAACAACCATTTGAGTCCAGCCATCAACCGGAACAGCTGCAATTTTTCCACCCTTTTTAGCCATATTCAATGCTCCAGGTGCAAATGTTTTCTTTCCTAACGACTTAACTACAGCGTTATTTGCATCTACATCTAATATACCTGCTTCAGCCCATGGTAAAACATATTGTAGAGTATGATAAATCACATCTGGTAGATCTCCCGCTGCTGCTGCTGCAGTAGCTCTTGTTCCAAGATCTTTTTCTTCAATTGGTATGACCTCAACTCCAATACCTGTTTTTGCTTCAAAAGCTTTTGCCATTTCCTCTTGTTTTGCCATTCTTGCTGGTTGGACTTCTGTTGTCCAAAATTTTATATCTGCAAAACTAGTATTAGAAATTAAAAATACTAACACAGATATATTAATAATGATTTTTTTAATCATATATCCCCCCCTTTTTTTTATTGCCATAAATCTAGCAGTGTAATAAATTTTTAACAACGATTAATGTTATAGTATTAAGTAAAGGATAGTTAAAATCCTTTAAAATTATATAAATGTCAAAAATTGTTATAAAAAATCTTGAAAAATCTTTTGGAAAAACAAAAGTTATTAATAATTTTAATATAGATATAAGGGACGGAGAGTTTATAGTTTTAGTAGGTCCTTCAGGTTGTGGAAAATCTACTTTATTAAGAATGATATCAGGACTAGAAAATATTGATCAGGGAGAAATTTTTTTAGATCAAAAATTAATCAATAATCTACTTCCTTCTAAAAGAGAAATTGCAATGGTATTCCAATCATATGCTTTATATCCACACATGAATGTTTTTGAAAACATGTCCTTTGGATTAAAAATGGAAAAAATTCAAAAAAGTGAAATTAATCAAAAAGTTAATAATGCTGCAGCCACGCTGCAAATTGAAGATTTACTTGAAAGGAAACCTAAACAACTTTCAGGTGGACAAAGACAAAGAGTTGCAATTGGAAGAGCAATTACAAGAAATCCAAAAGTATTCTTATTTGATGAACCATTATCTAATCTGGATGCAGCTTTAAGATCTGAAATGAGAGTTGAAATATCTAAATTACACAAAAAATTGAAATCGAATATTATTTATGTGACACATGACCAAATAGAGGCGATGACATTAGCCGATAGAATTGTAGTTCTAAATAAAGGGGTCATCGAACAATTTGGGACACCACATGAGATTTACACTAATCCAAATAACATTTTTGTTGCAGAATTTATTGGTTCCCCAAAAATGAATATTATTAAAATTAATAAAGATAAAATTCTTAATTCAAACACAATAGAATTATTTAAAAATAAGATAACTTTTGAAAATATTGAATTTAAAGATGAGATTTATTTAGGTATTAGACCTGAAGATATTAGTATAAAAAGTGATCGTGAAATCAAGTTAGACGTTAAAGTAGATCTTATTGAAAATTTAGGTTTTGAAAAAATTATTTACGTTAAATTATCAAATAGCCAAATTATAATTAAATCATCGGAGGATATAAACAATCAACCACTTAATATCTCTTTTGCAAAGGATAAGATTTTATTTTTTGACAAAAATAAAAATAGGATAAGATAGATTTCTTTGAGTAAAAAATTTTCATTAATTATATTTACTGATTTAGATGGTTCATTGCTTCATAGAGATAACTTTAAATTTGATGAAATAAAAGATTATATAAAAAGTCTTATTGATGATGGGATAACTATTATTCCCAATACTAGTAAAACTGAAAAAGAAATAGAGGAATTTATAAAAGAACTTGGCTCAAATATTCCTTTTATATCTGAAAACGGATCTTCAATTCATGGATTAAATTTGATTAATACTAATTTTCCAAACAAAATAATTCTAAGCAGGGATAAACAAGAATTAATCAAAATTTTTAATTCCAAGGTTCCTGAAGAACTTAAAACCAAATGTAAATTTATTTCAAATATGAATATTAAACAACAAACTAGCATTTTTGGTCTTCAAGAAAATAATTTAAAAAATGCTTTGAATAGAAAATATACGTTTCCATTCATTTTTGAGGGAGATAAAATAGAAAAAAATAAATTGCTCAAATTTTTAAAATCTTCTTCTTTAAATATGCAAGAAGGAGGTCGTGTTTTAAATTTAGGAGATAATACAGATAAAGTTAAATCAATGAATCAAGTTCTTAAAATATATAAAAAAGTTGAAAGTAAAATAAAAGTTATTGCAGTTGGTGACAATTTCAATGATTTAGATATGTTGAGAAATTGTGATATTCCATGTTTAGTTTTTAATGATGAATTTAAACAAGATCAAGTAAACATAGATAATTTAATATTTTCTAACAAGCCATCACCTGAGGGCTGGGCTGATGTGATTAAAACTGCACTGGTTAAAATAGGATATAAAGACTAAAAATCCGCTATGAGTGATTTTTCACAAGATGGAGTAATCTCAACTTTGCATGACTTTAATACAAAGTCTACTTCGGTTATTGAAAGTGAATTATCAAAATTTTCTAAACAAAGAAAAATGGAATTGATTTTACCATGTCTTTATTCTGAATTAGAGGGAACAGCGTTACCAAAAATAGTTGAGGAAATAAGTAAAACAAAATATTTGGATCACATAATAATTGGATTAGATAATGCAAACGAAGCACAAGCCAAAAAAGCTTGGAAATTTTTTAAGAAATTAAAATCACCTTTTTCAATTCTTTGGAACGATGGGCCTAGTCTGAAAAGACTCGATCAAGAATTAAAGAAAAACAACCTTGCACCAAGTGAACTCGGCAAAGGTAGAAATGTTTGGTATTGTATAGGTATGTGTATTGCAAGAGATAGTGCGCGATCAGTTGCTTTACACGATTGTGATATAAAAACATATAATAGAAGGATGCTTGCAAAGTTATTTTATCCAGTAGTAAATCCGCTTTTCAACTTCGAATTTTGTAAGGGCTATTATCCAAGAGTAGCAAAGGAAAAAATGAATGGAAGAGTTGCAAGATTATTAGTTTTTCCATTATTGACTGCATTAGAAAAAACTATTGGTAAAAGTGATTATTTAGACTTTATGAAGTCATTTAAATATCCTTTAGCAGGTGAGTTTTCATTTAGGAGAAATGTTTTACCTGAATTAAGAATTTCCTCAGACTGGGGGATTGAGGTTGGAATTTTATCTGAAATGCAAAGAAGTTTCTCTCCTCAAAATATATGCCAAGTAGATTTAGCCGATACTTATGATCACAAACACCAAGTACTATCAATTGATGATGAAACAAAAGGACTATCAAGAATGTCTATTGATATCATTAAAACATTTATCAAAAAATTAGCAACCCAAGGCAATACTTTTAGCAGGGAAAAGTTTAGATCATTAAAAGCTACTTATTATAGATCTGCCTTAGATTTAATTGATATATATAGAAATGATGCGGTGATGAACGGCTTAAAATTTGATTCTCATACTGAAGAAAAAGCAGTCGAATTATTTGCAGTAAACATAATGAAAGCTGGAGAAGCTTTTATTCTTAATCCAATGGATACCCCATTTATACCTACATGGAGTAGAGTAAAAAGTGCTATACCAGATTTCCTCGGAAGACTTGAAAAAGTAGTTAATGATGATAATAAAAAATATTATTAATGTTAACTCAAAAAGATCAGAAAAATATTAGATCTAAATTAGATAATATTTACAAAATATTATTACCCAAAAAAGATATCGATTATTTTGAAAATGAGATAATTCAAATAATTAAAGTTTTTAATAAAAAAAATCCAAAAAAGAAAAAAAATATTTCTGAAAAAACTACTTTATTAATTTGTTATCCGGATAGTGTATATTCTGAAAAAAAGAAATCAATTAGAGTATTTCAAAACTTCTTTCAAAAAAAATTAAAAAATTACTTTAATACTATCCATTTTTTACCATTTTATCCTTCAAGTAGTGATAGTGGGTTTGCAGTAAAAAATCATTATCAAGTCGAAAATAAGTTTGGTAATTGGTTAGATATTAAGAATATCTCAAAATTAAATAATGTTATGGCTGATATGGTTATTAATCATTCATCAGCCAGGGGATTGTGGTTTAAAAATTTTCTAAAGAAGAAAGATCCTGGAAAAGATTATTTTTTAACAGTAGACTCTAAATTTAATATTTCTAAAGTGGTTAGACCAAGAGATCACAGATTACTTAAAAAAATAAAAATTTTTAGAAAATCTGATTATCTTTGGCGGACATTTAGCCCAGATCAAATTGATTTAAATTTTAGAAATCCCTCAGTATTAATTCAATTTATTAAAATAATGATACACTTAATAAATAATGGGATAACTATTTTTAGATTAGATGCTATAGCATATCTCTGGAAAGAAAAAGAGACTAAGTGCATTAATTTAAAACAAACTCATGAAATTATTAAACTTTTAAGAAATATAGTTAATCTTCTAAATATACAAACTAAAATAGTGTCTGAAACAAATTTACCTGAAAAAGAAAATTTAAGTTATTTTGGTAAAAGTGATGAGGCTGATTGGATTTATAACTTTTCCTTACCACCATTATTAATTCATGCTTTTCTATTCGAAAATAGTTCATACTTAAATAAATGGAGTAAAAATCTTCCAAATACAAAAAATGGAAACTGTTATTTGAATTTTATTGCATCACACGATGGGATAGGAATTAGACCCACAGAGGGGTTGTTTAATAAAAAAACATTAAATGATTTTTTAAAAAGATTAAAAAAAAATGGATCAAAATTTTCTTATAGAAAAGTTAATAATAAAATTAAAAAAGTATATGAAGCAAACATCACAGTTTTAGATGCTTTAAAAAAATCAAATTACGACCAAAAAGGTATATTTTATCTAGAGAGATATATCTCTGCTCATGCGATCATGATTTCTTTTGAAGGAATTCCGGCAATATATTTTAACTCTATATTTGGAACATCTAATGATGAAGCAAAATTTATTATAACTGGCAACAACAGAGACGTTAATAGATATAGATGGAATTTGAAGAATATTACAAATAAACTTAGATATGATAAAACTAAACAAAGTATTTTTTATAAAAATATTGTAAATTTACTCAAAATAAGAAGAAAACAAAAAGCTTTCCACCCAAACGCTTTAAGAATAAATTTAAATTTTGGTTCAAAAATCTACGGTTTTAAAAGGATTAGTGAGGATAAAAAGCAAATTATAATATGTATAACAAATTTAAGTTCGAAAAGACAAAAAGCCAAAATAAATATGAAAAGCCGAAAAATAAAAAATTTATTGAATTCGAAAATAAAAATAAAAATAAAAAATTTTTTGATGTTAAAACCTTTTGAAACGATTTGGTTATCTAATATTTAGTTATTTCTCAATTATTTATATATTTGTTATTTTATTTAAAATTTATATTGAGTAGTAAATGATTAGTTTGAAAATCCGTATTTTTTTAATCTAATATCCCCAGTTCTTGCATGTGCTTCCATACCTTCATATCTCGATATTCTTGCAGCCGCAGCTCCAACAAGCTTTGTAGAGTCTTTCGTCATTCTTTGGAAGCTCAAAGTTTTAATGAATTTACCGACAAATAAACCACCAGTATATCTACCAGCACCTTTTGTCGGTAGGATATGATTAGTTCCTGAACATTTATCTCCATAGGCAACTGTAGTTTCTTCACCAACAAATAAGGAACCATAATTTGTTAACCTTTCATGAAACCATTTTAAATTTTCTGTTTGGACTTCTAAGTGCTCTGGAGCATATTCGTCACTAATTTTTACTATCTCTTCATCAGTATCACAAAGTATAACTTCACCATAATCTTTCCAAGCAGCTTCTGCATTCTTTCTTGGAATGTCTGGCAATTCAGCAATTAATTCAGGAACCCTTTTCATTACCTTCTCAGCAAGATCTCTACTTTTTGTATATAACCAACAGGGAGAGTTGTAGCCATGCTCTGCTTGTCCAACTAAATCAACAGCAACTATTTCTGGATCTGCTTTTGCATCAGCGATAATTCCTATTTCTGTTGGTCCCGCGAATAAATCTATACCAACCTTTCCAAATAAAATTCTTTTCGCTTCCGCTACAAATTGATTCCCTGGTCCAACAATAATATCAGCTGGTGGGTTTTTAAATAAACCATTTGTCATTGCAGCAATTGCAGGAACTCCACCTAAATTTAAAATAACATCAGCTCCACAAAGATCAGCAGTATAAACAATAGTAGGATGGGCACCATCACCTTCTTTTGGTGGACTACAAGCTACAATGTTCTTTACACCTGCTACTTTAGCAGTTGTTACGCTCATTACTGCGGAAGCTATATGAGCATATCGCCCACCAGGAATGTAGCATCCAGCTGTATTTACAGGAACTAATTTTTGACCAGCAAATAAACCGTTAGATAGCTCTACCTCAAAATCTTGACCATAATTTTTAAGTTGTTCCTCAGCAAATTTTCTTACTCTCTCATAGGAAAATTGAATATCGTCTTTAGTTTTTTGATCTAAATTTTTTTTTATTTCATGAATTCTTTCTTTTGAAACAACTATTTCACCATCATAATTATCAAATTTTTTTGTTAGATTTATGCATCCTTGTTCTTTGGTTTTTTCTATGTCTTTTAATAAATTTTGAACGATGTCAGTAGTTTTTGTGTCGTCTGAGGATGATGTTTTTGGTGATTTTTTTAAATAAGTGATTGTCATTATTTTTATATTAAATTGATGAGTTATTTAAGGCAACTTTTATTATATTGCAATCAACAATTAATCCAACGCAACGACAGCTGCAGCAATAGAAGCTAATCTTGCTTGAGCTTCATCGGAACGACTCGTAATTACAACTGGCACCTTCCCACCCACGACTACTCCTGCAGCACATGCTCCACAAAAATAAATTAACATTTTTACCAGTCCGTTTCCAGTCTCAACACTAGGAACTAACAAAACATCAGCCATTCCAGCGACATCATTTTTAATTCCCTTTATGACAGCTGATTTTTTTGAAACACTATTATCAAATGCTAGTGGACCAAAAACATCAGCATTTAAATTTTCTTTTTTTGCTAATTTAGTTATTTCATTGGCCTCTTTGGAACTAGGAACACTATCTAAAATTTCTTCGGTAGCTGATAGTACCGCAATTTTTGGTCTTTCGATTCCAATTCTATTTGAAAAATTAATTACGTTTTTTAAAATATGCATCTTTGTTTTTATGTTTGGCAAAACATTTAATGCACCATCAGTAATAATCAATGGTTTATCCTCTTTATTTAAAGTCATGTGCCAAATATGACTCAATCTAGTTTTTCCAAGTAAATTATATTCTCTTTTGAGAACTTCTTTCATTAATACATCCGTATGAATATGACCTTTAACAATAATTTTTATTTTTTGTTCACTAGCAAGTTTTGCAGCAATAGCAGCTGTATTGTTTTCTATAGGCTCATGAATAATTTCATATTTTGAAATATCCCATTTTAAGTCTTTTGCACATTTTAAAATTTCTTTTTGATCACCAATAAAAATTGGTACAATTAAATCTTTATTTACTGCATCTTGTACAGAAACCATTGGTAAAGGTTTTCCGGCGTTGACTATTCCTGCTTTGACACCTTTATTTTTAAGGGCTGCATTTAATAAATTATTAGGAACGACAATATCTTTACTTGAAAGCATTTTAATTTTTTAAAATTTCTAAATCTTTTCTGACTATTTCTGAGATCTTTATTTCTTTTTTTGAATTCACTATAAACCTTTTATATTTATTTTGACCAGGATACATTATTTCTTTTATTCCCTTAATCTTTGGTAATCTTTTAATAGTTTTTATATTATCTTTTATTCGTTTATTATAATTTTTTACAAATAAATTTGTTTTAAATGTGATAAATAAATGACCAATATTTTGAGGACCAGAAAAATCATCAAAAGGATCTTTAACTCTGCCAGCATGATTACCGCCTGTTAATACACCGCTTAATATGTCCACCATCCATGCTAAACCGGAACCTCTAAAACTGGCCATTGGTAACTGAATCCCTTGAAGAGCTTTTTTTGCATCAGTAGTAGGTTTTCCAAATTTATCTAAAGCAACACCTTCTGGTATTTTTTGATTATTCCTAGCTGCAACTCTAATTTTGCCTCTATTGATCATTGAAATAGATGTGTCTAAAATAAAAGGAATTTTTTTTCCAGTAGGTGCACCAAAACAGATTGGGTTAGTTCCAAATAAGCTTTTCAAAGCTCCATGAGGTGCTACTGCTGGTGGCGCATTAGTATAAATCATAGAGATTAAATTTTCCTTTACTGCTTTTTCAGCGTAATAACCAGACAATCCATAATGACCACTATTTTTGACCGCAACTAAACCAATTCCTGTTTTTTTTGCATTTTCAATTGCTTTGTTGATTCCAATTTCAGCGGCAACAAATCCTATACTGTTGTTCGCATCAATATAAGAAATTGATTGTGAAATTTTTTTGATTTTGATTTTTGGTTTTGGATTAATCACTTTTTTTCTTATCCGATCACAGTACATTTTAATTCTTGATAAACCATGACCATAGGCCCCAACTAATTCTGCATTAATTAATGCATTTGCTGAAATAAAAGCATGGTTAGTACTAAGACCATATTTTTTAAAAATTTTAACTAATAAAGGTTTAAGTATTTTTATTTTCATTTAAAAACCTATATATCTTAATTTTACATATTATTATTAATTAATTTAGATATAAGATAAAATTTATTTAAAATAATAATGAATAAAAAGACAATTTTAGTAACAGGAGGTGCAGGATTTGTCGGATCAAATTTAATAAAATTTTTGTTATCAAAAACAAAATTAAAAATTATTAGTTTAGATAATTATTCATCAGGATCAAAAAAAAAGCATATTCAAAATTCAAGAATAAAATATTTAGTTGGAGAAACTAAAGATATAAAAAAAATTATTAAACAACCAAAAAATATTCATTCAGTATTTCATTTTGGAGAATTTGCAAGAATTTATCAAAGCTTTTTAAAAATGAATGAATGTATTCAATCCAATACAATTGGAACTAATTCTGTTTTCAATTTTTGTTTAAAAAATAAGATTAAACTAATTTATTCAGCAACTTCAGCATCTTTAGGAAACAAGGGACATGATAAAAATTTGTCTCCTTATGCATTTACCAAATCAAAAAATTTAGAATATTTAGAAAACCTAAAAAAATGGTTTAACTTCAAATATGAAGTTATTTATTTTTATAATGTTTATGGACCAGGTCAAATCTCTAAAGGCAAAATGGCTACTGTTATTGGAATTTTTGAAGAAGAATTTAAAAAAAATAAACCATTACCTGTTGTTTTGCCTGGCACACAATCTAGAAGATTTACTCATATAACAGATACAATAGAAATTTGTTATCTGGCATGGGAAAAAAACTTATCAAGACATTATTCAATTTCAAATAAACAAAGTAATTCAATTTTAGAAGTTGCTAAAATGTTTAAATCAAAAATAAGATATCTTAAAAAGAGACCTGGAGAGAGATACTCCTCAGCGTTAACAAATATGAATTTATCAAATAAAGTTTACAAATATTTTGGTCGAACAAAACTCAGAGATTATATTAACAATATTATTAATAAGAAATAGAGTATTTATTTCTTTAAAATTTATGAGAGTTATTGATACAACAACTTTTTTTGAAGAAAATATGATAATGGATATAAGGTTTAATATATTAAATCCTTATGTTGATAAATTTATAGTTTGTGAAAGCTTATTTACTCACAGTGGAAATAGAAAAAAAATAAATTTTAATTTGAATGATTATCCTAAATTCAAAGATAAAATAATTCATTTAGTATTAGAAAAAGATCCAGACAATTTAATTAAAAAAGATAATCTAAGTACTCAAGAAAAAAGATTAAATAGTATACTTCGAATTAAGGCCCAAAGAAATTATATAACTAATAGCCTAAATGAATTTTCACCTGAAGATTATATAATTCACAGCGATAATGATGAAATACCCAATCTAGAAAAATTTGATTTAGGAATGGTTAAAAAAAAATTTGTAATATTTAATCAACAAATATTTTATTATAAACTTAACTTAAGTTTACCAAGATTAAACTGGTTCGGTTCTAAAGCATGTAAATTAAAATATCTTAGAAGCATTGATTTTTTAAGAAATATTAAAAATCGAGAATATTCATTTTTTAGAATAGATACTTTATTTTCTGATAAAAAACAAAATAGTGTCGAGCTTGTAAAAAATGGTGGTTGGCACTTTTCGAATTTAAAAACGTATGAGGAACTCGAAAAAAAATATCTTAATGATGAGAATCACGCAGAATATGAATTACAGAAAAGCTCAATTAAAAAAATTAAGGATAATGTAGAGAGAAAAGTTATTCCATATAATTATCAAGCTAAAAAAAATTCTCCTGATAGATTTAATGAAACAATTTTAACAAAAGTTGATACTGCAACATTGCCCGAATATATTAGAAATAATATTAGTATATTTAAAGAATGGATAATTGAATAAAATGAAAAATGTAATTTTTTTTACTCATGCTGAAAAAGGTCCATCAGGGGGTGCTAAATATATCTATAAATATTCACAAATTATAAATGAGTTCAAAAATTTTTCGTCAGAAATACTTCATATTAAAAAAAAAAGATCATCAAAATATAAAAACTCTATAAATAAAATATTTAAAATAAAAAAAAATATTTCATCTGGGTGGCAATACAAAGATGTGACTTATACTAAAAATTTTAAATACAAATGGTTTAAAAATAAGATAAATTTAAAGCAAAATTTTGAATTCAATAGTAAAAAAGATTTTGTCATTTTGCCTGAAATATTTGCTCATCTTGCTAATGAACTTCTCATAAAAAAAAATATAAAATATTCAATTTTAGTACAAAATGGATATAGTATAAATTCAACAAATGATGAGCAAAAGCTTGAGACAGCTTATAAAAATGCAAAGTTTATTTTATCTATTTCGAATGATACTACAAATTGTATAAAGTTAAGATTTCCGAAATTAAAAATCAAAATTTTAAAAGTTTCATATTCTCTCGATATTGGAGAAATTAATTTTAGTAAAAAAAAAAATATAATCACTTATATGAATAGAAAATTACCTCAGCATAGTAATTTGGTAACATCATATTTAAAACCTAACTTATCAAAAAAATGGAAATTACAAAATTTGCAAAATTTATCAGAAAAAAAAATCTATGAATTATTAAAAAGGTCAAAAATTTTTTTATCTTTTTCAAGTTTAGAAGGTTTTGGATTACCACCCTTAGAGGCCGCATTAGCTGGCAATTGTGTTATAGGATATACTGGTGAGGGTGGAAATGAATATTGGCAAGAGCCTTTTTTCATAAAAATAAACTCTGGCGATATAAATAAATTTGTTTCAAAGATTATTGAGAAAATTGATAGAAATAATTTTAAAAAAGATTTTTCAAAAAAAAAACATAATGTTCTTAAAAGAAAATTTTCTAAAAAAAATGAAAAAAATAATATTAGGAAATTTTTAAAATTGATTTAACCTTTTCCTCGCCAAGGAATATATTTATCTATAAGTTTTCTCAAGGTTATATCAAATAATAATCCAAGCATTCCCATAATAAAGATAGTGATCCAAATTACTTCATATTGAAAATATTTTTTTGCAACATTTTCAACAAAACCAATACCAGTCGTTCCAGCTAAAAATTCTGCCGCAACTAAGGTTCCCCAACACATACCAACTGCAACTCTTATCCCAGTTAAAATTTCAGGAAGAGAATTTGGAAATATCACATACCTTAAAATTTGTTTTTTAGATGCTCCTAATGAGTGAGCAGCATGTATTTTTGAAAGTTGGGTACCAGAGGCACCAGCCCTAGCAGAAATAATCATAATTGATAATGAAACCATAAATAAAAGAAAAACTTTTCCTGTATTATCAATACCTAGCACAGAAATAATTAATGGTGCCCAAGCTAGAGGAGGAACGGGTCTGTAGAGCTCAATTAAAGGGTCAAAAAAACCTTTTGCAAATCTGTTTAAACCCATAAATAATCCTAAAGGAACACCTATAATTATTCCAAAAACCAATCCTAAAAAAACTCTCATAAAAGAATCCCATATATGTCCATATGGAACAGGGACTTTTAATAAATTAAAATCACCAGTTACAATTTTTAGAACCCTTCCTTTAAAGTTTTGTTTTACCAATCCATCTTTAGTGTGAACTGGATATTCGCCAGGCAAAATATCTGCGATAAAATCAGGCAAAATAAAACCAACAGCACCACTTAAATCAACCATCTTTATCCATAAAAGAGGAATATCTTTATAACCAACACTTGGTTTTGACATTAAGATAAATTTATTAAAAGTATCTGATGGTTTAGGAAGCCATCTACCTGACCCTTGTTCTGAACAACTTGGTCCACTAGCTACGATTGTCCCAGCAGGAAATAATAAAATATCTATGTATCTTAAGCCACCCTGAGCTTTTAATTGTGCATTATCAAATTTAACAATAGCATTTTGCATTTTATCTAATGCTTCTGGTGGATATATACTTGCAAATTCTATTCTTCTTGCAATTTTAACAATGTTTTTTGCGTATGCAGAAGCTATTTCTTGGCTATCATCTAAGTCTTTTCTAAAAGCTTTAACATCGTCTTTAATTTCTTTTATCTTATTTTTAAATTGTGGATTGTGGTTTCGTAATTTAAAAAACTCTTCACTTATTAAATTTAATTCTTGAGCTGCAGCATGAAATTTTAATCCTCTACTTGTCGCTGGGATTAAAGGCACTTCTAATGTGTTTTCTATAGATCCTGAACCAGCATTTACTTTTGTAATACCCCAACCACCTTCCTCTTTTACAGCTTGGAGTCTTTCATTTAGTTCTTGCTCAGTTTCTAATGGATAATCTGATTTTTGAAAATTTTCAGTTAAAAGATTAATTCTACTTGTAATATCAATAATTTTTTGCCTAGTCTCATTTTCAAGTAAATCTTCGTTAGTTAATAGCGGTATTAGTTGATTTGTTTTATTGATAAATGACCCAAGAATTGTTTTTTGCTGAATAGTAATTTCCTTTGAGTTTTTTATTTCTTCAAAGATTTTATTTAAATTCTTATTTTCTTTTTTAATTTGAGAAGTGCTTTTTAGCTCTCTTTCTTCAATTGGAAATTGGTATTTTAACCCAAGTAAAGAGTCATTGACTTTTGCAACTTGACACAGTTCATTAGCAGATTTTGGATAAAATCCTTTTGCAATATCCCATGAGTAATAAAGCCAAACTAAAAGAATAAAACTACTTCCAACTATTACCCAGTGTGTACCACCTAATGCCCTTTCAGGGTTGCCAAAAACGGCATCAACTTTTTCTGTTCTAATTAGTCGTCTTCCGTAAACAACACATCCTATAACAGCAAATAATATTAAAAAAGTGACTATTTGAGTAAGCATTTATAATTCTTTCCCCATTATTTCTTCTTCCATATTCCATATCATTTCCAATATTTCTTCTCGCTTAGCAGAAAAATCTTTATCCTTTTTAATATCTCTTAAATCTTCCTTAAGCCCCATTGATGCAAATGGAAGATTATACTCTTTATGTATTCTACCTGGCCTAGGAGCCATTACATATAATCTTTCACCTAGCAACAAAGCTTCTTCAACTGAGTGAGTGATTAAAATAATTGTTTTTCCAGTTTCTTTCCAAATTTTTAGAACCAAAGACTGCATTTTCTCTCTTGTTAAAGCATCAAGAGCTCCTAATGGTTCATCCATTAAAATTAATTCAGGATCGTTTATTAAACATCTTGCAAGAGCAACTCTTTGCTGCATACCTCCAGATAGTTGGTAAGTTGGAGTATTTCCAAATCCTTTCAATCCTACTATTTCTAACCATTCATCAACTTTTTTTTGAGTTTCTATTGGATTTTTTTTTTTCATTCTTAATCCAAAATTTACATTTTCAGATACAGTCAACCATTCAAAAAGAGCTCCTTGTTGAAAAACCATACCTCTTTCAACTCCAGGGCCATCTATCTCTTTATCATTTAATGTAATACTACCAGAGGTAGGTCTAATAAATCCTGCTGTAATATTTAATAAAGTTGTTTTTCCACAACCTGATGGTCCAAGAACAGTGAGAAGTTCTCCTTTTTTTAAAGTAAAATTTAAATCTTTTAATGCGTGAACAGTTTCTCCTTTTGGAGTTTTAAAAATCATATTAAGATTTTGAGAAATCAAATCACTCATAAAACAACTTTATATTTGAATTTTCATAAAAAAATAGGCACCAACTTATTAAATTGGCGCCTATTTTAATTTTAAATTCCTTTATTTAGATTATAAAGGTAAGAAACTTGTATCAACATTTCCTCTAGGAGTACCCATACCTTCAAGGAAATTATGAAGATTTCCGCTCTCCATTGATTTTTTTGTTTCTTCTGGGGTTAAAAATTTCATACCCGCTAAAGTTTCTTTCAAGTCTGCAACTTTCATTTCAGAAGCTTTAGATAACGCATTCACATCGTGTTTACCTGCATGATATCTTGCATTTGCTTCATGAGTAACTTCCACGAACGTTCTTAACATTCCTGGGTTTTCTTTCATAAACTTTGTAGTTACTGAAGTAATATCTATACCCAAGATACCCGCGTCTCTAGCTTCTTGAACAGTTAGTACTTTTGTACCAACAGCAAGAGCTGCCTTGATTGAGTTACCTCCAAATAAACATGCCATCACAACATCACCGCTTACTAGGGCAGCAGCACCTTCTTCAGGGTCCATTTGAATGATATCCATTTTATTTCTATCTGCTCCAATTACTTTCATGCTTTCGTCAAAAACATACTCAGCCATCGTTCCAAGTGGAACAGCAACTTTTTTGCCTTCTAGTTCAGAACCATTTGCTTTAGTAATTCCTGAAGCATTAGATGTAACACAAGTTGTTCCTCCCATTCCATATTCCATTGCAACGTCAACAAGTTTAATTGGTGCTTTAGATTTTACAGCGTTGATAAATGGTACTAATCCTTGAGAGTAAGAAATATCTATATCTCCTGCTAACATAGCATCAGTCATTGCTCCACCGTTTGTGAAGTTTGTCCATTTAACCGGTACTCCTAAAGCTTTTGCATAATTTTTCTTAATCATGTCCTCTAAATTTGGACTTGGCCATTCTAAGAAGTAAGCAACTCTAACTTCATTAGCTGCTGAATTAGCAACAGAGACTGAAAGATTCAGAGCTACAAAACATCCAAGAATAAAACTAATTATTTTTTTCATTTATTCCTCTTCCTTGTTTATTTATATGTTTCAATTTTAAGATTAATTTTACCTATATGTAAAACAAAAAAATGATCATTATATTTGTACAACTTATAGTTGTGACATTATTTTGGTAGTTAAATGTGCTCAATTAGTCTAAGGATTTGTCTGTTATACATTTTAAAATTTAATTATGAGCTCGGAAAAAAGAACATCAGTACCTAATTCACTAAATGAACATTGGATGCCATTTACATCTAACAGGGATTTCAAAGAAAATCCAAAATTAATAGTTGAGGCAAAAGGAGTCTATTTAAAAAATCATCAGGGCAAAACTCAAATTGATGCCAGTTCTGGATTATTTTGTAATCCTTTAGGACACGGTAGAAAAGAAATTATTGAGTCAATAACAAATCAATTAAATACTTTAGATTACTGTCAGCCGTTTCAACAAGGATTTGGTGGATCATTCGAATTAGCAACAAGAATTTCAAAACATACACCAGGAAACTTAAATAAAATTTTTTATACAATATGTGGATCTACTGCAGTAGAGACAGCAATTAAAATTAGTATTGCTTATCATAAAGCAAGAGGTGAAGGACAAAGATTTAGATTTGTTGGAAGAGAGCGCGCTTATCATGGAATGAATATTGGAGCAACATCAGTAGGTGGTATGATAAATAACGTCAAAGCGTATGCAAGTGTATTAATGCCAGGTGTTGTTCATATGAGACATACGCATCTAGATGAACATAAATATATTTCAGGTCAACCAGAGACTGGAGCTGAGATTGCAAATGACTTAGAGAGAATTTGTACTAATTTTGGATCTGAAAATATTGCAGCTTGTATAGTAGAACCTATTGCTGGTTCTACAGGGACTTTAGTGCCACCAGTTGGATATTTACAAAGACTAAGAGAACTTTGTGACAAACATAAAATACTTTTAATTTTTGATGAAGTTATTACTGGTTGGGGAAGAACTGGTTCAGCTTTTGGAGCTCAAGAGTTTGGTGTAACACCTGATATAATGACAATGGCAAAAGCAACAACTAATGGAATAGTTCCATTTGGAGTAGTTGCTTGTAAGGAAGAAATTTATGATGCTTTGATGGATAATTCGCCAAAAGGTGCCATAGAATTATTTCATGGATATACTTATTCTGGTATTCCAGTCTCAGTAGCAGCAGCGTTAGCAGTTCAAGATATATTTGAAAAAGAGGATATTTTTAACAGAGCGAAAGAGCTTGCTCCTTATTTTCAAGAGGGTCTATTTTCTCTTAAAGATATTGATGTTGTTGATAATATAAGAGGTTATGGAATGATGGGTGGTATAGATATTAAAACCGATGGAAGACCAGGTAAAGCAGGTTTAGCTACTTTCAAACATTGTTATGATGCTGGAGTAAATTTCAAAGCTACTGGTGATTGTTTAATTATAGCACCAATGTTTATTTGTGAAAAAAAACACATCGATGAAATCATTGAAAAATTAAGAACTGGAATAACTAATTACGCAAAGAGTAAAAAGAATTAAGTTTCGTTAATGAAAATTGGCGTACCTAAAGAAATTAAACCTCAAGAAAACAGAATAGGTTTAACACCTGAAAGTGTGAAAACTCTTGTTTCAGAGGGTCATGAAGTTTTAGTCGAAAACAACGGTGGTTTCGAAGCAGGTTTTGAAAATGATCAATATATACATGCTGGGGGAAAAATTATTAATAAAGCCTCTGATATTTATAATGATGCAGAAATAATTGTTAAAGTAAAAGAGCCTCAAAAAGTTGAGGTTGATATGATTAGAGAAAATCAAATTATTTATACTTATCTTCACCTAGCCGCTGCAAAAGAATTAACTGAGGGATTAATTAAAACAAAAAGTATTAATATTGCTTATGAAACAGTAACTGATGATAATGGTAGACTTCCTTTACTTGCACCAATGAGTGCTGTTGCAGGTCGTATGTCTGTTCAAGCTGGAGCACATTGTTTAGAAAAAAATCAAAAAGGCAGAGGAGTATTGCTAGGTGGAGCACCAGGTGGTGAGCCAGCAAACGTATTAATTCTTGGAGGAGGAGTAGTAGGTGAGAATGCTGCAATAATTGCTACTGGTATGAAAGCCAAAGTTCATGTTGTGGACAAATCAGAGGCAAGATTAAAACAATTAGAACAAATGTTTGGAGATAAAATTATTCCAGAACAAAGTGACAAAATAGATTTAAATAAATTAGTTGCCGAAGCAGATCTAATAGTAGGTGGAGTTTTAATTCCTGGCGCAGAAGCTCCAAAATTAGTTACTAAAGATATGTTAAAAATTATGAAGAGAGGATCAGTAATAGTCGATGTTGCTATTGACCAAGGAGGATGTGTTGAAACAAGTAAACCAACAACTCATGGAGATCCAACATATATAGTTGATGATGTTGTACATTATTGTGTTGCAAACATGCCTGGTGGAGTTCCAAGAACTTCTACTTTTGCATTAAATCAAGCAACTCTGCCATATTTGGTAAAATTAGCAAATAATGGATATCAAAAAACTTTAAGTGAAGATAAAAATTTTTTAGCGGGATTAAATGTTCATAAAGGACATGTGACTTATAAAGCTGTAGCCGATGCTTTTGGATATGAGTTTGTAGAGCCTTTATCTATTTTTAATTAAAAATGAAAAATATCTATCACTCAGACATTTATAAATTTGAAAAACCAGTAAATAGTTATTGGGAAGATACAACAAATGAAAGTTTTAGTTTAAATAAATTAAATAAAGATATTAATTCTGACGTAGCAATTATTGGTGGAGGCTATACAGGTTTATTATGTGCTATAAATTTAATTGAAAATTATAATTTAGATGTAATTTTACTTGAAGCAGGAAAAGTAGGATGGGGCGCTTCATCACGTAATGGAGGTTTTTGCGCATTTCCACCAACAAAAACAAATTTTAAAAATCTACAGAAAATTTATGGAAAAGATGAGACAAAAAAATTTTTTAGAAATTCTGTTGAGGGATCAAATTATACAAAGAGTATAATTCAAAATTATAATATTGATTGTGACGTCTCTGGAGAGTGCAATTTTATTTTGGCTCACCACCCAAAAAAATTTAAACAAGTTAGGGAGCAAGCTGAAATATATAAAAATGAATTTGGTATTGAAACTGAAATTTATTCTAAAGAAGAGTTTGATAAAATTGGTCACACTGGGACTGAGCAATATGGAGCCCTTGCATACAAACCTGGTTTTGCAATAAATCCCTTAAAATTTGTTAATGGAATCGCAAGGTATGCTTTATCTAAAAAATTAAAAATATATGATCACTCTTTAGTTAGTAAAATTCAAAAAAATAACAACTCTTATACTTTAAGAACTAGTGAAGGATCTGTTAATACAAAAAAAATCGTTATTGCAACAAACGGATTTTATCAAGAAGGTTTAGTGCCCCAAATGAATTCAAGAATATTACCAGTAATATCAAATATTATAGTAACTAGAAAGTTATCAAAAAATGAAATTGATTTACATAATTTTAAAACTTATTCACCGATAATGAATACAAAAAATCTTTTATATTATTACAGGAAGTTGCCCGATAATCGTATTTTATTTGGTACAAGAGGTGATTTTATTGGAAGCGACCAATCAAATCTCAATAGATCAAAAATAATGGAAAAATTTTTTAAAAATATTTTTCCAGATTGGTCTAAAATCTCAATAGACTATAGTTGGCGAGGATTTATCGCTATGTCGCAAAAATTAACTCCCTCAATTGGAAAAATTGAAAATGAGGAAATATATTATGGTTTTGGATATCATGGTGTGGGAGTAAGTTCAGCTCCTTGGACTGGAAAACAATTGTCTAAACTTGTTTTTTCTTCAAATAGTAAAGATTTAAATATTTCAAAAATTTATAAAGGATTACCTAAAAAGTTTATCTTTCCGAAATTAAGAATTTTATATTTTAGAATGGCTGTATTGTTTTATAATATTAAAGATAAATTAAACATTTAAATTCAAATTTAATTTATTTATAATAACTTAGGTACCATTTTAAGAATTTTTTAATACCAACTTTATAGTTAGTTTTAGGATTATATCCTGTTATTTTTTTTAATAACGAACTATCAGATAAAGTTGAGTGAACATCACCTTTTTGCATAGGTAAATATTTTGTTTTTAAATTTTTTTTAAGCTCATTTTTAAGGGTATTTATAAAATTTAGTAAAAAAATTTTTTTTGTATTCCCTATATTCAAAATTCTAAATGGAGCTACAGGAGATAAGCTATCATTTTTATATTTCTTTTTTGAATTTAATGATGGAACTTTGTTTAGTAATTTTAATATTCCATCTACAATATCGTCAATATATGTATAATCTCTATACATTTTTCCTTTATTAAAGACTTTAATAGTTTTTCCGGCTAAAATTTTTTTTGTAAAAATAAAATAAGCCATATCAGGTCTACCGTAAGGTCCATATACTGTAAAAAACCTCAACATCGTTATTGGCAATTTCCATAGACTAGAAAAAGAGTGGGCCAAACTTTCAGTAGATTTTTTTGTAGCAGCATAAAAACTTACTTGGTGATCTGTTTTGTCAATTTCTTGAAAAGGAAATTTTTTGTTTGCACCATAAACTGATGAACTTGAACCAATTAAAAGATGCTTTGTCTTAATTTTGTTTGCAATTTTTAAGATATTAAAAGTTCCCAATATATTTGAATTAAAATATACATCAGGGTTTTTAATACTATTTCTAACACCTGCTTGAGCAGCTAAATGAATTATGATTTGTGGTTTGAATTTTATTGCATATTTTAATAATTTTTTTTCATTTTCGAGTTTAATCTTTACAAACGTAAAATTTTTGTATTTTTTTAAAATACTTAATCTAGATTTTTTTAAACTGACATCATAGTAGTTATTGATTGAGTCAATTCCGTAAACTTTCGTTCCTTTTTTTAAAAGTTTTTCAGCTACATGAAATCCAATAAAACCAGCTGATCCAGTTATCAGAATTCTCATAAGTAATTTTTGAAAGTTCTTTTTATGTTATTTTTAATTAAGTATTTTACCCACATAATTTCATCTTTAATTATCTTTTTAATTTTTGAATTCGATGGTTTCCAATTTAATATCTTTTTTGCCTTAGAAATGGAACAAATAAGATAGGCAATATCTCCCTTTCGATTTTTAACAATCTCATAATTTAATGAGGACTTGGTAATTTTTTTTACCAAATGCAAAATTTCTAGATTTGTAATTTTAGATTGACTGCCAATGTTTATTATTTCCCTGATTTTATTTGAATTTTTCATTTTTTTTAAACATTTTTTAATAGCTGAACAAATATCTTGAATATGTATATAATCTCTAACACATGAACCATCCTTAGTTTTGTAAGTATTTCCATAAATATATATTTTTTTATTTAAAATACTCTTATAAACTACTGTTGGAATTATATGAGTTTCTGGTTTATGTAATTCTCCAGCTATTTTATTTTTTATTTTAAAACTCGAGCAAACGTTGAAAAATCTTAAAATAATATAATTAAGGTTAGATTTTTTTATTAATTTTTCACATTCATATTTTGTTTTGGCATAAGCACTTACTGGCTTTAAGTTGTCGTTTTCTTTTATAGGAGTATTTTTATATTTATAAACTGCTGCGGTACTAGAAAATATTAAATTAAAGATCTTATTTTTTTTTAAACAAAATATGAGGTTTTTTGTAGCTACTACATTATTTAGATAATATTTTTTTTTATTTATGGTCTCATCTACTAAAGATTGTGCCGCTAAATGAATTACTATATCAGGCTGATATGATTTAATATAATGATCTAATTTTTTTAAATTTAGAAGATCAATTTTTTCTGATTTTAAATATCTGGAATTATATTTATCAAGTCCTCTAATAATATAATTTTTTTTTAGATACACCCATAAAGCATTTCCAATATACCCTGATGATCCAGTGATAAGTATTTTTGTCATTTTGATATATAATTATATCAAATAAAGCCTTTAAAACTGACTAATTTCAAGAAAACTTAAGTTTTATTTTTAAGAAGAAAAACAAATATAAGACCAGTTGCATACATTATCAGCGCATATGCTGCTGTCGGAGTTAGAAATAGTATATCCCCACCAAATATTTGAGTCGAAACAAATATTGCTAGAGTACCATTCTGAAGACCACACTCTAAAGCAATACATTTCATTTGTTTAATTCCTGAGGCAAAAGCTTTTGCTAAATAATAAGCTATGATCATCATTGATAAATTTAAAATTAAAGTAATGAAGCCAGCTTGTTTCAAGAATTTAATAAAATTTTCTCTTTCTTCGTAAAACGCAGCTATAAAAAAAATGATAAAAAATATGATATTAATTTTATCGAAAATTGCTATTTTTGAAGCTACAAAATTTTCTGCAAATTTTCTGATAATCATTCCTAGAATAACTGGCACTGTTACAACAAAAAACATTTTTAGTGCAATGCCAGTCATTGAAATATTTGGTGAAATATTTTTAATTTCAAATAAATCAGCGGATTTAAAAATTATAAAAGGAACTGTAAAAATACTAATTAAACTAATTATGGCAGTTAAAGTAATTGACAAAGCAACATCTCCATTTGCAAACTTAGTTAATATATTTGATGTAACTCCTCCTGGTGCTGCAGCAATAATCATTACTCCAATTGCAATTTCAGGAGATATTTTTAAAATAATTATTATTAAATAAGCAACAACTGGAAGAATTATCAACTGTGAAAAAAAACCAATAAAAAAATCTTTTGGAGCTTTAAATATTTTTGCAAAATCATCTATTCTAAGACCCAATCCCAAACCTAACATTATTAATGCTAGTATAATTGGTGCAATTTTTGTTACTATTTCCATAGATTTAAGAAATTACAAGCAGATTTAAAACTTTTCGAATGAAAGTTGATTTAAACGTAAAAGCTTTCGTTTGATAAGGCAAAATCTTTCTAAAATTCACAGATGATAGTACATATTGTTTTTTTTGATTAATTTTGATTAGATCTTCTTTTACTAAATATTTACATTTTCTAATTATTGTTGCTCTAGGAATTTCTGTCATTTCCGAAATAGACATTGCGCTTATTCCAATATTTGTACCTACATTACTAATTAGCATCCCACTTGTGGTAAAATGGTCTAAAGGATTTTTATTTTCATTACGATCAAAATGTTTTGATACATTTAATACTTGATTCATACAAACTGTTCCCCAAATATGAAATGTAGTTAAATCTTTCATAAATTTGTCATATCCAATTACAAGTGGTATTTGCATTTGGTAAAACCACCTCCAACATAAAGTAAAATTTTGTTTAATTATCTTTTCTATAATCTTCTGTTCCAGCTTTTTTGTGTAAATTTTATCTTTATTAAGACTCTTTGAAACTAAGTAAATATATTTTGATGAAATTTTGATTTGGGCTTCGGGTTTTACATAATCAAACGCTTTTCGATTAATGATAATTTTTTTATTGTTTCTGATAATTACTCCTTCTTTTTCAAGCTCTAAAACTTTTCTTCTTACAGTTTCTTTAGGTAAATTTAATTTTTCACAAATTTCTGTAATACTAAACTTTTCAATTTGGATATATGATTTGGAATAAAATTCATCGTAAGTATATTGAATATTCATTTGATCATAAAATTGAAGAGTTTTTTCGACTAAAGAAATTACAATCATATATTTATAATGATCTTTAAAAGCTAAATACACATTATTGATCCAATTCCATTGATGAGATATCCATTCTTTAGTTAAAGAAGAGTAATTGGTCATAATACATTCGTAGACTTGTTCGTCAGTGAGTGTTTTTGAAAAATCTATTTGTTGTAAGTTCATATTTTTTTGAATAAACGCCCATTTTGAACACTTGTCAAATAAATTGTGACCCAGATTGAACTTAAGATATTTTGTAAAAAAAAATTTTTGTGATTTAATAAAACTAATTTAAAAAATTTTAAACATTAATAGACTATGGACGTGACCCCTCAAATCATTGATGAAGCAGATAAGCCTTTAAAGAAAGAAAAAATTCAAAAAAAAAGAGTAGATATTAATGTTTTAAGGGCAAGAGCTCAATCAATCCAGGAAAAAGAGAACTTAAAGAACAGTATAATTATAATTTTTTTTGTAATAGCTTTAGCTACTGCAGGAATTTACTTATCAACATAAATGATTTGTCATTAGAGAAAATTGGTGATTAAATGAGTTTATGAAAAATACCATTTCATCAATTAAAAAACATCTTATCTTAAAATATACTTCAGGGGACCAGAATTTAGAAGTCTCAAAGTCAACCAATATCAATGTATTATTAGATAGAGTAAAGTTAGATCAAAGAAGAGAAAGTAGAAAAAAACTGTTGTTTACAGCAGTTACGTCTGTTGGCGTGTTATTGTTTGGTGTAATAATTTTTTAAAAAAAATTAATTTAATTATATTATATTTTTAAACATCATCCTTAAGTAAGCTATTTATATCATTTTAAGCTGTTTGCATCGTTTTTTAAAAGTAGTATAAACCGTCAAATAAACTTGGCGGGGTAGCTCAGTTGGTTAGAGCGCGGGACTCATAAGCCCGAGGTCAGTGGTTCGATCCCACTTCCCGCTACCAAATATGAATTAATTTTTTTTTATTATTTTCATATATTTATTGATATTCATTGTTTGTTTTTTTGGAAATTGTTTACCAATAATTTTTTTTGAAGATTCTGAGATTACATCTTTTTTTGTCTCTTTTGCAAAGTTATAAATTATTTTTTTTGGTCCACCAACATTTATTATCCCTGTGTAATCTATTAATTTTAGCAATTGTTTCGCAAATTGATGATGATACATAAAATTTGTTTCAACATCATTAAAAGCCATTTTATGTACAAATGGTTTTTCAGTCATACAAATTCTTAATATTAATGAATTGTCATACATTTGAACAGCACACTCTCCTCCAAATTTTGAAATAGCATATTTATTAATTGGTAAAATTGGATCATCTTCCTTGTAATTACCTTTTGTTCCTGGATAAACATAGTTAGTAGAAAAGTAGATTAATTTTATTTTTTCTTGGCTACAAATGTTTACGATATTAGATGTTCCAATAATATTTGTAGTTATACTTTTCTCAATATTCTTATCATGAATACTCATTGGTCTAGATAATGCTGCAGTATGGATTAAGTAGTCAGGTTTAATTTTTTTGACATATCTTTTTATTGAATTAGGTTTTTTTATATTTAGTATTTTTTTCGAAGGGTAATAAATTTTTACATTTTTTTTCTTTAATCTTTTAAAAACTTTGGCAAATCTTCCAGATCCTCCAGTCATAATAATTTTTTTTTGTTTCATTAAAATTTTTCCTTAGTTAAATCATTAAATATAATTGGCCATTCAAGACATTTTACATTTTTGTTAAACCAATATGGCAAAAATCTTTCTGCAAGAAACCCATATATTCTTATTTTGCCATAACCAGTTAAGTTGAATCCAAAAATTTTTTCACATTGATCAAGCCAATCAAAAATAGTATTATAATATTCATTTACTATACTTTTCGACCTACTAATAAATAAATTTGCTTGATTTATGGAATGGTTATCATTTACAAACTTTCTAAAATCTTCTCTATCTCTAGAATTTAAAACATCTATTGCTTTATCTAATACTCCGTTTCCATGAAACATATCAAACTGAAATTTGATATTTCTATTTTTCTTGAGGAAAGATTTTGGGTTTTTGAATAAAGCGAGTTTTCCATATTTTAGAATTTTTATTAATTTAATATTAGTCATTGAAATTTTATCAGCTAGTATAACATCGTAATTATTCCAAATTTCGGGAACTTCTTTAAGAGTTTTATCTTTGAAAGCTAATTTAGAATTTATAGCATTTTGCTCATTAAGCCAAAATCTTCTATAAGCACAAAATCCAATCCAATCAGAATTATTAAAAATTTCCATATTATTTTTCCAAATCCAGTAGTGAAAAGTATATTCCCCATAAAACTTATTTTTATGAGAAATATTTGTTCCAGTATTGTCTCTTAACCAACCATTTCTATAATTATTTTCTCCTAAAGCGACTGGTAAATAATCAAGCTTTTTAACTTTTTCGAGAAGATCATCGTGAATACATAGACAATGAATTTTTAAATTATTCACTTAAAATTTTACGTCTTTAAATTTTTGATTATTTCTATCTTTTGCCGATAAAATTGGATTTTTAATTTTCCAGTTAATTTTAAGATCTTTATCATTCCACATTACACCTATCTCAGATTTTTTATCTCGATATTCAGTGCAACTATAAATTACTATATTTTCATTTTCTAGTCCAAGAAATCCATGAATAAAACCCGGAGGGACATAAATAGATTTGGAATTTTTTTGACTAATTATAGTTTTAAAATGTTTTCCAAATGTCTTTGACTTTTTTCTACAATCCACAACCACATCTAGTATTTTGCCTTTAAGTACGGATATATATTTACCTTGCTGAAACTTTTTTTGCATATGCAAACCTCTAACTACATTTCTTTTTGACTTAGAAACAACAGTAAATTTAAATCTTTTTTTAACTAATTTTTCAATTAATACTTCTCTAAAATACCCTCTAGAGTCATAAAAATTTTTTGAGTCAAACATTAATAAATCTTTAAATCTAGTTTTAGTTATTTTCATTTAAATTAATTTAGATAAATATTTTGAATATTCACAATTACCGTAAAATTTTATTGACTTTTTAATGTGTTTTTTGTTTATCCAACGATTATTAAGAGCAATTTCCTCGATACATGCAATTTTTAAACCCTGTCGATTTTCAATAGCCGATACAAAAGCGCTTGTCTTATAAAAATCATCAATTGAACCCGTATCAAGCCAAGCACCACCTCTTCCGATTATATCTGCAGATAATTGTTTTTTTGATTTATAAAAATTTAATAAATCTACAATTTCAACTTCACCTCTTTTTGATGGTTTCAACTTTTTCGCATAATCTACAACCTTGTTATCAAAAAAATATAATCCTGTAATTGCAAGGTCTGATAGATATTTTTTTGGCTTTTCTTTAATGTTAATTATACGATTTTTTTTGTCAATTTTTGCTACACCAAATTGCTCTGGTTTTTGAACTTTATGCAATACTACTCTTGCACCTTTTTTTAATTTTGTGTTATTTAAAAGTTTGCTAGTTAAATTTTGACCATAAAAAAAATTATCACCTAATATCATAGCAACATTTTCTTTTTCAATAAATTTATTACCAACGACAAATGCATCTGGCAGACCTCTAGGTTTATCTTGTTCCAAATAAGTAATTTTAATTCCAAGATTATTTCCGTTAGGTAATAATTTTTTATATTGATTAAGTTGACCTTTATTAACAATGATCAAAATATCTTTTATTTTTGCTAACATTAAAATTGACAAAGGATAAAATATTAAAGGTTTATCATAAATAGGAAGTAGTTGTTTATTTACTGCTTTTGTCAAAGGACTCATTCTTGTTCCTTTTCCTCCAGCTAAAATTATTCCTTTTTTGATCATTTTTTTCCTAAACGTTTTATTATATCCTTTTTCGATAAAGAATTATAATAAGCTTTATTGTTATTATACCAGTCAAAAGTTAAACTTATTCCTCTTTCAAAAGTTGTTTTAGGAGACCAATTTAATTTTTTTAATATTTTATTACTATTAAGTGCATATCTAATATCGTGACCTGGCCGATCTTTAACAAAAGAAATTTTTACCTTTTTTCCAATATTAGTTAATTTTTTTGACACTTGTAGTAATTTTCTACATACTTCTAAATTACTTAAATTTCTGTTTGATCCAATATTATAAAACTCTCCATTTTTTCCTTTATAGAGAATTTTAAGAAGTGCTTCACAATGATCTTTTACATAAATCCATTCACGAGAATTCTTTCCTTTTCCATAAATAGGTAGAGGTTTGTTATTAAGTATATTATAAATTAACTTTGGAATAAGTTTTTCAGGATGTTGTTTAGGTCCATAATTATTAGAGCAATTAGTAACAATTGCAGGAATTTTATAAGTTCTAACGTATGAACTAACAAGGTGGTCCGAAGCAGCTTTGCTTGCAGCATAGGGAGAACTTGGTTGATATGGATATTTTTCTGATGATCTACCAGTTAAAACATCTCCATAAACTTCATCAGTGGAAATATGAATTAGTTTTGATTTATTTTTTTTTGAATATTCTTTAAAGCACTCAAGTAAATTGTATACACCTACAATGTTACTTTGAACAAAACTTTCTGGATTATCAATAGATCTATCCACATGTGTCTCAGCTGCAAGATTGAAAATACAATTTGGCTTATATTTAAAAATAATTTTTTTGATTTTTTTATCATTAATATCACACTTAATAAATTTATATTTTTTTGATTTTCGAAACTCTTTTACATTATAAAAATTTGAAGAATAAGTAACTTTATCTAAATTTAATACTCTAAAATTTCTGCTTACAAGCAAATCAATGAGATTACTGCCTATAAAACCAAGGCCACCCGTAACAATTACTTTTTTCATATTTTAATTATTTCTACATCAAGTATTAATATAGGTGAATAAACTTTTTTTATGTCATTATCAAAGCAAATTTTGTCTGTTGTTATAGTTTCATTTAGAAGTGATAAAGTTATTGAAAACTGTATTCAATCAATTCCAGAAACTATTGATATTGTAGTTGTTGATAATTCAAACAGTAAAGCATTAAAAGATAAACTTGAAAAAAAATATAAAAATGTAAATTGTGTTTTATCTTCAGTAAATCTTGGGATGGGAGCAGGAAATAATCTTGGCCTAAGATATATTGATACTGATTATGTATTTATTCTAAATCCAGATTTAATCTTATATAGTGAAGCAATTAATCATATTATTGAGGAATTAAAAAAAAATAACTCTTTTGGAATTATAGCTCCAGTATCTGATGATGTAAAATATCCAAATTATAGAATTGATGATAAAAATTTGAAAATCTTAGGTGATAATAAATTATTAAGTGTAAAAAGTATTGATGGGTATGCAATGGTTTTAAATTTAAAAAGATTGAAAAAAATTTTTGATAAAACCGAAAATAATATTTTTGATGAAAATTTTTTTATGTATCTTGAAAATGATGATCTTTGCAAGAGAGTTATAGATAAAGGTGAAAAAATTTTTATTTTATCAGATTCAAAAGTAAAACATCTTGGAGCGAAAGCAGTAGACCCAAAATTTAGATATGAAGTAGAACTTTCAAGAAATTGGCACTGGATGTGGTCAAAATTTTATTTTAACAAAAAACATTATGGATATATTACAGCTTTGATAAAAGGATTTCCAAGTTTTGGATCAGGAATAATTAAATTTTTTTTCTACTACATAATTAATAATAAATTTAAAAAAGAGATTTATAGGCAAAGAATTCAAGGTTTTATTTTTGCTTTATTAGGAAAAAAGTCATCATATAGACCTAAAATAATTGATTAGTTAGTGACCAGGGAATTCAATTAAATTCTCGACTTTATATTTTTTCTTTTTAAGATTATCAGATCCTCCCAAATCAAATAAATTTATCACAAAAATAAATGCAGCAACTTTCGCATTAGACATTTCTATTAGTCTTGCGGCTGCATCTGCTGTCCCACCTGTTGCAATCAAATCATCAATTATTAACACCGAGTCATTTTTGCTAAATGAGTCTTTGTGTACCTCAATTGTTGCATTGCCATATTCTAATTCAAAATCAATTGAATGAACATTAGAAGGTAATTTATTTTTTTTTCTTAACAAAATAAATGGTTTTTTTAAAATATAAGAAACAGCAGATGCAAATACAAAACCTCTTGACTCAATTGCTGCTATTTTATCAAAATTAAATTTCTTTGATTTATTAACTATTTGATCAATTACTTCAGTAAATGCTTTTTCATCTTTAATTAAAGTTGTTATATCTCTATATAAAATTCCTTTTTTCGGATAATCTGGTATTGATCTAATATAATTTTTTAAATCCATTTAAGTATGAATAGAATATTTGTTGCGGCATTAAAAGAAGAAACCCAAGGTTTAAATTTTTTTTATCATACAGGTGCTGGTAAAATTAATGCAACTTATAATTTAACAAAATTGATTAAAACTCATCAACCTAAAGAGGTAGTAAATTTTGGGAGTGCTGGAGCTATTTCAAAAAATTTGGAGGGCATAGTTGAGTGTACAAAATTTTACCAGAGAGATATGGATGTGACTGGTCTGATGAATTTAAAAATTGGAGAAACTCCTTATGATGATATTAATGAAATAATTCTATCTTCCAATGGATATTCATGCGGTACAGGAGATAGCTTTGTAACTGGTTCGATACCCATCAAAGTAGATGTTGTTGATATGGAGGCCTATGCATTAGCAAAAGTTTGTAAATTAGAAAAAGTTAATTTCAGATGTTTTAAATTTATTTCTGATAATGCAGACGAGTCAGCAAGTGTTGATTGGGTTGAAAATTGTAAAAAAGGTGCAAAATTATTCGAGCAAAAATTAAAAGATTTGACTTTATTATAAGACTCATATTTGATTGATATTAAAGACAAAAATCTGTACTTAAATTTTGTAAGGATAAATATAGATGACTAAGGTTGGGGAGCATATAACATTAGATATAATTGGCACAACTAAAGAATACGATCCTTCTATATTTGAAAAAGCAATTTACGATATTGCAAAAGCTGCAAAAGTTACAATTTTAAATATTTCAAAATATAAATTTGAACCACAAGGATTTACAATTTTAGCATTATTAGCTGAAAGCCACATTAGTTTTCATACCTTTCCTGAAAAAGGAATTATTAGTTTTGATTTTTTTACATGTGGAAAAATTAATCCTTCAATTGCTCTCGATATAATAAAAAAAGAATTTAAGCATAAAAGAATAGTAAAAAAAGAGTTTAACAGAGATACCAAAGGATTGTATCATGACATTTATAGTACACCAGGATTGCAAAAATCTTATGTTGTAAATGATGTGTTAGAAGATTTTAGATCTAAAGTTGGGCAACACATCGAAATTTTAGATTTGGAACAATTTGGCAAATCTTTATTTATTGATGGTGAAATTCAAGTTGCAGCTTCTGATGAACATTTGTATAGCTCAACTTTTGTTGGTGTTGGATTAAAGTTGAATAAAAAAAATGAGAGAGCAGCAATCATTGGTGGTGGTGATGGTGGTATAGCAAGAGAATGTATTTCAAAAAAATTTAATTTTGTGGATTGGTACGAACTTGATCCTGAAGTAGTTGAGGTTTGCAATAAACACTTAGGCAATATTGGAAATAAAGCTACAGAAAAAAATTCAGTTAAATGTATTTGGGGTGATGCATTTAAGAGTATTAAATCTGTCAATGACGACACATATGATCACATATTTGTTGATTTAAATGATGATCAGTTTTGTATTGATTTAGCATCAAAAAATATGGACTCATTAGTGAGAATTCTTAAACCTAAAGGGGTAATAACCGCTCAAGTAGGAAGCCAAGACAAAAAACCTCTTCAAGTTGAAAATTGGCTAAATGTATTTAATCATCATTTTGGAAATACTAATTTATCAAGAGTTTATATACCGAGTTTTGATTGTTCTTGGAACTTTTCTTCCTCAATTAATCATTAATTTTTTCTTTTTTAAATCCTTAAATTGTGAAATACTAATTCTTTTATTAAAGGAGATAATGATGAATATATTCAAAAAAACTATTTTTTCAGTTTTACTTTCTTTACTAGTAGTAGGAAATGCTAATGCTGACAAAATTAAAATCGGAACAGAGGGTGCTTATCCTCCATGGAACTCAAAAAATGAGGCAGGCAAGTTAATAGGATTTGAAGTTGAGTTAGCTTATACGCTTTGTAGATACATTGGACAACAATGTGTAATAGTTGAACAAGATTGGGATGGAATGATCCCTGCTTTGATCATGAGAAAGTTTGATGCAATAATGGCAGGAATGTCAATTACTGCAGAAAGACAAAAAGCTATAAGCTTCTCTCAAGGGTATGCAGATGAAGTTGCATCTTTAGCAGTCATGAAAGGATCAAGCTTAGAAGGTTTAGATACACCGGCTGGTATAAATCTTACTAAACCAAATGCTGCAGCTAAAAAAGCTCTTAAAACTCTTACTTCTGCATTAGCAGGAAAAACTGTTTGTGTGCAAACTGCTACAATTCATCAAAACTTTTTAGACTCTGGTGATGTAGGTGCAGTAAATGTAAGAACTTATAAAACACAAGATGAAGTTAACCTAGATTTGGCATCAGGAAGATGTGATGCTGCATTGGCAGCCGCAGTAGCATTCAGTGATTATGCTGAAAAATCTGGTAAGCCAGTTGTTTTAACTGGACCAACTTTTTCAGGTGGTGCATTTGGAAATGGTGTTGGAGTTGGTATTAGAAAAGATGATACTGAACTTCTAAACAAGTTTAATAAAGCAATAAATCAAGCGAGAAAAAATGGAGACATTAGTAGAATTGCTACTAAATGGTTCGGTTTCGACGCTTCTATGTAATTAAATTTTAGATTTGGCGACTATTATGTATAGTCGCCAGTCTGTATGGAACTTCTAGCATTTGGAGACACTGGTTGGGGCGATGAGTTATTTTATGCCACTCTAATGACTATCGCTGTTTCAATAACAGCGATGATAATTGGTTTTAGTTTTGCAGCAATTTTTACTCCACTAAAACTATCAAATAATAGATTATTAAATTTTATAGCAAATTCTTACACAACAGTTATTAGAGGTGTTCCAGAATTATTAGTAATTTATCTTTTCTTTTTTGGTGGAACTGGTGCTGTTATGTATGTCGCCTCAATATTTGGGTATAATGAATATATTGAAATAAATGCATTTATAACTGGCGCATTTGCAATTGGAATTATTTCTGGTGCTTATTCAACTGAGGTTTTTAGAGGAGCAGTTCAATCAATTGATAAAGGCCAGTTTGAAGCTGCTAAAGTTTTAGGATTATCTAAATTTACTCAATTTTTTAGGATTATTCTTCCCCAAGTTTTGCGGCTAGCCATTCCCAATCTAAGTAATGTTTGGCAAATTACCCTTAAAGATACATCTTTAATTTCAGTTACTGGTTTAGTTGAAATCATGAGACAATCTTACATTGCAGCAGGTTATACAAGAGATCCTTTATTCTTTTATTCTTTTGCAGCTGTTTTGTATTTATTACTTACTTATTTAAGCATGAAGTTAATCAATAGATTAGAAATTAGATATAGCAGGGGATACTAATGGATTTCGAGTTAATGATAACTAGTCTGCCAAAATTATTAAGCGCAGCAACTATAACTTTAAAACTTTTATCAGTTTCTTTAGTTATAGGTCTATTTATTGGCTTAATATTTGCAATTTTGAGATTAAATAAAAATATTGTAATTAATAAATTTGCATATGGATATTCATATGTATTTAGAGGAACACCCTTATTAGTTCAAATATTCATTATATATTTTGGTTTAGGACAAATTGAATATTTAAGATCTACCTTTTTATGGTTTATTTTAAAAGAACCATACTGGTGTGCAATTATTGCTTTTGCATTAAATACCGGTGCCTACACATCTGAGATTTTAAGATCTGCGTTTCAAACCATCAAACCCGGTATAATAGAAGCAGGTAAGAGTTTGGGAATATCAAGTAAAATAATATTCTATAAAATACAAATACCGATAGCTATCAGACAGTCGCTACCAGCTTACGGAAATGAGATTATCTTAATGATGAAAGGAACTTCTTTAGCTAGTACAGTTACTCTGATGGATCTCACAGGTGTTGCAAAATATATAATTTCAACAACATTTAAGCCTATTGAGGTATTTATTGTTGCTGGTGGAATTTATTTATTTATGACTTTCATTATTCATAATGTGATTAAACTTTTAGAAAAAAAATTTAGCTTTAATTAAAAATTTTTTTTAGATATCTATTGGTTTTGTATTTCTTGAATATTCTAATAAAATTTTTTATTAATTTAATATTTCCTAAAAAACTTTTTTCATGATTTAAAAAATGTTGAAAAGTCATATCTTTTATTTCATGATCTAGTTTATTATTATAGACAGTATTATTCTGAGTAGACTTATTTTCATTAATATTAAAAATTACACAGCTCTGATAAAAATTTATAGAAAAAATTCGTTTTCCTAAATTAAATTTGTCATTTTTATAAATAGAGTTGCCACTCTTATAAAGTTTATCAATAATTTTTTTTGTAAAGTTTATAAAAGTATATTTTTTAGATGTATTATATTTATTAATATATGAGGTGTGTGTATCTTCAATTATTAACAATCCATCATTATTTATATTATTTATGCAGCTTAAAGTCGTGTTAATTTGTGAAATGTTAGTATGTGCTCCATCATCTAAAATCACATCAACATTACTCACTTGTTCAAAAAAATTTTTCCAAAAAATTTTACTTGATTGATCTCCAATAAATATTTCAATTTGATCATCCTCAAATTTTTTACATTCTGGATTAATATCAATACCAATGATCCTAGCTTTTTTTCCAAAGAATTTTTTCCACATTTGAAGACTTCCACCATTGAGAACACCTATTTCAACAAATATAATCTCTTTACCAACAAATTTTTTTAAGTGCTTTTCATAAATTTCAAAATAGTTGTCACTTTTTAAAGATAAATTTTCTATTTCTCTAAAGATTTTTTTTAAATCATTTGACATACTTAAGTTAATAATTTGTATACTCTTTGATTTCTCTAATTGAAGATCCCGCGTGATTATTGATATCTAATTTAATTTTAGCTCTATCATCATTTAAAAAATGTACATCTCTAGATAATTTAATAAATTTTTCTCCAAAATTTTTATCTTTTTCACATTGCCTTTTATCGTCTTCTATTACCCAAAGCTTACTATTAATTTCTTTTAGAGATTTATAAAAATTGTCTAGTTTATCATCAGATTTTACATTCTTTTCTAATTGATCTTTTAAAATAGAATATTCGTTATTGATAAATTTTAGTTTTTCAGAATCTTTCATTTTTTCTTTCTTGATCTCTAAAATTGAAATTTTATCCAAAAGTTCTCCAATTGAAATTTCTACTATAATTTTATTCATAAATTTTGATACTATGTTATCTTGTTACAAATATGTCTAATATTCTAATTATTAAACATGGATCGTTAGGAGATATAGCCCAAGCAAGTGGTGCAATTCAAGATATATCTGAAAACCATAAAAATGATCAAATATTTTTACTTACAACCAAACCTTACTTTGATTTATTTAAGAAAAATCCTTTCATCTATGAGGTGATTTTGGATAAGCGATTACCTAGATATAATTTAATTTATTTATATTTTTTAATGAAAGATCTAAAAAAATATAATTTCTCAAAAGTTTTTGATCTTCAAAATTCTTCTAGAACAAACTTTTATAAAAATATTCTTTTTCCAAAAGCAACTAAAGAAGTTTGGTCCAGCTCTCTTTCAACATTACCAACAGATAAAAACAAAGAAGAATTTGATAAAAATTCCGTACTTGAAAGACTTGACTATCAATTAAAAGAATCAGGTTTAAATACACTGAATACAGTAAAACCAGATTTTAATTGGGCTTCTAGAAATATAAGTGAAATTAAAAATTTTTATAAAATAAATAAATATATTTTGCTATTTCCTTTTTGTTCTCCTCATTTGAAGATAAAAAAATGGCCGCATTACAATAAACTGATTGAACTAATTATTAATAGATTTGATGAAGAGTACAAAATTGTTACTGCACCTGGTCCATCTGAAATAAATCATGCAAAAAATATTAATGCTTTAGCTATTTTAGACAATGGAAGAGCATTAGATATTTTTCAATTAACCTCTTTAATAAAAGGTAGTTCATTTGTAGTCGCTAATGATACTGGTCCTGCTCACATTACAGCTCACGTAGGAGCTAAAGGCCTTACATTATTTGGTAAACATACGACAGCTCATAAAGTGAGCATTGAAAGAGAAAACTTTAAAGTAATTGAGGTGAGTGATTTAAATAAATTAAGTGCTGAAAAAGTTTTTGAGAGATTATCTAATTCCTTATCTTAGTTTTTTCTTGTAATCTTAAAATTACAGGAATGATGAATAATATGAATAACAATCTAATAATATGATGAAAAGCAACAAAATCTGGCTCTAGATCAAAAGCAATCGCTATAACAGCTACTTCATAAATACCGCCAGGACAGAAAGATAAGATCAAACTTAAAAAATTATTATCAACAAAAAATGTTGAAATATATGCAGCGATCAAACCTAACAAAACTAAAAGTATTGTTGCTACTAATCCATGAAAAGAATTATTAGCAACTTCCTTAAATGTTTTATTTGCAAATCTACATCCAACTGATCCTCCCAAAATAAGTAAGCAAAAATTAATTGAAGCATCTGGAAGTTTATAAGATGCAATATCAAATACCTGTAAAATACCGCTTGCAACTAGTGTACCAGAAAGGAGTGTTGCTGGAACTTTAAATTTATCAAAAAAGAATATTAATATTAACGATGTTATTATTAATATAACTAATTCCCAATGGTTTTGAGACATGTAATCAAATTTTTCAAAATCTAAAACTTCAGCTGGGTAGAGACTAACAATTATAAAAGGGAATAAAGTTATTATAATTATTAATCTAATTAAGTGCGCAGTTGCTACCTGAGATAAATCAGACTTTTCATATTCAGCTAAAATCATTAAAGGACCTAGAGCGCCTGGAGCAGCCGAAAAAATTGATGTTTTTTCTTTATATCCTGAAAATCTTTGTAAATATTTTGAGACAATTATAATACTAACAATAATATAAAAAAACATGATAACTGTTGTCCAAATCCAATTAAACATTTGACTAAAAAAGTTTTGGTCAATGTAATTTCCAATATGAAGACCTAAGATAATTAATATTGAGCTCAGAGCTATTTTTGGCATTAAAACTTGAAAACCTTTTAAAGCTATTAAAGATGTTGAAATCATTGGACCAATCATCCAAGCAAGAGGAATATTCAAAAAATCCGCGACAATTGCACTTGGAATAGAAATTATAATTACAATTAAAAATTTTTTTGTAAATAATTGACCTAAATTTTCTCGGTTAAAGTGAATCACTTCTAGCATGTATTCTATCTTTGGTTGTTGACTAGATTAAACAATATATGTTTAATCGAGAATTTAAATATAACAATGAGAGGAAATAATGAAACTAATTAAATCTTTTTTTTCAGTTTTATTCTCAGCAGTTCTTTTACTTTCAGCAACAACAACTAGTTCAATTGCAATTGATAAAATTCATTTTGTAATTGGTGGTGGTGCTGGTGGTGGTTGGGACGGAACCGCTAGAGGTACTGGAGAGGCTTTAACAAAAGCTGGATTCTTAAAAAGTGCATCGTTTGAAAACATGTCAGGTGGTGGTGGTGGTAAAGCACTTGCTTACATGATCAATACAAAGCCAGAAAATACTGTTTTGGTGCAATCAACGCCATTGGTTTTAAGATCAATTACAAGACACAAAGGTTATGTGAGTGGCAGTGGAACTTTATCTTATAAAGATGTTGTGCCAATTGCTGGAGTAATTGGTGACTATGGAGCAATTGCAGTTGCTAAAAACTCACCTTACAAAAACTTTGAAGATGTTGTGAAAGCATACAAAGCAAACCCTAGCTCAATTAAAATGGCTGGTGGTTCTGTAAGAGGAAGTATGGACCATTTAATTGGTGCTTTAGCTTTTCAAGCTGCTGGAGCAAATCCAAATGATGTAGCCTACATACCTTATGATGCAGGTGGTAAAGCATTAGCAGGACTTTTATCTGGAGAAACTCAAATTATTTCTACAGGTTTAGGTGAACTTATGGGCGCAAGAGACCAAGTAAGAATTATTGGTATCACCGCACCTGATAGAGTTTCAGATGCACCTGATGCACCAACACTTAAAGAACAAGGATATGATGTACAATTCGTTAACTGGAGAGGATTTTTTGGACCTCCAGGAATGAGTAGCAAAGACAAAAAAGCTATTGCTAAAATGTTAGGTGATGTACAAAAAACTCCTGAATGGGAAGCGGTTAGAGCAAGAAATGCTTGGGTTAATATTTATAATCCAGACAAAAAGTTTGTAAAATTTTTAAAAACACAAACTAAAGAAATGACAGCTCTTATGAAAAAACTTGGAGTTATTTAATCCTTAGGATTAATTAATTTAAAGAGCAGTGAATATAAATACCACTAAAATTATATCACTGCTCTTTTTTATTTTCTCAGCATTCTATTTATATACCGCATATCAAATTCAAGTTTTTGCATTTGATGAAAATGCACCTTTTAATGCAAGAACTTTTCCAATTTATCTAGGTTATACAGGGTTATTTTTTTCTGGATTAAAATTAATTTTACCAGATCCAGATACCATAAAAGTTGAATATAAAAATTTAGAATATAAAAAAACAGGTATCCTAATAATTATTGCAATTATTTATGGAGCTACAATTTTAAAAATTGGCTATTTTTTAACGACTTCATTATTTTTATTTACGTCATATTACTTTTTAGGTGAAAGAAGATGGATATTAATGTTTCTATTATCTTTTCCTTTTGTTGCAGCTTTTATGTACCTCCTTCATGGTGTTCTTGATATTTATTTGAGAGACCCTTTTTTAAAATCGATTGGAGTAATGGGATGATTGAAGGAATTTTAATTGGTTTAAGTACAGCTCTAACATTTCAAAATATTTTTATGGTAATGATTGGTTGTTTCTTTGGAACAATAATTGGAATGCTGCCTGGTCTAGGACCGATGACAGCAATAGCTTTAATGATACCAATTACTTATGGTTTTGATCCAGCTACAGGTTTAATTCTTATGGCTGGAGTATATTATGGAGCAGTATTTGGTGGCTCGACATCATCAATATTATTAAATGCTCCTGGAGTTCCAGGAACTGTTGCAACTTCATTTGATGGATATCCAATGGCACAACAAGGTAAAGCAGGCAAAGCTTTAGCGATTGCAGCATGGAGTTCATTTGCCGGAGGAACACTATCTGCAATTTATCTATTATTTATGGCACCGAGCTTATCAAAAGTAAGTTTATCTTTTAGATCACCAGATTATTTTGCATTAATGATTTTAGGATTAACAGCCATAGCTGCTTTTTCATCAAAAGGTCAATTCTTAAAAGCAATGATGATGGTAGTTTTAGGTTTAATGTTAGCATCAGTAGGGCAAGACTCTTTGTCAGATATTACAAGATTTACTTTTAATAATATGAATTTAACAGATGGTATAAGTTTTGTTCTTGTGGTGATGGCAACTTTTGCAATGAGCGAAGCATTAACAATAATTTTAAAGAGAAATGATCCAACAGCTGCTGCTAAACAAGTTTCACTGACTGAATTAGGTTCAATTAAAATAGATAAAGAAGAGAGAAACAAGATGTATAAAACAATTCCTAGATCTTCTATAATCGGATTTTTAATTGGCGTATTACCTGGTGCTGGAGCAACCATTGCTTCTTTTTTAGCTTATGGGATAGAAAGAAATTTAGTTAAAGATGATGAAAAAGAAAAATTTGGTAAAGGAAGTGTTAATGGTCTCTCTGCACCAGAGACAGCCAATAATGCAGCATGCTCAGGATCTTTTGTACCAATGTTAACTTTAGGAATACCTGGAAGTGGAACAACAGCAGTAATGCTAGGAGCTTTGTTAGGTTTTGGAATTCAACCAGGTCCAAGACTTTATATGACTAACCCAGAAATTTTTTGGTCAGTTATAATGTCAATGTATGTTGGAATGGTAGTTTTATTAATATTAAATCTACCTTTAATTCCTTACATAGCTCGAATTTTAGCTGTTCCAAAAAATTATTTAATTCCATTAATTTTATTTTTTTCAATCACAGGAATTTATGTGATGTCATTTAACAACTTTGACATCTATTTAATGATAGGAATAGCTGTTGTTGCTACTTTCTTAAGGCTCTATGATTTTCCTATGCCACCACTTATTCTAGCTTTTGTTTTAGGTGGTTTAATGGAAGAAAATTTAAGAAGATCATTATTATTAAGTAACGGGTCATGGGAGTTTCTATGGGACAGAACTCTCACACTTTGTATATTAACAACAACTATTTTAATTGTTTTATGGCATATTTATAAAACAGTTTTCAAAAAGAGATCTTAATTAAGAATTTTTTTGTACTCATCAAGAATTTTGTCCCATTGAAACTTAGAAACATATTCTTTAGCATTTTTACCAAGCACATGATATTTTTTATTCTCAATCATTGAATTTAATGATGAATAAATATCATCTAGATTGTTTCCGTCACAAATTAAACCTGTTTTATCATGACTGATTGCATCTGATGCACCTCCATCTTTCCCACCTAATGAAGGAATTCCATACTGTGCAGCTTCTACATACGCTATACCGAAACCTTCAACAGATGTTTTGTGAATTATTGAAGGCATAACAAATATATTTGATTTTGCTATTAAAGCATTTTTAAGATCGTTACTTATATCTTTAAAAAACATAACTTGAGAACCTAAATCAAGTTCTTGAACTAATTTTTTTAAATTTTCTTCTTCATCACCATATCCAATACAAATGTAGACAATATCACGGTATTGTTGTTTTAAATTTCTTAAAGCCATTATGACTTTTTCATGATTTTTTCTTTTATCAAACCTTGATACGGTAATAAGACGAGGTGTCTTTATTTTAAGTAAACTCTCAACTTTTTCTAATGATTTTTTATTTAATTCTTCAGCAATTGTAACACCAGGATTAATTACGATAACTTTATCTTTATTAACACCGTTATTTATTGCCAGATTTTTTGTATATTCTGAGTTAGCTATCACTTTCTCAACATTGTTGAGAACTTTAATTAATCTTTTGTTTAAAGAGCTTCCTTTAGGATGATTAATTTCTTTACCATGTATTAAACAATATTTCTTTTTATCTGTTCTAATCAACTCTAAACTCTTCCAGTGATCAGCAATAATTCCTTGAATTTTATTTTCTTTTATAAATTCATTTATTAATTGAGCTTTTCTTATTTTTCTTAAGAATTTAATTCCACCAATCCGCTCTATTGAAAAATTTTCTTTATTATCAAATTCTTTATGATTCTCATGATAATCTGCAAAGACTTTAATCATAAAGTTTTTAGACATCTCTTTAGTTAAGCCCCACATTAAACTTTGCATGCCACCTAATTCAGGTGGGAAGGCTCTAGTTATAATTAGATACATTAATTATTGTTTCCACTTAATACCACAGCCAGCGCTAGGTATTTGACTTTCAGGTCCTTTTCCTGTTTCAGCTATTTGTTTCATAGCCTTTAATAAATCACTCTCTCCACTTCTAACTGGAACTAAGTTTTTAAGTTCTCTTAATCTACCCCTGTACTGAAGCTCTAAATCTTTATTATAACCAAAAAAATCTGGTGTACATACTGCATCATACATTTTAGCAATTTCTTGAGTTTCATCATTTAAGTAAGGAAAACTAAATTGATTTTTTTTCGCAAATTCAATCATATTATCAAAAGAGTCTTCAGGATAATTTTCAGCATCATTTGCACATATAGCTACAGAGTTAATTCCAATTTTTTTTAATTCATTACAATCTTCAACAATATCTTTGGTAACTGCTTTCACATAAGGACAATGATTACAAATAAACATAATCAAAGTTCCATTTTCACCTTTAACATCATTTAAAGATAAAATTTTATTGTAAGTAGATTTTAATTGAAAGTTGTGAGCTTTTTGACCGAAATCACATATTGGAGTTTGTATTGGCATAATGTAATAATATATAAATTATGTTTTACGATTTAAAAGATAAAAAACCAAAAAACTCTGGCGAAAACTGGGTAGCCCCAAATGCAACTATAATTGGTGATGTTACCCTAGAAAAGAATTCTAGTATTTGGTTTAATGCAACCTTAAGAGGCGATATTGAAAATATTTATGTGGGTGAGGGATCAAATGTTCAAGATGGGAGTGTGTTACACACAGATCCTGGGTATCCTTTAAAGATTGGAAAGAATGTTACTGTTGGACACATGGTCATGCTTCATGGATGTTCGATTGGAGATAATAGTTTAATCGGAATAGGGGCAGTAATACTTAATAATGCTAATATAGGAAAAAATTGCATCATTGGAGCTAAAGCTTTAATAACAGAAAATAAAAAGATACCAGATAATTCATTGGTAATTGGTTCACCTGGTAAAGTTGTAAGAGAAATTACTGAAGAGGAAAAAAAAGCAGTTTTGGAAAACACAAAACACTATCAAGATAATTGGAAAAAGTTTTCAAAATCTATTTTTTGATAATAAAATTGAACCCACTACATTGTTTTTGGTTTGTTTCTTTACTTGCTATTTTGTCAAGATAAATATTGATATTTGTTTTTTCAGCATACCTTTTCCATTTCCCTGCAAAAAAAATATTCAAAGGTGTTGAGATACGACCTCTGATAGGAAAAAGCTCAACTTCTTTAAAATTTCTAAATAAATAAGCTAATGCATCTTTTGAAAACCTAAAATAATCTTGGAATTGTAAATCTTTAGGAGCATGGTAGTAATATAAATATGGAACATACCCATAAATAATTCCATTATCTTTAAGCATTTTTTTTAGATTAGATACTGCAGCTGATGGATCATAAACATGCTCAAGTATAGCAATACAAATTATTTTATCATATTTTTTTTCTAATCCATTGATATCAGAACAAATATCACAAATTATATCAGGATATTCACCAAAATCATTTACATCTAAAGTTTCTAAAATTTCAGAATTTATTTTTTTATGTCTATCTCTCATAGCCATACCTACATCTAATACATGATCACTAGGGTCAATTTCTTTTAAAATTCTATCTCTGAAATCTTTTTGATTTTCTAAATAGTAATTATTAATTTTGGTTTTTTTTATTAGGTTAATTAAATCCTCATTGGTTTTATTTGGATTACCAATAGTCTTTTTCATGTAACCTTATAATAATTTAATAATTTAAAATAAAGTTTTATTTTTTTAAAAATTTTGATTAGAATGATATTCTATAATCAACTCGATATTGAACTATATTGAAATCAGCCTTATATCCTTCAGTCATGCTTCTGTTATGATCATTATCACATTCAAGAATTAAATTTTCTATTGAAAAACCATATCCCTTTAGAAATCCAGATTTTATAAAAAAACCTAAGTTAGGAGTTATACCATGACATTTGACATAAGTTTCAGGACCTTCCTCTCCATAAGTATCAATACCATTAATACCGTAGTTGGTATCAGTTTGTTCGCCTAAAAAGTAAGAAGCATTTAAACCTATATAAGGAGTAATGTTTGGAATTTTATTAAACCTATAACTTGGACCCATTTCAAAAGCCAAACCTCTAAAATATATTTCAGGAAAACCAGAATTATATCCTCCATCAAAAGTAATATTAGTATCTACAGTATAATGGCGGGCAAAAGATATACCTGAATTTAAATATAAATTTTGATTTATAAATTTGTTATAATCGATACCAATTGAATAAATTGTATTTAAACTATCGTCATCTAAAACTAAGCCTTTTATATTGGTACCAGGGTTGTTAGTTACAGGTGTATGCATACCTTTAACATTTTCCATTATACCATTACCTGTTGCTATACTAAAAGATAATTCATTTTTATTTTCAGCATAGATTTGATTAGTATTTAAAAAAAAACTAAATATTATCGAAAAAATTAATTTATAAAAATTTTTCAATTTTTTTAAGGAATTAGCCAGTTATTTTTACTAGTTTTAAAATCAAACTTTGCTCTTCGATGTCCTTTAGCTGCGAGATATAACCATTCAATGGACTTAATTTTACACTTTATAACAGTAAAGTTTTTATAACCTTTTTCACTTTGCTCTATTGTGTAATCGAAATCCTCTAATTTAGATATCATACCTGATGTTGGATTATCCGAAGATGTTCCAGGAGGACTATCAGTCAAATAACATCTTCTACTTATATGCTGAGTTTTTTTCCAAGACTCTTCAGTTGTAGAATTTTTATTATTAATTTCACATTCCACTTTCGCCCTTAATTGTATCTTTTCTTCTTTATCGTAAAAAACTAAGGAGGCATTTTTATTCTTTTTAAGAATACCTACCTTCGGTGATCTCAAATCTGTATGAAATTGTAACAAATTATTTTTTCTGTCTGATTTTCGTAAAACAACAATTCTACCATCAACCTCATCTTGATGAGAGCATATAAAGACAGGAATTCTAAATGGTGAAGCTCTGTTCGTTACAGCATCATTCAGCATAGACCAATACTTATTCTGAATTTCCTCTAAATTTTCATAGTATGCAGGCTGCATACACTACTTTCTAAATCTTTTTATTAAACTTGAGGTATCCCAACGATTTCCACCTATTTCTTGAACTTCACCATAAAATTTATCTACAAGCTCTGTTACAGGTAATAATGAACCATTATTTTTTGACTCATCCATCGCAATTTTTAAATCTTTTCTCATCCAATCAACTGCAAAACCAAAATCGAATTTGTCATCGATCATTGTTTTATATCTATTTTCCATTTGCCATGATTGAGCAGCACCTTTTGAAATTACTTCAATTACATCTTCCATATTTAATCCAGCTTTCATTCCAAAGTTAATTCCCTCCGATAAACCTTGAACTAATCCTGCGATACAGATTTGATTAACCATTTTAGCCAATTGTCCACAACCAGCTTTACCAAGAAGCTTCATTTTTTTGCTGTAACAATCAATTTTATCTTTTGCTTTATCAAAGTCAGCTTGGTCTCCACCAATCATTACTGTTAATGCACCATTTTCTGCTCCAGCTTGGCCTCCAGATACAGGAGCATCTAGTGAACCAAACCCATTTTTTTTTGCATAATCATAAATTTCTCTAGCGATTGTTGCTGATGCAGTAGTATTATCAATATAGATTGCACCTTTTTTAATTGTTTTAAAAGCACCATTGTCACCAAATGTTACTTCTCTTAAATCATTATCATTTCCGACACATGTAAAAACATATTCGGCATCTTTTGAAGCTTCAGCTGGTGTTTCTGCCATTTTACCTTTGTATTCTTTAATCCATTTTTCTGCTTTAGATTTAGTTCTGTTAAAAACAGTTACATTGTGTCCGCCTTTTGATATATAACCAGCCATAGGATAACCCATGACGCCAAGACCTATAAAAGTAACGTTACAAATCATAATTTTTTAATGTTTAAAAGTTTAAGTTTAAAAGTAATAATATTTGGCTTTATTTTTACATTTTTTTCTAGTTTTGGACAGAGTTTTTTTCTCGGTTTATTCAATTCAAGTATTAGAGAAACACTTTCTATTTCTCATGGACAATTTGGCTCAATTTATGCTTCTGCTACTTTGCTTAGTAGTTTTATTTTGATTTGGGTAGGAAAAAAAATCGATGATATCAATATTTTCAAGTTTGCATTTTACGTAACTCTACTGTTGGCTTTTTCTTGTTTTTTTTTTTCAAAGATTTCATCTATCATTTTTTTATTTGTAGCTGTTTTTTTAATGAGATTTTCAGGTCAAGGACTAATGTCCCATACTGCTACTACAACTATTTCAAGATATTTCACAAAATCAAGAGGTAAAGCTTTAAGCATTGGTTGGTTTGGTCTTTCTACAGCAGAATTTATATTACCAATATTAATAGTTTATTTGCTTACCATAACACAATGGCAAAATATTTGGTTCATAATTTCTATAACGATTTTATTTGTTTTACCTTTAGTTTCATTTACTTTAATTAAAAATCTTGATTTTGAGTCTAGAGAAAAAGTTGATGATAAAAATTTTGAGGAGAAAAAAATTAAAAATTGGACGAGAATAGAAGTTCTTAAAGATTATAGATTTTATATAATTTGTTTAAATATGCTAGCAATGCCATGGATTGCAACTGGGGTTTTTGTGTATCAATCTTACATTACAGAGTCAAAAGAATGGGGTGAATTTGTAATAGCACAATCATTTATGGTATATTCAGTTTTATCAGTCATAACTTTATTAGGATCTGGTTTATTAATTGACAAGTTTACTAGTAGAAAATTATTAATTTTCATGAATTTACCGTTACTAATTTCCACTTTGGTATTACTTTTTTTTGATATACCTTTTTCTGCTTTTATCTTTCTTGGATTAATAGGTATTTCAAATGGACTCGCTAACGTTCTAGGTTCCTCAACATGGGCAGAAATTTATGGAGTTAAATATATTGGATCTATCAAGGCTCTAACTACAGCTTTAATGGTTTTTTCAACAGCTTTTGGTACAGCATTATTCGGTATTTTGATAGATAAGGGTTTTTCTATAGAGCAGATTGCGCTAATTTCGTTTATTTATATCCTGATATCCTTCTTAGGTCTAATTTTATTGAGAAATAGGTTAAATCCACATTATATTTAAATAATTCTTGATTTTTTTTATTTCAACTTATAGATAACTCGCATGGCCAGAGTTACAGTTGAAGATTGCATAGATAAAGTAGATAGCCCTTACGAATTAGTCTTAGTTGCAAAGGAAAGAGCTACTCAGCTAAATTCTGGAATAGAACCGACAGTTAATAAAGATAAAGATAAAAATACCGTAATAGCATTAAGAGAGATTGCTGAAGAAAAAATAAAAGTTCCAGATTTAACGGAGAGTGCAGTTTATAAATTAAGAAAGCATGTTGAACAGGTAGATGATGGGACAGAAGATGATGAGGAAGTGGGCGACGATTTTGAAAGTTTATATAAGGGAGAAATTTCAAAAAGCGGAACTCCTATTCTTCCATCTAAGAGAGCAAGGAAAGCACCTGATAAAATTCAAGTATCTAAGGAAGATTTAGCTGAATTATCTGAAACAGCGAAACCAGATTTAGACACTTCGATTGGAAAAGAATCGATAAATGAACAAGGTGAAGTCTCTTTAGATGAGGTATCAGAAACTGAAAGTCAAAATGAAGATACCTCTGCAGAAGACACAGATGCTTCAAACTCATAAAGAAATAATATAAAGTTAAACCATGAATAGGAAAGTATCAGTTGCTCCTATGATGGATTGCACAGATCGTCATGAACGTTTTTTTTTAAGATTAATTTCTAGAAACACTCTTCTTTACACTGAAATGATTGTTGATGAAGCAATAATCAGAGGAAATAAAAAAAAATTACTTGAATTTAATATCAAAGAAAAACCAGTTGCTCTTCAATTAGGTGGATCTTCTCCAAAACTTTTAGCAGAAGCAACAAAAATTGGTGAAGATTTTGGTTATGATGAAATTAACCTTAATTTAGGATGCCCTAGTAGAAAAGTTCAGAAAAATAAATTTGGTGCATGTTTAATAAAAGAACCAGACCTAGTTGCAGATTGTTTAAACAAAATGCAATCAGCTACCAATCTTCCAGTAACGATTAAAACAAGAATTGGATATGATAATGTGGAAGATTATGAAAATTTATGTAATTTTATTTCTATTTTAAAATTAACTGGGATTAAAACTTTTATAATTCATGCAAGAAAAGCAATGCTCGGTAAGTTTACACCGAAGCAAAATTTAAATATTCCTCCCCTTAAATATGATTATGTTTATAAATTAAAAAAAGATTTTCCAAATGAAGAAATTATAATTAATGGAGGAATTTCTTCAATTGAAGAAATTAATAGTCATCTTAAGAAAACAGATGGAGTAATGATTGGCAGAGCAGCTTATCACTCACCATACTTGTTAGCAGAAATTGAAAAAGAAATTTTCAAAAATGAAACTATACTTAGTAGACAAGAAGTAATTGAAAATTTAATTCCATATGTGAAGGATGAATTAAAAAAAGGTACAAGATTAAATCAAATTATGAGACATACTTTAGGTTTATTTCATGGACAAACAGGAGCAAGTCATTGGAAAAGATATTTGAGCGAAAATATGTGTGTACGTGATGCAGATGTACAAAAAATAAATCACTTAATGGAAAAAATTAGATATAACAATGTTGAAAGTAGAGTAGGTTAATCTGCTTAATTCATTTTTATCAAATCAATATTCTATATATATACTTCTGATGATTGCCACTGCTTTTCCAGTAGGTTTTTTTGCTGGTTTATTTGGCATAGGTGGTGGTTTGATAACTGTACCTTTTCTTTTTTTTATATTTGAAGCTCTAGGTGTTGATAAGAATTATTTAATGCATTTAGCGGTAGGAACTTCATTTGCAATTATTATTCCAACTTCGATAGTTTCTGTTTACACTCACAATAAATATAATTCTGTGGATCCTAATATTGTTAAAACCTATGGATTGTTTGTTGTGATGGGTGTTTTGATCGGAACAACGTTTGCTGCTATGGCTAAAACAAAGTTATTAGTTGTATTTTTTACAATAGTTGTTTTTTTTTTAGGTACATATCTATTAATTAATTCTAACCAGCAATCAATCAGTAAAAATAAATTTAAATTACATTTTCGAATTCTTTTTGGACTAATTTCAGGATTCATTTCAGCCCCCATGGGAATAGGCGGAGCAGTAATGAATGTGCCGATATTAAAATATTTTGGTTATCCAATTAAAAAAGCCATAGGCAGTGCTGCAACAATTGGTTTTATAATATCTGTATTTGGCGCTATAGGTTTTTGGTATTCTGGATCAATTTTAAATGTAAAATTACCATTAAGTGTGGGATTTATTAACATACCTGCTTTTTTAATTTTTATACCAATCACAATGTTTATGGCTAAAGTAGGGGCAAATTCAGCTCACAAAATCGATAAAACTAAACTTCAAGTTTTTTTTGGAATATTTTTATACATAGTTGGTACAATTTTTGTATTTAGATATTCTGGTCTATAAAAAAAAAGAGGTGATTTCAGTCTCCCTCCATCACCTCAACTTTACATTAATTGATTCTTTAAATTTTTATGAACACTTCTTAGTTGAAAATCAGATTTATTTACTATTAAATTTTTTGGTCGTATTCTCCTATTTTTCCAGTTTTTTGAAGCAAAACATCAATAAAATCGAAGATTTTTTTCTTCCTTTCATTTGATGTTGGGCTTTCAACAACAACGACCAAAGAAGGTTTATTTGATGATGCTCTTATTAATCCCCAGGAACCATCATCAAATGAAAATCTTATGCCGTTTACAGTTAAAACTTGAGTTATTATTTGCCCATCAATTGTTATTTTTTTTTCTTTGAATTTTTTAATTTGCTCAACTAGTTGTTCAACAACCTTATATTTTTCATCGTCTTCGCAAAAGGGAGCCATTGTTGGTGTTTGATATGTATTCGGTAATTCACCAATTATTTCACTGATCTTTTTGTTTTGTTTATCTAGTAAATGACAAATTTGAATTGCTGAATTAATACCATCGTCATAACCAAAACCTAATGGTTTATTGAAAAAGAAATGACCACTTTTCTCAAATCCAGCTAAAGCCTTTTCAGTATTAACTTTCCTTTTTATGTGCGAATGTCCAGTTTTCCAATAAATAGTTTCACAGTTATTTTGTAATAATATCCTATCTTTTGAATACAACCCTGTTGATTTTACATCTACAATAAATTTAGAATTTTTATGAACTGACGATAAACTTCTAGCTATTAACAAACCAATTTTATCAGAAAAGATTTCATTTCCTTTATTGTCAATGACTCCAACTCTATCTCCATCTCCATCAAAACCAAAACCAATATCAGCATTATTAGCTTTAACTTCTTTGGATATAGCATGTAGCATTTCTAAATCTTCTGGATTTGGGTTATATTTTGGAAAAGTCCAATCTAAATTGCAATCTAGCTCAATTACCTCACAGCCAATATTTCTTAAGATATCTGGTGCAAAGATACCAGCTGTTCCATTACCACATGCAACAACAGCTTTTATTTTTTTTTTAATTCTATTTTTTGAAATTAGATCATCTTTATATATTTTATCAAAATTTTTTATTTGCTTCTCATTTCCTTCACCTTTAGAAAACTTTTGATTTAAAGTAATATCTTTTAGTTCTTTCATTTCTTCAGGTGCATGAGTTAAACCTTTTTTGATACCCATTTTTACACCAGTCCATCCATTTTCGTTATGACTAGCAGTAACCATAGCAACTGCGTCAGCATTTAAATTGAATTGTGCAAAATAAACCATAGGTGATAAAGACAAACCTATATCTTCAATATTACAACCAGTGGATATTAAGCCTTTTTTAAGAGCTGTTTTTATTTCCTCACTGTAAGAGCGATAGTCATGTCCAACAATCACTCTTGGATTTTTTTTTATTGTATGATTCTTTATTTGTGTTCCTAACCCTTTTCCAAGATTTATGATTCCCTCAGAATTGATATCCTTTTTATAAACCCACCTTGCGTCATATTCTCTAAAGCCTAAAGGGTTTATTTTTATTGACTGGCTCATTCTGTTAATTACTTATATTTTTTTTATTTTTATAGTTGAATTTTTTTTATAATGTTCTATAAATGTTCTATTGATTTACTAGTTATATAGTATATTACTATTAAGCGTATACAACATATAGTTGTTTTCGTAATAAACAATAATTATTATAACAAAAAATGAATAAAATATTATCTCAGGCCTTAAAGAAAGCTGTCTCTGAATATATCCCTGAAGTTAAAGAAGTTTCAAGAAATAACAGACCTGATTTATTTTCATTAAATAACGAAACTGAATTATTTCAAAATGAAAAAGGGATTATTATCAAAATTGATCGTTCTAGAGATGCAAATTTAACTGATTTTGGTAAGGCAACTTTAAAAGACAGATATCTTGGTCATAATGAGTCTTATCAAGATTTGTTTGCAAGAGTGGCAAGCACCTATGCAGACGACAACCTACATGCACAAAGAATTTATAATTACATTAGTAATTTATGGTTTATGCCGGCTACACCAGTTTTATCTAATGGTGGAACAAAAAGAGGATTACCTATTTCTTGTTTTTTAAATGAAGCGTCGGATAGTCTTGGAGGTATTTTAGATCTTTGGAGTGAAAACGTTTGGTTGGCTGCCAAAGGTGGAGGTATCGGAAGTTATTGGGGTAACTTAAGATCTATTGGAGAAAAGATTGGTAAAGTTGGAAAAACATCTGGAATAATTCCATTTATAAAAGTGATGGACTCTTTAACAATGGCTATAAGCCAAGGTTCGTTAAGAAGAGGTTCAGCTGCTTGTTATCTTCCAATTGATCATCCAGAGATAGAAGAATTTATTGAGATGAGACGACCGACTGGTGGTGACCCAAATAGAAAATCTCTTAATCTTCATCATGGTGTTTTAATCTCCGACGCATTTATGAGGGCGGTAGAGACTGATGAACAGTGGGCCTTAAAAAGTCCTGCAGATGGAACAATTCAACAAACCATTTCAGCAAGAAATTTATGGATAAGACTGTTAACTGCTAGAATTGAAACTGGCGAACCTTATATCATTTATATTGATACTGTTAATAGACAAATTCCACAACATCATAAGTTAGCAAATTTAACTGTTAAAACCTCAAACTTATGTAGTGAAATTACTTTACCTACGGGTATTGATAAAGATGGGAAAGATAGAACAGCAGTTTGTTGCTTATCTTCTTTAAATATAGAAAAATATGAAGAATGGAAAGATGATCCTAATATGATTAATGACGTGATGAGATTTCTTGATAACGTATTATCTGACTTTATAAATAAAGCTCCAGATCAATTTAAAGATGCAAAATATTCAGCTAACAGAGAAAGAAGTGTTGGTCTTGGCGTAATGGGTTTCCATTCTTTTTTACAAAAAAATAGAATTCCGCTTGAATCAGTAATGGCAAAAGCTTGGAATAAAAAAATTTTTAAGAATATTCACGAAAAAGTTAATCAAGCGTCAAAGGATTTAGCTGAGGAAAGAGGCGCTTGTCCTGATGCTGCAGAATATGGATTTAAAGAGAGATTTTCCAATAAAACAGCAATCGCACCTACAGCATCTATATCAATTATTTGTGGTGGCGCTTCACCAGGAGTTGAGCCAATAGCAGCCAATAGCTATACTCACAAAACCTTATCAGGATCTTTTAACGTTAGAAATAGGTATTTAGAGGAAATTTTAGATAGTCACGGAAAAAATGATGACGAGACTTGGTCTACCATTACAACAAATCAAGGTTCAGTTTCTCATTTAGATTTTTTAACTGACTTAGAAAAAGATGTATTTAAAACTGCTTTTGAACTAAATCAGCATTGGATTATTGATTTAAGTGGTGATAGGACTCCATTTATTTCTCAAGCTCAATCAGTAAATTTATTTTTACCAGCAGATGTTCATAAAAAAGAACTTCATAAAATTCATTTTGATGCTTGGAAAAAAGGTTTAAAAAGCCTCTATTACTGTAGATCAAAATCAATCCAGAGAGCTGAAAATATTAATGATGCTAAATCAACAGATATTATGGCCAATGTTTATAAAAATAAATCAACCAAAACAGAAGAAACAGAATATGAGGAGTGTTTATCATGTCAGTAGCAAAGAAAGAAAATTCAGAAATTATCCAAACTAAAAAAAAAGAAATTATTCAACCAAAAAAAATGGGTTTATTGGTAGAGAACCCTGTTTACAAACCATTTAGATATCCATGGTGTTATGATGCTTGGTTAACACAACAAAGGATACATTGGTTACCTGAAGAGGTTCCACTAGGTGATGATGTTAGAGATTGGCAAAAAAACTTATCTCAACCAGAAAAAAATTTATTAACACAGATATTTAGATTCTTCACTCAAGCAGATGTAGAGGTTAATAATTGTTATCTTAGACATTATACAACAGTATTTAAACCTACAGAAGTTTTAATGATGATGACAGCTTTTGCTGCAATGGAAACAGTTCATGTTGCTGCTTATTCACATTTGTTGGATACAATTGGAATGCCAGAGTCTGAGTACTCTGCTTTTATGAAATATAAAGAGATGAAAGATAAGTATGATTACATGCAGGACTTTAATGTAAATTCTAAAGAAGATATTGCTAAAACAGTTGCAGTGTTTAGTGCCTTCACTGAAGGCTTACAATTGTTCGCAAGTTTTGCAATCCTATTAAATTTTCCAAGACATAATAAAATGAAAGGAATGGGTCAAATAGTTACTTGGTCTGTAAGAGACGAAACTCTTCATTGTAATTCTATGATCAGAATTTTTAAAGAGTTTATAAAAGAAAATCCAGAAATTTGGACTCCAAAATTAAAAAAAGAACTTTATGAGGCATGCAGAACTATTATTGAGCATGAAGATGCTTTTATTGATCTAGCTTTTGAGATGGGTCCGATGGAGGGCTTAACAGCTCAAGAAGTTAAAGATTATATAAGATTTATTGGTAACAGAAGATTGGTACAATTAGGCTTGAAACCAATTTATGACATTGAAAAAAATCCTTTAACTTGGCTGGATACAATGCTCAATGCTGTTGAACATATGAATTTTTTTGAAGGAAGAGCAACAGAATATTCTAAAGCATCAACACAAGGTACTTGGGCAGAAGCATTTAGTTAATACAATTGAAATACAAAAAGTATTTTAGAAAAACAAGCCTTAAGCAAAAAGGTGATGGTGAATTTTTTTTAGAACAAATAAAAAGAAAAAATCCTAAAGTTTTTTTAGAAGTAGGGGTTTTTCATGGAGTAACAGCAAGAAATGTTTGCGAATTACTCTTTAATATTCATAATGATGATTTCAAATATATAGGATTAGATTTATTTGAAAAAAGTGAAGAAAATAAATCAGAAATAATTCCAAATACAAATTTTTCAAATCCTCTAAAACAAATTTATTTTAAATATATTAAAAGACAAGATCCATATTCTATAGAAGCTGTTAGAGATTTATTAAAGAAATTTAAAAAAAATATTCATTTAATAAAAGGAAATTCAAACTTAGTATTAAAAAAAATAGACATGAGCAAGGTCGATTACGTATTCTTAGATGGTGGTCATGATTACAAAACTGTAAAAAATGATTTAAATTGTTGTAGTGAAGTGGTTAAAAATGATGGTACAATTTTATGTGATGATTACAATTTATCTTATGCACCAGGAGTTAAAAAAGCTATTGATGAGTATGTAAACGATAATGGTTATGGTTGTGAAATTATAAGAAATTCTAGATTTGCTAAAATTGAAAAAAAATAGGTTATCTTTGATTTAATTGAACAACTTTTCTGTGTTGGTTACCTTTATAACTTGCTAAAGGTCTAATAAGTTTATTTGCTGCGTGTTGCTCCATAATATGTGCTGACCAACCAGTTATTCTAGAAATTACAAAAATTGGTGTAAAGAAGTCAGTATCAAATCCCATTAAGTGATAAGTTGGTCCTGTAGGGTAATCAACATTTGGATGAATATTTTTTCTCTCAATCATTACCTTTTCAACTATGTCATAAATTTTTTCAAATTTTTTATCTTTTTTAATTTTTGCAACTTTTCCAAAATATTCTCTCATAGTGGGAACTCTTGAGTCTCCACTTTTGTAAACTCTATGCCCAAAACCCATAACAACATCTTTATTATCTAATGCATTATTAATCCACTTTAGAGCATTTTCTGGTTTTTTTATCTTATCCATCATATGCATTACTTCTTCATTAGCTCCTCCATGGAGAGGTCCTTTTAAACTTGCTATAGCGCCTGTAATTGCACCATGAATATCAGATAAACTACTTGTTATAGTTCTTGCAGTAAAAGTAGAAACATTAAAACTATGCTCGGCGTATAAAATAAGTGATACATCAAAAGCTTTGACAATTTCTTTTTGAGGCACCTTTCCAAAACACATGTAAAAAAAGTTTTCAGCAATATTTAAATTCTTTTTAGGTTTGATGATTTTTTTACCTTTTCTTAATCTGTAAAAAGCTGCTAAAGCTGTAGGCGTTTTAGCTAAAATTCTTATAGCCTTTCTCATATTTGCCTCAGGAGAAGAGTCTGTAGTTTCTTTATCCTCAAGACCCATTATACTTACAGCTGTTCTAGCTACGTCCATTGGATGGGATTTGTTAGGCATTTTTTTGAGTATTGAATAAAGATCTTTGGATAAATCTCTATTATTTTTTTCCTCTTTTTCAAATTTTCTCAGCTGAATGGTATTTGGCAAATCTTTATTTAAAATTAAATAAGCAACCTCTTCAAATTTGCAATATTCACATAAATCTTGAGCAGCATATCCTCTGTAAGTAAGAGAGTTGATTTCAGGCATTACCTTTGAAACTTCAGTTTCATCAACAACTATTCCAAGTAATCCTTTTTTAATATCATCACTCATTATTCATGACCTTCAGTGCTAAAATTATAAATTTTCTCATCTAAACTATTATATTTTTCGTAATCAACAAGTTCATATAATCGCTTTCGAGATTGCATTTTATCAATAATATTGTTCTGGTGTCCATTTGCATAAATGTCTCTCAACCCATCTTCTACATTTTTCATTGCTAATCTTTGTGTTGTAACAGGATAAATAACTATATTGTATCCTAAATTTTCAAGTTCTTTGTAATTAAATAATTTTGATTTACCGAACTCAGTCATATTTGCCAACAAGTAGCATGATAGTTCTTTTCTGACTTTCTCAAAATCTTTTTCATCTTGTAAAGCTTCTGGAAAAATTATTTCAGCGCCTGCATCAATATATGCTTTACATCTATCAATCATCTTATCGATACCCTCCACACTTTTTGCGTCTGATCTAGCAATAATCTTAAAATTTTCATCTTGTTTAGCTGATACACACTCTTTAATTTTACTTACCATTTCATCAGTAGATATCAATTCTTTGTTATCTAAGTGACCACATCTTTTTCTTTCAATTTGATCTTCTAAATGAACTGCAGAAATTCCAAATTCCTCAAAAGTTTTAATTGTTTCTTTGCAAGATTTAAAACCTGTATCAATATCAACGATTGTTGGAAGATTTGTTACTCTTGAAATAAGATAAGATCGTGTACTTACATCTTGGAGCGTTGTTAAACCTATATCAGGAAAACCAAGGTCGTTAGCCATTACACCACCTGAAACATAAACCGCATCGTAACCGATTTCCTCAATTAATTTTGCTGTCAAAGGATTGTAAGCACCAGGAACTCTCAAAATTTTATTTAATTTTAATTTTTTAACTAGATCTTCTCTTTTTTGCTTTGGATCTTTTTCCACAAAGTGCATTAAAAAATTCCTTTTTTTAAATTTCTTTTAAGTTTACTTTTTCTTACCTCTATATTTAATTGGTTTAATTGTCCTGGTTTAAGCTTTTTCAAGTTTTGTACATTTTTTAAAAATCTACTAGATTCATTTTTACTTAATATATTTTCTGTAAGAGTCAAAAATTTGTTAATGTAATTTTTTCTTTTAAAAGGACGACTTCCATATGGATGAGCATCAGCAACGCCCTGTTCTTCAGAAATTTTTTTACCATTCTTAAGGGTTACAACTACTTTAGCGCCAAATGCTTTTTTCTCAGGATTTGAATCGTGATATTTCTTAGTCCATTTTTTATCTTCATGAGTTTTGACTGATTTCCATATTTTTATAGTGCTTCTTCTTTTTGCTCTAGCTTTTGTATAAGATTTTACATGATGCCAAGTGCCATCTTCTAAAGCAACAGTAAATATATACATTATCGAGTGATCTAACGTTTCTCTACTCGCATTAGGATCCATTTTTTGTGGATCATTTGCGCCAGTACCGATCACATAGTGTGTATGATGACTAGTATAAATATCAATTTTTTTTATTTGATTTAAATTTTGTATTTTTTTTTTAAGTTTTTTAGCTAAGTCAATCAAAGCTTGAGATTGATACTCAGCTGAATATTCTTTTGTATAAGTTTCAAGTATTGCTTTTTTGACTTCTCCTCTTTTTGGAAGAGGAACTTTATAAATTGCTTTTTTTCCATCTAATATTCTTGCTATTACACTATCTTCACCTTCATAAATTGGACTTGGTGCACCTTCACCACGCATAACTCTATCAACAGCTTCTATTGCAAGTTTACTTGCATGTGCAGGAGCATATGCTTTCCAACTTGAAATTTCACCTTTTCGAGATTGTCTCGTAGAAATTGTTGTATGTAATGCTTGTTGTATTGCTTGATAAATAATTTCTGTGTTTAATTTTAACATAGAGCCTATTCCAGCTGCTACACTAGGACCTAGATGAGCTATGTGATCTACTTTATGTTTATGTAAACAAATTCCTTTAACTAAGTTTACTTGAACTTCATAAGCAGTTATAATTCCTCTTAAAAGATCTATACCACTTTTTTTATTTTGTTGGGCTACACTGATAAGTGGTGGAATATTATCTCCAGGGTGACTGTAATCCGCAGCTAGGAAAGTATCATGAAAATCAAGTTCTCTTACAGCTGTCCCATTTGACCAAGCTGCCCACTCACAATCAAATTTTAATTTACTATTAATTCCGAATATTGTTGCACCATTTTTCCTTGTATGGCTCAAAGCCATTTCCCTGGAAGAAATTACTGGTTTTCTATTTATTGATGCAATTGCTACTGACGCATTATCAATAATTCTATTTATTGCCATCTCTATAGCTTCTTTACTTAGTTTACTGTTATCACTTGCTGTTTCAGCAATTTTCCAAGCAAGTTGTTTTTTTTTCGGTAAATGTATTTTAGATGGATAAACTTTTACTTTATGAACTATCAATTTAACTCCTAATTAACGAAGTTGTTTTTAATCGTTAAAAAAAAATAATCAATATTAAAGATATTTAACTATTATTTTTTCAATGCCTTCAAAGTCTTTTATCAAGTGATTATGGTAAATTTCAGTTGTATTTTTTTCCGTATAACCGTCTTCTAATAAAATAACAGGTATCCCAGCATCTCTAGCAGCATTAGCATCTGTTTCACTATCACCTATCATTAGAGTTTTCTTAATATCTCCATTTAAAATTTCTACAACAGAAGTTAAATGTCTAGGATCGGGTTTACAATAATTAAATGTATTATGACCTGCTACATATTCAAAGAAATCATAAATACCAATTTTTTTTAAAAGATCTTTTGCTAAGTGTTCTTGTTTATTAGTACATACAGCCATAGAAATTTTTTTTTCTTTTGACCAAATAAGAAATTCTTTTACACCTTTAATTAAAGTACTTTCATTAACAATATTCTTCCCATAAAAATCAACAAATTCTTTTATCATTTTTTTTTTTGTATTTTCATCTTGAACTTTTCCAAATTCTTTCTTTGCTTGACCCCAAATAGATCTACCTAACATTGCTCCAGCACCTTGACCTACTAAATTTCTGATTTCCTCTGTTGATTTAGTTGGATATCCGAATTGTTTCATTACGTGATTATGAGCACGCATTAAATCAGGTGCAGTATCAACCAAAGTACCATCTAAATCAAAAAGAATTGTAAATTTTTGTCTCATAATCAAAAGTATTTTTAAGAAATATTTTGTGAATTAAGAAAGATATATACTTAATATAAAGAATTTCAAATATGAAACATTTAAATATAAAAAATTCACAAAATCAATTAAGAAAAAAATTTTTAAAATTAGGTGTAAAAATGAATGGACCAGAGACAGTTTTTTTTTCAAAAGATACCAAAATTGGAAAAAATGTAATCATAGAACCGTATGTTGTTTTTGGATCTAAAGTTAAAATTGGAAACAATGTAATTATAAAATCTTTTTCGCATCTAGAAAATTGTAAATTAGAAAACAAAGTTGAAATAGGTCCATATGCAAGAATAAGACCTGGTTCAATTTTAAAAGAAGGTTCTAGAATAGGTAATTTTGTAGAAATTAAAAAAAGTACTTTAGGTAAAAAATCTAAAGCAAATCACTTAACTTATATTGGTGATAGCGTGATAGGAAAATCAGTAAATATTGGAGCAGGTACGATTACATGTAATTATGATGGAGTAAATAAAAATCAAACAAAAATAAAAGATAATGTTTTTATTGGATCTAATTCATCTTTAATAGCTCCAATCACTATTGAAGAAGGAAGTACAGTGGGAGCAGGATCTATCATTACAAAAAAAGTCAAGAAAGGGTCATTAGCTTTAACAAGAAGTCAACAAATAGAAGTTAAAAATTACAAAAGAAATAAAAAATAATTATGTGTGGAATAATAGGAATAAATAGTAACAAATCTGTTTCCGCAACAATAATTAATTCATTAAAAAAGCTAGAATACAGAGGATATGACTCAGCTGGTATAGCAACACTTTCAGAGGGCTTAATAAACGAAGTCAAGACCGAAGGTAGAGTTGATAAACTTGAAAAAAATTCTTTAGTTCAAAATATGGAAGGTAAAATAGGCATAGGACACGTCAGATGGGCAACTCATGGATTGCCTAATAGTATAAATGCTCATCCACATTCATCACAAAATGTTTCTGTAGTACATAATGGTATTATAGAAAATTCTACATTATTAAAAAAATTTTTAGTAGAAAAGGGGCATAAGTTTAAATCACAAACAGATACAGAAGTTATTGTTCATTTGATTACTGAACATTTAAGAACACAGAATATTGTTAATTCAATTAAGAAAACTCTAAAATCTCTTCATGGAAGTTTCGCTTTAGGTATATTATTTAAAGATCAACCTGATTTAATTGTAGGTGCTAGAAGAGGTTCGCCATTAGCTGTTGGTTATGGTCCAAATGAAAATTACCTTGGTTCGGACTCTTATGCTCTGAAATCAATGACTAATAAGATTACGTATTTAGATGATGGAGAATTTTGTTTTATCAAAAAAGATCATGTAGAGTTTTTTGATGAAGAAGGTACTAAGATAAATAAAAAGGTATTAGAATTGTCATCTGATGAAAAAAAGTATGACAAAGGTGATTACAAACATTTTATGGCTAAAGAAATTGATGACCAGCCAATCACTCTTAAAAATGGAATTAAAGAATATTTAGATAATACAAACAATGATATAAATATTTATAATTTTCCTTGGAAAATAAATGATATATCTTCAATAACCTTAATCGGCTGTGGAACAGCTTATCATAGTTGTTTAATGGCAAAATACTGGTTTGAAGAATTAACTTCTTTGGATGTTAGTGTCGATATAGCTTCTGAATTCAGATATAGAAAAAATAGATTTAAAAAAGAAAATTTATATGTTTTTGTTTCTCAATCTGGTGAAACAGCTGATACTTATGCTGCTTTAGATTTATGTAAAAATAATGGGATGAAAACATGTTCTGTAGTTAATGTAATTGAAAGCTCTATAGCCAGAAAATCCGAATTTGTATTACCTATTCATTGTGGGACAGAGATAGGTGTAGCTTCTACTAAGGCATTTTTAGGTCAAATGTTAATATTATATATTTTATCATTGAAACTTGGTTTATTGAGAAAAGATTTAAAAAAAGAGATATTCATTCAAAAACTAAAAGACATTAAAGATTTGCCTAATTTAGTTGAGAAGACTTTACTAACTGATAATAAAATACAAACAATATCTAGTACATTTAATAAAGCAAAAGGATCTATGTTTTTAGGAAGAGGATTTTCATATCCAATTGCTCTAGAAGGAGCCTTAAAGTTGAAAGAGTTATCATATATCCATGCCGAAGGTTACCCAGCTGGAGAAATGAAACATGGGCCTTTAGCATTAATTGAAGAAGGTATGCCTGTAGTGGTTTTAGCGCCAAGAGATAATTATTATAAAAAAACAATTTCAAATATGCAGGAAGTAATTGCCCGAGGAGCAAAAGTATTATTAATAACCAACAAAAGTAATGATAATGTCATTTCTGAAAATATTTGGGAAACGGTAGTAGTTGAAAGTACTAATGAGGATCTTTTGCCTTTTCTTTTGACTATACCATTACAAAAATTAGCTTATTATTCGGCATTAAAAAAAGGTTTTGACATAGATAAGCCTAGAAATTTAGCTAAATCTGTCACCGTTGAATAAAAAAAAAACTCTGATACAACAATTCAAGGTTGAACATGAAAAATTGGAAAGTAAATAGTTGGAGGAAGTATCCTGTAAAACATATTCCAGAGTATCCGGACAAAAAGGAGTTGGATAAAGTTTTAGACAAGATAAGAACTTTTCCACCCCTAGTATTTGCTGGTGAAACTAGACATCTTAAACAACAACTTGCTGAAGTTGTAGATGGTAAAGCTTTTTTATTGCAAGGAGGAGATTGTGCTGAGAGTTTTGCGGAATTTCACCCAGATAATATAAGAGATACATTTAAATTAATGTTACAGATGTCTTTAGTATTAACTTATTCTGCATCATTGCCAGTTGTTAAGTTAGGTAGAATTGCTGGTCAGTTTTCAAAACCTAGAAGTTCACCAGTTGAAGTAAAAGATGGTATAGAATTGCCTAGTTATTTAGGTGACAATATAAATGGAATTGAATTTAATGAAAAAGCAAGAATACCAGATCCAAAAAGATTATTTAAAGCATACTCCCAATCAGCAGCTACACTTAATTTAATTAGAGCTTTCTCACATGGAGGTTTTGCTGATTTAAAAAAAGTACATACATGGAATTTAGGTTTTATTAAAAAAAGTCCAGAGACTAAAAGATTTAAAGAATTAGAAGATCAAATAGCTAATGCTCTAGATTTTATGGATGCATGTGGAATAAATTCAGATTTTAATAGGAGGTTAAAAACAGTAAATTTTTGGACTTCTCATGAAGCTTTATTATTACCTTTTGAAGAGTCAATGACTAGAACAGACTCTACTACAGGTGAAAATCACGATACCTCTGCGCACTTTGTTTGGATCGGTGATAGAACTAGACAATTAGATGGAGGACATGTTGAATTTTGCAGAGGAATAGAAAATCCAGTTGGTATTAAATGTGGACCAACATTAAAAGCAGATGATTTAATAAATTTATGTAATAAAATTAATCCTAAAAACGAAAAGGGTAAAATTACATTAATATCAAGATTTGGCTGTGATAATGTTTCTAAACATTTGCCGAAACTAATAAGAGCTATCAAAAAGGAAGGACTAAATGTGATTTGGTCTTGTGATCCGTGTCATGGAAACACAATGCAAGCTTCGACAGGTTTTAAAACAAGGCCCTTCAATAGCGTTTTAAAAGAAGTTAAAAACGTATTTTCATGTCATCAAAGCGAAGGTAGCTATGCAGGTGGGTTGCATATCGAATTGACTGGTCAAAATGTGACAGAATGCACAGGAGGAGCACAAAAAATTTCAGAAAAAGATTTATCTTCAAGATATCATACACACTGTGATCCTAGATTAAATGCAAACCAAGCTTTAGAACTAGCATTTTTGATTTCAGATGAGATAAAAAAGAATAGCAGCTATTCTAAAAATGCTATTCAGGCGGCATCTTAGTCTATTGCTTTCCAATAGAAGATTATTAAATATTAGTTATGATACCTTCAGAAAAAATTAAATATATTTCAAACTGGATTAAGTCATATGTTGATCAAATGCCAAGTAAAGCCCAATCTTTGGTAGTTGGAATATCTGGTGGAATAGACTCATCCGTCTCAAGTACACTTAGCGCAATGACAGGATTTAAAACAATAGTTCTATCAATGCCAATAAAACAAAAAGAAAATCAACATGATTTAAGTCTAAAACATCAAGAATGGTTGGTAAAAAATTTTAAAAATGTTGAAGCACATACAATAAATTTAGATGAGTTATTTTTAGCTTTTAATTCAAGCTTATCTCAATTTGATAATGAACATGGATTTGCAAATTCAAGAGCAAGATTAAGAATGACAACCCTTTATCAAGTAGCTGCTGCAAACAAAGGAATTGTAGTTGGAACTGGCAATAAAGTTGAAGATTTTGGAGTTGGATTTTATACAAAATATGGTGATGGAGGAGTAGATATTTCACCAATAGCAGATTGTAATAAAACTGAAGTATGGGAGCTTGGAAAAGAATTGGGCATATTAAAAGAAATTATCGATGCTCCACCTACTGATGGTTTGTGGGATGACGGAAGAACAGATGAAGGTCAATTAGGTTTCAAATATTCAGAGCTTGAAGATGCAATGGGCAACCCAAATTCTCCCCACAGAGAACAATACGAAAAAATTCGAAATCAAAACTTGCATAAAATGGAGCCAATTCCAGTTTGCAAGATTCCTAGATAATCAATTAGATTAACAAATCATCAAATAAGGTATATTTCTTAATCAATTGAAATGGATATTTTTTTAACAAATAACTTAAGTAATAAAAAAGAACATTTTATTCCTAGAGAAAAAAAAAATGTTGGAATGTATGTTTGTGGACCTACAGTTTATGATGATCCTCATATAGGAAATGCAAGACCTTTAGTAATTTTTGATATTTTATTTAAATTATTAAAAAATGAATTTCCCCTAGTTACTTACGTAAGAAATATAACTGATATTGATGATAAAATAATTAAATCTTCACAAGAACAAAAAATTTCTACAAAAAAACTTACAGAAAAAGTGACCTCAAGTTTTTTTAAAGATTGTGAGTTTTTGAATTGTGAAAATCCCACTTATCAGCCAAAAGCAACTGAGCACATTGATCTTATGATTGAAATGATTAATGGTCTAATTAAAAAGGGATTTGCATATGAAAATGAAAAACATGTTTATTTTGAGGTTAAAAAATTTTCTGATTATGGAAAATTATCAAATAAAAATTTAGAAGATTTAGTTGCTGGATCTAGAGTAGGAATAAGTGAAAATAAAAAAAATTCAGAAGACTTTGTTTTATGGAAACCATCAAATAATGATGAACCTGCTTGGGATTCACCATGGGGCAAAGGTAGACCAGGTTGGCATTTAGAGTGTTCAGCTATGTCAAAAAAATTTTTAGGTAATGAATTCGATATTCATGGCGGAGGTATAGACTTAATTTTTCCTCATCACGAAAATGAAATAGCTCAATCTAGATGCGCAAACGATACAAAAGTTTTTGCAAATTATTGGGTCCACAATGCATTTATTACCATGTCCAGAGAAAAAATGTCTAAATCTCAAGGTAACATTCTTAAGATAAAAGATTTTAGAAATAAGATTAGTGGCCAAATAATTAGATTAGCTTTGATGAGTGCACATTACAAACAACCATTAGATTGGAACGATAAATTATTAAGTGATTGTGAAAACACCTTAGATAAATGGTACAAAGTATATTCCTCTAATCTTAAATCTGTCAAAGTTTCTGATGAAATTTTAAAACCATTATATGAAGATTTGAATACCCCAGGATATATTGCCAACCTTCACAAATTATATGAAAAAGCTTACAAAGGTGAAAAAATAGACTTATTTGTTTCTGCATGTAAATTTATTGGTTTGATGAATGAAACTAGTGATCAATGGAATGAGTTTAAAAAGAATAGAGTATCTATAACTGAATCTGAAATTGAAAATTTGCTTAGTTTAAGAAATAAAGCCAGAAAAAATAGGAATTATAAAGAAGCTGATAGAATTAGAGATGAGCTCTTAGACAAAGGTGTTTTAATAGAGGACAAAGATGGTAAAACACTCTGGAAATTTAAATGAGCAAAGAAAGATTATACATATTTGATACAACTCTAAGAGATGGAGCTCAAACACAGGGAGTTGACTTTTCTTTGGAAGATAAAGAAAAAATTGCCTTAGCTTTGGACAATTTGGGTGTGGATTATATAGAGGGAGGATGGCCTGGGGCTAACCCAACAGACACAGAATTTTTTCAAAAAAAATATAATTTTAATAATTCAAAACTAACATCTTTTGGAATGACTAAGAGATCAGGACGAAGTGCAGAAAATGATACTGGTTTGTCAGCACTTATGAATTCTAATACCCCTGCAGTATGTTTGGTAGGTAAGTCTTGGGATTTTCATGTTGATATTGCCTTAGGAATAACAAATAAGGAAAATTTAGATAATATTTCCGAAAGTGCTAAACATTTCGTTAAAGCAAAAAAAGAATTTATGTTTGATGCAGAACATTTTTTTGATGGTTATAAAGCAAATCCAAAATATGCAATTTCTTGCATCAAGGCTGCTTATGACCAAGGTGCTAGGTGGGTAATACTATGCGATACAAATGGAGGAACACTTCCACATGAAGTAAAACAAATAGTTAGTGAAGTTACAAAAGTAGTACCAGGAAAAAACTTAGGAATTCATGCTCATAATGATACTGGCAATGCAGTAGCTAATTCATTAACAGCAGTATTGTCTGGTGTCAGACAGATTCAAGGTACAATAAATGGACTGGGTGAAAGATGTGGTAATGCAAATTTAATGTCTATAATACCAACACTTTATTTAAAAAAAGATTTTTCATCTAACTTTGAAATTGGGATAAATTCGAAAAAAATTCAAAATTTAACGAATTGTTCAAGATTATTAGATGAAATTTTAAATAGAAAACCAAACCAACATTTACCCTATGTGGGTGCTGCTGCTTTTTCTCATAAAGGAGGATTACATGTTTCAGCAGTTCAAAAAGATCCAAAAACTTATGAACATATAAATCCTGAGGAAGTAGGTAACACTAGAAATATTGTTGTATCTGATCAGTCTGGTAGATCGAACATAATCTCAAGACTAAAAAGTATAAAGATTAATATTGAGGAAAATGACCCTAAAATTAAAAAATTATTGGATGAGGTTAAAGATAGAGAGTTTATTGGGTATAGTTACGATGGAGCTGACGCATCATTTGAATTATTAGCAAGGAGAATTATTGGTGAAATACCAAGATATATATCAATTAATGAATACGATGTTTCGGTAAAAAAAAATGAATCAGGAGATTTAGTTTCATCTGCAAAAGCCCAATTAGTAGTTGATGGAGAAAAAATTATTTGTGAAGGAGAAGGCAATGGACCAGTTAATGCACTAGATAATGCCATCAGGCAAAATGTTGATCGATTAGCTAAATATTCAACATATTTGAAGGATTTAAAATTAGTTGATTACAAAGTTAGAATTTTAAACACAGGCACTGAAGCAGTTACAAGAGTGTCAATCGAAAGTACAGACTCAAAAGGAAAAAATTGGTTTACAATTGGTGTTTCTACAAACATTATTGATGCATCATTTAAAGCGTTAGTAGATAGCTTAGATTATAAATTATTTAAAGATAAAGCTCCTGCAAGCTTATAAATATGAAAATTAAAAAATTTTCTAAAAAACCCTTTGATATTGAGAGTAGGTTGGGAGCCGATCCTGTAGTTTGTTATCCGAATGCAACAATTGAAGATAAAAACTTGAGTATTTTGCACCTAGCAAGAAAAAATTTAATCAAAAAAAATGAACTAATTATTCCTCCTAGGGATGCAAAAACTTTTGAAGTAAAATTCGGTGAGTTTTTTAGAATTGAAAGCCTAGATGGACCACAGGTGGGGGATCTAAATTTATTCAGTTTAAACAATTTAGATGAAAAATTTTACTCTGGAAAAACCAGAGCACTGTATGGAACACATTTATCAGTTGGAGATAAAATGTTTAGTAGCTTTCCGTATTTAAGATCTTTAGCAATGATTACTTGGGATACATTAGATTGGTATGATTATGATAAAGATGGAGGTTCTGTTCATGATGTAATTGGCACTAGATGTGATCCATATACATCTAAATTACTTTCAAATAATGATTATCATTATTGTTGTCATTCAAATTTAACTAGAGCCTTAGTAAAAGAGAAAAATATAGAATTAGATGAAGCAGAAAAAATAGTACATGATGTGTTAAATGTGTTTATGTTAACTGGTTTTACCAATGATACTAAACAATACTTTATGAAAGCTAGTCCAGTAAGACCAGGAGATTATTTAGAATTTTTTGCTGAGACTGATTTACTTGGAGTACTTTCAGCATGTCCCGGTGGAGATTGTGGTTCTGAACATTCTTCTGATGTTGCAAAATGCCATCCATTAAAGGTCACAATTTGGAAAGTTGATAAAAAATTTATAAAAAATTTAAAACCAACTAATATTTCAGATTATAATAGAAATCACGGCTTAGAGAGGAAATGATAACCAATAATATTACATTTATATTACATAAACCTCAGCTTTCGGAAAACATCGGTGCGTGTGCAAGGGCAATAAAAAATTTTAGATTTAAAGAGATGATAGTAATTAACCCGAAACCCATTTTTCCAAATGACAAAATTTTAGCAACATCTGTTGGTGCTAAAGATATTATAAAAAATTGTAAAAATTTTGACAATTTACAATCTGCTTTAAATAATATTGATGTTGTTATTGCAACATCTGCCAGATTTAGAAATAAAAATATTAAACATATTCAACTAGAAGATCTTAAAAACATAAATTTTAAAAAAAAGATAGCTTTTCTTTTTGGATCAGAAGCATCAGGATTATCTAATAATGAAATTAGTTATTCAAATTATACATTACAAATCGCAACTAACCCAAAATTTAAATCTTTAAATTTGTCTCACAGTTTGATAATTATTGCTCATTATGTTTCTAATATTCTTAAATCTAAAAAGATAAAATTTATTAAATCAAAAAAAATAAAAGCTGCTTCAAAAAAAGAGATTCAAGAAATGTCCAATCTTTGTATTCAAAATTTAGAAGAAATAAATTTTTTTAAAACTTATGAAAAGAAACCAATTATGCTTGAAAACTTGAGAAATATTTTCTATAGGATGGAATTATCATCAAAAGAAACCCGTATTTTATCTGGTGTATTTGCTAGTTTAGGAAAAAAACGTTGATTGACAATCTTAAGAGTAAGTTTATAAAACCCATATTTAAATGACAAAAAGATTAAACTCCAAACACAAAGTTGATAGAAGGTTAAAAGTCAACTTATGGGGTAGACCAAAAAGTCCCTTTAATACTAGGGCTTATGGACCAGGACAACATGGTCAATCGAGATCTTCAAAACCCTCTGATTATGGAATTCAATTACAGGCTAAACAAAAACTTAAAGCCTATTACGGAAATATTAATGAAAGACAATTTCGAAATATTTATAAAAAAGCTGCGATGCTAAAAGGGGACACGAGTGAAAATTTAATTGGTCTTTTAGAGAGAAGACTTGATGCGATAATTTATAGAGCAAAGTTTGCAACTACAATTTTTTCTGCTAGACAATTAATTAATCATGGTCATGTAAAAGTGAATGGTAAAAAAGTCAATATTTCCTCTTACTTAGTAAAAGAGGAGGACACAATTGAAATAAGAGATAAGTCCAAGCAACTTGCAATTATTGATATTGCTTTAGCAAATAAAGAGAGAGAAACGCCTGAATACATACAAATGGATGAAAAGAATAAAAAATTAAAGTTTGTAAGGGTTCCAAAGTTTGAAGAGGTTCCTTATCCAATTGTTATGGAACCTAATTTAGTTATTGAATATTATTCAAGATAAAAGTTTTGATCAAAAGATCTTCAAAAAAGCACATAGATAATTTAATCGAGCAAAATCCAAATTGGAAAATATTAGACATAGGTTGTGGATACACGGCGCATGAAAAAGCTAATGTAATTTGTGATATTCAAGATTTATCTCATTTTTATAAAAATAAAAAATTTATAAAACTTGAAGATAAGAAATTACCATTTAAAGATAAAGAATTTGATTTTGTGATTGCCTCTCATGTGATTGAACATGTGGAAGATGTTGCTTTTTTTATAAAAGAATTGGAAAGAATTTCTATTAAAGGTTATATAGAGGTTCCAAGTACCTTAGAAGATAATCTAGTTTTTGAAAATAAAAATGATCACCTTTGGCATTTAGAGTTTGATGATATCAAAAATGAACTATTAATAAAAAAAAGAATTCAATACATGGAACCAGTCATAACTGTTTCAACAGCAAAAAAATTGTCAAAGTATTTTAGACAAAGTTTAATTCTTGAATTATTTTGGGAAAAATCAATAGAATTTAGTCTTGATGAAAGTAATAATTTTAAATTTGATAAAATATCTAGATTATCTTTAATGAGAAAATTTTTTTCAAAGCTATTAAGAAATTTAATTAGATAAAATAAAAAATTAATTATTTTTAAAATTTATACCTTTGTTTTCAAAAAATTTCTTTAATTCTCCACTTTCGTACATCTCTTTAATAATATCACAACCTCCCAAAAATTCTTTTTTAACATAAAGTTGAGGAATTGTAGGCCAATCACTAAAAACTTTTATCCCTTCTCTAATATTTTGATCTTCCAAAACATTTATTCCTTTAAAATTAACCTCAAGAATTTTTAAAATATTAGTCACAGCCATTGAAAATCCACATTGAGGAGCATCTGGCGTTCCTTTCATGAACAAACATATTTCATTATTTTCTATATAATTTTGAATTAGGTTTTTTGTATTATCATCCACTATTGCTCCTTTGTTTTTATTGCTAGTGCGTGCAGCTCATTTCCCATTTTACCTTTTAAAGAATTATACACCATTTTATGTTGTTCAATTTTACTTTTTCCTGAAAATTGTGATGATGTTATTGTTGCAGAATAATGATTTCCATCTCCTGCCAAGTCTTGTATTTCTACAGTTGCATCAGTTAAAGCCTCTTTAATTAAACTTTCGATTTCTTTTAAATTCATTGCCATTATTTATTCATATAATCTTTAAGCCAATTTGTATTCGATGTTTTTAACTCGTCAATTGTAATTTTTGACTTCTCATTTATAAATAATTGTCCATCATTTATTGTTCCAAGCTCATCATAATGTACAGCATTTTTGTTTAATATATCAGCCACTTTTTTTAATCTATCATTACTAACTTCAATTATATATCTACCTTGATCTTCAGCAAAATAGTACTCAATTTCATTAATTAAATATTTAGGTTTTTTTAGGTTAATTCCCTTGTTTCCTTTAATACACATTTTTGCAACTGCAGTAATAATTCCACCAATTGAAACATCATGAGCACTTTTAATGTGACCTGCATCAATTAATTTCAATAAGGTTTCTCCATTATTTTTTTCATTAAAAAGATTTACCTCTGGTGGAGGACCATTTTTTTCGTCCAAAATATTTCTTGCAAATAAACTTTGGTCTATGTGACCTTCAGTTTTTCCAATAACTAAAACAATATTATCAACTTCTTTGAAATCCATAGTAATCATTTTTTTATAATCTTTTATTAATCCAACACCACCTATAGATGGGGTTGGTTTAATGCCCACTTCTTTTGTTTGATTATAAAAGGATACATTTCCAGAAACGACTGGGAATTTTAAATATTTAGCAGCTTCACCAATACCTTGAACACATTCAACAAACTCTCCCATATTGTCCTCATTTTCAGGACTACCAAAGTTTAAACAATTTGTGATAGCAATTGGTTCTGCACCAACAGAAATTAAATTTCTAAAGCTTTCACAAACAACTTGTTTTCCACCAGTCAAAGGATGTGCCCAACAATAAACTGCAGAGGAGTCTACTGATGCTGCAACTGCTTTATCTGAACCATGAACTCTTACAACACCAGAATCTCCACCTGGTTTTTGAATAGTATCACCCATAACAGTATGATCATATTGCCTCCAAATCCATTCTTTACTGCAGACATTTGGATTAGATAATACTTTTTTTAAAACATCCATAATCTTTAGATTTTTAAGATCTTCTTTTTTAATCTTATTTTTTTTAGGGAGTTTTGCTTTTTTCCACTTACGGTCATACATTGGTGAATTTTCAACTAAAGTGTTAATTGGAATATCGGTAACTTGTTTGTTATCAAAAAAAAGCTCAATTTTTTTTGAATTAGTTGTCTTTCCAATTATTGCAAAATCTAAATTCCATTTATCGAATATTTTTTTTGCCTTTTCCTCTTTCCCTTTTTCAAGAACAATTAACATTCTTTCTTGGCTTTCAGAAAGCATGATTTCGTATGGAGTCATTTTTGTCTCTCTACATGGAACTTTATTTAAATTGATTTCAATTCCAAGATTTCCCTTTGAAGCCATTTCAATACTTGATGATGTAAGTCCTGCAGCTCCCATATCTTGAATAGCGATAATCGAGTCTCCAGCCATCAATTCTAAACAAGCTTCAAGTAATAATTTTTCAGTAAAGGGGTCTCCAACTTGAACTGTCGGTTTTTTTTCCTCAATTTTTTCATCAAAACTAGCCGAGGCCATGCTTGCACCATGAATACCGTCTCTACCAGTTTTTGATCCAACATAAATTACTGGCTTATTTAATCCAGCAGCTTTTGAGTAGAAAATTTTATCTTTTTTAACCAGCCCCAGAGTCATCGCATTGACTAAAATGTTACCATTGTAAGAGCTATCAAAGTTTGTTTGACCAGCTATTGTTGGAACTCCCATACAATTTCCATAACCTCCAATTCCATGAACCACACCTCGAAGTAAATTTTTTGTTTTTTTGTTTTGTGGAGATCCAAAATGAAGAGAGTTTAAATTTGCAATAGGTCTTGCTCCCATTGTAAATATATCTCTCATAATACCACCAACACCAGTTGCAGCTCCTTGATAGGGCTCAATGAATGATGGGTGATTATGACTTTCAATTTTAAATACAATTGCATCATTGTCACCAATATCAACAACTCCAGCATTTTCTCCTGGTCCCTGAATAACTTGTTTACCTTTAGTTGGAAGTTTTTTTAAGTGAAGTCTTGATGATTTATAAGAACAATGCTCATTCCACATTGCTGAAAAGATACCTAGTTCAGTAATGTTAGGAGTTCTTTTAAGTAATTCACAAATTTTAATATATTCTTCTTTTTTAAGCCCATGATCAATAGCCACTTGTTCATTTACAATCATTTTAAATTATTAATTAAATTACTAAAAAAAAGAGATCCATCTTCGCCAGATAAAAAAGGATCAATCATTCTTTCAGGGTGGGGCATCATGCCTAAAACATTTTTTTGTTTATTAAATATACCTGCAATATTTTTGATCGATCCATTAGGATTAAACTGTTCTTCTGTATTTCCATTCTTATCACAATAATTAATTGCAATTTGTTCATTATCTTCAATCTCTTTTAATTGATCATTTGTACAGAAATAGTTACCCTCATTATGTGCAATATGAAATTCTAAAACTTCGATATCAATATTCTTAAAAAAAGCATTATTATTATTGATAATTTTAACAAAGACATTTTTACAAATAAATTCTAAATATTTATTTCTAAGTAAAACACCAGGAACCAAACCTGTTTCTACTAAAATTTGAAAACCATTACAAATACCCATAACTATTCCACCTGAATTTGCAAAATTAACTACAGATTTCATTATTTTGGTTTTTGATGCCATACTTCCACATCTTAAATAATCTCCGTAAGAAAACCCACCAGGTAAAACTACCAGATCACTTTTGGGAAGTTCAGCATCATTGTGCCAAACCATTTTGTTTTTAAAACCAAATTTTTTTAAAGCTACATCCATATCTCTATCACAATTTGAGCCAGGAAATGTAATAACAGATGATTTCATTAATTATTGCACATCAATAATTTTATAATCTTCAATAACGAGATTAGCTAAAAGTTTTTTACACATAACTTCAACTTGATCTTTAGCCTTATGTGGATCATTTTCTTTAGTATTAATTTCGAAATATTTACCTTGTCTTACTTCATTGATGTTATTGAAACCCATTCCATCTAATGTTTGTTGGATAATTTTTCCTTGCGGATCTAGAACTTCTTTTTTTAAAGTTATTATTACCGAAATTTTCATTTTTTCCTTCTTTTTATTGATGATAATTTCGTTACATTTACCGCAGAAACATTTGATTGTTCATGAAGAATACCAAGTCTTTTGGCAACTTCTGTATATGCTGGTATTAAATCTCCCAGATCTTTTCTAAACCTATCTTTATCTAGTTTTTTATCTGTAATACTGTCCCATAATCTACAGGTATCAGGGCTTATTTCATCTGCTAAAATTATCTCATTTTTACCATCAATTTTAATTCTTCCAAACTCTAATTTAAAATCGATAAGCTTTATTCCCACACCTCTAAACATACCAATCATAAAATCATTAATTCTTAAAATCAGTTTTTTAACTTTATCTATTTCTTTTTTTGTAGCCCAGTCAAAAGTTAATATGTGTTCCTCAGAAATTAATGGATCTCCAAGTTTGTCATTTTTTAAACAGTATTCAATAAGTGGTTCTTTTAAAATTGTCCCATCTTCTATACCTAATCTTTGAGTAATCGATCCTGTTGCAACATTTCTAACAATGAATTCAATAGGAATTATTTCAACAAGTTTAATAACTTGTTCACGCATATTTAATCTTTTTATCAGATGATTTTTAATACCAATTTGTGAAAGATTCGAAAGTATGTGTTCTGAGATCCTGTTGTTGAGGACACCTTTTCCCTCAATCGTTGTTTTTTTTTGGTTATTAAATGCAGTCGCATCATCTTTAAAATATTGAATAACTAAATTTTTATCATTTGTTGCATAAATAATTTTAGCTTTACCCTCATATAATTTTTTCCCTTTTTTCATTATTTTAAGACTCTCTTAAAAATATGATCTATATTTTTAAAGTGTTTAGAGTAATTAAATATAGATTTAAGTTTTTTGGGATTGATCTTACTGACAATAAATCTATCAGATAAAATTACATCAATTAAATTTAAATTTTCTGTAAAACATTTCTTTGCATATGATTGAACCATTTTGTATGATTTTTCTCTACTTAAACCTGATTTGGTAAGTTCTAACATAACTTCTTGTGAAAATATTAAACCTTTTGTTAAATTTAAATTTTCAAGCATTTTTTTTGGATAAATAATCATTTTATCCAATATATTTGCAAGCCTAAATAATGCAAAATCAGTTGTAATGTTAGCATCTGGTCCAATATTTCTTTCAACGCTAGAGTGAGAAATATCTCTCTCATGCCAAAGGGCAATGTTTTCAAGAGCTGGGATTACAGTACTTCTAACCATTCTAGCTAAACCTGTTAAATTTTCACTCAAGATGGGATTTTTTTTATGAGGCATTGCTGATGATCCTTTTTGATTTTTAGAAAAATATTCTTGTGCTTCATAAACTTCTGTTCTTTGTAGGTGACGAATTTCAACTGCTACTCTCTCGATTGATCCAGCGATAATTCCTAAAACAGAGAAATAAAATGCATGTCTGTCTCTTGGAATTACTTGAGTAGATATTGGTTCAACTTTTAAACCTAATTTTTTTGCAACATGTTTTTCAATCTGCGGATTTATATTTGCAAATGTTCCAACAGCACCAGAAATTGCACATGTTGATACTTCATTGATTGCATCAATTAATCTTTTTTTATTTCTCTTAAATTCTTCATAAAAAGAGGCTAGTTTTAACCCAAATGTTATTGGCTCTGCATGAATACCGTGACTTCTACCTATGCAAGGAGTAAATTTGTATTTTTTTGCTTGTCTTTTTAATACTTTTAAAATTTGATCAATATCTTTTAAAATGATTTTACCTGATTGGATCAACTGAATATTGAAACTAGTATCTAAAACATCCGAAGATGTCATTCCTTGGTGTAAATATCTTGCTTTGATACCAGCTTTTTCAGTAACTGAAGTAAGGAATGCTATTACATCATGTTTAACCTCAGTCTCTATTTTATGAATTCTACTTACATTGATTTTAGCTTTTTTTCTTACAACTGATGAAACACCTTTTGGGATTTGGCCAAGTTTTTCCATCGCTTCAGCAGCTGCAATTTCAACATCAAGCCAAATTTTATATTTATTTTCTTCTGACCAAATATCAGTAAGTTCTTTTCGCGAATATCTTTTAATCATTAATTATAAATACGGAGGCTTTGAATAACCTTTAGCAGATTCTGTGAAGATTTCATAACCATTTTCAGTAATTCCTAATGTATGTTCAAATTGTGCTGATAAAGATTTATCTTTTGTAACAGCTGTCCAGCCATCATTTAGCATTTTAGTATGATAATTACCTGAATTGATCATTGGTTCAATAGTAAAAGTCATTCCAGGTCTTAAATCCATTCCCGAGTTTTTATTTCCATAATGTAAAATATTTGGAGGTTCATGAAATGATGTACTTATTCCGTGACCACAAAAATCTCTTACAACAGAAAAACCTTTTTCCTCAACATAAGATTGAATTTCATATCCAATATCTCCAAGTTTTATTCCAGGTCTTAAAATCTTAATTGCTTTCATCATAGATTGATAAGTCACTTCAATTAGTTTTTTTAATTTTACAGGAGTTTTTCCAATACAAAACATTCTACTAGTATCTCCATAATGCTCATTTATTATTGCAGTAACATCAACGTTTACAGCATCGCCGTCACGTAAAATTCTATCTGACGGAATACCATGACACACAACATGGTTTAATGACGTACATAAAGATTTAGTGTAACCTCTATAGTAAAGAGGAGCAGAATACCCACCATTATCTCTAATGAATTCATACCCTAGTTTATCTATGTAATCAGTTGAAATACCCTCTTTTATATTTTCAGTTAACATGTCAAGAGTTTTTGCTGCCAAATTTCCTGCAATTTTCATTTTTTCAAATTTTTCTTTATAATCAATCATCAATAATTTTAAGCTTTTTATCTATCAAAATCTTTTTAGAACTTATATCACATCTATAAGCCAAAAAATTAACACCCGCTTTTTTTGCTAAAATATAATTCTTATAATATTCAGTATCAATATCTTTAGCAATTTTAAATTTTTCTATATTTTGAATTTGAACTAAAAATAATAAATAAGATTTATAACCTTTTTTTATGGCATCAATGAGTGTAAGTAGGTGTTTTGAACCCCTTGAAGTTATTGCGTCAGGAAATTCAGCAGTATTTGAATCTCTAAAAAGTGTAACATTTTTAACTTCAACAAAACTTTTTTGTTTATTTTTCTCAATTAGAAAGTCAAATCTAGTTTCTTTGTTAAAAAAAACTTCCGGCTTAATTAAGTTGTAATTTTTCAGCTCTTTAATAAGATTATTTTCTAAAGCATGTTGAGCTATCTTATTGGCTATATGTGTATTAACACCCACTAAATTTTTTCTAGTTTTTATGATTTCCAGTCCGTATTTAAGTTTTCTCTTAGGGTTAGTATTTGGTAGCAGATAAACTTCGTTACCTTCATCAAGTAATCCCTTCATTGATCCAGTGTTAGGACAATGAGCAGTAACAATTTTTTTGTCTATTTTAACATCTACAAAAAACCTTTTATATCTTTTGATTAGTTTGCCTTTTATTAAAGACTTGGTAAATTCCATATTCAAATTATATATATAAAATGATTAAAAACACAAAAGTTAATGCTGCGATATTGATTATTGGAAATGAAATCCTTTCTGGAAGAACTCAGGACACAAATACCAGTACTTTGGCCTCTTGGTTAAATTCAATTGGAGTAAAAGTAAACGAAGTAAGAGTTATTGCTGATATTGAGAAGACAATTGTTGATACATTAAACACTTTAAGAAAAGAAAATAATTATGTTTTTACTTCAGGTGGTATCGGGCCAACTCATGACGATATAACAGCACAATCAGTATCTAAAGCATTTGGAATAAAATATGAAATACATAAAGAAGCTTTCAAAATTTTAGAGGCTTATTACAAACCAGGCGAATTTAATGAAGGTCGACAAAAAATGGTGTGGATGCCAGAAAATGCAAAGTTAATTTTAAATCCAACAAGTGGGGCACCAGGATTTAGTGTTGAAAATGTATTTTGTCTTCCAGGCGTTCCATCAATTTTAAAATCAATGTTGGGTGGTTTGAAAAATAGAATAGTAGGAGGGGAGCCAATTTTGAGTCACACAATCAGTTTAAGAACTGTTGAAAGTGAAATAGCAAACTCATTGACTAAGGTTCAAGATCAAAATAAAGATGTGGAAATAGGCAGCTATCCATTTTTTCATGCAGGTAAACTTGGTGTATCGATTGTTCTTCGTTCAGAGAATCAAAGTAAAATTGATAACTGTAATTTACAAATACTTAAGTTCGTAAAAGAAAAAAAAATAGAAGTAGTGGATCGTTAAATGCTTTATTTTGCTTATGGAAGCAACCTTCATCATTTTCAAATGAAAAGAAGATGTAAAGATAGTGTTTTTATAAAAAAAATTAATTTAAAAAACTTCAGATTAACATTTAGAAGCAAATATAGAGCCGCAGATATAGAGCCAAAAAAAAATTCAATTGTTCCAGGCGGGTTATTTGAAATCTCTAAAAGTGATGAAAAAAAATTAGACCTTTATGAGGATTATCCAGTTTTGTATAAAAAATATTATTTTTCGTATTATGGAAAAAAAGTCATGACCTATACTATGGTTAAAAAATCTCCTTTTAAATTTCCAACTGAAAAATATTTAAATGTTATAAAACGAGGATATAAAGATTGCAATCTAGAAAAAAAATATCTAAATAAAGCACTAATGCCCTCGTGGTGAAATTGGTAGACACAAAGGACTTAAAATAGTTTGTGTCGAGTAAAAAAGATCTATTTAGAGAGAAAAAAGCTTATGATAGAGATTAAAAATATTAGATTTTTAACTATAGGAGAAAAAAATGAAAATATTAAAAGAATTAGATGATGCAAAATTAGTTATTGTTGATTTAGAGGTAAAGTTAGGGGACAAGATTAGAAATGCCCCGACTTTATGTGCAAAGTATAAAGGAAAAATTATACCACTTAATACTGCTCATGATGGAAGACCAATATTAATGAAAGAAGAAAATTCAATAGAAAACTAAATTATGATCGAACAAGTTAGTATTTATTTAACAGCGATGATTTTGGGGATAATGTTATTCTTCTCCTTCGTGATTGCTCCAGTAGTATTTACTACTCTAGATGAAGATAATGCCCGAAAGTTTATAAGAAGGATATTTCCTTTTTATTATAATGTGAATTTAATGATTAGTTTCGTTATCCTACTAATCTTTTTATTTTTAAGTAAATTAGGCGTTGATTTTTATCTAATCTTATTGATCACAATCTTATTCGCCACATCAAATTATTTATTAATGCCGTTGATTAATAAATATAGAGATGAAAAACAGGATAAAAAATTCAAATTTTCACACTTTATCTCAGTAGTAATTAATTTTGTCCAAATGATTTGTTTGGTATTTCTTTTAGTTTAAAAGTTTTTTTTCTTTTTTACTCTTTACTTCATTTTTTTGATCACAGTATTTTCTAAAAATATAGGCCGTTGATACCCCTCCAATTAGTATTAATTTTAATAACTTTAATTTAAAAAGTGTTTTTATCATGATTTAATATCAAATCTTTCTAATAAAAATTGGATTATTAAATTATAGAAAAATACAAAACAAAAAATATAGAATAGAAAAATTACTTCTTTAGAATTAAAGAGGTATCCAGTTGCGGTTAAAAGCACGAAAAATAGGCTAATTGATAAAGCAAGCTTTGCCTGTGATTTTTTTTTTAAGTGAGATTTAACAATATTGTTTTTCATTAACTAATAATAACTATTACAGATATTTATTCATCATTAATTTTGTCCTATCTGGACATTTCAATTATAAATATCAGCGTCACAATGGTCATTTAAAAATGTAATAAAGAATTATATCTTATAACATGTTATTTGAATTACCAAAATTGGATTATTCAAAATCAGCACTAGCTCCAATAATGTCTGAGGAAACTCTTGATCTTCATCATGGTAAGCATCACCAAACTTATATAACTAATTTAAATAATCTTATTAAAGACACTGATATGTCTAAAATGTCATTAGAAGAAATTATTATTAGTTCATCTAAAGATAGATCTAAAGCAGGTATTTTTAATAATGCTAGTCAACACTGGAACCACATAATGTTCTGGAAATGCATGAAGCCAAATGGTGGAGGTATAATGCCTGAGAAGTTAAAAAAAAGAATTGAAACAGACTTTGGAAGCACAGATGAATTTAAAAAACAGTTTATTCAAGCAGGAATTACTCAATTTGGTTCCGGATGGTGTTGGTTATCAATCAACAACGGTAAGTTAGTAGTCAGCAAAACACAAAACGCTGAAAATACTTTAATACAAAATATGAAACCTATTTTAGGTTGTGATGTGTGGGAACATTCTTATTACGTAGATTATAAAAATAGAAGGCCTGATTATTTAGAGAATTTTTACGAAAAATTAATTAATTGGGAATTTGTAGAATCTCAACTGGATTAAATGGAGCGTTCTGTTACCATGCGCTATGCCTAAAGTTTATAACATCTTATTATAGGATCTTATAGGATATCTCGGATCATTCTCGGATCTGGGGAGATAAAATAAAAAAAATTTACTTATTCATCTTGTTCAATTATAAATATTGGCATACACACTCATGAAATTCATTAATGCCCTCGTGGTGAAATTGGTAGACACAAAGGACTTAAAAAACATAGGGTAGAGATATTTTATAGTCTCATAGAGTCTCATACAGTCTTAAATCCCATTAAATCCTACACTTTAAGAAAACCTTGAATTATTTTTATTGGAAAATATGAATAATAAATTTTGCTAAACTAGAAACAGACTAGAAACTAAATAGATGGTATTATAAAATAAATTATGGAACTTTTATTTAATCTTATAGACATAATCAATTTATTGAGTCAATTTTATTAAATTTGTAATGAAAAAAATATTAGCAACGATAGGTTTGATAATTGCAATATTTCTAATTTTAAATGGAGGATTTGATTTAATTAAAGCCTTATTAAACTGAGTCTTTTATGAATAGAATAACAATCATAATTTCATTAATTGTTCTTCAAATAATTTACTTTTTTGCATATGTTAAGCTTGATGGTGCAGGTTTAAATATAGGAATTTATAGTGTTAATGATTATATATTTATAGCCATTTGGCTCATTATATTGTGCGCAAACACTTATCTCTTATACAATTTATTCCCAATGATGAAAAATTATGTAAAATCAAAAAATATTTTCGCTGAGGTGCTTTATTTTATTGTTTGCTTATTATTTGGCGCGTTGATAACTAATGTTCCTACCGAAAATTTTCTAATAGGACTAATATAAAAGATGACCAAAAATAAGAAAAAACGTGAAGAAGCTGAAAAAGAGATTATAAATAAATATTTTGGCGGTAGATCGGCAAGTAACAATCAAAGACAGGATGAATTTAACAAAAAAGCAGACTCATTCTTTGGGATTACTTTTGTTTTAGTATTAGTTTTTTTAGCAATATTAGGTTTTGGTTCTATGTTTACTGATATTTTTGGTTGGGCTGGCAAGAAATTAGATAGTCGAGACTCAAAAAAACAAGAATGCCTGGAGAGAACCTACAATGTTAAAAATGAATTTACTGCAAAAAAAATGTATAAAAAATGCATGAGTGAATAGACAATGGGTGAAATAATAAAATCTTTCGCTGAAATAATTGATAACCAACTTGGAATTCCTTATGAATTAACTGTATTTATTTTTCCCTTCATATTAATTTCAATATTAATTTGGTATTATTTTTTCCGTAGATGATTATAGGATTCTATAGGATAACTAGAAACAGACTAGAAACTAGGGAGATAAAATAAAAAAAATTTACTTATTCCTCTTGTTCAAATATAAATATTGGCATAAACACTCATGAAAATAACTCATGCCCTCGTGGTGAAATTGGTAGACACAAAGGACTTAAAATCCTTGCCGCTTGCGGAGTGCCAGTTCGAGTCTGGCCGAGGGCACCATTTGATATGAGAAAAATGCAAATTATTTCTGATAAAAACCAAAAATCTTTAAAGATAAAATCTCAATTATTGAATATTTTAAAGAAAAATAAGATCCTTAGAACTGATATTATCATCGTAATTGGTGGAGATGGTTTTATGCTTCAAACATTAAAAAAAAATAAAAAATCAAAAAAAATTTTTTATGGAATTAACTCAGGTAATTATGGATTTTTGATGAATAAATTTTCATCTAAATCGATAATGAAAAATCTATCTAAAGCTAAAATGATAACGATATCTCCTCTAGAAATGACAGTTAAAAATAAAAGAAATCAATCTAGAAAATATTTGGCAATTAATGAAGTTTCAATTCTAAGACAAAGTAGACAGGCAGCATCTTTGTCGATTTATTATGGTACGAAACAAATAATTAAAAAATTAGTTTCTGATGGAGTCTTAGTTTCAACGCCTGCAGGAAGCACAGCATATAATCTCTCTGTTCACGGACCTATATTAAGTCTTAATTCAAAAAAATTATCAATTTCTCCAATAAGTCCTTTTAGGCCACGAAGATGGAAAGGAAAAATTGTTAGCGATAAATCAAAAATTAATATAAAAAATTTGAATCCAAAAAAAAGACCTATAAGTGCAGTAGCAGATAATATCGAAGTGAGAAATGCAAAAAATGTTGTTGTAAAAACTGATAAAAAAATAAAATTCAATCTTTTGTATGATAAAAACAAAAGTCTTCAAAAAAAGATAAAGATAGAACAGTTAAGAAGAGAAACATCTTAAAAAAAATTTTAGCACCTGCCTTTACTTGCTAGACAATATAATAGATGGTATAAGAGATTTATTTTGAAGAATGAAATATATAGCACTTGAGCAAAACAACTTTTCCCAAGGTAACTACAATATAATTCCTATTCGTCAGGAAGACATGGAAAGTATTCGGAAATGGAGGAATGCACAGATGCCTATTTTGAGACAAGCTGTCAAATTATCGTCAGATGATCAGGCCCTTTATTTTAAAAATGAAGTAAAATCCTTTTTTAGTGATAATGAAACAAAACAGTTACTTTTTAGCTTTCTTAAAAAAAATCAATTAATCGGTTATGGAGGTTTAGTTAATTTATCCTGGAAAGATAAAAGGGCAGAAATGTCATTTCTTTTGGATGATCAAAGAGCTAAGGATAACAAACTTTATAAAGAGGATATGAATAATTTTATATCTTTGATAAAAAAAGTGGTTTTTGAAGAAATGAAATTTAACCGCATGTTTACAGAAAGCTTTGCATTTAGAAAATTTCATATCTCAATTCTTGAGGATAATGGTTACAAGAAAGAGGGAGTTATGCGAAATCATATATTTGAATTTGGAAAATTTTACGACTCGATTGTCCATGGAATCGTAAAAGGTGATGTCTGATGAATTATCGTGGTAGAAGAGTATTTGTAAGTGGAGCTGCAGGTGTAATTGGCAGCGAAATGATACCTATTTTAATTCAAAATGGGGCCACTGTGATGGCATGCGATTTACAGCCTATCCCTGAGGGATTTCCGAAAGAGGTAATTTTTAGACGTGGAGACCTAAATTATATTACTCAAGAAGAGCTTGATAACTTTAACCCAGAAATATTTATTCATTTAGCTGCTACTTTTGAAAGATCCAAAGAAACATATGATCATTGGGATGAGAATTTTTGGCACAACGTAAGGTTAAGTAATCATCTAATGACCTTGATGCGTAATGTTAAAGGACTCAAAAGGGTTGTTTTTCCATCAAGTTATTTGATTTATGAAAAGTCATTATACAGTTTTGATTCAGCTTGTACTAAACCAGTAAATCTTAAGGAAACAGATCCAATTTCTCCAAGAAACTTAACTGGAATGGCTAAATTAGCACATGAAGTTGAGTTGGACTTTCTACGAACTTTCAAAAGAGATAGTTTCACGTCTGTTTGTGTCCGTATTTTTAGAGGTTATGGAAAAAACTCTCGCGATGTCATTTCTCGCTGGATTAGAGATTTGATACAGGAGAAAAAAATTTTAATATACAGGCCTGAAGGAATATTTGATTATTTATATGCTAAGGATTCAGCTAAAGGGTTACTCAAATTAGGGCTTTCAGAATTCGAGGGCGTCATAAATTTAGGAACAGGTCGTTCGCGAAGTGTAGCAGACGTTTTGAAGATATTAAATAGTCATTTCCCAAAGATGATAAAACAAGAGGTAGCTTCAGATATACCTTTTGAGGCATCTCAAGCCGATCTGAACGAACTAAAAAAAGCGGTAAATTGGTTACCCGAAGAAGATCTTGAAACTGCAATTCCTTATATAATAGAATTTGAGAAAAACCGAAACAGTGAGCAACAACCTTCCGATAATTCAAATGTTCTAATTACGAGTATTTCTAAGAAAGTGCCTCTTATTAAAGCAGTTAGGGCTGGAGTAAAAAAAGTCTCCAAGAAAGCAAAGATTTTTGGGGCAGATATGGATAATACTTGTATTGGAAGATATTTCGTAGATGTGTTTTGGCAAATGCCCAAAATAAATGAATTAAATATCAGTGAACTCATTACTTATTGCAAGTCTAATAATGTTGGGGCCATAATTCCAACCAGAGATGGTGAGTTGGAGTTTTTTGCACGTAATAAATCAATCCTTTCTGATAGTGGAATTGAAGTAATGGTTTCAGAACCTTCAACAGTTAATACTTGTCTAGATAAACTTAAGTTTGCTGAACTTGAAAGTCTTAAAAAAGTTGCTGTTCCTTCCTCAATTAACTTAGAACAATTGAATTCAAAGAAGTTTGTGGTGAAAGAACGTTATGGAGCCGGTGCATTATCGATTGGGTTAAACTTAGATGCTACTCAAGCACAACTACATGCAGCCTCTCTAAAAGATCCAATATTTCAACCTTTCAAAGAAGGGTATGAAATTTCAGTGGATGCATATGTAACAAAAAATAATAAAGTCAAAGGTCTAGTTATGCGAAAGCGTGTTAAGGTAGTTGATGGAGAATCTCAAGTTACTACTAATTTTGAAAATACATCTTTGAAGGATAAGTTTGTAAATTTTCTGAACAAGTTTGACTTTTACGGGCATATTATTTTACAAGCTATAATAGATGAGTCTGGTAACGTATTCTTAATTGAATGTAATCCGCGCGTTGGAGGAGCATCTATGCTTTCTATTCATGCTGGTTTAGACACCTTTTATTGGTTTTATTTAGAAGCTTTGGGGACGAATATAAGTTCATATCCATTTTTAGCTTCAACCAAGCAAGTGACGTTAGTAAGGCATTTGAGCGATACATATCTATGATTATTGTATTTGATTTAGACGATACTTTATATAAGGAAATCACTTATGTTAAAAGTGGTTTTAAAGCTGTTGCAGACTATTTATCTAAGAAATATCAAGTAGCAGTGTCAAAAAAAATCTATTCCGAATTTGTTCAAACTTTACAAAAACAGGGAAGAGGAAAAATATTTGACTTTGTTTTAAGAAAATACCATCTATCAAATAAAACACTCATACAAAAATGCTTGTCTGTTTATAGATTACATAAACCTAAAATCTCCTTATCTGTATCTGGGAGAAGTTGTTTGGAGCGATTTAAAGAATATCCCAAATATTTGTTAACGGATGGTAACAAAATTGTTCAAACCAAAAAAATTAAAGCATTAAAAATTGAAAAGTATTTCAGAAATATGATGCTTACACACAATTATGGCGTGAATTATTCAAAGCCTTCTACTTATTGTTTTTATAAGATATTAGAATGGGAGAGAGCCAAACCAAAAGACTTGATTTACATTGGTGATAATCCTAAAAAGGATTTTGTAAATTTAAAAAAAGATGGATTTAGGACTGTGCAAGTTCTCACAGGGGAATATAAGAAAGTAAAAGTGTCACTAGAATATGAGGCTGATTTTAGGGTTAATTCTTTAGATGAATTATCACTTCAACAATTAAAAAAAATGTTTGGTCATTAAAATGAAAATAGGAACATTTGATTTTTTAAAAAAAAAAACATTTATAATTGCTGAATTATCCGCTAATCATAATGGTAAGTTAGAATTGGCAAAGGAAACTATTCGCGCAGCGAAACGTGCTGGCGCTGATTGTGTTAAACTTCAAACTTACAAGGCAGAAACAATTACTTTAGATGTAAAGAATAGTCAGTTTAAAATTGATCATGGTACAGCTTGGGATGGAAAGTATCTGTATGATCTCTATAAAGAGGCTCATCTGCCTTGGGAGTGGCATCAAGATTTGTTTAAAACAGCAGCTGAAGAAGGATTGGTTTGTTTTTCTTCTCCCTTTGATCCATCAGCAGTAGAACTTTTAGAAAAACTTAATGTGCCAGCCTATAAAATCGCGTCATATGAAATCACGGATATTCCATTAATTGAACTTGTAGCATCTAAAGGTAAACCAGTTATTATTTCAACTGGAATTGCTGGCGAAGATGATATTCGATTGGCTATTGAAGCGTGCAAAAAACAAGGCAACAATCAGATCATCATTCTTAAATGTACCTCTGCATATCCAACATCAAATGAAGAAGCAAATTTAGCAACAATACCTGAAATTGCAAAACGCTTTAATGTAATGGTCGGTTTATCTGATCATTCCTTGGGAATAGTGGCACCGGTAGTATCTATTCCATATGGAGCAAGAGTAATAGAGAAGCATTTAATTTTAAATAAAAGTAATGGAGGTGTCGATTCTCATTTTTCGCTAGATGAAAAAGAGTTTAAGGAAATGGTTTATGCCGTTAGAAGTGCAGAGAAAATGATTGGTAAAGTTACTTTTGAAATTACAGAAAAAATGCAAAACCAAAGAGATTTTTCGAGATCACTTTATGTTGCTGAAGATATTAAAAAAGGCGAGTTGATTACTGAGACCAATGTTAAATCGGTCCGTCCAGGATTTGGACTTCATCCAAAACACTATAAGGAGATTTTAGGTAAACAAGCAAACAAAGACCTAGAAAAAGGCATGCCTATGTCAATTAAGTATATCAAATAATTTATATCTTTGAAGTGTTAAAATACTGATGGTGCCCCCGCACGGATTCGAACCGCGGACCTATTGATTACAAATCGAGAGTCTAAATTTAAAAAGATAAAAACTATCAACGCTAATTAAAAGTTAATTCAAATCTTAACACACCATTAACACAGTAGAAAATAAAAAAAATAAAGTATAATATAGTACCAATGAAGGAATCATTGATTAAAAATACTTTAGCTCACGAAGTTAAGTTTCCAGAAAATACTAAAAAGGGTTGGTTTAATTATAATCCACCAGGCGCTAAAGAAATGGAGTGGATTAAAAATTTTGGGAGATATCCAAATTTCGATGCAGATAAAGGCAAGTTATCAAAAAGACTAACTCTAGAAATAGCCAACTTAAAAGAGGCTACACGAATAATTATGGTTTATCATTACTTGCACAGAGGTAGGACTATGGCGCAGTTACCATACTGGGTTATGATTGACAAAATTCCAGTTGGGGTTATTCTTTTTGCGTATCCTAGATTAAGTGTCCCACTATTTGGAATACCACCATTAAATATATTAGAGTTAGCAAGACTGTGGATCAGCCCAACAGTTCAAGATAAAAAAATTTCTAATAATAATCAACATCATGCTTTTTCTGTTGCAAGTTGTGCAATTGGTTCTGCATTAAAAATTTTGCAGGCAGATTGGTATAGAAAATATCCAAATTCTCCAAATGTCGAAGCTGTAGTTTCTTGGGCAGATGATGAACATCATGAAGGAACTGTTTATAAAGCTACAAATTTTATTCCAAAGAAAAAAAGTGGTGGATCTCTTCATGGTTCGAGAAAAAGAAATAATGGAGGGAACGATCAAATGAATGCTGATTATTTAAATATTAAAACTTTGTGGTGGAAACCATTTAAAAATGTCCTTTCTAAAGATCAAAAAAGACATATTGATATTGATAAGAAAAAAAAAGAAGAAGATAAAAATAAACAGTTATATCTTTTTGCTTCTTAAATTAATTGCATCATTCAAACTCTTGTTATTCCACTTTCTCAACAAAACTCCATTTTCAACAATGTATTTGTAGGGTATCTTTGGATTATTTAATGTATATCCTCTGTTAACAAGATATTTTAATCTTTCGATTTTTTCAGAAGAGTATTTTTCTTTTTTAAGTATATTTTGAACTTCATTAAATATATTTAAATCTGGAGATATTTTTTTTTCTATTTTTTGACAAAATCCCTTCATATCATTTGGTGAAAGATAATAAATTTCCTCAAACTCAAATTTTCCAGAATTTATTTTTCCAAATCCCACTATCCAGTGTTTTCCAAGCCATTTTTTTAGTGTATGCACCCCAACATCACGGGTTGTTGTTACAGACTTTTTTGTACCACTTTTTAATTCAAAACGATTTCCAAATTTATCTTTTGCATCTGCTCCAATTCTACCTTCATCAGAATCCAATAATCCAAATAGCTTTTTTAACAAATTTTCTCTTTGGTCATCTTGTATTCTAGATATAATTTCTTCTTTCATAATTTTAATTTAGCAATATATCTATTTATTGCCACAATTTATGTTTATATTTATAATTGTTAAAGTTCTTTAACGTATAAACTTCAGCAACACTTAAACTATGAATGAATCAAATCTCAAAAAAGAGTTTAGAGAAGATGCGATCGATAGATTTGAAAATCAAATAGCTACTTATTATTATACCTTACAACAATACCCTGATAGTATTGTTTATATTGAGAGTATCTGTCCCAAGAAGGGGATGCCTCAATATGGTATTGATTTTAATGATGAAGTAGAAATTGAAAATCAAAATCTTAAATCATTAACTTATGAACAAATACTTCTCTTTCTTAAAAACATAAAAAAGGAAAGAAAAGAAAAGTTTATAAATTTTTTGAAAAAAAGAGATATCACTTTCAAGTCCGAACTAGATTACTGGATAGACAAAGACGCAAGTTAGTTAAAAGACTACTTGACTGAAACACACTCCTAACACACTGTTAACACAGTTATAGTGTTTTAACGGATGAATTTCTAATTTCTAAAAAATATTTAACGTTGATTTTATTGAGTGATGGTGCCCCCGCACGGATTCGAACCGCGGACCTATTGATTACAAATCTTGTATCACCAATCAAATAAGTATGCTTTAGCAATACTTATAAATAATTATCAGTAATCTCGACACACGTACGACACAATGATAACTTTGGATCATGAAAAAAAAATCTAAGATAAGTGTAAGCAAAGGACTTACTAGGATTTATTTTACTCTATCAGCAATTTGGATAATTATGTTTATTCCGATGTGGTTTCAAGAACTTCATAATTGGAACTGGTTCATGGCACTATGTGGTTTGTTTGTTGTTTTTGCTCCAATACCAGTTTGGTATATTTTAACTAGATGGTTTATAGCTGGGTTTATAAATAAATGATTGAGATGATCATAATTTTAGAACTAAGTTTTCTAACTTATAAATTTTTACAGGATTAATAATGAAAAAACTTTTAGGGATCGTGGTTCTGAGTTTGTTGTTGAGTGGTAGTGCTTATGCAAGCAATCTTATTGGTAAGCAGTTAGAATGTAATTTTGCAGACTCTAAAGCAGTTAGTGCTACATATTTTAAATTTATAAGTGATAAAAAAGCTCAAAGATATTCGATTAATGACTACACATTAAAAATGAATAAGACATCAATTTATTATAATGCTTATCCCAAAACTATTGAAATATTTTGGCTTGGAAGAGATTTAAAAGATTTTACACTAGATAGGCAAACATTGAAAATAATTGAACACAATCCAGGGGGAAGCTGTAAAATAGTTACATTCAACATTGAAAATTTCTTAGAAAAAAAATCTAATCAACTTTTAGAAAAAATAACTAAAGAAAATAAGATCTAAGTATCGACCACTTGATCACGACACTAGTTCGACACACTCTCGACACAACAGTTAAAAATTATTAAATTTAGTAAAAATAATTAGTGTTGATTTTATTGAGTGATGGTGCCCCCGCACGGATTCGAACCGCGGACCTATTGATTACAAATCAATTGCTCTACCAGCTGAGCTACAAGGGCATTCGTATCAACGAAGTTTTTAATGTTAAAAGTCAATTAAATCAACACATAAAAGATTTGGTTATTAAAAGATAATTCTCTTATTTGTAACCTTGTACCTTGTTGTAGACCATTTGTGACTAATCTGTCGGTTTCTTGTCGGTGTGGGAGTTTAATCTATAAATTTAAAAATTTTTATTATTGATTTCTTATTAGAGGATAAACTTTAGGATTTAGATATCTTAAGTTAGTTAATAATATCAAAACCAAGGTAATAAAACCAATTGAAAGTCCTAAATAAATTAAAATCTTAAAGTCAAACATCCACACTAATTCAAAAATATTTTTCATAATAAATTTTGAACCAATCACAGCAAAGAATACTGCAATTAAAATTACAGATTTAAAGATAATGATGAATTCAATTAAAGATGAAAAAATAATGTGTTTTTTTGAAAAACCTAAAATTTTGAAAACCAAATTTTGATATTCTTTTACTTTTCCCTGAACCATAATTGCACTTGAAATTACGATTAAGCCTATAACAATGGTAATCGCTGAAATTAATGTAACCGCAATAAATACTTTATTTAAAACAGCTGTAACTTTTGATAAATAATCTGCAATTTTAATCATTGATAAACTTGGCATGATTTCAAGCATTTCAGTTTCATCAAATTTATTTGAATTAAATTTTGCAGTAGCCAAATACTCATGTGGAATATTTTTTGCAAATTGAGGGTTAAATAACATTGCAAAGTTGATGCTTAAATCTCGATAATCAACTTCTCTAAAATTTACTACTTTCCCTTCAATTTCACGTCCATAAACATTTAAAGTAAAGATATCACCCAACAGTATGTTAAAATCCTTAGCAACTTTTGCATCTAAAGATATTTGAAGTTGATCTGGATTTAATAAATCCCACCATTCGCCTTCTAAAATTGAGTTATCTTCAGGCACATTTTCTACCCACGAGGATCTTCGTTCACTACCAATAACCCAGTAACTGTCATTATCTGGTTTAATATAAGTATTAGGATCAATACCATTAATTTTTACAATACCAGATGAAACCATTGGTACAATTTCAATAGATGCATTTGGATCCATATTTAAAATACCTTGTTCAAATTTCTCTCTTTCTCCTTTTTGAATACCAACAAAGAAATAATCGGGTGCAATATCAGGAATAGATTTAGCAATTTCCCTTTGAAAATTTGTACCAACTAAAGCTAAAGTTAATAACAAAGTAACCCCTAAGCCAAGAGACATAACTGTTATAGGAGTTATACTTTTTGTCTGAGTAATATTTTTAATTGAAACTTTTAAAGAAATTATTGGACTTGATTTGAATTTCTTAAGAAAAAAAATAATTAATTTTGAAAGTAAGAAAAAAACAATTAAACAAACAAAAAAAGCAGCAAAGTAACCCAAGCTATAAGAAGGTTGTTCAGATCCAATGGTGAATAATAAAATTAAGATAGATAATAAAACAAAGCTCAGAACAACTGATCTTTTAGAATAATAAAATTGAAGGTTTTGAAATACGTTTCTAAATAAATTAGAGGCTTTTACTTGATCTATAGAGCTGATTGTTGGAATAGAAAAAATTACAAGAACTAACAAACCAACTAAAAATATTTTTAAAAAATTAAGTAATGAAAACACCGGATAAACATTCAATCCCAATCCATCAGATAGATATTTATCTACTATTGGTACAATTAAAAAACTCGATCCGTAAGCAACAACAGTGATGATGAATAAAAGTATAAATAACTGAAGGTAATATAAGGTTTTAATATTGCCTGAATAAAAGCCAACCGCCTTTCTTACAGCAATAGACATGTTGTTTTGATTGATAAAAGAAAGCAGAGTATTTGCGATTCCAATGCCTGCAATTAACATTGCACTGATTGATACAAGAGATAAAAATTGAGAAAAATTATTGATAATTCTCTTTATTCCACTTGCAGAATTTTCAGGATATCTAAGCTTTACTTTTTGATCATCTTTAAAAATTTCTTCAATTCGTTGTTCGATCTCTTCTGGTTTATCTTTTTCCTTAAATTTTACTTTGTATTCATAGTTTAAAAAGCTTCCAATTCCATTTAGTTTTAAAATTTCTAAAGTTTTTTTTCCTGCTAAAGCCCAATCTCCAAATGCAACAAATCCACTAACATCTGGCACTGATTTAATAATTCCAATTACTGTAAAGTTTTGATCTTGAACTTTTACCTTTTCATTAATTTTTACATTAAGGGTTTTTGATAAACTTTCATTGATAAGGATAGAGTAAGGTTCATTTTGCATTCTTTCATAAGCACCAATTGGCTCATAAACAACATTTCCATATAAAGGATATTTTTCATCCACAGTTTTAATTCTAGTAAATAATGATTTATTCTTTTCTCTTCCTGTTGTTGAAAGCATAGTACTGAACTCAATCATTTGAGAAACAGTTGCAAATTCTTTTACTTGATTAACTAAATTTAAATTTCCTGGATTACGATTGTAATCAATCTCTAAATCTCCACCCAAAAGTGCTTTAGCATTATCATTTAGTTCTTTTTTAAGACTATCTTCAATTGTGAAAATAGCACTTAATATAAAAAGACTTATAAATAGCGTAACAATGATACTAGATATTTTATGATAATTTCTGCTTAAGTCTTTTAAAGCATATTTTAAAATCAAACTAAATTCTGAAGGGTTATTTAATTTTTCCATCTTTAATTTTTATTTTTCTTTTAGCTTTGTCAGCAAGTTTAGAGTCATGAGTTACCATGATTAAAGAAGAGCCTTCTTCTTTTACATACTTAAATAAAATATTTGCAATCATTATAGAATTTTCAGTATCCAAGTTTCCAGTTGGCTCATCAGCTAAAATTAATTCTGGTTTCATTGCAATTGCTCTAGCGATAGCAACCCTTTGTTGTTCACCACCCGATAATTGACTTGGTAGATTATTAAAACGATGCTTCAAACCAAAACGATCTAATAAAATTTTTGCCTCTTTTTCTGGATTTTTAAAATTATTGAGCTCAAGTGTAAGCGCAACATTTTCAACCGCTGTGTAATTAGGAATTAAATAAAACGACTGAAAAATTATTCCAATATTTTTTTTTCTTATCTCAGATACCTCATCTTCACTAAGGCCTGTAATTTCCTGATCTTGGAAAATTATTTTACCAGAGTTAGGTTTCTCCAACCCCCCAATTAACATGATTAAACTTGTTTTCCCTGAGCCACTTTCCCCAACAACAGAAACAGTCTCTTTTTTCTTAATATTTAAATCAATATTCTTTAAAACATTGATATTATCTTTACCAGTTTGGTATTTGAGATTTATTTTTTTTAATTTAAGAAGAGTACTCATGAATAAAACTATATTTATAAAAATTTTGATAATCTTTCTAGTGCACATAAACGCAAGTGCAATAGAAAAGGTAGTTTTATTCGGTGATAGTTTGATGGCTGGATATGGATTACCTAAAGAATATCATTTATCAATAGTTTTAGAAAATAATCTTAAGGAAGCTGGTTTAAATATTAAAGTTATTAATGGAAGTGTTTCTGGAAGCACGACATCAGGTGGATTGAATAGAGTTGATTGGAGCTTATCAGAACCAGGAATAGATTTAATCATTTTAGGATTAGGAGCTAATGATATGCTCAGGGGAATTCAACCAGATGAAACAAAAAAAAATTTAGAACAAATAATAAATATTGCTAACAATAAAAAAATTAAAATTATTTTAGCTGGGATGGTTGCACCAAACACTCATGGGAAAAAATATAAAAAAGAGTTTGATGATATTTATCCGAAATTATCAAAAAAATATAATTTAACCTTAATTCCATTTCTTCTTGATGGAGTAGCACTTAATCCAAGCTTAAATCAAAAAGATGGAATTCATCCAAATAAAGAAGGGACCATTAAAGTAAGTGAAACTATTAAAAAAAGTATTATTGATATTTTAAATTAAATGAATAAATTTTTAATCTGTCGATGTCTAGTTGGTGTTTATAAGAATAAAATTATTGAATCTTTTTTGCTTAAATTATGCTAGTGTTTACTTGATGTTAAATGCAGTGTGTGAAACTAAATTGAAGTCTGTTGATTACAAATCAATTGCTCTACCAGCTGAGCTACAAGGGCATAAGTAATGATTATTAATTAATTTCAAATTAATCAACTATTTTTTTAAATAATTTAAATGATGAAAAACAATGGCTGCACTATTAGAAATATTTAAGCTTTCAATTTTTTCATTGATGTCAATCTTAACCAAAAAATCAGCATATTTAGATGTATGTTGATGCATTCCAGATCCCTCTGAGCCAAATAATAGAATATTATTTCCTTTCCATTCAACTTTAGTAAAATTTTTTTCTCCTTTGCCATCAAAACCATATACCCAAAAGTTTTTGTCTTTTAAATTTTTTAAAGTAGAATTAATATTAGATACTTTAAATACATTAATATATTCCATCGCTCCACTTGCGGCCTTATACATTAATTTACTTTCCTCAGGAAAACTTCTTTCTTTAACTATTATACCGTCGATATTAAATGAGGCTGCACTTCGAATTAATGAGCCAATATTTCTAGGGTCTGTAACACCATCTAAACAAACAAAAGTAATGTTATTTTTGTTTTTAATAAATTCTTTTAAAATTGGTTTATCTAAATGTTCAATTTCAGCAACATAACTCTGATGAAGCAAATTTTCTTTTGTAGAATATTTATCTAATTCTTTTTTGGTTTTAAAAAAAACTTTAACATCTGCTAATAAATTTTTTTTTGGGTTTATTCTGTGGATATTTTTTTTACTTTCCTCTGTCAAAAATACTTTTAACACCTTTCTCTTGGGATTTTTAAGTGCCTCTATTACAGCGTGTTGACCAACAATAAAAAAACTGGGTTTATTCATAGAATTTCATTAGTTTTATACGTTTTTTGCTATATTTTCTTAATAATTCTCATATTGCAATTACACAAATAAAATATATAAAACGCGTGTTGTTTGAAGCTTTATTGAACAGGGGACACTTCCCCAAATGAGGAGGGGTTCCAGAGCGGTCAAATGGGGCGGGCTGTAAACCCGTTGACTTCGGTCTTCGAAAGTTCGAATCTTTCCCCCTCCACCAATCAGTAAAATTTTAAATAATAATGGAGTGTTACTCTTGGGGTTTTGCGGGTGTAGTTCAATGGTAGAACGCTAGCCTTCCAAGCTGGATGTAAGGGTTCGATTCCCTTTACCCGCTCCAAGAATAAAAATTAGAAACAAAAAGAATGTGAGGAAATAAAGTAATGTCAAAAGAAAAATTTGTTAGAAATAAACCCCATTGTAATATTGGTACAATTGGACACGTCGATCATGGTAAGACCACTTTAACAGCTGCAATAACAAAAGTTTTAGCTGAGGCAAGTGGAGGTAAATCAGTTGCATATGATGAAATTGATAAGGCTCCAGAGGAAAAAGAGAGGGGTATTACAATTTCAACAGCTCACGTTGAATATGAAACTGAAAAAAGACATTATGCTCACGTAGATTGTCCAGGTCATGCTGACTATGTAAAAAATATGATTACAGGTGCTGCTCAAATGGACGGCGCAATATTGGTGGTGAATGCAGCTGATGGACCTATGCCTCAAACAAGAGAGCATATACTTTTAGCAAGACAGGTAGGAGTTCCTGCAATAGTTGTTTACTTAAACAAAGTAGATCAAGTAGATGATAAAGAAATGATTGAACTTGTCGAGGAAGAGATCAAAGAATTACTTACTTCTTATAAATTTCCAGGAGACAAAACTCCAATCGCAAAAGGATCTGCACTAGCTGCCGTAGAGGGAAGAGATGATGAAATTGGTAAAAATTCAATTTTAGAATTGATGAAAAATGTTGATGAACATATTCCACAACCTGATAGACCTAAAGATAAGGACTTCTTGATGCCTGTTGAAGATGTATTTTCTATTTCAGGAAGAGGAACAGTTGCAACCGGAAGAGTAGAATCAGGGGTACTGAAAACTGGTGATGAAATTGAGATTATTGGAATTAGAGAGACAAAAAAATCAGTTTGTACTGGTGTAGAAATGTTTAGAAAACTTCTAGACTCAGGTGAGGCTGGGGATAATGTTGGTGTTCTTTTAAGAGGTGTAGAAAGAGACGATATTGAAAGAGGACAGGTTCTTTGTAAGCCTGGATCTGTTACGCCACATACTAAATTTGAAGCACAAGCATATGTTCTTAAAAAAGAAGAGGGTGGAAGACACACTCCTTTTTTTACAAAGTATAGACCTCAGTTTTATTTTAGAACAACAGATGTAACAGGTGAAGTTGAGTTACCTGCTGGTACAGAAATGGTAATGCCAGGTGATGATGCTAAGTTTACAGTGAAATTAATTACTCCAATAGCAATGTCTGAAAAATTAAATTTTGCTATTCGAGAAGGTGGTAGAACTGTAGGAGCTGGAGTTGTAACCAAAATTATAGAGTAAACTCTATATATAGGAGTGTAGCTCAATTGGTAGAGCGCCGGTCTCCAAAACCGGAGGCTGAGGGTTCGAGTCCCTCCGCTCCTGCCAATAGAGTTGAAAGTTATGAAAAACCCAATTAAATTTATTCAAGAAGTAAAACAAGAAGCTTTTAAAGTTTCATGGCCCACAGGTAAAGAAACTCTTCAAGGAGCATTAATGGTTTTTGCGATGGCTGTTGTAATGTCCTTGTTTTTTTTACTTTTAGATCAAGTTTTAAAATTTTTTTTAGAATTATTACTCAAGGTAAGTATCTAATGAAAAATTGGTATATAGTTCAATCTCATTCAAGTTTTGAAAATAAAGTAGCTGGATTAATAAAAGAAGAGGCAGAAAAAGCAAAAATCACAGAAAAATTTGAAGAGATAGTAGTTCCAACACATGATGTTACTGAAGTAAAAAGAGGAAAGAGAATACAGAGAAAAAAGAAGTATTTTCCAGGTTATGTTTTAATCAAGAGTGAAATGGACAATAGTATTTATCATATGATTAAAAATATAAAGAGAGTTAGTGGTTTTTTAGGAACTAAAGGTATGCCTGTACCGGTTTCCGACAAAGAAATTGAAAAAATTTTAGGTCAAATTAAGGATGGTGTAGCTCAGCCAAAATCTGGTATAGAGTATAGTGTTGGTGAAAAAGTTCAGGTTGTTGATGGACCTTTTGCATCTTTCAATGGTATGGTTGAAGGAATAGATGAGGAAAAATCTAGACTAAAGGTTTCAGTTTCTATATTTGGACGTCCAACACCAGTTGAATTAGAATATAATCAAGTGGAGAAAATAAGTTAATGGCTGCAAAAAAAGAAATAAGTGGATTTATAAAATTACAGATTAAGGGTGGTCAAGCAAATCCAGCCCCACCTGTTGGACCTGCTTTGGGACAACGTGGTGTAAATATTATGGAGTTCTGTAAAGCGTTTAATGATAAAACCAAATCAATGGCTGGAAAACCTGTTCCAGTAGAAATTACAGTTTATAAGGATAAAAAATTTGATTTTAAAATTAAATCACCACCAGCTTCTTTTTTTATCAGAGAGGCAGCAAAATTAAAAAGTGGATCTAAAGAACCAGGCAGAAGTATTGTTGCCTCAATTACCAAAAAACAAGCAGAAGAAATTGCTAAACAAAAAATGAATGACTTGAATGCTTTAGATTTAAAACAAGCAGTTAAGATAATTTCAGGATCAGCAAGATCAATGGGTATAGAGGTTAAAGAATAATGAAATCAAAAAGATTTAGAAAACTTCCCGAAAATACAAGAGACTTGAATGCTGATACTATTGAAAAGTTATTACCTCAGCTAAAAAAGAATTGTACTTCTAAATTTGATGAGTCATTAGATTTAAGTTTTCAGATTAACAATAAACAAAAAAAAAGTGAAATTAATATTAGAACAGTTGTCAATTTACCAGGTGGTACTGGAAAAAAAGTAAAAGTTGCAGTTGTTTGTGAAGATAATAAAGCACAAGAGGCAAAAGATGCTGGTGCAGATATAGTAGGTAGCGATGAGTTTATAGAAAAAATTAAATCTGGTGAATTGAATTTTGAAAAATTAATTTGCACACCAGGAATGATGATCAAACTTTCTAAACTTGGAAAAGTTTTAGGACCAAAAGGATTGATGCCAAATCCAAAACTTGGCTCTGTTTCAGAAAATATTAATGAGGCTGTAACTAATGCAAAGTCTGGTCAAGTTGAAATTAGAAATGATAAAGATGGAAATATCGGTGTAAGTATTGGTAAAAAATCTTTTAGTGATGATCAATTACTTAAAAACTATAATGCAATTTTAGATGCCTTAGAAAAAGAAAAATCTAACAATACTTTAAAAGGTGATTTGATTAAAAATACTTTTGCTACATCAACAATGGGTGTTTCTTATAAAGTTAAATTAGGTAAGGTAATATAGTCATGATGAATAAGGAAAAGAAAAAAAATTATATTTCTGAGATGACTACTCAGTTCGAAAATAGTAAAGCAGTGATGGTTACACATTATCAAGGTTTAACCATGCCCCAGCTTGATGAGTTAAGAGCTAAAATGAGAGAAAAGGGTATTATTTTTAAAATCACTAAAAATAGAATAACTAAATTAGCCTTAGAAAAAACTAAGTGCAAAGATTTATCAAATTTATTCTCAGGACCTACAGCTGTTGCTTTTGGAGAAGATGCAATAATGTCAGCAAGGATTCTATCTAAATTTGCAAAAGATAATGAAAATTTAAAGCTTATTGGTGGAATAATGGACAACGAAGTTTTAGATCAAGCAGGAGTAGAAAAAGTTGCTAATTTACCCACATTAGATGAGGCTCGAGCTAATATTATAGGAATATTAAATGCTTCAGCGTCAAAAATAGTAAGTATTTTACTTGCACACTCAGAAAAAATGAGTAGTTTGACCACAGAAATTTCTGAAACAAAACCCAAAGAGTAGACAATATGCCTGACCTAAATAAAATTATAGAAGATTTATCAAGTTTGACTGTTGCTGAAGCAGCAGATCTTTCAAAACAATTAGAGGAAAAATGGGGTGTATCTCCAATGGCCGCAGCGGCTCCAGCAGCAGCAGCAGGTGGCGAAGCAGCAGCAGATAAAGATGATTTTTCAATCATGCTTGTATCAGCTGGTGATAAAAAAATTAACGTTATTAAAGAAGTAAGAGCAGCAACTTCACTAGGATTGAAAGAAGCTAAAGATTTAGTTGAGGGCGCACCCAAAGAGGTCAAAGCTGGTGTTCCAAAAAAAGAGGCTGAAGAAATAAAAGCTAAACTAGAAGCTGCCGGCGCAAAAGTAGAACTGAAATAGATTAATTAGAAAGAATTCATAAGCTGATTATTTATTGATCAGTTTTAAAAATATAGATGCAAATATCTTTTACTGAAAAAAAGAATATTAGAAAAAATTTTGGAAAACTAAAAGAAAGTTTATCCATACCAAATCTAATCGAAGTACAAAAAAACTCATACGATGAACTTACTCATTTTAATGCTGAAGCAGAAATCACTAAAGGTTTTGATAGAGTTTTTAAAAGTATTTTTCCAATAGAAGATTTAAATGATAAGGCAACTTTAGAATATGTATCTTATAGATTAGAAAAACCAAAGTTTGATGTTGAAGAATGTATAGCTAGAGGCTTAACTTATTCCTCTGCGCTAAAATGTACATTAAGATTGGTTGTTTATGAAATAGATCAAGAAAATAATACAAAAGATATTTTATCAGCAAAAGAACAAGAAGTTTATATGGGTGAAGTACCAATGATGACTAGCAGCGGTACGTTTATTACTAATGGTGTACAAAGAGTGGTAGTAAATCAAATGCATCGAAGTCCAGGTGTATTTTTTGATCATGATAAGGGCAAAACACATGCAAGCGGTAAACTTTTATTTAATTGTAGAGTTATTCCTAATAGAGGATCATGGTTAGATTTTGAATTTGATATAAAAGATTTTTTATATTTTAAAATAGATAGAAAGAAAAAAATTCTAGCTTCTACATTACTGCTAGCCCTAGGCTATACTAAATCTGAAATAGTAAATGAATTTTATGATAAAGAACAATTTATATTTGATAATAAAACTGAAAAATGGAAAACAAAATTTAATCCTGAAAACTATAAAGCAAAAAATTTTTCAGAGGAAGTTATAGATGCAAAAACTGGAAACATTGTAATAAAATTAGGTGATAAAATTAATTATTTAAATGCAAAAAAATTATCTAATGAAGGTCTTAAGGATATTCTAGTTTCTAAAGACTCATTATATGGAAAATTTCTTCATAAAGATGTAAAAGTCAACGATCAAGAAGATGGAACATTTAAAATTGGTACCGAACTAAATGATACAATAATTAATCAAATTCTTGATGCAAATATAAGTTCATTAGAAATTTCAGTTACAAACTCAATTAACAAAGGTCCCTATTTACTTGCAACAATTTTAAACGATAAGAATAATACAAAAGATGAAGCTATTACAGAGATTTATAAAATGTTAAGACCTGGTGAACCACCAACAATAGAAATCGCTACTCAAATTTTTAATAATTTATTCTTTAGCTCTGACAGATATGATCTTTCTGATGTTGGTAGAGTAAAAATGAACTCTCGATTAAATCAGGAATGTTCTGATAAAATTACTATATTAAGAAATGATGACATTATAGCTATTATTCACAAAATGTTAGATCTACGGGATGGTAAAGATGAAGTTGATGATATTGATCATTTAGGCAATAGAAGAGTTAGATCAGTGGGTGAATTAGTTGAAAATCAAGCAAGAATTGGTGTTTACAGAATGGAAAGAGCCATCAAAGAAAAAATGACTACTCTTGATGTAGAGTCTGCTATGCCTCAGGACTTAATAAATGCAAAACCATTGACGGTTTCATTAAAAGATTTTTTTGCGAGTTCACAATTGTCTCAATTTATGGATCAAACAAATCCTTTATCTGAAATTACTCATAAAAGAAGAGTTTCAGCTCTAGGACCAGGTGGTTTAACGAGAGAAAGAGCAGGTTTTGAAGTTCGAGATGTGCATCCAACACACTATGGAAGAATTTGTCCAATCGAAACTCCAGAAGGTCCAAATATTGGATTAATAAATAGTTTATCAACTTATGCAAAAATAAATAAATACGGCTTTATTGAGAGTCCATATAAAAGAGTTAAGGATGGTGTTGTACAAGACAAAGTTGAGTATTTATCCGCAATGGAAGAAACAAAATTTACCATCGCTCAAGCAAATACAAAAATTGATAAAAATAATAATATTATAGAGGAACTCGTTTCTTGTAGACAAAATTTAAATTTTTTATTATCTAAGCCAGAAACGATAGATTATATTGACGTATCTCCAAAGCAACTTGTTTCAGTTGCTGCATCTTTAATCCCATTTCTTGAGAACGATGATGCTAACAGAGCACTTATGGGTTCGAATATGATGAGACAGGCAGTACCTTTATTAAAACCAGAGTCGCCATTAGTTGGCACAGGTATAGAAAGTGATGTAGCACTAGATTCTGGGGTTACAATCGTAGCTAAAAGAGAAGGTGTAGTTGATAAAATAGATGGAAAAAGAATAGTAGTCAAAGTAACTGAGGAAACTGATTTCACAAAATCGAGTGTAGATATTTATAACTTACAAAAATTTAAAAGATCTAATCAAAATACATGTATTAATCAGAGACCATTAGTAAGAGTTGGTGATAAAGTAAAGCCTGGAGATATAATAGCAGATGGGCCGTCTACAAGATTAGGTGAGCTAGCTTTGGGTAAAAATGTAACTGTAGCATTTATGCCGTGGCAGGGATATAATTTTGAAGACTCCATTTTAATTTCTGAGAGATGTGTGACAGATGATGTATTTACATCTGTTCATATAGTTGAGTATGAAATAATGGCCAGAGATACCAAATTAGGTGAAGAGGAAATTACAAGAGATATACCAAATGTTAATGAGGAAGCTTTAAAAAATTTAGATGAATCGGGAATTGTATATATTGGAGCAGAGGTTAATGCAGGAGATATATTAGTTGGAAAGGTTACTCCAAAAGGTGACTCAGCATCTGGACCTGAAGAAAAATTGCTAAGATCAATTTTTGGCGAAAAAGCTATCGATGTTACTGATACGTCTCTAAGAATGTCCAGAGGTAGTAGTGGTACAGTTGTAGATGTAAAAGTATTTAATAGACATGGTATAGAAAAAGATGAAAGGTCAATAACAATTGAAAGAGCAGAAATTGATCAAGTTCAACAAGATAAGATTGTTGAAGAAGAAATATTAGAGAGAAGTATTAAGCAAAGAGTTGCTCAAATTTTATCAGGTTCCTCAGTTACTAAAAAAATTAAAGATCTTGAATCAGGAACAAAACTTGATTTTGATAAAATAAATAAATTAGGAATTAATGATGTATTTAAGATAAATGTAAGTAATGCAAATAATGAGACAACCCTATCTCAATTGAAAGACCAATATAATAAAGCAAAACAGGATATAACTGAAAGATTTGAGGACAAAGTTTTAAAAATAAGAAGTGGTGACGATTTGTTACCAAGTGTAATGAAAATGGTTAAAGTATTTGTTGCAATAAAAAGAAGATTAAGACCAGGAGATAAAATGTCAGGAAGGCATGGAAACAAAGGTGTAGTAAGTAAAATTGTCCCTGTTGAAGATATGCCATATAGAGAAGACGGAAAACCAGTGGATATAGTACTTAATCCACTTGGTGTGCCAAGTCGTATGAATGTTGGTCAAATTCTTGAAACTCATTTGGGTTGGGCTTGTAAAGAGTTTGGTGAGGAGGTTAAAAATTTAGTTAATGAAAATAATAAAAAGATAGAAAAAACAGAAAAAATTTCTAATTTTTTAAAATCTGTTTATGGAGAGGAAATTTTTAACGATAAAGTTGAAAAATTGAGCAAAACAGAATTTAGAGATTTATGTGAAAATTTACAAAACGGTGTACCTATTTCAACTCCAGTATTTGATGGGGCTAAAGAAAAAGACGTTACAAACATGCTTGAGTTGGCAAAATTACCTGGCTCTGGTCAAACATACTTGTGGGATGGAAGAACAGGTGAACAGTTTGATAGACCAGTAACAGTTGGAATTATTTATATGCTTAAACTTCATCATTTAGTAGAAGATAAAATTCATGCCAGATCAACAGGACCTTATAGTTTGGTTACACAACAACCTTTAGGTGGAAAAGCACAATTAGGTGGACAAAGATTTGGTGAGATGGAAGTTTGGGCTTTGGAAGCTTATGGAGCATCTTATACTCTTCAGGAAATTTTGACTGTTAAATCAGATGATGTTGCTGGTCGTGTAAAAGTTTACGAGACAATTGTTAAAGGTGAAGAAAATTTTGAATCTGGAATACCAGAGTCATTTAACGTATTAGTAAAAGAAATTAAATCATTAGCTTTAAATGTGGAACTAAATTAATAATGAAAAAAGAATTAACAGATCTATTTAAAAATTCAGAAATATCAGAAGCTCAAAATTTTAATAGTATTAAAATTTCTTTAGCAAGTCCTGAAAAAATAAAATCATGGACATATGGTGAAATAAAAAAACCAGAGACTATAAATTACAGAACTTTTAGACCTGAAAAGGATGGTTTGTTTTGTGCAAGAATTTTTGGACCAATCAAGGATTATGAATGTTTATGTGGAAAATATAAACGTATGAAATTTAGAGGTATTATTTGTGAAAAGTGTGGGGTTGAAGTAACAAAATCTAATGTGAGAAGAGAAAGAATGGGACACATTAATCTTGCAACACCAGTAGCACATATATGGTTTTTAAAATCTTTGCCAAGCAGAATTGCCCTAACAGTTGATATGAAACTAAAAGAAATAGAACGAGTTTTATATTTTGAAAATTTTATAGTTATAGAGCCAGGCTTGACAGGTTTGAAAAAAAATCAACTTTTAAATGAGGAAGAATTAGCTAAATATCAGGATGAATTTGGCGAAGAAGCTTTTACAGCAGGTATTGGAGCAGAAGCTGTTTTAGAAATGTTAAAAAATCTAGATCTTGATTTAGAAAGAAAAAATTTAGTTAGCTATATTAATGAAACTAAGTCCAAAGTTAACGAGGAAAGAGCAATAAAAAGATTGAAATTAATAGAGTCTTTTATTGAAACAGGTCAAAAACCTGAGTGGATGATAATGACAGTCGTGCCTGTTATTCCTCCAGAATTAAGACCACTTGTTCCTTTAGATGGTGGGAGGTTTGCTACATCAGATCTTAACGATTTATATCGAAGAGTTATAAACAGAAATAACCGTCTAAAAAGATTAATGGACTTAAAAGCACCTGATATTATCGTAAGAAATGAAAAAAGAATGCTTCAAGAGTCAGTTGATGCATTATTTGATAATGGTAGACGTGGTAGAGTTATTACCGGAACAGGAAAAAGACCTCTAAAATCATTAGCTGAAATGCTAAAAGGTAAACAAGGAAGATTTAGACAAAATTTATTAGGTAAACGTGTAGATTATTCTGGTAGATCAGTAATTGTAGTTGGACCAGACTTAAAATTACATGAGTGCGGTCTTCCAAAAAAAATGGCATTAGAATTATTTAAACCATTCCTTTACGCCAGATTAAATAAATTAGGTTTAGCTTCAACAATTAAACAGGCAAAAAAGTTAGTTGAAAAAGAAACAAATGCAGTTTGGGACGCACTTGAATTAATAGTTAGAGAGCACCCAGTATTATTAAATAGGGCACCTACATTACATAGACTTGGTGTACAAGCTTTTGAACCAAAATTAATAGAAGGTGATGCTATTGAATTACACCCATTAACTTGTGCTGCTTTTAATGCTGATTTTGATGGAGACCAAATGGCTGTTCATGTTCCATTAAGTTTGGAAGCACAATTGGAAGCAAGAATTTTAATGCTTTCAACTAATAATATCTTATCACCATCAAATGGAAAACCAATCATTGTACCTAGTCAAGATATGATTTTAGGTATTTATTATTTATCTCAAGAACCATTAACAGATAAATCTGCGGGTTATTTTACTGATGCAGATCAAATTGAATTTGCTTTATCATCAGGGCAAATAAAGGTTCATAGTACGATAATTTCAAGATTTGAGACTGTTGATGAAAAGGGAAATAAAAAATTAGAGAAATATACATCTACAGCTGGAAGATTTTTATTAGCAAACCTATTGCCAAAAAATAAAGATATTAAGTTTTCTTTAGTTGATAGATTATTACCCAAAAAAGTTGTTTCTGAAGTAATTGACATTGTATTTAGATTTTGTGGACAAAAAACTACAGTTATTTTCTGTGACAAATTAAAAGATTTAGGTTTCAAACATGCATTTAAAGCTGGAATTTCATTTGGAAAAGATGATCTTGTTATTCCAGAGAGTAAAACACAACTAATTGACGATACTAAAAAATTGATAGCTGATTATGAGACACAATACTCTGAGGGCTTAATTACTAGGGGTGAAAAATATAATAAAGTTGTAGATGCTTGGTCAAAATGTACAGATAAAGTTGCTGGCGAAATGATGAAGGGTATTTCAGCAACAGAAAAAACACCTGATGGATTAAAAATAAATTCAGTATTTATGATGGCAGATAGTGGAGCCAGAGGATCAGCTGCTCAAATGAAACAATTAGCTGGTATGAGAGGACTAATTGCTAAGCCATCTGGAGAAATTATTGAAAGTCCTATTACATCAAATTTCAAAGAGGGATTAACTGCTCTTGAATATTTTAATTCAACTCACGGAGCTAGAAAAGGTCTTGCTGATACTGCTTTAAAAACAGCGAGTTCTGGATATTTAACAAGAAGACTTTGTGATGTTGCACAGGATTTAACTATAACCAAGGTAAATTGTGAAACACCAGGATTTATTGAATTATCAGAAATTTTAGAAGGTGGTAATGTTGTTGTGAGCTTATCTGAAAGAGCTTTAGGACGAGTAACTGCTGCAGATGTAAAAAATCCAATTACTGGTGAAGTCATAATAAAAAAATTATCTATGATAGATGAGGCTGCTTGCGATAAAATTGATGCTGCTGGCATTAAATCAATAAAAGTATTTTCAGTAATGACATGCAGTTCTAAAGAAGGAGTTTGTGCTACTTGCTATGGAAGAGATTTGTCTAGAGGTAAAATGGTACATGTTGGTGAAGCGATAGGCATGATTTCTGCTCAATCAATTGGTGAACCAGGCACACAATTAACAATGAGAACGTTCCATGTTGGTGGTACTGCATCAGTTAAACAAGAATCTCAAATAGTTACTAAAAATGAGGGAACTTTAAAAATTATTAATTCGAATATTTTAGAGGACTCAAAGAAAAATTTAATTGTTATGGGAAGAAATACACAACTATCTATTGAGGACGATAATGGAGTTCAAGTTGCTGTATATAAAGTTGCTTACGGATCAAAATTATTTTTCAAGAATGAGGACAAAGTTAAAGCAAATACAAAAATTTGTGAATGGGATCCTTACACTACACCTGTTATTGCGGAAAAAAGTGGTATAACTAGTTTTGTTGATTTAATTGATGGTATTTCAATTCAAGAAACAACAGATGACGCAACTGGAATATCATCTAAATCAGTAATTGATTGGAGATCGCAATCTAAAAGCACTGATTTAAAACCGAGAATAACTCTTAGGGACGAAAAAGGAAATGTAATTAAAAAAGCAGATGATAATGAAGCAAGATATTACTTAGTGCCTGACTCAATTTTATCAGTTAAAGATGGACAAAAAGTATCTGCTGGTGATGTAATTGCAAGACTTCCAAAAGAAACAACTAAGACTAAAGATATAACAGGTGGTCTTCCAAGAGTTGCAGAATTATTTGAAGCAAGAAAAGCAAAAGATAGTGCTATAATTGCAGAAAATGATGGTCAAGTTATTTTTGGTAAAGAAGTAAGAGGAAAACAAAAAATTTCTATAGTTCCTGAGGATGGTAGTGAACCATCTAATTATTTAATTCCAAAAGGAAAGCATATTAATTTTAATCAGGGTGAAAGAATTAAAAAAGGTGAATATCTATTAGATGGTCAACCTTTACCTCATGATATTTTAAGAATAATGGGTATTAAAGATTTAACAGAATATTTTGTAAACCAAGTTCAGGAAGTTTATAGACTTCAAGGTGTAATAATAAACGATAAACACATCGAAACTATATTAAGACAGATGTTAAAAAAGGTTGAGGTTAAGTCATCAGGTGACTCATCTTATTTACCAGGTGAAATTGTTGATAGAATTAAGTTTGATAACATGAATGAAAAATTGAGAGCAGAAAATAAAACAACAGCTGTCGGAGAACGAGTTTTAATGGGTATTACTAAAGCTTCACTACAAACAGAGTCGTTTATTTCAGCAGCTTCTTTTCAAGAAACAACAAGAGTTTTAACTGATGCTGCAATAAAAGGTAAAGTAGATCCATTAAATGGATTAAAAGAAAATGTCATTGTTGGTAGATTAGTGCCAGCTGGAACAGGTAATATTAAGAATAAATGGAACAAAAAAGCTATTGAAGATGATAATCAATTCTTGTCAGAACAGGATAAAATTGAAGCTTCAGAAACCCCTGTAAATCAATAAAATTATACCTTTCAATCATTAGTTTTAGTTTGACAAAGTTAAATTAATTAGTATTTTGGCGATGTTTTTGGTTGGAATGTAGTGTTATTCGTAGACACTAAACGCTGCCTTAAATAACCTGTCAGTTATTTCTCTCAAAAACATTAATAAAATAAATATAATAATTATGCCGACTATTAACCAGTTACTTAAAAAAAAACGAGTTAAACAAAGTAAAAGGAATAAAGTTCCAGCTCTTCAAAAACAACCATTAAAAAGGGGTGTTTGTGTAAAAGTTTATACAACTACTCCAAAAAAACCAAACTCAGCACTTAGAAAAGTAGCTAGAGTTAGATTATCTAATGGTTTTGAAGTTACAGCTTATATTCCTGGTGAAGGGCATAACTTACAAGAACACTCAGTTGTATTAATTCGAGGCGGAAGAGTTAAAGATTTACCTGGTGTTCGGTATCATATTTTAAGGGGCAATCTAGATACACAAGGTGTTGCTAATAGAAAAAAAAGAAGATCTTTATACGGAACAAAAAAAGGTAAATAATTTATGTCTAGAAAAAAAACTCAACCCAAAAAAAATATCATTCCAGATCCGAAGTTTAAATCAACTATAATTCCAAAATTAATAAATAATATTATGTTTGATGGTAAAAGAGGAGTTGCTGCAAAAATAGTTTATGATGCAATAGAAAAAATTAAAACAAAATCAAAAGATGAACCAATTAATATATTTAATGAGGCAATCAACAATATTAAACCAACTGTAGAAGTTAGATCTAGAAGAGTTGGTGGTGCCACATATCAAGTTCCAGTGGAGGTTAAAAGTAAAAGAGCTCAAGCTTTAGCTATTAGATGGTTAGTAGACTCAGCAAGAAAAAGAAAAGATAAACACATGTCTGATAAAATTTTTAATGAACTTTACGATGCTTATGAAAAAAAAGGTGCTGCAGTAAAAAAAAGAGAGGATGTACATAAGATGGCTGAATCAAATAAAGCCTTTGCACATTTTAGGTGGTAGATAAATATGGCCAGAACTCACACTTTAGATAAATACAGAAACATAGGGATTATGGCACATATTGATGCTGGTAAAACAACTACCACTGAAAGAGTTTTATATTATACAGGTAAGAGTCATAAAATAGGAGAAGTTCATGATGGTGCTGCAACTATGGATTGGATGGAGCAAGAACAAGAGAGAGGTATTACAATTACTTCAGCAGCCACCACTTGTTTCTGGCAAGATCATAGAATAAATATTATTGATACACCTGGCCATGTAGATTTTACTATCGAAGTAGAAAGATCACTTAAAGTTTTAGATGGAGCTGTTGCAGTATTTGATGGAGTTGCAGGAGTAGAACCACAATCAGAAACAGTTTGGAGACAGGCTGATAAATATAAAGTTCCAAGAATTTGTTTTGTAAATAAATTAGACAGAACAGGTGCTGATTTTTTTAGATGTGTTGATATGATTAAAGATAGATTGGGTGCAAAACCAATGGTTATTCAAGTTCCTATAGGAATCGAAGCTTCATTAACTGGTGTTGTTGATTTAGTTAAAATGAAAGCACAAGTTTGGAAAAATGAAGCCCTAGGAGCTGAGTGGGAGTACAAAGATATTCCTGATGAATTAAAAGAAATATCTGAAAAATATAGAACAGAGTTAGTTGAAATGGCAGTTGAACAAGATGAAAAGCTAATGGAAGCTTATTTGAATGGTGATGAGATTAAAGAAGAAGACCTAATAAGTTGCATTAGAAAAGGTACTTTGAATTTTAGTTTTGTACCAATTTTAACTGGCTCAGCTTTTAAAAATAAAGGTGTTCAGCCTTTACTTGATGCTGTTATAAATTATTTACCTAGTCCTATAGATATTGGCTCTATAAAAGGTACAAAACCAGGATCTGAAGATGAATTAGAAATGAAATTTGAAGATCGAGCAGGTTTTTCTGCATTAGCATTTAAAGTTGCTAATGACCCATTTGTTGGTTCACTCACATTTATTAGAGTTTATTCAGGCACGATAAAAACAGGCACTGGCATTTATAATTCTTCTAAAGAAAAAGAAGAAAGAGTTGGAAGAATGCTTTTAATGCATGCTAACTCTCGAGAGGATATCAAAGAAGCGAATGCAGGTGATATTGTAGCATTAGCAGGACTGAAATATACTATAACCGGTCATACTTTATGTGATGAGGAAAAACCTGTTTTATTAGAACCAATGGAATTTCCAGATCCAGTAATCGAGATTGCAGTAGAACCAAAAACAAAAGCTGACCAAGAAAAGATGGGTGAAGCTCTAGGTAGGTTAGCTAAAGAGGATCCTTCATTTAGAGTTACATCTGATGAAGAGTCGGGACAAACAATTATTAAAGGTATGGGAGAACTACACTTAGACATAATTGTAGATAGAATGAAAAGGGAATTTAAAGTAGAAGCAAATGTAGGAGCACCTCAAGTTGCTTACAGAGAAACATTGGAAAAAGCATCTGAGGTTGAGTATATTCACAAAAAACAAAGTGGTGGTGCAGGACAGTTTGCAAAAGTTAAGCTGTTAGTAGAGCCTCAAGAACCAGGTGCAGGTAGATCTGTAGAAAGCAAGATAAAAGGAGGTGCTATACCAAAAGAATTCATACCAGGAGTTGAAAAGGGAATCGAGACTGTTTCTGATACTGGAATATTAGCTGGTTTTCCAATGATAGATTATAAAGTTACTATTTTAGATGGATTACATCATGATGTAGACTCAAGTGTGCTTGCCTTTGAACTTGCTAGTAGAGCTTGCTTTAAAGAAGCATGTACGAAAGGTACTTTAAAATTATTAGAACCTGTAATGAGAGTTGAAGTAGTCACTCCAGAAGATTATATGGGTGACGTGATAGGGGATTTGAATAGTAGAAGAGGTCAAATTAGCACTCAAGAGCAAAGGGGAAACGCAACAGTTATTACTGCCATGGTTCCTTTAGCTAACATGTTTGGGTATATTAATAATTTAAGATCTATGTCTCAAGGTCGAGCACAATATTCTATGTTTTTTGATCATTATTCAAAAGTACCTCAAAATGTCCAGGACGAAGTAACTAAAAAGATTGCAGGTTAATTATGGAAAAACAAAATATAAGAATAAAATTAAGAGCCTATGATAACAAGATTTTAGATGCTTCCACTGAGGAAATTGTAAACACTGTTAAAAGAACTGGAGCAACAATTAAAGGACCAATACCTTTACCAACTAAAATTGAGAGATACACTGTTTTACGTTCACCTCATATTGATAAAAAAAGTAGAGAACAATTTGAGTCGAGGACTCATAAAAGATTAATAGATATAGTTGAACCAACACCACAAACTGTTGAGGCATTAATGAAATTAGATTTAGCTTCTGGCGTTGATGTGGAGATTAAGATTTAATTATGAATGAGATTGCTTTAATTGGAAAAAAAATAGGTATGACCCGAGAATTTTATAAAACTGGTCAATTGGTTCCTGTAACTGTTTTAAAGATGGAAAAAGCTAGAGTTATTCACGTGATAGATAAAGAAAAAAGAGGATACAGCGCTGTTCAATTAGGTTATGGAAAGATTAAAAACTCTAAACTTACTAAAGCAATGAAAGGTTATTTTGCTAAAAAAAATACAGAAGCAAAGAGAAAATTAAAAGAATTTAGAATTGAAAATATAGATGATTATAAAGAGGGTAACGAATTTGGATTAGAAATATTTAAAGATACTAAATTTGTAGACACCCGTTCAAAAACAATTGGTAAAGGTTTTGCTGGAGCTATGAAAAGACATAATTTCGGAGGCTTAAGAGCTACTCATGGTGTTTCTGTTTCACATAGATCTCATGGATCTACTGGTCAAAGACAAGATCCTGGTAAAGTGTTTAAAGGAAAAAAAATGGCAGGTCACATGGGTGATAAACTTAGAACTATGCAAAATATCGAAATTATTAAAACAGATGTAGAAAATGAGTTACTTTACTTAAAAGGCTCAATTCCAGGCGCTAAAAATACTGAAATTTTGGTTAAAAAGTCAGTAAAAAACATTAACAAACTAACAATTGATGAAAAAATAAAAGCTGCAGAGCTAGCCAAAAAAACTCCAGATAAAAAGAAAAAATAATGAAATTAGATAAGTTAAATTTGGATGGAAAAAAAGGTTCTATTGAGGTTCTTGATAAAATTTTTTCAGCAAAAATAAATAAAAAATTAGTTAATAGTGTTTTGTACAAAACAAATGCTAATTACAAAGGAAGACACGCAAAAACTAAACAACAAAATGAGGTTTCTGGTCCAACTTCAAAAATATATGCACAAAAAGGAACTGGTGGGGCGAGACATGCAAGTAAGAAAGCACCTATTTTTGTCGGTGGTGGTATAGCCCACGGACCCAAAGGTCAACTTGCCTATAAAAGAAGAAAATTAAATAAAACTGAAAAGAGATTAAGTGTTGCATCATTAATTACAGAAAAAAATAAAAATAAAGATTTACTGATTTTTAGTGATTTCAACAATGAAATTAAAAAAACAAAAGAAATGCAGACTAT